>CADBWQ010000025.1 GCA_902798545.1 Oscillospiraceae bacterium
TAAAGTGTTTGAAACCCGTCTCCCACAAGGGTTTTGAACACTTTGAACAGCATCTTCTTTGCCCCCTTAGTCATCCTATCCAGAAGTGACATTTTCTCGCGTTAATACTGCTGCTAAAAAGTGACATTTTAATTTGTTATTGACAGATGCCCCGTCGCATGTTGCGAGAAGATATAGCCCGGTTTATCGCACATCATGCGATATTTTCTCATTAAGCAATGTATCAATGCTGGAGCAGCGGATTAAAAAACTTGAAAACATACTGAGCTACTCCAGAAACTACAATGCAAGGTTAACAAGTGAAAATGAACGGCTCAGACGAGAAAGAGATGAATATGAAGACAAGTATCGTCGTCTCCTCGGCCGTTATCAGGTCGACGTTGGAAAAATGAAAATCGGCTTTTAAAGCAGAAAAGGCAGTTACCACAACAATCGTCAGGTAACTGCCTTTTCCGTTTTTTGTTGGCCAGATAAACGGCCAAGTTCAGTGATGTTAGAGAAAAACACAAGTTTAAAATCACAATTATAAAACGCTCTCTTAAAAAAGCGAAAAGCGGCTTAAACCAAAGGTTTGTTTTTAAAATGTGATCACACAATACTTTTGTTTCTCTACATCTAAATGGTCCGAGTGACAGGGATCGAACCTGCGGCCTCATGGTCCCAAACCACGCGCGCTACCAGCTGCGCTACACCCGGAAACGCCTGAGTATTATAACGCAGAAAACCGTATTCTGCAAGGAAAACTTTTCCCGGAACCGAAATGATTCCGGGAAATTTCCCTGTATACAGTTATTCTGTCGTCTCCCCGGCCTGTGGAACACGTTTCACCAGGACACGCTCCACACGCCGTCCGTCCATGGCAAGGACAGTAACCTCCACATCCTGATACCGGAAGGACTCCCCGGGTTCCGGAAAACGGCCGCCGAAGGATTCGATCGTCCAGCCGCCCAGGGTGTCGCTGTCCGCCTCGAAGTCCTTTTCCGGCAGCTCCATCAGTTCGAGGAACTCTGTGATCGGCATGTCGCCGTCCAGCTCCAGCTCATCTTCGGAGCGGCGTATTATCTCATTCTCCACGGTGTCGGTCTCATCCCAGATGTCTCCGACAATCTGTTCGATCACGTCCTCCATGGTGAGGACACCCAGCGTTCCGCCGTACTCGTCACACACAATGGCGAGGTGCTGCTTTGCCCGACGAAACTGTGCCATGACATCCGGCAGCTTCATGGTTTTATATACATAGCATGGTTCCATCAGGAGCGGACGGATCTCCTTCTTCCCATCTGCCACAGCCTTCAGAAAGTGGTTGAGGTAAAGGACGCCGATGATATGATCGATGCTGTCTTCATAGACCGGCAGCCGCGAGAATGCGGACTGCTCAATCTGGGTGAGGATCTCATCCCAGTCATCGTCGATGTCAATGGCCTCCACATCAACGCGGGCTGTCATGGCTTCGTAAGCGGAAATCTCAGAGAAATCAATCGCAGCCTGTACCAGCTCCGAGCGGTCCTCGTCCAGGACCTCCTCGTCCTCGGCCGTCTCGATCAGGCTCTGCAGTTCCTCGACCGCCTCATCCTCGCCCGGCTCCTCCGGCTTCATCCAGAAGGTCAGCAGATGGACCAGGCCGACAACCAGCAGGATCAGCGGCTTGAGAACGATCATGAGAATGCGGATCACCAGGGAATGACGTTCGGCGACACGATTGGCATTCTGCTTTGCCGTGATTTTGGGGATTGTCTCGCCAAA
Organism: Oscillospiraceae bacterium; assembly: GCA_902798545.1. Taxonomy (GTDB): domain Bacteria; phylum Bacillota; class Clostridia; order Oscillospirales; family Oscillospiraceae; genus Limivicinus. The sequence continues at coordinate 1,744 of CADBWQ010000025.1, forward strand.
GATGATGATCACAATCGTCAGGAGCAGGGTGGCAAGCCAGGTTTTCCCGTCCGTCCCCGTGATGAGGATCACCAGTACCGAGGCCAGCGAAGAAGCGGCGATGTTCACAAGGTTGTTGCCGATCAGGATCGCGCTCAGCGCATCATCAAAGTGGTGTACGATACGCAGTGCTCTTGCGGCCTTCCCGGATCCCTCTTCGGCGGCATTTTCAAGTCGGAGCTCGTTGCAGGATGAATAAGCCATCTCAGATGCCGAGAAGAAGTTTGAAAGCAGGATGCAGAGCAGGATTCCGGCGATGATGAGTGCAACTGTCATGCTTCATCGCCCCCTTTCGTGTTCTCAGGGGCGCGAACGATTTTCAGCTTCAGAATGCGGTTGTGCTCCATCTCCGTGATGGTCACGGTGAGGTCGTGGTAGCGGAAGCTGTCGCCGGGTGACGGGATGGAATCAAAGAACTGATACGCCCACTCGCCCAGGCGGGTATCGACGAGTTCGCCGTTGTTCTCCGGGTCCTCGTAATCCAGGTGTTCAAAGATATCTGTCACACTCTCGTCCGCATCGGCGATGCATGCATTCTCAGAGAGGTCCGTCACAGCCTCCTCAACGATGTCATCCTCGTCCCAGATCTCTCCGAAGATCTCCTCGACAATGTCCTCCACCGTCACAATTCCGAGTGTGCCGCCAAAATTATCCGTCACAACCGCCATGTTGATGCGCTCCCGGGACATCATCGGCAGGAGCTCATCCAGTTCGGTGCTCTGGTGGATGAAAAACGCATCATCCAGCAGGTTCCGCAGATCAGGTACCGCACCGGTGCGGAGATATTCCTTGATGTATTTCCGGATCTGGAGGATACCGATGATATGATCGATACTCCCCTCATATACGGGAAGGCGGCTGTGGTTCTGCGCCTTGATCTCCGCAAGGATTTCTTCCCCGCTCGCTTCGACATTGAGCGCGGCGACATCCATGCGCGGGGTCAGCACGCTTTCCACCGTCAGGTCGCTGAACTGAAGGGCGGAAGAAATCAGCTCGCCCTGCTCTTCATCGAGGCTTCCCTCTTCCGTCATATCCTCGATGATGTCATAGAGTTCATCCTCCGTGACAGAGAGTTCCGGTTCTTCCCTGCTCATCCTGGCAGCTCTCTCCCCAATCCATGACAATGCCCTGGACATGGGGTAAAACAGAGTCATAAAGAAGCGCAGGCTCCCGGAGCACGCCTTTGCCAGCCGTTCCGGATACTTTTTTGCTATGCTCTTCGGCAGCATTTCCGCAGCGAAGAACACCGCCAGCGTCGTGAGGACCGTGCTGAGCGTAACGACAGAGAGGCCCCAGCGGCGGGTCACCACCATGGTGACGAGGGCAGACAGGAACAGATGACAGAGATTGGTCCCGATCAGCAGGGTGCTGATCGCCTGCTCAAAGTGCTCCAGAATATATAACGCCTGTTTTGCCCCGGATTCTTCCCGCTCGGCTGAAGCTTTGATCCGCGGGCGGGAACAGGCGGCAAACGCCGTTTCGGCAACGGCGAAGTAAAACGCGCCAAATAATAACAGGATTGAAATTATGATTGGCAATCGACTGCCATCATCCATTTCGGATTAACATCTCCTTTACGGAATAAATTAACGCATATAATAACATATCCTTCCGGCCACGTCAATTCATCTTTCCTGAAAAAGAGCCTTTTCCGGAACATTTTTCGGTCCTTACGGCTTGGATTTCAGGTAAAAATGCGTTCCAGAAGTTCCGGCAGTTCCGAGAGCGCGCTGATCCGGTAATCCGGTACGATGTCTTTCCGTTCCGGATTTCCCCGCAGGTTGAACCAGCAGGTCCTGACGCCGGCGTTCATTCCGCCGCGGATATCCGAGGTCAGACTGTCACCGATCAGGAGGCAGCGTTCTCTGTCAAAGCCGGGGATCTGTTCAAAACAGCGTTCGAAGAAAGCCTGATCCGGCTTATTGGCGCCGATTCTTTCAGAGATAAAGATGTTCTCAAAGTATCCTGCAATGCCGGCACTGGACAGTCTCCCCTGCTGAACAGAGTAGGTTCCGTTGGATACCAGAAACAGGCGATACCTTCCGTACAGCGCATCCAGGAGCTCCACTGCGCCGTCAACGAAGAAATGCCCCTCTGACAGGTTGCGTTCATAGATATCCCGCAGCAGTGCCGCGTCCTTCTCTTCTCCCAGTTCCCGGAGAAGCTGTTCAAAGCGGCCGACCAGAACCCGGTCCCGCGTGATCTCTCCGTTTTCCAGACGTTCCCAATGCTGGAGATTGATGACACTGTAGCGATTGAGCACTGTTTCGTCACAGGGAACGCCGAGGGTCTCGAGAGATCTGGCCAGCGCGCGGTGCTCCGCTTTGCGGAAGTCAAGGATCGTATCGTCCAGATCCATCAGGATACTGGGCGCCGCTTTCGAAGCGGGCACCCCTTTCGGTCCGTTCCCGTCGAGACGGATTGTACGCAATGCGGCAGAAACCGTTTCAAAATGCGAGCCCTTGGAGGCCTTGACCAGAATGCAGTCCCCTTTTTTCAAAAGCCCGGGCAGGGCCTCGATGAGCTGTTCCCTCGTCTCGAAGTGCAGCCCATGTTCTCCCGCCGCTCGGCTCATCTCTTCGGCGAATACCCCGCTCGTCAGAACCAGGTCGATCCCCTTCTGCCGTGCATAGGCGCCCACGTCATAGTGCATTTTACGGCTGTCATCTCCCAGTTCGAGCATATCGCCGAGAATGCAGATATGCCGCGTCGCTTTCATCTGCACCAGGGTATCGATGCCGTTGGATACCGAGTCCGGATTGGCGTTATAGGTATCGTCCACAACCAGCATGCCTGCCGTTTCGAAGCGGTCCCCTCTGCGCCCCACATTGCGGAAAGCGGAAATCCCGTTCTGAATCTCCCGGTCATCCAGCCCCAGCAGCATACCGACTGCCGCCGCAGCCAGGGCGGCATAGACGTGATGCCGGCCAAAGGCCGGGATCCGCACGGGGATACGGCGCAGGCCGCAGACGATATCGCAGCAGATGTCCTTACCGACCTCGACGTTTTCGGCACGGATATCACAGTGTGCTCCGTATCCAAAAGTAATCTTTCTCTGCCGGCAGGGGAAGGAAAAGAGCTTTTCATCGTCGCCGTTGACAACAACCGGCGCCGTCTCCGGCATGGTCTCCAGCATCTCCGTCTTTGCGCGCAGTACACCGTCCAGGTCATGCAGGAATTCGAGATGGGCATGCCCGATGTTCGTATAGACCGCGATCGTCGGTTGGACCATACGGGCCAGCGCCCGCATCTCCCCGAAACCGGAGATCCCCATTTCGATCACGGCCGCCCGGTGCTCGCTGTTCAGTCTGGAAAGCATCATCGGCACGCCGATCTGGTTGTTCAGATTTCCTTCGGTCTTGAGCAGGCGGAAGCGCTGTTCCATGACCGCGGAGATCATCTCTTTCGCCGTTGTTTTACCGACACTTCCGGTAATTCCCACCACCGGCAGATCAAAGCGGCTCCGATATTCGGCAGCAAGGGCTTCCAGCGCAGACTGAACATTCGGTACAACAATCACCGGCCTGCGCTCTCCTTCGGGTACGCGCTCGGCGATGCAGCAGGAAGCACCGCGCTCGAAGGCAGCCCCGATGAAATCGTGGCCGTCCACCCGCTCGCCGCGAAATGCCGCGAAAATATCACCCGGCTCAACGGTGCGGGTATCAACAGTGATTCTGCCGGTCTGCGCGTGACTGTCTGCAGTTCCGTGAAGGACGCCTCCGCAGGCGGCGGCAACATCTCTGACTGTCATGTTTTCCATCAGATGATCCTCTTGCTTCTTATCAGAATAACAGGTTTAAAATAACACAATCGTATCTGAAATACAATTCTTTCTTTCCGCTCCTGTCAATTGTTAACGTTCCGGTTCTAAATTGTGAACGTTCGGGGGAAAGGCTTGTAAAAAACGCTCTTCCATGTTAGAATAAATTGTTTTATGGTCATCAGGTTTGCCGAAAACGGCATGAGAATTCACCAAAGGACGGTGTGAAACAATCAAGAAGTTCAAAGACTACGCTCACATGTTCTTTGAGCGTGCAGATATCTTTCTCCTGATCATGTGCCTGATCTGCTCGATGTTCGGCATCTACATGGTGCGCATCGCGACCATCGCCATGGAAGCGTCAGGCTGGGTCGACAGTTCGGTCAAGTGCGTGATCGTTCAGGTTTTTTCCCTTTTTCTGGGAGTTTTTGCTTTCGTTGTTCTCACCTTTATTGATGCGGATCTGCTGGCAGAACAGTGGAAGCTTCTCTGCGGCATCAATCTTCTGCTGCTGGTTGCGCTGGTTCTGTTCGGCTCGGACAGCGGCACCGGCAACAACAGCTGGATCCGCTTTGCCGGTATCGGTATTCAGCCTTCTGAGATCATCAAGGTCATCTATATTATCGTCTCGGCCAAGCAGATGACCTGGCTGAAGGAATACCGGGATATCAATGCGTTTATGTCTGTTGTCGAGATGGCCGGTCATTTTGTCATTCTGTTCGGTCTGATCGTTGTGGTCTCTTCCGACCTGGGAAGCGCATCCATTCTTCTGCTGATTTTTCTCTCGATGTTCTTTGTGCTCGGGGTCCGACTCTACTGGTTTGCCCTTGGCGGAGCAGCCGTTGCGGCTGCCATTCCTCTGCTCTGGACCTATTTTCTCAAGGACTATCAGAAAAAGCGTCTGATTGCCCCCTATGATCCCTCCATTGACCCCGACGGCTGGGGAATCACATGGCAGACAACCCAGAGCAAGCTTACTCTCGCCTCCGGAAGGCTCACCGGCGTGGATGCGGAACACCGCGCCACTGTCTTCACCGGGAAGCACACCGACTTCATCTTCTCCTGTGTGGGAGAGGAACTCGGAATGATCGGCTGTATCGCTGTCATTGTCCTGCTGTTGATCGTCACGGTCCATATCATCCGGGTCGGCCTGAAGGCCACACGAACCTTTGACATGCTGCTTTGCATCGGTGTCGGCTCCGCTGTTGCGTTCCAGACCTTTATCAACATCGGCATGTGCATCGGCATCACCCCGGTAATCGGCATCACGCTCCCCTTCTTCAGCTACGGGGGTTCCTCCATGGTAAGTATGTTTGCGGCCATGGGTCTGGTATCCGGCGTGAAATTCAAGCTGAAACCACAGCTGTTCTCCATCTATTGATCCGGCTTCAGGACCCGCCCCGGCAGTCGCCGGGCTCCCAAAGCACAGACAGACAAAGAAAACACCCGCTTCTTTTCAGAAGCGGGTAATTTGTTCAGAGCAGCGACGTCGCGATCATCGCTATCTGTGAAGATGTCGGTTATTTAGTCAAATCGCAAAAGTGGGGATTGCATTCAGACTGTGGCTGCCCGTACAGCTTGCCGGAATTTGGCCCCGGCGGCCTGCAAGTCAATCTACCTTGCACAACGGGTTAAGATGCCGACACATCAAGGGGTGGCGCCCCTCATCGCAAGTATTAAAATAACACATTATGTTTACTCTGTCAAGCATTTTCTCCAATATTCATATTTTCTTAATAGTCTTTTTATAGCGTTTTGACGATACTGCTTCTTTCATGATGAAATCCGCCTGAAACGGGCTCCCGAATTGCTTCAAAAAACTTGACAATTTTCTGTATAAGCTTCATAATAATCAGCAGAATTCTATGGGGGGATACCATGAACAAAAAAGCGGAGCTCCTGCGCTCCATCAAATTTCTGCTCTTCTCCGTATCAGCAGGTATCATTGAGATTGTCTCCTTTGCACTGTTGAATGAGACACTCGGATGGCCCTACTGGCCATGCTATCTGATCGCTCTGGTTCTGTCGGTTCTGTGGAATTTCACTTTAAACCGGCGCTATACATTCCGGTCTGCGAACAATGTCCCAAAGGCGATGGCCCTGGTTTTCCTCTTTTACCTCGTTTTCACTCCCGCAAGCACGCTCTTCGGAAACTGGCTGGCAGAGGATCTCCATTGGAACGAATATCTTGTCACAGGGATCAACATGGCGCTGAATTTTGTCCTGGAATTCCTGTATGATCGCTTTGTGGTCTTCAGAGACAGCATCGATACCAACAGTATTGCACAAAAGGAAAAAGCCCGGAACTGAGTTCCGGGTCTTTTCTTTCTCTGGTATCAGTGAAGATTGAGCAGCGCTGCGGCGGCGGCGCCGGGAAGCGTCGTATTCTCCTCCACAACAAGGTATTCGTCTCTCTGCAGAGTTTTTCTCAGATTCCGGTTGAGCAGCGCAAGCAGCTCCGGGCGATAAATGTGATTACGCTGTACAAGAGAGCCCTCCGCGTAAACTGCAGCTTTCCCGCTCTTCCCTGCGCCTGTAAGCTCCGCCATGGCGATGAGATTGGCACACATCAGCGCCGCGGACCGCTTGAAATAGAACCCGGCAATCTCCGAAATGATCACGCCGTCCTCTTCCGTGGCATTCAGCTCATCCAGACGCTCTCCGCAGGCCCAGGCATCCGGAGCCACCGAATCAATGTGCGGAAGAGCCCGGACCTTCTCCGCACATGGTGCGCTGAGCAGCCCGTCTTCTGCCGCCTGGCACAGACTGCGGCGGCACAGTTCTCCCAGATAAACCCCTGCCGTCATTTTTTCAAACAGTTTCTGGCCGGGGTTGTGGCTGGAGAGATCCAGTTCCCTGTCAAAGCGGCCCTGGGGCAGACCATCGTACATGCCGCATTCGAGGTTCACGATCATGTCATAGGCGGAATCACCCAGCTTCGTGATCTGCTCCCCGGGAACCGTGCAGCAGGTATTGGTGCCGGTGCCGCTCACCTGCCCGAAGCAGGTATCATATCCATCCATCAGATGCTTGGCCATACCGCCGAGCTGCACTGCCGCTGTGTCATTCAGTATGACACAGCGTTTTCCTGTATATCCTCTGCGCGCCAGCTCATCACAGAGACTCTTTCCGACAAGCTGACCCTCACAGCCGGTGATGGTGACTTCCTTGTCGATGCAGTTGACTCTCCCGTCGATCTCCGGCGTAATATCCGCCGAGTAAGAAAAACAGAAGCCGATCCGATCCGTCAACGGCATCAGGTCTTCGATGGAGTCCGCCACAAAGAAGATAAACTCCTCCCATGTTGCGGGCTTCCCGATCCCGGGCATGCCTGCTTTTTTTACACGCTCTTCCACGCAGCGGCCGTTTTCAAAGTGCGCCAGAGCGCTCCGAAAATTGGTACCGCCGGCGTCGATCACCGCGACATACTCGTTTTCTGGTATGTTTCCCGTGGTCTTCAGATAAGTCGGGATCATCGGGTAGGAGCTTTTCTCTCCTCTCAGACCCTTCTGCATCTCAAGACACATTGCTTCCGCACATTTCAGGATATCGAAATCCGGATCCAGCATTCCGTATTGGATCAGGAATTCCCTGACACGTTCTGTCATTTCTCTTCTTTTTCCTCTTTCACACTTTCGATGACGCCGGTCGCAAGTCCGGCAAGCCCCTGGATTTCACTCGGGATGATGATTTTGGTCGCTTTCCCGTTGGCCGCATTGGAGAAGGCCTCCAGGGCCTTGATCCGCAGCACTGCGTCAGAGGGTGCGGCTTCGTTGATGAGGCGGATTCCTTCGGCGGTGGCAGTCTGAACCTTGAGGATTGCCTCCGCCTGGCCTTCGGCTTCCAGAATCTGCTGCTGCTTCTTTGCATCGGCACGGAGAATGGCGGATTCCTTTTCACCTTCGGCTTCCAGGATTGCGGCACGCTTCTCACCTTCTGCCTTGAGGATTGCTTCACGGCGTTCGCGTTCGGCCTTCATCTGCTTCTCCATGGCGTTCTGGATTTCCTTCGGAGGAAGAATATTCTTCAGTTCCACACGATTGACCTTGATTCCCCAGGGGTCTGTCGCTTCATCCAGGATGGAGCGCATCTGGGTATTGATGATATCACGGCTTGTAAGGCACTGGTCGAGTTCGAGGTCACCGATGATGTTACGCAGCGTCGTCGCCGCCAGATTCTCGATCGCAACCATCGGCTGCTCAATGCCGTAGGTATAGAGCTTCGGATCCGTAATCTGGAAATAGACGACCGTGTCGATCTGCATGGTGACGTTATCTTTCGTAATAACCGGCTGGGGCGGGAAATCCGCCACCTGCTCCTTCAGGGTTACAATCTTGGCAACACGTTCGATGAACGGCACCTTGAAATGGATGCCCACATTCCACGTCGTCTTGTATGCTCCCAGGCGCTCAACGACATACGCTTTTGCCTGCTGAACAATCCGGATATTCCGGACCAGAATCACAACCAGCAGAAGAATCAGTACCAGAAGAACAATTCCCATTCTAAATACCTCCTAATATAATCTTGTAAAAATCGTTCCATTCATTATCTGCAAAGTACTCAATGTCAGAGCAAAGCCCCGATACTGTCGGCCTACACTGCCGTTTCGCCCTGTCGGGAAACGATCAGCTTCACCCCCTCGATACGAAGGACGCGTACCGTCTCTCCAACCTCGGCCCTGTCATTCTCATCTGCCATGCGTGCTGTCCAGGTCTTTCCGTCCAGCAGCACAGCGCCTCTGGCGTGGAGATTGTCGATCTGCTCGGTAACAACAGCATCCCTTCCGATTCCCATATCGGCATTTGTCGGCGTGATACGGCTGTTCACATATTTTTTCACCAGCGGCCGGGTCAAAATCAGCGCCAGGACGGAGACCACAACAAACCAGACCAGCTGCAGCCAGATTGGCGCATGGAACAGTGCCGAAATCAGAGCGGCCAGTGCCCCGAGCGCAAACCAGATAGAAATCAGCCCCGGAACAACGGCTTCTATCACCAGCAGCACAACCATGGCGACCAGCCAGAAGATTGTCTGCGCCATTCCGCTTATGACCATAAACATCCCTCCTTCGGGCTTGAAATACACAACAGGCTTTCCCTGTATTCTGCCTATAAAATACCATACCGGCATATGAAAAGCAAGCGATAAAAACTCCCACCGCATCTTTGACACGGTGGGAGTTCACTCCGTCCGCTGCTGCAGACAGAAATCATATCAAAAGCAGTCTGTATGATTAATAGGACTTGAAGGTCACGCTGACCGTGACATCGTAAGCGGGCATCTTGAAGCTCATGCTGTTTACTGCGACAGCCTGCTCACCGCCGGTCTTCATCACTGTAACTGTATAGACTTTGTATCCCGCTTCGGGAGAGGCAACGATTTTCACATTCGTACCGGCAGAAGCCCCTGCGATTTCATTTCCGTCAACCTGCAGTGTAAAGGTACCGTGTGCGGACCCCTGCTTGCTGACCTTATAGGTCTGCACCGTCGCCGGAGCCGGCGTCGTTGTCGTTGTGGTGCCAGCGGTCGTGGTTGTGGTGGTCGTTGTCGTTGTTCCGGTGGGTGTCGAAGAGGTCACAACCGCGGTTGCGCCGGGAACCGGCAGATAGAAGTTCTGGCCGACCGAAATCCGGTTCAGATTCTCGGTGTTGTTCAGCGCCTTGAGCTGCGCCTGAACCTTTGCGAAATCAAGCCCGTAGTTGCTGCAGATTGCGCCAACCGTCTCACCGCCCTTGACCTTATGGGCAACAATGGCGGTAAAGCTGCTGCCGGCAGGAGCAGTCAGACTCGGAATCACAACCGTATGTCCGGCAGGGATATGATAGTAATTCGTAATACCGGAGAGCTTCTTGATTCTGTCCGCATTGGAATCAAAATCCACACCGAGCGCCGCGCAGACGGAACCGACTGTCTCACCGGGCTGGAGCTTATGATTGATCAGATAGCTTACAATCACGTCACCGCCTGCAGTCGTCGCAACGGCAGCCGGGAATGTTGTGAGCGTCGTCGTCGCAGTCGCAGCCGCGCCGGTGGTCGCCGTCGGAACCCCAGCGGATCCGGCCAGACTGTTCTTCAGATTGAGTGCACGCGTCGGGTCGGTAAGCGTATTAAACGTGGGCAGATACAGAACCTTCCCGACTTTAATATTATTATAGTTTCCAATGTTGTTGACAGACGTAATCCACGCCTGATTGGTATAAAAATCAACACCCAGATTCTGGCACACCTTCAGGACAGTGTCCCCGCCCTTGATGGTGTATGATACATAGCCGTCATCTGCATAGGCAAATCCGCCCAGGCAGCCGACCAGCATTGCCAGAATGCAAACGCTGAGCAAAGTACGCTTCAAGTTCTTCATGTTTTTTTCCTCCAGGAATCGATAATGCACAATAAGCCCTCTTGAGTGGTTACAATTCTATTACAATTAGGAACAAAATGCAATAGCCAATTTCAAAATTAAGAAAAAATTTTATTATGGTTTTTAGAAAACCCCTTCACCGCACAGATTGAATCCCGCAGTTTGGCAATTACGTGCCTCTTCTTGCTCTTATTATAACACGATTCCATGCAGGAAAAAAACTAAGAATTCTGAAGAATCATATTCCGCTTTCCCTCCGGGATCACGCAGAAGCCGATTCCCTTCGATGCTTTTACCTGTCATCTGCCCATCGTTACAGTTCCGTAAGCACTCCTCCGACTAATACGTAACAGTCTATCTGCAATTCTCCTCAGTCAGTGAAAAATCAGTAAAGAATCAATGCAATGAATTCCAGCGGCTCGTCTCCGTCATTGACAAGCCCGTGCAGCTCTCCGTCATTGCATACTGCGGTATCACCGGGGAAGACTCTGACAGAAGTACCATTGTCATTATAGATTCCGCTGCCGCGAAGAAAATAGAAAATTTCGTTATCCCCGACGTGGGTATGCTCACCGATGGAGCGGCCGGGTGCGAGAATCATGTGGTTGAAAAGCCGGCCTTTTCCGTACAGCTCCTCAACACTATTGAGAATTTTATGCATCTCCACCTCACCGTTGCCGTTTCGAATGCATTTAAATTCTATGGACTGCTGATCTTTCGGTCTTAACATCCTGCGCCCCTTTCTCCGTAACAGAATACGGTATGAGATTTTCTTCACACAAAGCCAATATATCAGACCCGGTTTGCAATGTCAACAACAGCAGTTGTTACACATAAGCAATTGCATTGGAAGGTTCGATATGATATCATAATATCATATTGAACCTGAGAAATCGGAAACCAAAAGGAGAGGAAAACATGAGAAATAATCTGCGGCGGCTCGTCTCGCTCTTCCTGATACTGGCCCTGGGTCTCTTCCCTGTGCAGTCAGGCGCCGAAGCAGAAGCTTCGGACTGGATGACGGCTTATGACAGGATTCTGGCCGGCTGGAAGGTTCAAACAGCCGAGGCCCCCGAAAACACCGACGTAAGTCCTGAGCTCAGTTATCTGATCTACGACATTGATAAGGATGCGATCCCCGAGCTGATTGTCAAAACCGGCACCTGTGAAGCTGACTACCACGGCGCGATCTATACCTTCCGGGACGGGCAGGTATTTCAGGTCGGTGAGGAGCTCAGTCTCGGGCATCGTTCGTTCTACAGCAATCCCGGAGACGACGGAATCATCATGATGTGGGCACAGATGGGCTACGCCTCCGTGGTACGCATCTCTCTTACCGGCGGGTACACGGAGGAGCTTCTGTATGAAGACAACCTGAACGACCGGCTGGAAGAGGATCCGGATGCAGACTATATCTACCCGGGCGATGTGATTCCCGGCTCGGTCTATCTGACGATGTGTCCCGGAGACCTGACGCTGGCCATGACGCACTATGAGGAAATCATGAGATGCCTTGGCGGTGTGCTCCCTGCGGCCCCGGAGGAACGGTATCCGAACCAGGATGCGGCCTTTTTTGAAACCCTGATCAACGGCAACGGCGGAGTCTTTGCCGCAACTGCAGACGGCTTCACAAACAGCCCCGGCCGGATCGGGTTTCAGGAACTGCTCCGCCAGGACGTTGTTGTCAACTGGATGCAGGGCGATCTCAGCATTCTCTCCGTCACACCGGCTGATCTCAACGGGGACGGCAAACTGGAATGCTGCGTTGCTGCAAGCGACGGCAGCAGCGAGGTTCGCATCATTCTCAGTGAGCAGGACGGCACCGTCTTCGCGTATCTGATCAGTTACGCGGAAGGCTATGCACCGGACGCGGAGGGGAACCTGATCTGCTCAAAGCCATACGGACAGTTCCGTTACCGTCTGATCTTTGACGGAGAGCAGGCCTTTTTGCTCAGTCTGCCGAAAACCTGAGAAAGGAAACGAATCCTTACCGCAGGTCTTCCCTTTTCGAACCAAAGCCACCGATATTGGGCTTTGGTTCGGTTTTTTATACCCATTGCTTCCGTAACTTCTTTTCCGGCACCCGGTCACGGTGTCGCTGAGGTCCGGGTCATCCGGCATGACGAAAGCCCGGGGATGGTGCGGAAGTCTGTACGGACTGAGACCCCGCGCCTGCGTCCGGCTTCGTGGGCGGTGTTTCCAGGCTGAAAAAATCACCCTGCGGTCAGGCAGGGTGAAATAAGATCAATGATAGTCGTCCGGGATATCGATTTTCATGTACCTCTCCTTCAGGACGCGGTACTCGCTGCGGTCGATCAGGCCGGTGCGCAGGTATCCGTCGATCTGCTCGAGGTACTTCTGGCGGCCGGTGAGGTGGGCACAGTGGATGGCCTCCTCTGCCTCGTCCGGATGCTTCAGGGCCGCGCCGCGGACCTTCACCTCCGGTGCCGGGATGCTCGACTTATTCCGCTTCGCTGCGGGCTTTGAGAAGTCGCGGATCATCTGGAAGAAGGAGATCACGGTGGCGACGGCGAGGATCGCCATCACCGCGGTCATGATCAAGGCCGGGCGATTGTAGTTCCACAGCATCTCCAGCCGGCGCGGCGTGAGGGGCATGCGCAGGATGTACTCCAGACGGTCTTCCCAGGCCCCATGCAGCCCACCGAGAAGGATCAGCAGGACAAAGAAACGAACCGCACTTTTCGTCTGTTTCATATCAGCAGAGCTGGGCGCCGACGGGGACGTCGTCGCCGACGATCATGAGGTGCAGGACCTCGTTGCCTTTCTCGTCTTCCTTGACTGCGGAGAGGAGCATGCCGTTACTCTCCAGGCCCATCATCTTCCGCGGCGGGAGGTTCAGGATCGCAACAACCTTCTTCCCCACCAGCTGCTCCGGCTCGTAGAACTTATGGATGCCGGAGAGGATCTGGCGCTCGGTACCGCTGCCGTCGTCCAGGGTGAACTTCAGAAGCTTCTCGGACTTCTTCACGGCCTCGCAGGTGAGGATCTTTACAACGCGCATGTCGCACTTTGCAAACTCGTCGATCGTCACGTCCGGGAGCACGGGTTTGGCAGGAGGCGTTGCGGGCTTGTGCATGGCCTCCAGCTCAGCCAGCATCTTTTCAGTGTCGATGCGCGGGAAGAGCGTTTCCCCTTTGCGCACGGTTATCTCGTGTCCGCGCACAGCGGATAGGCTCTCCCAGGTACGCTCCGCTTCCGTCGCCCCGATCTGATCAAAAGCTCTGGCGCAGGTGTCGGGGATGAACGGAGTCAGGAGGATCAGGGAGACCCGGATGGCTTCGAGGAGGTTTGCCATGACGGCGGCGAGACGGGGCCTCTTCTCCTCGTCCTTTGCGAGGATCCATGGCGTGGTCTCATCAATATACTTATTGGCGCGGCCAATGAGACGGAAGACCTCCTCAAGGCCGAGGTGGAGCTGGAAGGCGTCCATCTGTTTCGCGTAACGGGCAGGGGTCTCCTTCACGAGGTTCAGGAGCTCGTCGTCTTGGGCATCAGCTTCCCGCTCCGCCGGGAGGGTACCGCCAAAGTACTTCTCGACCATGGCGGTGGTGCGAGAGACCAGGTTGCCGAAAGCATTGGCGAGGTCGGAGTTGATGGTGCTGATGAGCAGCTCATTGGAGAAGTTTCCGTCCGAGCCGAAGGGGAAGGTACGCAGCAGGAAGAAACGCAGGGCGTCCACACCGAACTTCTCCGCCAGGAGGTACGGATCAACGACGTTGCCCTTGGACTTGGACATCTTGCCTCCGTCGATGACGAGCCAGCCATGGCCGTAGACCTTTTTCGGGACGGGTTCGCCCACGCTCATAAGCATGGCGGGCCAGATGATTGAGTGGAAGCGGACGATCTCCTTGCCGACGATGTTCACCGGAGGCCAGAACCGGTCGAAGTCGTGGTATTTGTCGTTCATGTAGCCCAGTGCGGTGGCGTAATTGAAGAGAGCGTCAACCCACACGTAAACTACGTGACCCGGGTCGAAGTCCACCGGGACGCCCCATGTGAAGCTGGTACGGGAGACGCAGAGGTCCTCGAGGCCCGGCTTGATGAAGTTGTTGATCATCTCGTTGACGCGGGAGGCGGGCTCCAGGAAGGTGCCGGACTCCAGGAGGTCCTGGACAGGCTTGGCGTACTTGGAGAGGCGGAAGAAGTATGCCTCCTCCTCGGCGTCATGGACGGGGCGGCCGCAGTCGGGGCAGCAGCCGTTGACCAGCTGGCTCTCGGTCCAGAAGCTTTCGCAGGGGGTGCAGTACTTGCCTTTATAGGCGCCCTTGTAGATATCCCCGTTGTCGTACATTTTGCGGAAAATCCGCTGGATGGCGGCGACGTGGTAATCATAGGTGGTGCGGATAAACCGGTCGTTGGAGATGTTCATGAGCTTCCAGAGATCCAGGATGCCGCCGGGGCCCTCGACGATCCGGTCAACGAAGGCCTGTGGCGTGACGCCCGCTTCCTTCGCCTTTTCTTCGATTTTCTGGCCGTGCTCGTCCGTGCCGGTGAGGAACATGACGTCATAGCCGCGCAGGCGCTTGTAGCGCGCGATGGCGTCGGTGGCGACGGTGCAGTAGGTGTGGCCGATGTGGAGCTTGTCCGAGGGGTAGTAGATCGGCGTGGTGATGAAGAAGGTTTCTTTGGACATTTATGTTTTCTCCTTTCGGGGGAAGATACGCGTGGGTCTGCTCAGCCCGCCAGCGCGGCATCCCGCGCCAGCTTGGCCTCGGGCCAGTCGATTTCGTGATCGTGCAGGTGGTAGATTCCGGTGGGTTCCTGGACCTGGCGGATCAGGTTGTCATTGGCGTCCAGGATATTCCGGTTGACAGTGACACTGTAGCCGATGAGGCAGCCCCACTCCTCGTCATAGACCTCGCTGGTGGCGGTCCAGGGCTGGACATGAGAGCCGTCGACGTTGGTGCCCCAGAATTCGATCGTGACCGAGTGGTCGTCGTAATAGACGTTCAGCTTCACAGGATAGTCCCGGGTGTTCTTGAAGCGGTAGTCCGGCCCGCCCCAGCTCACGGTGGCATCATAGCCCATGGAGAGGTAGCTCACCGCGAACCAGTGGTTCTGGCGCATGGTGGTGGTCATCTGGGCATACATGGCCGCACAGTAGAGCGTGGAGCTCACCTGGCAGATACCGCCGCCGATCTCGGTGGTCACTTCCCCGTCGGCGTAGGCCCCGGCCCAGCGGTAGCCGCGCTCCTCAGTGCGTTCGCCCACTGCGTCGTTATACGAAAAGATCTGGCCCGGGAGGATCACGATGCCGTCCAGGGCATCGGCGGCCAGGTGGATATTGCCGATGCGGTCGGAGTCTGAATCCCAGTAGTTCGTCGTCATGAAGCAGAGCCGGTCGCGGTAAAGCAGGCTGGAGAGCTCCTCGGCCTTTACCTCCGGCTCAAAGAGCTCAAGAGGTATTTCGATACGCGTACCGGGACGGGCCTCGCGCCAGAGCTGCTGAGCAGCGGCCACATCGAAGCTGCATCCGACCACCTCGGGTACCACATTCCACTCCTCGTCGAAGCGGGCATCCTGGGGTTCGACGTTCACATCGGTGTAGATTTTTTCAAAGTCGGGCATTCGGACCTCGCCGGAGATTTCGGTCCAGCTCAGCTCCGTCCGGGTGGACAGGAGCGCGGCGCAGACCTCGGCTTCAATGGCGTCTGCGTCCAGGTAGACCGAGCCGCCGCCCTTGACCAGGCTGAGGCGGGCGTTCTCGCGGTCGAGGAAAGTATCCCTGTCGGCCGTCAGGGAGGCGAAGCGGTCCGTCACGGAGCGGACATTCGCGCGGATATAGGTTTCGTTCAGGTCCGGGGCCGGGAGCGCCACGTCGTATGCGCCGGGGGTCAGCCAGACCCGGAGATAGGTGCCGAGGTTCTCAAACCAGTCGCCCTGGTGGCCATAGGCGCGGAGCGTGCGGGCCGCTTCCGCGGCGGTTCGCACGGCGCCAGCCTGACTCCGGTCAAGGGTGCAGCTCAGGTCAAGGGGGAAGTCCACCCGGAGCGGTGCGGCGTTCAACCCCGGCCACTGATGCTCGGTAAGCGCACGGGCAATCTCATACTCGGTCATGGAGCCCACGTCGATACCGTCCAGGCGCATGTTTGGCAGGCTCTTCTCCGAGACTGTTACCCGATAGCCAAGCCAGCCGCAGCCGGCAAGGCCAAGGAGCAGGACAATGGCCACCGTGATCAGGACCAGAAGCAGGCGCTGTCCGAAATGCGAGCGCCCGCGGTGGGGGTGTCGGTTGTATGTCATAGGTGTATAGGTTTTTCTATCTCAGATTGTGTGTTTTCAGGGCATCGGTGTCCATTGGCTTACTTCCGGACCTTCTCTTCATAGAGTTCGGTAAAGAACTCGCTCTCCCCTTTTGGAAGGTTCAGACGGCGCTCCTCACGGTCAGGCCTGTACATCCACGGGGTTGTATCCAGACGCGCGCCCGCCTGAGCATCGATGAGGATCGCGATGAGCCGATTGGAGAGGAGGAAGCCACTGACGGTGAAGTGCCAGCGTCCGTCCGGCTCCTGCACCGCCCAGCCCTTCTCCTCGAAAGCCCGGAGGGCGCGGAGGATCGGCTTCCAGTCGCTCTGGGTGCGGACACGGTACTCCTGTTCCTCAATGCCGCGGTTGGTGCGCATCGCCAGCATCAGGTACTCGACGCTGCGCTCCAGGCGGGAAATCTCCTCGTACTCGTCGATGATTGAGACCTTACGCGAGACACCGTACATGTACTGCTTGAGATCGCGGACAAAGGAGTAGCGAAGGTTGCCCACACAGGAGTGGGCCCCCGGGCCGAAGCCCATATAGTCATCCAGCTGCCAGTACTTCAGGTTGTGCCGGCTCTCAAAGCCGGGAGCGGCGAAGTTTGATACCTCGTACTGCTTATACCCATAGCGCTCCAGCATCTGGGCGGCGTAGGAGTACATGTCTGCCTGCTCGTCATCATCCGGAAGCAACGGGGAGTTTCGATAATCGTCGTACATGGGGGTGCCTTCTTCCAGCTTCAGGGCGTAGCAGGAGACATGCTCGGGGTGCAGTTCCACGATTCGTGCCAGGCTCTCGGCCCAGTCCTTTTTTGTCTGACTGGGGAGCCCGTACATCAGATCCAGAGAGATGTTATCGAATCCGGCGCGGCGTGCAACCGCGTAGGCCTCCCGGGCCTGGGCCCAGTTGTGGCGACGGCCAATCATCTTCAGCAGGTCATCCTGTACCGCCTGGATCCCGATGGAAAGGCGGTTGAATCCCTCTTCCCGCAGTTCGCGCAGTTCCTTAAAGTTCATGGAATCGGGGTTGCATTCTACGGTTACTTCGGTGTCAACCCGGACATTGCCGTTGAGCTTCAGGACATCAAAGAGTTCCAGAAGGCGCTCGGCCCCATAGTAGCTGGGCGTGCCGCCGCCGAAATAAATGCTGTCCACTTCGTAGTTGCGTATCGACGGTGCAGACTCAACCAGATGGTCAATCAGGGCCTTATGGAAGATTGGCATCTGCTTTTCACAGCCCGCAAGAGAGTAGAAATCGCAGTAGCCGCACTTCGACGCGCAGAACGGTATGTGGATGTAAATACCGAGTCTTGGCTTGTCCATCAGAAGAGGGCAGAGACCAGATCAGTAAACTCTCCTGCGTCCTCGATGTCGTCACCGGCAGCGAGGGCAGCGAGGGTGGAGAGGATTTTTGCAAGGGAGGCAGCACGATCGCGGTCGTTGCTGTCATAAGCGTCCTTCAGGACCTGAAAAGCGTGGTGGTCCGGATTCAGCTCCAGAACGCGGGTGGCGCGAACCTTCCGCATTTCCTCGGAGGGGCCTGCGCGGAAGTAGCGTTCCATCTCCAGCGTCACGCCGCCTTCGGTGGTCAGGGCGCAGGGGCGGGTTGAGAGCTTGGAGGAGAGCTTGACCTTCGAAATCGTGTCACCCACGGATTCCTTCACGAAGTCCAGAAGCTCCCTGTTCTCAATGTCGCGCTCCTCGGCGGCCTTCTTCTCCTCCTCGGTCTCGAAGCCGAGGTCGTCAGTCACGACGTTGCAGAAGCTCTTTCCGTCCTGCTCGCGAAGGTTCTCCAGAACCATCTCGTCCAGCGGACTTGTGAGGTAAAGGAGCTCATAGCCGCGCTTGCGGACCTCTTCGCACTGGGGCAGGTTCACGGCGCGTTTGAGCGTATCGGCGGAGGCGTAATAGATTTTCTGCTGGCTCTCAGGCATGTTCTCTACATACTCCTTGAGCGTCACCTGTCTGTCTTCGGCAGTCCAGAAGATCAGAAGGTCGCGCAGGAAGTCCTTGTAGCGGCCGTATTCGTCGCAGACCCCGCACTTCAGATCCACGCCGAAGTTTTTGAAAAACTCCTCGTATTTTGGCCGGTCTTCACGCATGAGCTTCTCAAGCTCGGATTTGATGCGCTTTTCAAGGTTCTGGCCGATGATGCGCAGCTGGCGGTCATGCTGAAGGATTTCACGCGAGATGTTCAGCGAGAGGTCCGGAGAGTCCACAACGCCTTTCACGAACCCGAAATACTCATGGACCAGCTTATCGCACTTCTCCATAATCATCACGCCGTTGGAATAAAGCGTGATGGCGCCCTTGTTGTCGCCGGAGAAGATATTCTCGTTCTGCTCACCGGGAACGAAGAGCATGGCCTTGTAGCTCACTGCGCCTTCGGCGTTGATGCGCACCAGGGCGCACGGGTCCTTGCGGCCCCGGTTTTTCTCCTTGTACCAGGCGATGCAGTCTTCATCCGTAACCTCGGATTTCGCCCGCTGCCAGATCGGGATACGAGAGTTTACAACCTCGTTCTCGGTCACCATGCGATAGTCGTACTTGGGAGAACCGTCATCATTCTTCTCTCCGGTCTCAAAGCGTTCCTGATGCTCGATGTCCATGCAGATGGGCCAGCGGACATAGTCGGAGTACTTCTTCACCAGCGCCTTGAGCTTCCACACCTCCAGATAGGAGCCGTAGATCTCGTCCTCGGAGTCTTCCTTGATGTGCATAATGACATCGGTACCGACGCTGTCGCGCTCGCAGGCGGTCACGGTGTAGCCGTCTGCGCCCCTGCTGTTCCACTTCACGCCCTCGGTCTCGCCGAATTTACGGGAAATCACAGTCACTTCATCCGAGACCATAAAAGCGGAATAGAAGCCGACACCGAACTGACCGATGATGGAGAGATCTTCATTTCCGGCCTTCTCCCCGTCCATCTCACCCTTGAACTGATAGGAACCGCTCCTGGCGATCACGCCGAGGTTATTCTCCGCCTCAGCCATCGTCATGCCGATGCCGTTGTCACGGACGGTGATGGTCCGGGCTGTCTTGTCTACGATGATGTCAATGCGGAAATCATCACGGTTCAGCCCGACCGTATCATCGGTCAGAGAGAGATAGCAGAGCTTGTCAATCGCATCGGACGCATTGGAGATAATCTCACGCAGGAAAATCTCTTTGTTTGTATAGATCGAATTGATCATGAGATCAAGAAGCCGTTTGGATTCTGCTTTAAACTGTTTTTTTGCCATTTCTGTTTATGCCTCGCTTTGTGATTAGTTTCAAACTTTATATATTATAGTCTTTTCTTCTATGACTTGCAAGACAAAATCTGAAAACCACCGCTTTCACGACATGACAGGTTTTTCTTCTTCCATCTTGCCCTTTCGGAGATAACATGATATGATCCCAGTGGCATATGTGTTCCATATTATGCGTCATTATTTTCATGCCAGAGGGAGGTGTGTTCTTGCTTACCTATACGCTTTCGCCCGATGATCCGCGCCCGCTGTACGAGCAGCTGGTCTCCTGTCTGCGGAACGATATTCTCTCCGGACGTCTCGCGCCGGGGAGCCGCCTCCCCTCCAAGCGCAGCTTTGCCGAGAACCTCGGCGTCAGCAGCATCACGGTTGAGTCGGCATACGGGCGGCTGATGGATGAGGGCTTTGTGCTCTCGGAACCGAAGCGTGGATATTTCGTGACACAGCTTGTCCCCATGACCAGGACCTGTGCTCCCGCGCCGGAAGCGGAGATTCTTTTCCCGCCGGAGCAGGAACGCTTTTCACTCGATCTGTCCGGGAACCAAACGCCGGCAGAGCGCTTTCCCTTTTCTGTCTGGACCCATCTTCTGCGTGAAACTGTCAGCGATAAAGGGCCGGAGCTTCTCGTTCCCTCCCCCTGCGGCGGGGTTCCGGAGCTGCGGAAAGCCATTGCCTGGCACCTCAGTTCTTTCCGCGGGATGCAGGTGGATCCGAAACAGATCATTGTCGGCGCCGGGACGGAATATCTCTACGGACTACTGATCCAGCTTCTCGGCCGGGAACGGGTATTTGGTCTTGAAGACCCCGGTTACCGCAAAATCTCTCAGATCTATGCCTCCAACGGCGTCGCGTGCCGGTGGGTTTCCATGGACGAGTCCGGCCTCACAGTCTCCGGGCTGCAGGAGGTCGGCGCCGATATCGCGCACATCAGTCCGACCCATCATTTTCCAACCGGCATTACCATGCCGATCTCCCGGCGGTATGAGCTGCTCTCCTGGGCAGACGAAATACCTGGCAGATTTATCATTGAAGACGACTATGACAGTGAGTTCCGTCTGACCGGGCGGCCGATTCCCTCGCTGCAGAGCATCGACGAACGCGGCCGTGTCATTTACATCAACACTTTCTCCAAGAGCCTTGCCTCCACCATCCGAATCAGTTATATGGTGCTGCCGCCCGATCTGGCAAATGACTATTACCGGAACATGTCTTTCTACTCCTGTACGGTTTCCACCTTTGACCAGTACACCCTGGCCCGGTTTATTTCCGACGGGTACTTCGAAAAACACGTCAACCGGATGCGGCTCTTCTACGCCCGGCTCCGCAGGCAGCTGCTGCGGGTCATCGCCCTGTCCCCGGTTGCCGGGCAGGTCGAAGTACTGGAGCGTGACTCGGGCCTGCACTTTCTGCTGCAGATCCGTACGCAACGCTCCGATCCGGAGCTCCGTTCTCTTATGGCGGAGCAAGGAATCAATCTGCTCCCCCTCGCCGTCTACTATCAGCATCCCGAGAACGCGCCGGAACACACCTTTATTCTGAACTATTCCTCTCTGGAGCCCTCCGGTCTGGAACAGGCACTGCAGATTCTGGCAACGCTGATCTGACGGCCATATCTATCGGCTATTCGGTTATTCATTATGGAGGAACTGCCCATGCGTCAACAATTTACCACCGTCGCAGTCGTCGGCGGCGGTGCTTCCGGCATCATCGCCGCACTCACCGCGGCAGAAGTTTCCGGCCGACACGTTCTTCTGCTGGAGCGCCAGCAGCGCATCGGCCGCAAGCTTCTCGCCACGGGGAACGGTCGCTGCAATCTCACAAATCAGAATGCCTCTCCCACGGATTATTTTGGCAGAGATCCGGCCTTTGCAGAATATGCTCTTTCACACTTCGGGCCGGTGGATGCCCAGCGATTCTTCTCCCGTATCGGCCTTCTGACGGTGACGGAACCCGGCGGACGGGTCTATCCCTTCTCCGATTCTTCCAACAGCGTGCTGGATGTGCTGCGCTTCGCCCTTGACCGTGCCGCCGTCGAACAACGCTGTTCCTTTCCCGTGGACGAGATCATCCCAAAGGGAAAGGCATATCTTCTGAAAAGCGGAAATGAAACCCTCCTCGCAGACGCGGTCATTCTGGCCTGCGGCGGTGCCGCCGGTGCGAAACTCGGCGGTGTTATGGACGGCTACCGTCTGGGAAAAGCACTTGGCCACAGGCGGACATCGCTGTATCCCTCTCTGACCAGGATTCTCACTGCGTCCGACTATCCCCGGTCTCTCAAAGGAGTCCGTGTCCAGGCTTCTCTGCGGCTGATGCGTGGAGATCATCTGCTGGCGGAGAGTGCGGGCGAAGTGCAGTTTACGGAGAACGGGGTTTCCGGACCTGCCGGCTTCGATCTCTCCCGCGCGGTCTCCTTTGGCGGAGAGGGACAGGTTCTGCACCTGAAACTGCTGCCCTTTGAATCAGAGGGGATTCTGTCCCTGGTTCATGCCAGGCAGAAGCAGTTTCCGGAGCTGGAAGCCTCCGAACTCTTCACCGGCATGCTGCACAACCGGCTGGGCCGCGTGCTTGTAAAAGCCGCCGGGATCCCTGCGACGGTGCCTCTCAAAACACTCACACCCGAAGACCTCAGAACTGCCGCCCGGAAATGCGAGGATTTCTGCCTTCCGGTGCGGGGGACAGACGGCTTTGATGCCGCTCAGGTGACAGCCGGCGGCCTCATAACAGACGATTTTGATCCGAAAACCATGCAGAGCAGGCTGCATCCGGGGCTGTACGCCTGCGGCGAGCTGCTTGATATTGACGGGCCCTGCGGCGGGTACAATCTCCAGTGGGCCTGGGCAAGCGGGCGGCTTGCGGGGAGGCTCGGCACATGATTCTGGTTCGAAACCTCCGACTGTCCCCAGACGAGGACATCTCGCTGCTTCCGGCGCGTGCCGCGGAAAAGCTCCGTATTCCCGCTTCGCAGATTGAACGCTGCATTCTGAAGAAGCGTTCTCTGGACGCCAGAAAAAAAGATCGAATTCACTACATCTGCACGGTAAGCGTGAGCATATCCGGCAGCGAAGACAGGCTTCTGCACCGCTGCAAAACCCCGGATGTGGCTCCGGATCCGTCGCGCCCATACTCCATCCCGCTCTGCCACGCTGAAGAACGCCCTGTGGTGATTGGCTTCGGCCCTGCCGGAATGTTTGCTTCACTGGTTCTGGCAAAAGCCGGTCTCCGTCCTGTTGTACTGGAGCGCGGAAGGGACGCTCTCTCCCGCCGTGAGGCCATCGATCTTTTTCAGGCGGGTGGCCCGCTCGATCCGGAAAACAACGTGCAGTTCGGCGAAGGGGGCGCCGGGACCTTCTCTGACGGGAAGCTCAACACCGGAACCCATGATCCCCGGATTTCATGGGTTCTTGAACAGTTTCACCTGCACGGTGCCGCAGAGTCCGTTCTCTACGACGCAAAGCCCCATATCGGGACAGATGTTCTCATCCATGTAGTCCGGAAGATTCGTGAAGAAGTCATTGCGCTCGGCGGAGAGGTCCGTTTCGGGCACAGGATGCGGTCCCTGTATACGGAGAACGGTGAACTGACCGGGCTCCTGGTGGAAGCACCGTCCGGCGCATATGCGCTCCCCTGCCGTCATGCCATTCTGGCCATCGGTCACTCTGCCCGGGATACGTTTGAGGAGCTCTGCCGCCAGGGCGTGCCCATGGAGCGGAAGCCCTTTGCAATGGGAGTGCGGATTGAGCACCGTCAGAGCATGATCGACCGTGCGCAGTACGGGCGGGAACGCGGCATACTGCCGCCTGCGGACTACAGTCTTCACGTCCATCTCCCGAGCGGCAGGAGCGCTTTCACATTCTGTATGTGTCCGGGCGGACAGGTGTTCGCCGCCGCATCCGAAGCCGGCGGTGTGGTCACGAACGGCATGAGCTGTTCCGCCCGGGACGGGGAGAACGCCAACTCCGCGCTTCTGGTCGGTGTCAGACCGGAGGATTTTCCCGGCGATGGGGTTCTCGCCGGAATGTACTGGCAGCGGCAGATTGAGCAGGCGGCCTTCCGGCTGGCCGGAGAGACCTACCGCGCTCCCGCCCAGCTTGTCGGTGACTTTCTGGCAAGGAAGCCAAGCGCCGGCCCCGATTCGGTTCTGCCGAGCTACCGCCCGGATGTCTGCTGGTCGGATCTGCATCAGCTTCTGCCGGCATTCCTCTGCGATGCGCTGGAAGCCGCAATCCCGGAGTTTGGGAAAAAGCTGGCCGGCTTTGACGATCCCGGCGCTGTCCTCACAGGACCGGAGACCCGCTCATCCTCGCCCGTGCGGATTCTCAGAGGCACCGATTTCTCATCCTCTGTTTCCGGCCTGTACCCATGCGGCGAAGGCGCCGGATTTGCCGGCGGGATCACATCCGCTGCCGTAGACGGCATGCGATGTGCCGAAGCTCTGATTCGTGTTGTGAATGAGCTGTGACCGCCCTCCGGTCAGACCGATGCGTGTTTTCTGTGAAAAAACATCTGTTCGCAGGTGGTTGACTCTTTTCCTTTTCTATGATAGAATATGAATTAATTCAGAATGTTGAAGCATTCTGATCATCGCAGAATACACGAAAGGAGTACAACCATGAACTTCAGAAGTATGACCGTAAAAGAGTGCTTTGATAACGCAAAATGCGCTGAGATCATCAGGGCGAAGGCCCCGAATCTGATGAAGTATCCCATCAAGCTTTTCAATAAGAAGACCTGCGGAGAAA
Source organism: Oscillospiraceae bacterium (assembly GCA_902798545.1). GTDB lineage: Bacteria > Bacillota > Clostridia > Oscillospirales > Oscillospiraceae > Limivicinus. The sequence continues at coordinate 26,163 of CADBWQ010000025.1, forward strand.
TCTTCGATCTGGTCGTCTCAAAGAAGATCGTTCCGGAGAACGTTGCAAAAGAGATCGAAGACGCAATCAACGCCCTCTGATTTCAAATGTTTCAGGCGCTGCCGCTTCCGGCAGCGCTTTTTTATTCCAAAATCAGGCATATTTTCTGTGATCTTGACTTTCATGGTCATGAACGATATGATGAGAAAGCGGAAGACTGAAAACATGCAGATGATCGGTGCCGGCATGAAAATCCCGCCGGCATGGAGGAGCTATGTATTACGGAAATATCAAGAACTTCGATGTTGCCGACGGGCCCGGCTGCCGGGTGTCGCTGTTTGTCTCCGGATGCAGAAACCACTGTCCCGGATGCTTCAATGAAGAAACCTGGGACTTCTCCTTCGGGGAACGGTATACAGAGGAAACCACAGACAGGATTCTGGAATCCCTTGCCCCGGATTACATTCAGGGACTCAGCCTTCTCGGCGGAGATCCTTTCGAACCTGAAAACCAGCGGGAGCTGGTTCTTCTCCTGCGCAGGGTCCGGACAGAGCTTCCGAAGAAGGACATATGGGCTTACACGGGATACACTCTGGAACGGCTCCAGGGAGAGGATTCCCATCCCAGATGCGAAGTGACAGATGAAATGCTCTCCATGATCGACATTCTGGTGGATGGGCCGTTCATACAGTTGAAAAAGAATATAAGCCTCCGGTTCAGAGGCTCAGAGAATCAGAGAATCATTGATCTCCCCGCCACGTTGAAAACCGGGACGATCGTTATTTCCCACTATATGGAGAGGGACTGAGGAAAAACAGTGATCACAGAGTTTCTTTATGCCCCGATGGAGGGGATCACCCTCTCGAGATTCCGACAGATCCATCACGAGATGTTCCCCGGTGTGAAGGAATACTACACTCCTTTTATCGCACCGGACAGCAACGGCGGCTTCAAGTCCAAATATCTCAGGGAACTGACCGAAGACGTTGAGCAGGTCCGTGTGATTCCGCAGCTGCTGGTCAACAACGCAGATGCTTTCTGTCTGACCGCAGAGCGGCTGTGCGCGCTCGGCTTTCGGGAAATCAACCTGAATGTCGGCTGCCCGTCCGGTACAGTGTTTTCCAAGCATAAAGGGGCAGGGATGCTCACGGATCTGACAGCGCTGAACGCGCTGCTGGAGCGTATCTGCAGCCATGCGGAAAGGGCAGGCTACCAGATCAGTGTGAAGACGCGCATGGGAGTCCGCAGCACCGAAGAATTTCCGGCGATTCTGAAGATCTATGAGAAGTATCCCATAAAAAAACTGATCGTCCATGCAAGATGCAGGGACGACTTCTATCAGGGCAGGGCGGATCTGAAAGGCTTTGCCGAAGCAGCTTCAGGCTGTGGTCTTCCGCTGGTATATAACGGGGATATCGCAGCGGCGGGAGACCTGGAGGCATTGAACGCAGCTGCCCCGCAGATCGCCAGTGTCATGATCGGGCGTGCCGCGGTGGCCAATCCCGCCCTGTTCCGTGTTCTGAAAGGCGGGGAACAGCTGAAGCGCGGCGAGCTGAGAGAATTTCATGACAGGCTGACAGAAGCATGGATGGAGGGCGGGCTGAGCCCGAACTTCACCGTTGAGCGCATGAAGACGCTCTGGTCCTATATGCAGGCGATGTTCCCGGATAACCCCAGGGAGGTCAAGACAATTCTGAAATCCCGCAGCATGGAAAGCTATCGCAGCGCGGTGAGCGTCCTGCTCAGCACAGGGCTGTTTCAGCCGGAGGCGGTCAATGCACCAACGCACTGACCGCCTCCGATTCTCTTATCCGTAAACTTCCGCCAGTCTCTTCACTTCGGCTTTCATCCGCTCAACGACTTCTTCCGGGCCGGTTATGCGGATGCCATCTCCCAGGGAAACGATCCAGCCCAGGAAATGCGGGCTTGCAACCACTTCAACATGCGCAGCGAAGTGCGATTCATCCACGGGAATGATGGTGATATCTTTTCCAAAGCGATCGATCAGCGCTCCGACCAGCTGGTTCCGGCCTTCCAGGCTGACCGTGATCGGTTCCCCTCCGTACATTCCGAAGAGGCTCCTGGTATATCTGGCCGCGTCAAATTCCCGGAACTCCTGCTTTCCCTCGCGCGGAACATCGGTGATGGAGAGCCGGATGATCTTGTCAACCCGGTAGTGTTTAATCTTGTGGTCTCTGCTGTCATACGCCACCAGATAGTAGTTTTCATCGTCCCACATCAGGCACCAGGGGCTGATATGGTACCACTCGCCGTTTCGGCGCAGTTCCTGTTTCCTGCTGACATTCCACTGGAAGTACTGAAACCGGATCTGACGGTCCGCGTTGATCGCCTCATGGAGCATATCGACGTTATAGTAGATACTCTCGTTCATGGCTTTGATCCGGCCGGAAATCAGGACCTGGCGGTGGAGATGTTTGGCCTCATGGATGCTGGCCATGGATTCCAGCTTCTTGATCAGCTGGCGGGACTTTTTCTCCGTGATGAACTTGGAGGACTGGACAGCATCCACCAGCAGCTTCAGCTCCGGAAGTTCAAATTTCCGCGCGCCCAGATGATACGTCACGGTTCTGCCGATCTGTTCCCGCAGGATCTCATAGCCGTAGTTTTCCAGCTCAACGAAGTCTTTGTACAGGGTCTTTCGATCGGCATTCACGCCATATGCCTCGAGCCGGGATACTATCTCCTGAAGAGTCAGCGCATGCGAGTCATCGGTCTCTTCCGACAGGATCTTGACAAGATACAGCATTTTCAGTTTTTGATTATCACCTGCTGCCATTGTGAACGCCTCCAAAGTCAGGGATCGGTGTTTTCATTTATCAAAACATAATACGGCGGCACGGAAGACCTGCCGTCGATGAATCAAAGCGTAATCAGGATCGGGATCAGAACGGGAACCAGGAGAGACAGGATCAGGCCAGAGGCAAAGGCATAGATCGTGATCCTCTCGTGCGTTGCCCCCACAACAACGGGAAGGACGGTATCCATGGCCGCGGCCCCCGGCAGGGCTACACATTCCAGATATCCGACGGTCTTTGCGACGAAAGGGATCGCAGCAATCGAAAAGATCTCCCTGAGCACATTGGCAAGGAAGGCAATCGCCGATACAGAGAGCGAGTACGGCGCCAGCAGCGTAGGTGCCAGTGAGTACCACCCGAAGCCTGCGGACGCGGCAACAGTGTCTTTGATGCCAAGCGGCAGCAGCAAACCGGCGCCAGCCGAGAACAGGAACGTTCCGATCACAACCGCACAGGGGATCAAAAGGGCCTTAAATCCCGCTGCCCTGATTTCCTGCAGTACATTTCCATGCCTGCCCATATCGACCCCCACCAGGAAGAGGAGAATGTAGAGTCCGACATCTATGACCGTACCGCACCAGGCCGTGCTGCGGCCGGAAAAAGCGAAGTAGCCGAGCCCCATTCCTGCGGCAACGGTCAGAACGATCCATCCGGTCAGTCCGGTACCGGCTTTTCCTTCCGCTCCAGACTCGGAAGCGCATTCTGCATCTGATTTTCCATAACGCCCATACCGGTCCAGGTGCAGAACATACCTGCGAAGCAGGGTAACGGCAGCCAGCGATCCCAGCATGGAGAATACCGCGATCATCAGTGCCGAGAGGCCGATCTCTCCAAGAGAGGCAACGACCTGTTCGTCCGCGCCCAGCCTGATCCCCAGGGCGAGAATCAGGGCGAGAAGAGAAACAAGCTGCAGCCTTCCCAGCCAGCAGGCAACGCGCTCACCCCAGAGATGTCGTCCGCCCAGAAGGATTCCCAGCGTGACAAGCGCAATGTAGATGAAGAGATTGATGATGGTGCCCTGTGTTGCATTCATATGGTCATTATTCCAGTAAAATCGTAAGGATGAATTCTGCAATCAGAAAGGTGAGGAAGCCGGAGCCTCTGCACTAAAACAGAATAATACTGCACGGATAATACGAAAAACACCTGGCTTCTTGCGAAGTCAGGCGTCTTCCTGGAGCTGATAGCCAGATTCGAACTGGCGACCTCATCCTTACCAAGGATGCGCTCTACCTACTGAGCTATATCAGCAAATTTTATGCCCCTTGAAGAAGGGGCATAGTGGCGACCGAGAAGGGACTTGAACCCTCGACCTCCGGCGTGACAGGCCGGCGTTCTAACCAGCTGAACCACTCGGCCACAGCTCCGCTAATATAAGCTGAACCACTCGGCCACAGCTCCGCTAATATACCAGATAAAATCCGATTTGTCAACTACTTTTTTCGGAATCTTTTACGAGGCGGTCAGGTGCAAATCCGTATTGTCTGTGCCGTTGATCTCTGATATAATGAACCATATTTCTCCGGAGGTTCTGGTTGAATGAATAAAAAAGCGCTTATTTCCCTGCTGTTTTTCTTTGTTCTGCTGCTCTCTCTGCCTGCCGTGCAACTCACGGCTGCAGCGGATGATTATATTCCGGAGATTCTGCCCGCCCCTGCTGCCGACGGCAGTCTGGTCGACGGAGAGGCCCTGAGGCAGTTCTTCGACAATTACCTGAAGGAAAACAACTGTGACGGGGAGGATCAGCTTCTCTCCATCGCCGTGTGGTATCCGGGGACCGGTGAATACTGGTACTATAACGCGGAGGAATGGATGTACGGGGTGAACTGGTACCGCCTCCCGGTCAGTATGTACCTCGCGGAGAAAGTCTCAAAAGGTGAGCTTACGATGGACACGGTCGTCAACGGCATTCAGTTGGAATACGCCATCACAACAGCGCTGGAAGCCTCCAGCAATCCAAGCGCCTCCTCCATGGTTCTCTATCTCGGTGGGAACATGACGACGAACTGCGCAGATCTGACAAAGGGATTATCCAATCTCCCGGACAGCTATTTCATCGATGACTATTATCAGAAGAACGCCTACAACGCCCGTCTCATGCTGGAGATTACGAAGACGCTCTACCTCGGCGGCGCAGAGCGTTTTCCCCTGGTTGAGGAATCGATGAAGAAATCCACGCCCGAGGACTTCTTCAAGCGGGACTGGGATGTCCGGCATACCTGGGAAATTGCGCAGACACACGCCGCTTACTGGGGCGACGGAGCCGGTGACCGCGTCCACTGCACCGGCATTATCTATACACCAACACCGCTTCTCCTCACGGTTATGACAAAAAACATTGCGGATCTGGATATCATCGGCGGAATCGGCTGGCGTATGTCACACCTGGCTGCGGCGCTGGACGCACGTCTGAAGGCGGATCCCTCCCTGTCCGCCAATGCAGCGGGCAACGGAAGCGCAGTACCTGCTGTCCAGTCCGATCCGGAGGCAGGTACCGCCCTCTCACAGGATACGCAGGCTGCAGACGTCGCTCCGGCGGAGATCACCATCAGCGACACACAGGAATCGGCCATCGAAAGCACAGAGGACGAGATTGCCCCGAATGCAGCGGCCCCGGATACCGTCGAAGAAGCACCGCTCCCCTCACCCGTCGCGCAGGAAGAGAATACTTCGACATCATCCTCACGCAACCCATTCACGCTGTTTCTGATTCTCTTCGTTGTTTTCTTCATTGCTGTCGTCTCTGTCGCAGTCTGGCTGATGGTCCGTGAGAACCGCCAGCGCAAACGCCGCCGCAGACGCTCAAAACGATCATAGATTTTCCTTCCCCAGAGTGCTGCGGTCTCCCGTTCCCGAACATATGTTTAAATTTTTAACTTTTTGACATTTTTCTGCAAATATTGCTTGACATTTTTCCTCAATGTGTATATATTGAATTCAGATTTATTCTGATAATTATTGCAGAAAATATCTGGAGGTATAAACATGAAGAAAGAACTCTATGAAGAACTGGATCTTGAGGTCATCCGCTTCCGTGCAGAAGATATCATCACCACATCCGATGCAACGACTGAACAGGAACAGGATCCTGTTCCTGAAAAAGAAAAAGAGCCGGATCCCACAACAGGTAGAACCCCATTTGTCCAAGAAGTATCATAAGGAACTAAATAACCTGATTGAATTTTATTCTTTCATTTGACCGACTAATTTCATTCTCACGACCGCAAAGGGCAGACAGCCTCAGCTGCCTGCCCTTTGCATTCAATGTCCAAGGAGAACAATCGATGAAGCTAAAGAGAGAGTTTATCGTCCATCACGCCGGAGATGAGACTGTCCTGGTTCCGGCAGGCGGAGCCGGGTTTTCCGGCATTGTCAGAGGGAACCGCACGCTGGGTGCCATTCTGGACCTTCTGAAGGAAAACACAACGGAAGAAGCGCTGGTTGCGTCTCTCTCCGAGCGTTTTGATGCGCCGCAGGAAACCATCCGCCAGGATGTCAGACGCGTCCTCACGGAACTCCGTCAGATCGGAGCCCTGGATGGCTGAGGGCAGCTTCGAATCCGTCCTCGAGAGAGACGGGACGCTCATTTACACAAATGTCGGGGACAGCATGCTCCCCCTGATTCGTGAAGGGCGCGACCTGCTGGTCATCGAAAAAGCAGCCGGTCCTCTGAAGCGGCTTGACATTCCTCTCTACCGACGGAGCAGCGGCCAGTATGTCCTGCACCGGGTTCTTCAGGTGCGCTCCGACGGGTACGTGCTATGCGGCGACAACCGCCGAGATAGAGAATACGGCGTGACGGATCAGCAGATTCTCGGCGTGCTGACCGCCGTCATACGGGGCGGAAAGGAGATCTCCATGCAGTCACCCTTCTGTCGTCTCTATGCTCACCTGTGGTGCGACTTTTTCCCGCTTCGTGTGCTCCTTCTCCGGGCACGCAGCTTTCTGCGCAGACTCTGACGTCAACGGAGGAATTCTGTTTCATGTCTTCTGTCAACCTGCATCTCATTTATGACCTGATGTACCTGGTCAAATGCGCCATTGAGGGCATCGTCCCAGACAGCGTGCGGATCGCTTCCCTGGATCTGGACGCGCTGTATCAGCTTGCAGAAAACCATAACATGACCGCTGTCACCGCCATGGCGCTGGAATCAGCGGGGATCAGAGACGAAACATTCCTCGAGGCCAGAGGAAAAGCCATCCGGAAGGCTGTCTGCATGGAGACGGACATGCACCTGCTTACTGCACAGCTGGAGGCAGACGGGATCTGGTACATGCCTCTCAAGGGTGCTGTTCTGAAAGACTATTATCCGAAGCTCGGCATGCGCCAGATGTCGGATTATGACATTCTTTATGATTCATCCTTCCCTGACCGCGTGCGGGAGATTCTGACAGGCCTCGGATTTCACGTGGATGAGTATAACATGCACAATGTTGACAGCTATGAGAAGCCGCCGGTCAGCCGCTTTGAGATGCACCGCCGTCTCTTCAGTCCCTATCTGGATGACAGACTCTATCACTACTACGAAAACGTCCGGGATCGCCTGCTGCCGGATGAGGGTACAGAATATGCGCTCCATTTCAGCCCGGAAGATTTCTATGTGTACATGCTCGCCCACGAGTATAAGCACTACATCACCGGCGGGAACGGCCTGCGCTTTCTGATGGACACGTTTGTGTTTCTCCGGCGCTTCGGCGAAACGCTGGACACACGGTATATTGATGCCGAACTGGAAAAGCTCGGGATCACGGAATTTGCAGAGCACAACCTGCATCTTGTCCGGCATCTGTTTGACGGTGCTCCCCTTTTGCCGGAAGAGGAAGACATGCTGGAATACATGGCGGAGGCCGGCACCTTCGGCACGGTGAACAACGCCGTCAGCAACCGCGTCGAAGCCCTGGGCGGCGGCATGAGAGGGAAACTCCGTTTCGCCAAGGAGAGGATTCTGATTCCCATGAAGACTCTGGAATCCGCTTATCCGTTCTTCTACAGGCATAAGGCGCTCATCCCCTTCCTCTATCCATACCGCACATGGAAGCTCTTTTTCCGGAGTCGGGAGAAAGCGGCGGCGGAGCTGAAAGCCCTGCTGAGGACAGAGGGAAAAAAGAAGAAGCAGAACAAGGTTTAGAAGAAACGCACGCGGCCCGAATTGCGGATTGCGTGCGTTCTCTGTCTCTGTTCAAAGCGGGTTCCGTGCCCGCCTGCTTTTCACTGTTCCTGTTCAGGCTCAGCCATGGTGCGGTAAGACAGTTCTGCCGCGCTGCGGTCCATATTGCAGCCCAGCCGGAAAAAGCGGACCTTCATCCGATCGATCAGTGTCAGCGTTTTTGCCAGAGCAGTCGGATCGGACGGACGATAGATCTGCTGCAGGAGTTCCGGCAGTGCCTCTGTCCCTGATATTTCCCGGATATGATTCTCCTGCGCCCGTTCGAGAATGCAGATGCTTTTCAGCGGAACTGAGATATTCGCGCTCAGGCGGTGTTTTCCGTCCCAGGGCGTCCCGCAGGCCACTACCGATCCATCCGGGAGAATCCGGATCAGCGGCTTGTCATCGTTGACCATCACTGCCCGCTCTCCCAGCAGTTTCCGCCACAGGCGGGTGTGCGTACTCTTCCCGGTCCCGCTCCTTGCGGTGAACAGATATGCAGCCCCATCCACCGCAATCACCGAGCCATGGAACAGAAATGCATCATAGTCCGGCATCTTCTCCGCGATCCTGCGGTAAACGGCGAGCGTCTCCAGATAATCCGCGGCGAAGTGACGGACCGGAATGCCCTCCACCTCATCCTCCCTTGCGGACTTCAGCCTCTCGAACTCCAGATCAGACTGCCGGATCTCCACGGTGAAGTCCTCCGCGGCATCCGTCTCATATCCGGCGCAGTAGGTATGGATCATCGGATAAATCGAAGATATTTTCACTGTTCTGCCAGCAAAGCAGTAGTTCTGAACCATAGCTGTCCTTCCGTTCTCCCTGTACCGGGCAATCCCGGTCCTCCTTCGTTTTCTGCATTCGTCTCTGTTCCGTCATTATAGTCGCAGTGCGATCACTTTGCAAGCTTCCTGCACTCCCTTACCGATTTGTCCGGTCAAGAATGACAGTCCCCCGGGCGGCCCCTATATCAGATGCACATTTCATAGATTCTGTCATAATGTACAAATTGGTTTTGTCATTTTTGTACAAGATCACATCTTGTATTTCACTTTCTTTTCGTGTATTATGTAGACACTGAAAGAAACCAATCAATGAGTGGGGTTGAAAGGTTCACCGCTGAGGATCAAAAAAGAAAGTACTCCACAATCAGGTCTGTCCCACCTAACGGGAATTGCGCGAGTCGCAGATATTGTGTTATGGGTGTTTCGAGTGTTTGATTCAGCGGTTTTAATATAAAGAAAGCGGAGGTTAAAAGATGTTAGATACCAAGAATTTAAAGAAGTAAGTCCTGATTGTGTCTCAACTGTCAGGACTTACTTCTTTTTTTCGTGTTTTTTATTCTGAACCGGGGCCTGCTGTGAAGCAGGTTTTTTCTTTTTCCCCGGTTCTTCTGTGTTACAGATGCTGGTCGCGTTTTACCCTGTTGTCATAGAACCAGGTCAATACCGGTTCCATTGCCGCCGTGAGCTTCATGTCAAGGTTAAAGAAGTAAACAACAAACAGAAGCGCAAGACCCGCTACAGCAAACAGACAGAGCTTCAGCAGAATGAGCAACAGTTTTTTCCCTATTGTCTTCATATTCAGGTTCCTCCTTACCAGGATTCCGCATCGTTGAGGATTTCAAGCGAAGGATCGACAGGCTCCTCGTTCATGACCGTGCGCATGTAGCTGTTGATCTGGTCACGGACGCCCTGGCGGGAAATCACACGGGGATCAAACAGGTCATGGGAAACCCAGACAAGGTGGATTCCCTTTTCACGCGCCTTCTCTTCGAACATGCCGTGCATGCCGTCCAGCGCCTTGCAGCTCATATGCTCCCAGAGGATGACCATATCGGCGTTAAATTCCTCCACGAACTCCCAAAGCTCGTCCAGCAGAACCTTATAGCCGCCGTGGGTACGGTTGCGCATGATCATGTTTTCCGTCAGCCATGCGATATCATAGATCGCCTGTTCGCGATTTTCCGGCGTATCGGTGTCGGCGATCATCCTGGTATTGACCATGGAGAGCATATCGGTCAGCGGCACAATGCCCCAGCAGTTGAGCAGCCAGACCAGGAAATCCATGTAATAGTGGGACTGCACACCCCAGATGATGGCACGATGGCGGTACTCATTGGCCGCCATTCTCTTCTTTTTGAACGCTTTTTCAGCCAGCGCGCTGATTTTGCGATCAGCATCCTCAAAAACTTTCAGACGTCCGCTGATGGCCATATAGTTTGTCTCGGTATAGAGAGCAAGGTTCGAGCCGAAGACCTGCGGATAGTCCGTACGGTTCATCTCCAGCCAGTTCAGGCGGCATTCTGTCGCATAGTTCACGCGTTTGGCACACTCAAAATAGTGCGTCCAGTCCCACTTCTCGCCGGTCTTCTCTTCGATAAAGGCGATGGCGTTGCGGATCTCCTGAGCCGCATACTCCTGCACGTCGTCCTCTCTGTGGCGCAGCGGCGTGGCAAGCTGGAACACCGGGATACCATCCTCCAGTTCCAGGCGCTTTGAGATGACGCTGTTGCCCATGAGGGAGCCATCACAGGTGGTGTTGCACTGCACGGCGCAGCAGCCAAGCACCGGCGCATCATCGTCAATGGAGACACCGGCTTCAGCCTCGGGCATCGGGCAGACATCACCAGCCAGACCATACTCCTGAGCCACATCAATGTAGTGCAGGGCAGCACGCTGGTTGAGCAGCACGGGAATATATGTGGAGGCGATCTCGCGGCTGAGTGGGACGACTGTCGGGAACCCCATCATGATCGACTGCATTTCGTTCTCATCCACGAGGACAACCTTGCTGGAAAACTCTTTGTCGTTGCCGATCCGCCGGTCTCCGCGGAACAGCTTATCCAGAAGCTTTGCCACATCCTCCACGATCAGATCCTGCTCCTCGTGGCAGATACGAAGATGCTCATTTCGCAGGCCCTGCGTGTGCCTGTCGATCATCATCGGCACAGCCAGATAGCTTGCCATCCAACGATAGCGGAACATGGCTTTGATATTCCGGGGCTTCACAAGCACAACCCGGAACATGGTGATCCAGTTGTGCAGCCAGCGGGAAAAGTCATAGGCCGTATCCACGACACCGCGCCACTCGCGGCGGCTCCTCACCCGGCCGTCGGTATAGAGGCTGCCGAGATTCTGTGTTCCGATTCTGTTTTCGTCTTTCATCATGAACCTCCGTGAAGCTTCTTGATTTCCACACTCTCAATGAAGGCCTGAATACGGGTGCGGAGCTGGCCGACACCGGAGACGGTATAGGGACGGTCGATGGAGAGCACGGGATAGCCGTACTCATTACGCATAATATGGCTGCCAAGCATTCTGTCATAGGCCCACGGGTCGCAGAACTTGACCTGCTCATACAGGATGCCGTCAGCCCCGTACTCTCTGGCGAGCCGGTCCACATAGCTGCGGCGCTCCAGAAGCTTCGCCGTGTTCATATAACGCGGGCACTGGGCGCGGTACATATACTGGCGGCAGATCTGGGTAAGCGCATCCTCGTCGTCCGTCAGCGTGATGGGATCTCTGCCCGGGAAAGAGCCGTAGCAGTAGCGGTCAACACAGACAAACGCGCCCGTCTCCTCCACGAGTTTGATGAACTCGGGGTCATCAATCTCCGAGCCGACCAGCGCCACGCGCACACGGAAGGGACTTTTCACATCCGGTTCGCGTTTTCTGAGTTCTTCCAGGGTTTCCTCCAGCCGGTCGATCAGCATTGCCTTGGGCGCAGCGTAGGTGGCCATGGTGATCACGCTGTACTCATAGCCGGTGATGACAGGCTTCTCGCCCTTTCTGAATTCACCGATCGCCCGAATCAGCTCGCAGACGCGGTTGTGCTCTGTCACCGCCTTTCGGATAGCGGCATCGGAAACATCAATGCCGAAGTTTTCCTTCAGCGGAGTGAGAATATGGTTTTTGCACTGGAGCACATAGAGGTTCAGGCCGTTATCGTCGGCTTTCATCGGAATCTCCATATGCTCATAGAAGAAGTGTTCCTTCCCCTTATCCATGGTATGCAGCAGTTCCATGTTTTCCGCGCAGCGGTTGATCATGCTGCAGCCGTCCGGTGCAATCAGGCAGTCGGAAAAATTGTAACCGCCCTCAATGGCGCGCTCGAGCAGGGCGCGGCTGTATTCACAGAGGAAGCTGGTCATGTAATAGGTCGCCATCTCCATGGAGCCGGTACGCGGTGCGCGCAGACGCACCGAGAAGCACCCGTCAAGGTTCAGAAGCGGCTCCGGTGAGTTTTCACAGATGTAGGAGACACATCTTTTTCCCTCTTCCCTGGCCCTGACAACAAGCTCGTTGTTGGCTTCCTGAAGGAGATCCTCAAACCAGGTCAAATATTTGAGATCTTTCATTGTATGTCTAACCTTCCTGAAGATCGCAGCTAACCTGCCACGATCTCTTTAATGTTCATTTCATTGCCCTGCTGCAGCCATGTTTCCCCGCTGCCGCAGTATGGACAGGTCTTGCCGTATTGCAGAGTCGGATAAGTTTTCTTACAGGCATTGCACCAGGTTATGGCCGGAACGGTCTGATAGAGGAAACGGGCATGCTCAATCAATGGTGTTTTTTTCGCATACCATTTCCAACAGTCGGCAAGGTACTCCGGCTCAATGCCGGAGACCTCGCCAAACTCAAGGGTGACCGATTCCAGCTCCGTGAGATCATTCTGCTTCATGATCTCCTCCAGCTGGTCAATGACGTAGGAAACGATACCAAGTTCGTGCATGCTGTATTATTTTCCGCTCATCTTTTTCCGGATGATCTTGACCTCGCGCTGGGCGGCGTAGGGTACGATCATCTTGAACTTGTCTTCTGCCGGAACCATTTTGCTGTTCTGCGGCCGATCACGCTTGAGGTGAATGGCGTCGAACTCGCACTTTGTGGTGCAGATGCCGCAGCCGATACACTTGTTGGGATCAACGACACTGCGGCCGCAGCTCAGGCAGCGGGACGCTTCGGATTTGATCTGCTCCTCCGTGAACGTCACACGGTCATCTTTCATGGTACGGACTTTTGTCTTGTCGATGACAACAGCGCTCCGCGCAGGCTTGCGGATCTTCTCGGCGGGAAGCACGACGCTCTCCTTGTCGAGTTCCTTGAACTCGCGAAGATTGCGGTGGATGGTCAGAGTCTGGCCTACGTTGACAAAACGGTGGATAGATACCGCACCCTCGCGGCCGGTGGCAATGGCGTCAATGGTATACATAGGACCTGTGGCGCAGTCGCCGCCGACAAAGATATCCGGCTCATTGGTCTGGAAGGTCACCTTGTCATGGTTAATCAGTCTGCCGTCAGGTGTCTCAGCCCTGGTGCCAGCCAGCACAGCGCCGTAGTCGGAACGCTGGCCAATGGCGACAAGGACATTCCGGCACTTGACGGTTTTGGTCTCGTTCTCGTCATAGACCGGTGCAAAGCGGCCGTTGGCGTCACGGACAGAAACACAGCGCATCAGCTCGATGCCGGTTACCCTGCCATCCTCACCGAGAATGGCTTTGGGCGCCCAGGAGTTGTTGATTGCGACACCATCGGAGATGCCCGCTTCTTTCTCGTCAGGAACCGTGGGCATTTCCTCGTCCTTCTCCAGGCAGTAGATCTCCACCTTGCCGGAAGTGAGACGGAGTGCAGCACGGGCTACGTCGATGGCTGCGTTGCCGCCGCCGATCACAACCACATCGCCATCGAGTTCAGTGAGGCTGCCGCTGTTCACCTTCCGCAGGAAGTCAAGACCGCCGGAGACACCGATGAGCTCTTCACCGGGGATGTTCAGCTTGGAAGCCTTCTGCAGGCCAACAGCCACATAAAAGGCCTTGAAGCCCTCTTCGCGCAGCTGCTGAATGGTGATGTCCTTACCGACCTCAACGCCGCAGCGGAACTCAACGCCCATTTCGCGCAGCACGTCGATCTCGGAATTGACAATTGCCTTGTCCACACGGAAGCTGGGGATGCCGTTGATGAGCATGCCGCCCGGCGCAGCTTCCTTCTCGAACACCACAGGACTGTAGCCCTCGATGGCGAGGAAGTAGGCACAGGACATGCCGGCCGGGCCGGATCCGATGATGGCGACCTTCTGGTCAAACTTGGCGCGGGTGCAGGAATTCATGGGCGGGATATAGCGGTGCTCGGCTTTCATATCCTGCTCAGCGATGAACTTCTTGATCTCATCAATGGCCAGTGGCTCATCAACGGTGCCGCGGGTGCAGGCGTCCTCGCAGTACTTGCGGCAGATGCTGCCGCAGACAGCCGGGAACGGGTTATCCTTTTTGATGAGCTTGAGCGCGTCGGTATAGCGCCCTTCGGAAGCCATATGAATGTAGCCCTGAATCGCAATGTGAGCGGGACATGCGACCTTGCAGGGTGCGGTGCCTGTCGGCCAGGTCTGGATTGAGCCGTTCTCGTTGCGGTAGTTTTTGTTCCAGTGGTCCTCGCCCCAGGCGGTGTCATCAGGCAGCTCGTGGCGCGGGTACTGGATGGGGCCGTCCTTGGTGCAGAGCTTCTGGCCCAGGCGTACAGCACCGGCAGGACATGTCTCTACGCACTTGCCGCAGGCCACACACTTTTCCGGGTCGCTCTCGGCGGTATAGGCGGAGGCGGAGAGGTTGGGGGTATTGAAGAGCTGGGAAGTACGCAGTGCGTTACAGACACCGACCGCGCAGTTACAGATACCAAAGATCTTGTTTTCGCCGTCGATATTGGTGATCTGGTGGACATAGCCGCGATCCTCAGCTTTCTGGAGGATCTCCATCGCCTCTTCATAGGTGATGTCACGACCGTGGTTCGTTTCTCTGCAGTAGTCGGAGAAGTCGCCGACACCGATGCACCAGTCAGCCTCGATATCACCGGAACCTTCCTCCAGGATACGCATCTGCTTGCGGCAGGAACAGACGGAAACTCCGATATGGCCTTCATACTTCTTCAGCCAGTGGGAGAGATGCTCAATCGGCAGAGACTGGGAATGCGCCGGGATCGCCTTCTCGACGGGGATGACATGCATGCCAATGCCGGCACCGCCCGGCGGCACCAGTTCCGTGACGCCTGCGAGCGGCAGATAAGCCATACGCTCGAAAAAGCGGGCCGTCTCCGGGAACATGTCCGCCTGCTCAGGCTGGATCACCATAATCTCAGCACTGCCGGGTACGAACATATCGAGAACCCAGCGTTTTTCGTGGTTGGGGTTTTTGCCGTCCAGGTTTTCCCAGTGATACTCCACAAGACCGCTCTCACTGATGGCCTGCAGAGCTTTTTCCAGGTACTCTCTGTCAAACTGCGGGTTCTTTTTCGCAATCTGCTCAAAGGTCAGGGGGACGCGGCGTTTCATGGTCAGGGCGATATCCAGGATATCATCCGCCATTTTCTGGTCATACTTGGCTGCGGTAAACTTCAGCGCGGAATTGATGCCGAGATACTCAGGGGACTGTGGCGTGATCGCCTTTGCCCCGAGTTTGGTGGCCATGTAGTCTGTAATCTCACGGCCGAGCTTTGCAATTTTTTGGTCTTTGGTCATCAGATGCTCCTCCAGTAAAATACTCCATCTCTTTATTGTTCATTCTGTTTTTGAATGAACAATATTTTTATTTAAACAAAACTCTTATGTTGTTCGCGACTTTGAAAAAAACATATTTGTACACAATCTGTCATCTGTCTGATATTGACACCTGATATATCTATATATATAATGGCCTCTAGGTACAAAAACCTGCATGAAAGGGGCCAAATCCCATGAAAACAACAACAGAAGAAAAGAAGCCCTACGAAGGACTGGAATTTGAGGTAATCCGCTTCGTCACTGAAGATATCATCACAACGTCGAACGCAAGCGAAGACGACGACAAGGACGACAAGGACCAGCCGGACGACGACGGCGGCAACGTCGATCCGCAGGCTTCCCCGGAGCCCTCACCTGAAACGCCAACCACGATCACCGTCACTGGCACTTTTAATAATGATGATACTGATACTGTCGAAGTCACCACTAAAACTCTTACGTTCCTTTATGATAACGGAGCAGCATATTTTTATCGGGACG
Organism: Oscillospiraceae bacterium; assembly: GCA_902798545.1. Classification (GTDB taxonomy): domain Bacteria; phylum Bacillota; class Clostridia; order Oscillospirales; family Oscillospiraceae; genus Limivicinus. The sequence continues at coordinate 42,139 of CADBWQ010000025.1, forward strand.
AAGACGGAAAACAATGGTGGACATTCGATGGGGAGGCCTTCTTTATTGACTAGTACTGTCTGACATCCGCTTCACCGGCAAAACAGAACGCGACAGCATCAGTGGGCAACAAAGCCCTACACTCTACTATCGCGTTCTGTTTTTATGCTTCCAAACGCTGTCACTCTACCAGAAGGCCTTCCAGATGGAGAACTGTAACCAAGTGGCGCAAACCATCGCCCCCTGGTTTGCACGATTATTCTATCGCCTTAATCTCAGACCCATCAATATTTGCGACTATCGTTGTTTCCATCATAAAATCTTTGTTCGCGTTCAGACTGTAAATTGAGGTATCATCAAGCCAGTAGAACTGCCACAAATATTCTTCTAAATATAAAGCTTCATTTTTTCCTGTTTCAACGTGATAGGAATACATTCTTTTACTATCATAATAATTGGTATAAACCACCTGGGTACCATTGAAAGCAAATGTTGTCGGATTTACCTCAGAGATCACCTCTGTACCAGATTCAGGAACATAGATTTTCAAAACTCGCCTCAAGTCGGCAGCATTGACCGGTAAACCCTTTTCATCCCATTCTACATCGCCATCATAGGACACATAATAGAACTTTTCCCCGTCCTTTATATACTGATAACATACGTCATCAATGAAGATATGATCATTTGTTCCATCCGCATCACAGACATGCAATTTCTTGCCGTCCAGGTAATCCTGGTAATAAAGTCGGTCACCTATGAAATATGGATAGAACGCAGGCTTTTCCAGAATCTGTGTGATCTCACTCCCATCAAGATCAGCCCTGAAAAACGCTCCTGTAATTGTATTCACATTCTTATCCGTCAAAGCATAGTTTTCAGTAAAAGTACTTCCATCATTGTTGATGGAGAAATAGAGATAACCATCATGAATCTGCACATATCGAATTGTACCGGGAATGGGCTGGCTTTTCGGGCCTATTAACTCAGTTTCTTCACCTCCTGTTACCCTGGATTTCATAATCGAAGTTTGATTACTATCCTTACGGTTCAAAAAATAAACCCACATGTCGTCGGAATAGATATACGAAGGCCTACATCCAGCTTTGGCTTCTGTTTCGCCAGATTTCCTATTCGTAAACAACATTGAGTGTTCCCTGTTCTAACTCCTTTATGTGGGGTTTTCCAAAAATCACAGAATTCTTCATTGAGGCAACCGGGCTTTTGATTCTTCCCCCCAAATACCAAGTGGTATTCCTGCAATCCGTCCCACTCACTATGTCAAATGATTATAATACATTATAACGTATATTTATTCTAAAAGAAACACACCTACCTACGATACGAAGGCGGGTGTGTTTCTTTATTTGTTTTGCAATTTGTCTGTTTTTCAGAAAACAACATTTTAGTTTTTTTCAGAGTTAACGTGGATAATGTTCATTTTTCCCTATTTTTTCAAAAAAATTTTTTCCGGAGATGTTTTAGTCCGGATTCCTTACAGGTGCAGGACGCGGTCTTTGATTTCCTGGGTGCGGCCCTGGTTCCAGAACTGGGTGCCGATGTAGCCGCAGGTGCGGCGGGCGACATTCATCTTGTTCTGGTCGCGGTTGCCGCAGTTTGGGCACACCCAGACGAGCTTGCCGTTGTCTTCCTCGATGCTGATCTCGCCGTCGTAGCCGCAGACCTGGCAGTAGTCGCTCTTGGTGTTGAGCTCGGCGTACATGATGTTGTCATAGATGAAGCGCATAACGGAGAGGACCGCTTCGAGGTTGTCCTGCATGTTGGGCACCTCGACATAGCTGATGGCTCCACCGGGCGAAAGGGCCTGGAACTTGGCCTCGATGCGAAGCTTTTCGAAGGCGTCGATTGGCTCGGTGACATGGATGTGGTAGCTGTTGGTGATATAGCCTTTGTCCGTGATGTTCTTGATGACACCGAAGCGCTTCTGCAGGCACTTTGCAAATTTGTACGTGGTGCTCTCCAGCGGCGTGCCATAGATGGAGTAGTCGATGTTCTCGGCAGCTTTCCATTTTGCGGTATACTCGTTGAGCTTGTTCATGATCTCAAGGCCCAGCGCTTCACCCTCCGGCTCAGTGAGCTTTTTGCCGTTAAGGGCAAGGACGCATTCCCACAGTCCGGCATAGCCGAGACTGATGGTACTGTAGCCGTTGTAAAGGAGCCTGTCAATAGTCTCCCCTTTCTGCAGTCTGGCCAGAGCGCCATACTGCCAGAGGATCGGGGCCACATCCGAAACCGTTCCAAGGAGACGCTCGTGCCGGCAGCGCAGCGCCCGGTGACAGAGCTCCATACGCTCGTCAAAAATCTCCCAGAAGCGGTCGAGATCGCCACCGGCGGAGAGGCCGATATCCACGAGGTTCACGGTGACAACCCCCTGATTGAAACGGCCATAGTATTTGTGCTTGCCCTCTTCATAATTTCCGGCGTTTGCCACATTGCCCAGATGGGCATCCGTAAAGCGGTCCGGGGTCAGGAAGCTGCGGCAGCCCATGCAGGTGTACACATCACCTTTTTTGAGCTGCTTCATGATCTTTTCGGAGATATAGTCCGGAACCATTCGCTTTGCAGTGCACTTGGCGGCAAGCTTCGTCAGATCATAGTACCTGCTGCCCTCATGGATATTGTCTTCTTCCAGAACATAAATAAGCTTCGGGAAAGCCGGGGTGACCCAGACGCCCTTCTCGTTCTTCACACCTTCATAGCGTTGAAGCAGGACCTCTTCGATAATCATGGCGAGGTCCGCTTTTTCGCTCTCGTTCTTTGCCTCGTTCAGGTACATATAGACCGTGACAAAGGGGGCCTGCCCGTTGGTGGTCAGGAGGGTCACGACCTGGTACTGGATGGTCTGGACGCCGCGCTTGATCTCGGCGCGGAGCATGCGCTCGGTGATCTTCTGCTTGATCTCTTCCGACATCTCCACCCCCGAAAGCTCGCACTCTTCGTCCAGTTCCTTGCGGAGCTTCCTGCGGCTTACTTCCACAAAGGGGGCGAGGTGCGTCAGGGAGATCGACTGTCCGCCGTACTGATTTGAGGCAACCTGTGCAATGATCTGGGTGGCGATGTTGCAGGCGGTCGAGAAGCTGTGCGGCTTCTCAATCAGGGTACCTGTAATGACGGTACCGTTCTGGAGCATATCCTCGAGGTTCACGAGGTCACAGTTGTGCATATGCTGGGCATAGTAGTCCATGTCATGGAAGTGGATAATGCCTTCGTTGTGGGCTTCGACAATGTCCGCCGGGAGCAGGATGCGTTCGCTGATGTCCTTGGAGACCTCACCCGCCATGTAGTCACGCTGGGTGGAGTTGATAACCGGATTCTTGTTGGCATTCTCCTGCTTTGCCTCTTCATTGGTGCACTCGATGAGGCTGAGGATCTTCTTGTCGGTGGTGTTGGACTGGCGGACAAGCGCCCGTGTATAGCGATAGGTTATATAGCGCTTCGCGACTTCATAGGCGCCGTGAGACATGAGCTGTCGTTCCACCATATCCTGGACTTCTTCCACGCCGGGTGCGCGACCGAGGGCGGCACAGGACGCCGTGACTGAATCTGTCATGGCCTGGATGGCCTCCTCCGGAACACGTTCGGACGGGTCGGAGGCAAAATTGGCCTTGCGGATGGCGTTTGCGATCTTCTCTCTGTCAAACTCTGCTTCGGAGCTGTTGCGCTTGATAATTCTCATATAAAACGGTCTCCATATTCTCTCTGAAAACGAAATTACTGCACAGCATTTTGGTGCTGTGCAGCGAGAAGAATACCATATCTTGTATCTAAAGTAAAGGATTTTGTTTTTTTGTTTTTCTGTAACTCTTTGTCTTTTCTACCGGTATTCCACCGGAGGAAGCGGATCACAGCCTGATCCGCTCTAACCCGGCAAGGGCTTCTTCCACCAGTGCGGCGACATCCAGTGCGCTCTCCGCAGTCTCCACTTCGACGATCTTCGGATGGGTCCGCGGATGCCGCGGAGTGAAGACCGTACAGCAGTCCTCATAGGGGAGGATTGAGGTGTCGAAGGTGCCGATCTTCCGGGCGTAGCGGACAATGTCCTCCTTGTCCATTCCAACCAGCGGCTGCAGGACCGGCAGCGTCGTCACGGCCTGGGTAGAAGCCATGGCCTCCATGGTCTGACTTGCAACCTGGCCAAGATTCTCCCCAGTGACTATAGCCTTCGCGCCGGTGCGTTCGGCAATTTTCTGGGCGATACGCATCATGAACCGGCGCATGATAAGGGTGAAATACTCCTCCGGGCACTTGTCGCGGATTTCCTCCTGAATATGGGTGAAGGGCACAACCTCCAGCGTCATATCCCCGCAATACCTTGTAAGGAGATGCCCGAGCTCAATCACCTTTTCCTTCGCCTGCTGGGAAGTATAGGGGAAGGAGAAAAAATGGACCGGGATCAGGCGCACACCGCGCTTTGCAATCATATAGGTGGAAACCGGGCTGTCGATTCCTCCGGAAAGGAGAGACACTGCAATTCCGTTGGATCCCACGGGCATACCGCCCGCGCCGTCCACTGGCTGCGTGTGGACATAGGCCGCAAGGTCCCGAACCTCAATATTCACAACGAGTTCGGGACTGTGGACATCCACCGCGCAGTTGGGATAAGCCTCTGCCAGTTCTCCGCCAACATACTGGCTGAGCTGGATGCTGGTCATGGGAAAGCGTTTGTCGCTGCGCTTGGACTCAACCTTAAAGCTCTTTGCCCGAAGCATATCCTCCCGCAGGCATTCAATGGCGAGGCGGACAATGGCATCCTTGTCTTTTTCACAGGCCGAAGCCCGGCTGATTTTGACCACACCGAACACATCCCTGACCGCTTCGAAGGCAGCGTCCAGATCTGCACTTTCATCGGCGGGCTCCACGTAGACCGTTGACTGCAGGCAGCTGACATTGAATCTGCCAAGGTCGGCGAGGCGGCGTCGGACATTGCCTACCAGTCGTGCCTCAAAGCTGCGGCGGTTCAGTCCTTTCAGGACGATCTCTCCGAGTTTCAACAATAAGATGTCATTCATTTGGATTCTCCTTGTGAAATGCGGCTTATCCTCTCAGTAGTTCCGGACATAGAGATAGTAGGGATAAACCGTTCCGTTATCTTCATAATAAACTGTCTGCAGGAGGCTGTAGCAGGGACTGTCCACCTCGAGTCCCCGGGAGACAATGTACTCCGTCACACCATCCGCCATATAGTGTTCCATTTCCGAAACCATCTCCTCCGAAGGGAGATTCAGCATGCAGAAATAACGAGTGGATGGGACAATATCCGCTGTTGTGAAAAGACCGATATCCAGCGCCCCGTAATTAAACAGCGTTGCATCCGGCTTATCTCTGAGTGTCTCCGCGAAAATGAACTGGGGCATCTCGGCACGTCTGTGCAGCAGCATTCCGCTGTTTTCAGATCCGAACAGCGCCAGCGTGAACAGGATTGGGATCAGAATGCGTCCAAGGCGATTTCTGCGATTGGAACGGGATTCCGATATTCCGGTCTGTTCCTCTTTCGTATTGCCGGATGGATCTGCCAATGCACTACAGCAACTCAGGAGCATGGACACCCCGAGCGGAATGAATACACAGAGAATCTCAGAATAATACTTTAGATTGATTCCCCCGGCATAAATCATTCCGAATGCGAAAGCAAAGGACAGGAACACATGAACAGCCAGTTCCCGTTCCCTGCTCTTCCAGAGGGAGAGCACACTGAAGAGGACCAGCAGGATCGTCGCATCGTTATAAGTGAGCATGGAAGCAAGGCCGGAACCCAGTCCACGGATCGTACGGAGCAGGGACGATGCCTTGCCGTAGACAAAGATATTGTTGTAGAAGTACGCCTCCCAGAGAGATGAAAGCGCATGGTGATAAGCAAAGTAAGCCAGGATCGGCAGCGAAACTGTAACGACGCCGAGTGCAATCATTCCAAGCAGTTTCAACAGCCGGACCGCATGTCCTTCCCGAAGCATCCGGTACGCCGGTACAAGGATAAATCCAATGTAAAAACCCAGCATGCTGTACTTGATCCAAAGCACCGCGCTGGAACTCAAGCCGATCAGGAAGGCCTCCTTCAGGCTGAGCTCGCGCTTCAGACAGATACACTGTAGTCCGTAATAGAACGAGAGCATCACGAGCGGCAGAGAAAGCTCTTCCGCACTGCCGCCCTTGAGGAAAGCCGGCGCCGTATAAACCAGCGCTGCTGTCAGGAATAGGAAAATCGGGCTTCTCCTGCCCGTAAGAAGCAGATGGCATTTCCATGCCAGGCTCAGGAAAGCCCAGGCTGCCGCAATTTCCAGCAGCCATCCGCCAAGGAAACTACGGTGGGAAACCGGATAACAGAGGGCATACAGCGCATACAGCAGAGGGCCCTTCTGTTCATAAAGGTCACGGTAGGGTACGATTCCGTACAGCATGGATTTGCCTACGGTAAAAAAACAATTGGCGTCCACCCAGTCGTTAAAGGGGTAGAGCGGGGATGAAAGTGAGCAGACGGAGACGGAGACCACCGCCACGCAGAACAGCAGTCGTCGGTCTTCCCTGCTGACCATACCGCGGTCATCGGCATGTACCATCGGTCGGTCCGCCGTGAGGCTCTCCCCAAGTGCCAGAAGAAGTGCCGACAGAAACGGGACTGCACCGGCACAGCTTATTCCGGCAGCCAGAAGGATCGGTATGGCCTTCCGCCACTCAAAGAACTGCAGCGAGACAAGCCGCTTCGTGCGCAGCCACACGATGAGAAACAGTATCGAGAAAAGCAGAGACAAAAAGGCTGCCCGCAGGAGATATTGCCTGTTCTCCCGGTTATCTTTGGCTTCCCCCTGTTTCTCTCCAGCAGAGATCAGCGCCGTGGCAAGCAGCGCTGTCACTGCCGGGGAGATCACAAAGCTCGCATATAGCGGTCTGACCAGCAGGACGCAGAACGCGGCTGCCGAGAGACAGAGCCGGATTCTTTTTTGTTTTTCCATGTTCATCCGCCCCTTCTGTGCTGCCGCATCTGTTTCTGTGAATCGAACGTACCCCAATGGTTCAGAGCTGATCGATCAGTCTTTCCAGTTCCTTCTCCGCGGCGTTCAGGTCCGTGCTGTCCACTCTCGCATCACAGTAAACAGCCTCCTCACGCTGTTCTCTGGCCAGTTCCAGGCGCGCAGTGAGTTCGAAGGAATTTCTTGCTGATCGGGCATATCGTGCTTTAAGCTGCTCCGGATCTTTCGGTTCTACATACACACAGAAAGCCTCCGGCATGTTCTGTTTCACCTGGGCAGCGCGCTCGGGCTCTATGGTGAGAAGAACGTGCTTTCCACTTCGAAGCCCTTCCTCGACTAGTCTGCGGGAGGTACCGTAGTCATTTCCGGCAAGTTCCGTCGTCTCCAGGAGGTCGCCCGTCTCTTTCAGCTCATTCCAGCCTTCCAGATCATAATAATAAAAGCGGTCGCCGTCAACCTCGCCATCCTTTTTCTTTCTGGCGGTCACCGGAATCACGGTTATAAGATCTGCTCTGCGCTCCAGAACATCTGCAACGATGTCCTTCAGACCGGCGCCGAACGGGCCTGTTACAACGATCAGTCTTCCGCTGTTGTTACCCATGGTTTTCCTCCTGTGGATGCTGAGTCTTCGTATTTTAACACCTTTATTGTGTATTGACAAGCAGTTTATCCAATCCATTCCTTTCGGTGAACGCTGCGGCGCAATGTGCTCCGGGAGCTCCGGCACCGCGTCCTATTCCTCTATCCGCAAAAGCTCGGCATTATAGAATGCGGACTGTTTCTGCAGTTCTTCTGTGAGATACTCATAGCCGAACTGCTCCGTCAGGGTCTTCCTGTCTGAGAACAGATTTGTACCAAGACCCAGCCGATCTCCGTCGATCTCTGCTCCCAAAGCCGCCAGCGTCGTGGGAAACAGATCAAAGGTACCAAACAGGCGATTCTTTTCTTTCGACGGCGTAGCAGCAGAATGAATAAAACAATTATAAACCGATCTTGTATAGTCCGGGTCTATCTCTTCCATGAATCCGGCATCCATCGTAAGATGATCTCCGCTTATCACGACCGTCGTATTTTCATAAAAGGGCTGCTCCTGAATCCAGGAAACGAAATCCGCCACCTGACGAGAGGAGCACGCCAGCACATTGGCATACGGAGCCTCAAACTCATCCCTGCACAATCTGCACTGGCAGCCATCCGGAAAATGGGTATCTGCTGTGAGCATCGTAAAGTTAAACGGTGCATCTTCTTCTGCCAGGCGGGTCAATTCCTCCTTCGCAAAGTCAAACAGTTTCTCATCTTCAAACCCCCACCACGCCTCATAGTCCTGTGGAAGCCTGTCCGCTTCTTTCAGCGCATCGGTGTCAAGTATCTTATAATTCCCGTGCTCCGTAAAATAGACCTCTCTTCCATGGAATTCAGCATTCGAACCAAGGAGCAGCTCCTGATTATATCCCTGTTCTCTGAGAATCTGGCCTATGGATACAGCCCCGGGAAGGAAAGAGTCCTCTGCGCCATAGGTATCTGCTTCCAAAGACATCTTCACCGGTACGCCGGCAGTCTGTGCCACCATGGCAGCAGCTGTCCAGGTCGTCCCGGGATAGGACAGGGCACCCCCCAATCCTGCATTATGAGAGAAATTCAGGTTATGACTGGCCAGTTGCTCCAGCTCCGGTATATAGCAGGCTGTAATCATCTCTCCAGCTTCAGGCTCTGCAAAGGTGCTCTCCATTGATTCCAGGAAGATATAAATCAGGTTTCTCTTTTGTTCCGGAAAATGCAGGAGTGAACTGTCTGGTTTCACATAGTAATTCTCAATGAAATCAGAGTGCATAGAATCCGCTTTCACAAAAGAAAAGAGCCGAATCTGCAATCCACATACGAGAAGAGAAATCGTCAGCAGCGCACAGGCGAAAGCTAAGACGTATTTCCTGGTCCGGGAAACAAATGCCAGATGCGCACCAGCGGATGAATCTACCAAAAGGAGAGATCTGCCTGTTTGTTCATTGGTGAACAGACAATAAATCCATACTTCGAGTGCGGTCAAGCCCAGAGACAAGAGGCCGACATGTACAATGGCGCTCTGCAGCAGATCCGAATTTACCCCTGTGGAAGTTGATTTCAGCTGGAAAAGGAATTGGTCAAAGCTGATTTGATCATAATTCTGTTCCAGCCAGAGCGCCAGCATAAATAGAATATTCGCGAGAAGCAGGAGCAACCCTGCCGATTTTTCTTTTCTTGAATAAAGGCTTCTGTTCATTTGTCCATCTCACTGTCTTGCTGTCATGTCTGAAGCTGATGTTTGAAGAAGAATATCATAAACAAAAACAAATAGCAAGATGATAGCAGGTACTATATTTTTAATATAATGATATCTTCCGTGTATCATTAACCGCATATCACAGGTATTTTCAATTTCGATTGCTCTGTGTTATCATACAATCGTCCTGAGGGAACAGGACAAATAACTCAGAGAAAGAAGGCGCTGAAAATGCTGAAAGAGTTCTATGAAAGCTTCTCTCAGTCTCGAAACTTCCTCAACAACAGATTTCAGAAAGAAGGCGCCGAAGATGCTGAAAGAGTTCTATGAAAGCTTCTCCCATCGGGAAGGTAAATAAAAATACAGAAGGATCGGCTTGACCGGTCCTTTTGTATTATCCAGGAGTTAGTTTGTTCTAATCTATGCAGATAGAAATGCAGGGGATTGCTCCCCTGCTCAGGTTTAAACCAGATCTGCAACGCTTTAGCTTTCCGAGGTAACCCGGTCCTGGAGTCTTCCGATCAGCCGGTAGATCAGGAAAAACAGATGCAGCACCACAAACAGGATACAGCCGAGGGCGATCGTAAAACCAATCCGTCCATAAGCAGGCGTCAGCATATCCCAGAGCTTCGCGAGGATGCCTACATCGGACCGTGTGCCGGTAAACATGTAGTTTACGTCAAAAGCACCATTGATGTGATAGATTGGAACGGAAAAAGCAATCATGAAAACACTGCTCAGCAGAAGTCCCCTGTAATCCGGTCAGACTTCCCGCGACATAAAAAGCCATACAATTATATTCATCATAGCACATAAGGGTTCTGTTCTCAAGCTGCATGAAGCGAAAAACGGCTGTGTTTACAGGAGATTCTTATTCCGCCAGAGACTCTGTACGACATCAGGTGACGATTTCTGCTGCCGTCGGAGCAGATCCAATGCGCCGGAATGATCATGCAGGAGTGTTCCGGGTCGGGACGTGATGATTTCTACGTACAGCATTTCGACTGTGCCGATTCTGTGACTGTCCGTATGTTATACTCCAGCCATAACATAAACAGAAGGGAGATTCAAGGGAATGCGCAACTTCAATTTCGAGATGCTGATTATCGCCTTTGTTGCGGCCAGTTTTCTCTGGACCTTATTCAATATTATCAAAATCAAAGTCACTGGTATAGAAGCCGAAGCCGTTGTTACCCGTTTGGAAGAACACGATACCACGGATGTAGACGGTCTTCCCTGTGAATACTACGAGGCCTTTGTCCGCTTCCAGGCACAGGACGGAAGAATGGTTAACGCCTCCCTTCTCAACGCCAATCTGTTCCTGAATGTTGGAGACTGGGTGCGAATCAAGTACATTCCCGGTCGTGAAGACAAGCCCGTGCTGGTCTGAGTCTGAGAAGATTCAAGAGGAAGCAACGATAGAAGATGCCCGCAAGGCAAGAATCACAGCGTGTGATAATTGCTTTACGGGCATTTTTTTATGCTGCCTGATCCAGTTCTGCAGTCTCAAGTGAATTGCTGTTAATCGGGAACGTAAAGTACGTATCCGGGTATGGCTCATCTGCAAGGGTAAAGTGCCACCACTCCTCGGCAAGCGGCTTAAAGCCATGCGCGAGCATTGCTTCCCGGAGAATCATCCGGTTCTGATACTGTTCTTCTGTTATCCCTGTATAATCAGGATGGCTCAACTCGCCAAAGTAATCAAATGTACCACCCATATCCACTTCTTTTTCTGTGGTCATATCGAATAGCGTCAGGTCAACCGTACTGCCTCGGCTGTGGCCGGAGTGCTCTGCAATATAGCCCTGCGGGAAGAGGACATCCTTATCCAGTTCAGGATAAAAGTATTCTTTCATACGTGTGTCTTCCGTGTCCAAAGCCCAGTTCATAAAATGCGTTACCGCCATCTGCGGGCGATAGGCGTCGAAGATCTTCAGCCGATATCCCCTGGTACGCAGGTCATCACTGACATTTTTCAATGCCGCAGCAGCTTCCTTTGTCAAAAATGCAAGGGGTTCCTCATAGCCATTGATCCGGTCACCAACGAAATTATATGTGGAATAGTAACGGATCTCCAATATTGCATCCGGAACTGCCTCACTAAGCATCACGAAATCCGAGGAATCGTCCGAAAGTTCAACATCGTCCGCGCAACTGTCTGTCTGGGCAAATCCCCACGCATTCCAGACATCCGGACATATGTTTTCCATCAGATCAATGATCACAGCACAGTCCGGTTCTACCCGCTGAATCACCTGCTTCATGATATTTTCCGGAATGGCAACACAGCCGCCGGTATACGGCTTCTCAGGTCCCAGGCAGTGCAGGAAGATAGCAGAGCCTCTGCCCGGGGTCCCCTCCTCATTAAAGCTGATATTCAGGCAGTACTGATACTGGTATTCATAATCAATGATATGCTCACTGTCATCTCTGCTGAGATCAGGTACTTCCCGGATATCGACCATCTCGTTGTAATGCATGCCTTCGTTGACATCTCCGGACCACCAGATATCATCCGAGACCTGTGTGTACGGTATCGCACATCCCGGGTCCGCTGCAATACCGAAGGCCTTATTGAAGTGATACGTACCAATCGGCGTCTGCCCGCAGCCCTCTGCATGGTCCTCGTCCAGGCATAGTCCGTTTTTTCCGACATAGCCTGGTGTTGACAGGATTTGTTTCCATTGCCCGTTTTCATCCCGCTCATGCATGGAGACAGTCGCCGTCGTCTTATCCATACCCAATCCAGCGACGATAAAGAGTTGGGTCACTGCTTCATCCTTCGCCTCATCCAGTTCACTCACCCATGCGGGAGAGCTTATCACATGCTGGATGGACGCATGAAGGCTGTCTTCGATCTGCTCCGAAAGGAGATTCGTTTCTTCAGCTGCGGAAAAGACCGCTGTCCCGGTAATCAGCAGTGCCGCCACAAGAAGGATCGCCATTCCTTTTTTCATTTTGTATTCCCCCTCTAATGCCAAGACTGAGCGTATTCAGGAGTCTGATTAAGAAGTCTGATTAAAATGCAAGTCATATGATGCATGGAAAAATGCTTCAGGAGCTCAGAAGCGTATATATTTTCTTCCATAAGATTGCCAGGGGCAGAGTCACGAGTGCGGATATGACAAAAAACAGAAGATTCGAGTTTATTCTTCCCGCAAGCAGGATCATTGGAATTCTCTGCACAAGATAGATCTCAAGCGCATACCTGTTCAGATACTCAAACACAGGACTTTTCATCCGGACTCTCATACTGAAGGCAATAAGGAGGCCGCATAATGACGTGACGCAGAATTCAAACAAGATAAAACGCCCCTTGTGAAACGGCACAACCGCAAACGCTGCCAGGCCACAGATGACCGCGGTGCAGAATACTCTTCTGTCTTCGAAACGGTTTAGTATCTGTGTTCAGGCACTGTACGCTGCTGATCAGGCTTACTCTTCATCGTTCTCTTTTTTCTCATTCGGTTAACCGGGAATCCACACTCGGGGCATATCCCTCCCTCCATAGGGGTACCGCATCTTGGACAATTCATCTGTAAAACCTCCTCTTCAAATTCTTATGATGGAATTACCGTAGCAGCATTCTTCCAGTGCAGAGGGCTGTCATGTGCTTTTCTCTGACTGGCTGCAGCATAAATATCCTAATTTACAGTGTTTTACTATAACAGTATACAAAAAATAAATGTTCTTTTCAACGGCAGTTTTACAATAAAACATCTGTCTGGTCATTTGAGTTCTCAAAAAAGATGTTCGATAATCTATATATTACAGGAACCCACAGCCGCAGATCAAACATGATCTGGTCCTGTGGGCTCCGCGTTTTTCTTTATGAATGAACTCTCTATTATTGTTCTGTAAAGTCAAAACTCCGGTACTGAATTGCTTCTGCGATGTGGCTAACGCCAATCTCCTCCGCACCGTCGAGATCCGCGATGGTTCTGGCCACGCGCAGGATTCGGTCATGGCTTCTTGCAGAGAGTCCCATGGCGTCAAAGGCATCCCGCATCAGCTCTTCCCCGTCTTCGGACAGGCTGCAGAACCGCCGCAGCTCCCTTGTCCTCATATGTGCGTTGCACATTGTGCTGTCATCAGGGAATCTGGCATGCTGTATTGTGCGGGCGGCATTGACGCGCTTCCGGATGACTGCGGAGCTCTCCGCCGGGTTTTTCCGCCGGATTTCATCATATTCCAGTGCGGGAACCTCAACAACGATGTCGATCCGGTCCAACAGTGGTCCGGAAACCCGATTCTGATAGCGTCGCACTTCGTTCGGCGTGCAGCGGCAGCGTCCGGATGGATGACCGTACCAACCGCATCTGCACGGGTTCATCGCGCAGACCAGCATAAACCGGCTTGGGAACGTCACTGCACCTGAAACACGGGAAACCGTCACTGTTCCATCCTCCAGCGGTTGGCGCAGAACCTCCAGGACATCGCTTCGGAATTCAGGAAGCTCATCCAGGAAGAGGACACCGTTGTGTGCCAGACTGATCTCGCCGGGTCTTGGTGTTGTCCCTCCGCCAGCAAGCCCTGCCGGAGAGATGCTGTGGTGCGGAGACCGGAACGGTCTCTCAGAGATAACAGGATGCTGGCGGTCCGTGAGTCCCGCTACGGAATGGATTTCCGTTGACTGGATCATCTCTTCTCGGGTCATATCCGGCAGAATCGACGGAAGTCGTTTTGCCAGCATGCTTTTCCCCGCTCCCGGAGGTCCGACCATCAGAACGTTATGCCCGCCCGCAGCGGCGATTTCCAGCGCACGTCGGACGTTTTCCTGCCCTTTTACATCCGAGAAATCCGGTTGCCCCATTGCCGTCTCACCAAGCTTCGGTGCTGCAGCAGGCTGGATTTCCTCCACATGATTAAGATGCTGCAGCAGCTGTTTCACATCGCGGACCGGAATCACAGAAACATGCTCAGCGAAAGCTGCCTCAGGTGCATTCGCTTCAGGGACATAGAGTGTGCGGATCCCTGCTCTTTCGGCGGCAATCGCCATGGGAAGTGCGCCGGGAACCGGGCGGAGCTCTCCCGTCAGAGAGAGTTCGCCGAAAAAGGCACTGTCTTTGGGTGGGTTTTTGATCTCCCCTGCTGCAGAAAGGATTCCGATCAGCAGAGGCAGGTCATATACCGTTCCCGCTTTTTTCTTATCCGCCGGGGCAAGGTTCACTGTCAAGTGACTCACCGGATACCGAAATCCATTGTTTTTGATGACCGCACGGACGCGTTCCCGGGCCTCCTTGACTGCAGCATCCGGAAGCCCGACGATTTCAAATACAGGGAGGCCGGTGGTGATATTTACCTCCACGCTGACCTCATAGCCTCCTACTCCGCTGACGCCGAGGCTGCGAATAACTGCGTACATACCGTCTGTTTACCTGAACGGCTCAGTCTTCCGGTTCGCAGGTGATGGCAATGTGCAGCTCATCCAGCTGCTTCTGCTCCACTGCAGAAGGTGCGCCCATCATGATATCCTGCGCGCTCTTATTCATCGGGAACGGAATGATCTCTCGGATACTGTCCTCGCCCGCCAGAAGCATGACCATGCGGTCGATGCCCGGAGCAATACCGGCATGAGGAGGTGCGCCATAGCAGAAGGCGTTGTACATAGCAGGGAATTTTTTCTTCACGTCCTCTTCACCGAGGCGAACCATCTCAAAGGCCTTGATCATGATCTCGGGGTCATGGTTCCGAACCGCACCGGAAGAGAGCTCCACACCATTGCAGACCAGGTCATACTGGTCCGCCGTAATGGTAAGTGGATCAATCTCTCCCCGCTCCGCCTGCAGGAGGACATCCAGCCCGCCGGCGGGCATGGAGAAGGGGTTGTGACAGAATTCGAGTTCGCCGGATTCCTCGCCGATCTCATACATCGGGAAGTCCACAATCCAGCAGAATTCATAACGTTCCTTATCCATATGGCCGGGGACTAGTGCGCCGAGCATCTTGATCATGACGCCGGCAGTCTTCTGGGCCTGCCCGCGAACACCGGTGGTGACGCCGACAAGACAGCCCGGCTTCAGGCCGAGGCGCTCGGTGAGGGCCTCTTTCAGCGGGTCTACAAACTTTGCAACACCGCCCACGATGGCGCCAGTGTCATCCATGCGGAACCAGTAGGGCTTTGCGCCCGCCTGGACTTCGACATCCGCGCAGAGTTTGTCGATCTGCTTTCTGGTAAGGTCGCAGCCGGACACCACGATCGCCTTGACCGTGTTTCCGTTCTGGAAGGCCTGAAACTCGCTGTCCTTCACGAGATCAGTAATGTCCTGTGCGAAAAGATCAATCCGCAGGTCGGGTTTGTCGCTGCCATAGGTTTCCAGAGCGTCCAGATACTTAATTCTGCGGAAGGGTGCCTGGGAAGCGATGTCATACTTTCCGTATCTGGCAAAAATCGGAGGCAGGACATCTTCCAGAATGGCAAAGACGTCTTCCTGGGAGGCAAATGCCATCTCCATATCCAGCTGATAGAACTCCCCGGGGCTTCTGTCACCGCGGGCGTCCTCATCGCGGAAGCAGGGGGCGATCTGGAAGTAGCGATCAAAGCCGGAGGTCATGAGCAGCTGCTTGAACTGCTGCGGGGCCTGGGGAAGCGCATAGAATTTGCCCGGATGCTTGCGGGCAGGAACCAGATAATCGCGTGCACCCTCGGGTGAGGACGCGGTCAGGATTGGCGTTGTGATTTCCAGGAAATCGTGCTCCAGCATGGCTTTGCGGATTGCGGCGATCACCTGGCAGCGCAATATGATATTCTGCTTGACGGCGGGGTTTCGCAGGTCGAGATAGCGGTATTTCAGCCGCTGGGTCTCGTCCGCCTCACGGCTGCGATTGATTTCAAAGGGGAGTTCATTATAGCGGCAGCGTCCCAAAACCGTGATGGATTCGGGGACAACCTCGATTTCGCCGGTGGGGAGATTGGGGTTCTTGCTTGCGCGCTCGCGGACCGTGCCGACAACTCCAATGGTGGATTCCTTGTTGATTCCCTTCAGCTGACGGAGAAGATCCTCGTTCTCCACAACAAGTTGTGTCTTTCCGTAGAAGTCACGGACCACAACGAAAGCCAGGTTTCCACCGACTTCACGGACATTTTCCAGCCAGCCAGCGAGCTGCACCTTCTGGCCGACATGCTCCATGCGGAGCTCCCCACAGGTATGTGTACGGGATTGCATTATTCTTTCCTCCTTATGAACTCAACCGCGAATGGGCGCGGCGCTGTTTCTTTTTTTTACGGTCTCACGGATCAGTGCAGCTGCCTCTTCCGTCGGAAGCATTTGCTGCTCGCCCGTTCCCATGTTTTTCACCGAGAGCAGGCCTTTTTCGATCTCGTCCTCTCCGAGCAGGACAGCAAAAGGTACACCAATCTTATCGGCATAACTCATCTTCGCTTTAAACTTGCGCTTCTCGGTATAGAGTTGGGTACGCAGCCCCGCATTCCGGAGAGCTGTCGCAGTCGAAACCGCAGATCCAAGATCCTCCGTCATGGGAATGACCAGTACGTCGCAGGGTGCTGTCAACACCTCGTCCGAGAGAAGCTTCTGCTCCTGGAGCACATAGAACAGTCTTGTCAATCCAATCGAAATGCCGACACCGGGGAGCTGCTTATCCGTATAGTACTCGGCGAGGTTGTCGTAACGGCCGCCGGAGCAGACCGAGCCGATCTCCGGGTAGTCTGTGAGCTCCGTCTCGTACACCGTGCCGGTATAATAATCCAGGCCGCGGGCGATGGTGAGGTCGACCGCAAAGTTCTCCTCCGGAACGCCGAAGGCCGCCAGATGCGATGTCACCGCTCGCAGTTCCTCCAGGCCGAGATCGAAAGTCTCGTCCATGCCGCGATAGTTTTCCAGACGTTCCAGGATCTCCGTGTTGCTGCCCTGGATTGCCATGAAGTCAAGCACATTTTCCGCCTTATACGGGCGCATGTCCAGTTCGTCGATCAGCATCTGTTTCACTTTCACTTCGCCGATCTTATCCAGCTTGTCGACAATGCGCATGATGTCCTGCGCTTTCTCGGACATGCCGTTCATGGCATAAAACCCGTTCAGGATTTTCCGGTTATTGACCCGGATCTTAAAGTGCTTCAGGCCAAGCCGCGTAAAAGCTGTGTAGATGATTGCGGGAATCTCCGCTTCATTCACAATGTCCAGCTTCCCGTCGCCGATCACATCGATATCCGCCTGATAGAATTCGCGGAAGCGGCCGCGTTGGGCGCGTTCACCGCGGTAGACTTTGCCAATCTGATACCGGCGGAACGGGAACGCCAGATCTGCATAGTGCGCAGCGACATACTTGGCCAGCGGAACCGTCAAATCGAAGCGCAGAGCCAGGTCACTGTCTCCTTTCTGAAAGCGGTAGATCTGTTTCTCTGTCTCTCCTCCGCCTTTTGCCAGGAGGACCTCTGCGGCTTCGATCACCGGGGTGTCCAAAGGGGTAAAGGCAAAGAGAGAATAGGTCTCCCTCAGGATCCGCATCATGCGCTCCATCTTCATCTGGTCCTGTGGCAGAAGCTCCATGAAACCGGAGAGCGTTCTTGGATTCACTTTACTCATAATTCTTGTTACTCACTTTCTATTCGAATAGAAGCAGGCAGCCATTAAACACACATAAAGAGTGAAGCTCCCGGAACCGAACTTCACTCTTCGAGGAAAGACGCCTGATGCGCTTATCTCTTCTGTGGATTGACAATATTGCGCCAGTCGAGATCGCCTCGACGCAGCCCCTGAACCAGGACCTCTGCCGTTGCGGCATTGGTGGCAAAGGGGATCTGATACTGGTCACAGAGCCGCTCTACTTTATTGATATCGTCAAAGCCCTTTGGGTTAGCCGGATCACAGAAGAACAGGACCAGATCGATCTCGTTATAGGAGATCCTTGAGCCGATCTGCTGGGCGCCGCCCTGATCGGCATGGAGATACAAAGTGATTGGAAGTCCTGTCGCCTCAGAGACCAGTTTTCCTGTCACGTGGGTTGCGCAGAGACTGTGTTCAGCCAGAATTCCGCAGTAAGCAATGCAGAACTGGACCATCAATTCTTTCTTCCTGTCATGTGCCATCAGGGCAATATTCATATCCTGTAATCTCCTTCTCTCTCATCCGTACACACCGAAACACCACAGTAGCCATCCAAAATTCAGATAAAGTATTATACCCGTTTTTTATCGGATGCGCAATAGGAATCTGTTACTTTTTCGTAATTTTACCGCAGCAGCGTCATTTCATCTTCCGAAGAGTCGGAATAGCTGCAGATGTTGATGTATGCGTCCATGATACGCCGTGCGATACGCTGAACATTCGCACCGGATCCACCGCGCTCCACCACAACGGCGATCGCGATATCAGGGTCGCTATAGGGGCCGTAGCAGATAAAGATACCATCGTTGGTGATCTTCTCACCCTTCTGTGCCGTTCCGGTCTTGCCGGCACAGACCCACGGGCAGGCTGTCCAGACAATGGCATTTGGTTCATTGATCCAGTCGTTTAAAACCATGTACATACCCTCGTGGATCGCCAACCAGTTGTATTCGGCGGAACGGATGGTGTTCAGAACTTCGGGCTCGCGTTCATAGATTTTCTTGCTGTAGTCATAATTACGTACTGTTTTCAGGATTGACGCGGAATAGCGGTGGCCGGAGTTGGCAACTGTTGCGCAGTACTCTGCCAGCTGCAGCGGAGAGAAAATGCTGTCGGACTGGCCGATGGCTGCCTGCATCGTATCACCGATGCGCCACACGGTACCGGTGTAGTCCGCGTGGTTGGCTTCATTGGACATATTGCCCTTTGTCTCGACGAGCTCGATGCCGGTGCTGACCCCGAGGCCGTAAGCATGGGCATACTCGCCCATTTTGTCAATGCCGAGGTCGTGGCCAACGGAGTAGAAGAAATAGTTGCAGGAGTCACGCAGCGCCGTCGTCACGTTCTCCTCCGGGTGTGTGTAGTGCTCGCCCTTGACACTGTTCCAAATCCAGCACTCAGGTGCATAGCCTTCGGCTGCATACTTGGTGAAGACACCTTCACACTTGATTTTGTACTCGGTATTGATCTGTCCTTCGGTCAGCACCGCCGTTGCGACACAGGGCTTGAACGCTGACCCCGGTGCATAGGCGCCCATCAGCGCGCGGTTAAAGAGCGGTGCGTTCGGAGTCTCCATCAGCTCCTGATACTTTTCGATGATCGTTGCACCGTCATAGGTCGGCCAGCTGGCAATCGCAAGCGGTTCTCCTGTGTTGACCTTCACAACCACAGCCGCGGCGCCGGTAATCTCATCCTTCATCTCCGGGTCATAGTCGCCGCGTTCGATACCTTCGGCACGCTCCTGGTTTCGGTTCAGGATCATGGTGTTGACCGTGTTGTTCAGGATACGTTCTGTCTGTTCCTGAAGCACCTTGTCAATGGTCAGGTAGATATGCGCGCCAGGCTCCGGTTCTTCCTTGTACACGGTACTGAGAACCGTTCCGGCGTTGTTCTGCGTCTCGATCACCGTACCGTCGTGTCCGTGCAGGTACTCCTCAAAGGCATATTCCACACCGTCTTTCCCGACCATGGCGTCGTTGGCGTAGTTCAGGAGCGAATAGCGCTCAAACTCCTCCTGGGTCATGAGCCCGGTATATCCGAGGATATGCGCCGCATATTCCGTCTCATAATTGCGGATATATGCCCGTTGTACCTCGATACCGACCAGCTTGTTCTCCATGATGGAGGAAATCAGTTCCATACTCGCATCTTCAACGAAGAGGTACTCTGCCGTATTGACCGCATAGCGAACATTGATAGAGTAACGCACGCCGGCGATGATTCGCATTTCCTCGCTGGAATAGCTGTTGTCAATCCCATAACGGGTGCGCATGAAGCTGAGCAGTTCAACCGCACTGGGGTTTTCCGCCAGGCCGTCCGGCTTCTGGCGAACAAAATAAGCGTTCAGCATGGTGCGCTGAATGTCCGTCATGTTTTCATCATACTCGAAGGGTGGTGTCCGGGTAATGGGAAGGTCGTCGGTATACTGGTCACCGAAGCCCTCCACCATATGTACCAGCTCCAGGATGACAGCATTCGGGTCCGCATTGGCAAAGAGCTTGACATTATCGACCTTGAGGTTATAGCATTCCTTGTTGCTTACCAGAACGCGCCCGTAACGGTCGAGAATATTCCCGCGCGCTGCGGTAACCGTTCTCTCCGTATTTGTAATCTCGTTGCTCTGGTTGTAGTATTTCTCGCCTTCAATGATCTGGAGTCGGTACAGAAATGTCATGTAAATGGCGAGTATCATAATAACCAGAATCACCATGGCGGCAACTCTGCCGGGGTTGACTAAGCGTTTCACTGATTGCTCCTTCTATTCAAGTCTGCTCAGACGGGCAGGCGGAAAATAAACCAGTACTGCAAAGGGAATCGACCAGATGGTCTGCAGGAGAGCCGTGGTCAGCATCACCACGGAGAAGCTATCCAGGGCCGCTGTTTTCAGCATCTGCCCCGCCGCCGTTAACAGCAGCCCGAAAACTGCCGCGCCCATGTAGGCAAAAAACCTCCTGTTGATAAAGAAGTTTGAGATGAAGGCCGCCGCGAAGCTGATGGCAGGAAAAACAAGTGTAAAAAACACCGTGTTTTCAATAAACGCCATGTCCGCAAAAATCCCCAGCAGCAGGCTGAAGACCGGCCCCCAGGTTGCGCCCTCAAACATGCCCATGGCCACCGCCGCCGCGGGCAGCACCATCGGGCATACTCCCAGGATGCGAAGCTGCGTAAACAGGATATTCTGTGCGATCAGCAGAACCAGCATGAAGATCCCATAGCGCAGGACCTTGCCCATATTGATCTTTTCCAGAAAATCTTTCGGGATGACTGTTTTCAAGATCTATTCCACCACATCGAAGTCTTTGATAATAAACACCTGCACCAGTGAGTCCAGATTCGCCTGCGGTTCCACAATTCCGTACTCGATCTGGCCTCCGGCTTCTGTCTGGACGTTTGTCACCGTACCGATGACCAGGCCTGCTGGAAATGCACCGCCGGAGCCTGAGGTTGTCACTTCGTCGCCGACAAAGATCTGTGCTCCGTCTGCCAGGAACGTCAGCTTTGCCCTTTTCTGCTTCATAAGGGAATACTCGCCGACCACCATACCGGAGCTTCCTGTGGAGACAACGGTTCCGCCGACACTCATATCTACGTCAATCAGCGTGCTCACCGTTGCCCAGGTCTCCCCAAGTTCTGTAATCTGCCCGACCAGTGCGCCATACTCCGTGATTACCGGATCACCGTATTCTATCCCGCTCCTCGCACCTTTGCTGATTGTAAATGAGGAGGACCAGTTGGACGCAGACCAGAGAACGACCTTGCTGGATTCCATGACGAAATCCGTATGCTTGTCCCGCAGATTCAGCAGTTCCCTGAGCCGCACGTTTTCTTCAGAGGCTTCGATGCCGTCTCGCGCAGACTGCTGTGCATCAGCCAGCTGTGAGCGCAGAGACTCATTCTCTGCCATCAGTGAGTCATATTGATACAGGTATCCATAGATCGTATCAAACCAGTTTGCAGCGGAACTCAGAACCTTCTGCAGCGGTGCGGACGCAGTGCCTCTCGCGTTCTGCACAAATCCGATGCGTCCGGTTCGTGCCGCAGAACCCAGACCGACGATCAGAACAACCGCCAAAACGATGATTCCGACCCGAATACCGTTTTTTCTCAGATAGCTCCTCAAAGGATCGGTACTCCCTTCTTTCTCAGCATCTGCCCCAGGCGGCAGAGCGGCAACCCCATGACATTAAAAAAGTCGCCCTCGATTGCCCGGACAAACAGAGCCCCTTTTCCCTGTGCTCCATAAGCTCCGGCCTTGTCCATCGGCTCTCCTGTTGAGATATACCTCCGGATTTCCATTTCCGAAAGATCACGGAAATGTACCGTACTGCACTCCGCCTCACAGAGTTCTCCCTCCCTGTCGAGGACGGTGACTCCGGTGTAGACCTTATGCTCTCTGCCCGAGAGCGCGCTCAGCATCGAGAATGCCTGCTCCTCGGAGTGCGGCTTGCCGAGGATCTCTCCATCCAGCCAGACAATCGTATCCGCGGCAATCACAAGTACTTCTTCATTGAAAAGCGCCGCGACCTCTTCGGCTTTCGCGCTGGAGAGCGCTTTCACGATCTCCTCCGGCGGCACTCCTTTAGGCGGGTCTTCCTTACCCACGGCCGGATGTACAATCACATCTGAAAATCCAAGCATATGCATCAGTTCGCTTCTCCTCGGCGACGCGGATGCCAGGACCAGCTTTTTATTATTCATTCAACACCCCGATAATACAGGCCTCTCGTCAGCATATTAGGCTGGTAGTCATTCAGTCCCAGATAGGCCTTTGCGACCTCTGTGCTCTCTCTTGCACTCTCGGTCGTAAACAGCAGACGCATTCCCCACAGTCCGGCTGACAGCAGCTCACTGCGTTTGTCTGCAAGATATAGTTTATGTGCATTATAGATCACATTTCTGCAACCGTATTCCTTCACAACCGGGAAAACAGAACCAGTCCGGTCTGAGAGTTGTGCCGGGACCTGACAGTTGCATTTTCCTGCACTCTGTCGGATCACGCACTGGTCGGACACCATTACAGGCAGACGACCGTAAATAATCATCTCAGTATCCAGCGGCTTCTTCATGTCCCGGATCTGTGAAAGGCGAAGCTCAAAAGATGCCGTCGCCGAAAGAAGCCCGGCCGTCCGCAGGACGTCCAGCGTCCGGGAATTGAAGGCATTCAGCCCGAAGTCCCCGCGTACACCCATTCCCGCCTGCTTGGCCAGTGCCACATGGCCGATATTACCGACCAGGGCTTCCCTCACCCCATACCGGGAAAGCTTCTCCAGCGCACTGTAAATCTCTTCCGTCTCATCATCTGTAATCACACGAGGCAGGACCGCCACCGGAATCGTATCATTGGTCAGGAAAGGCATCACCCGGTCAAAGCGTTCGGCCATAAGAAGTGCGGGCGCATAGAGATATCCTGGTTTCAGTTCCGCCAGTTCCGGTGCGAGTTGTTCTTCAGTCGACACCTGGAAAATCGCTGCAGGCTCACCTGTATGCAGCATGTTTTCAGGTTCCGGTGGCATCGGATTGCTCTTTCTTGCCGGCGGTGTCATCCGCTTTTCAGAGAGTTCGGAGACCAGCTTTCTCCTCAGCTCATTGATCTCCGCGGCCGGAAGAAAAAGTCCCTCATCTGCCTTGGCCTGATTTTCTACTACTGTAAAGGGCGTTCCGCCCGTCTTATACATCTGTTCGACGATATATCCCGCCGTAACCCCCTGCCGCTTTGCTCGCTCGGGCACCGGCCCGAATGCCACCGCGCGGTTACCGTCATCGTCGAAGGCAATCGCCTTCGCCTTCTCTCCTTTTTCCACCAGTGTGTAGAAATGAATTGGAACACGTCGGACCTCTCCATCGCAGTATGCCTTTCTCGTATCTGCATATAGTCTGTCGAGGTTTTCATCCGCTTCTGCGCGAATCCCATGCATATCTTTCTTGTCACCGTTCAGATATCCCTGGGTGAATCCCTGTCTGGAGAAGACTCTCTCCAGGAGACCCATCTCTTCAGGTGTCGGTTTCCGTTTCTCCTTCAAGACCTTTGCGTAGACGCCGGTCACGATTCCGGTATATTCCGGTCGTTTCATGCGCCCTTCGATCTTAACGCAGGCGACGCCTGCTTCTTCCAGTTCCTGCAGCCGGTCTGCAAGGCAGTTGTCCTTCAGGGAAAGCGGATAGTCATCCATCCGGCCTCCCAGTGAGTACTGCATCCGGCAGGGCTGGGCACACATGCCGCGGTTGCCGCTGCGGCGGCCGATCATGGCGGAGAAATAACACTGCCCCGAATGGCAGAAGCACAGTGCTCCATGTACAAAGACCTCGGTCTCGACCCTGGCATGTTTTGAGATGAAACGGATTTCGTCCAGGCTCAGCTCGCGGGCCAGGACCACACGTGTCATACCCATCTGCGCAGCCGCTTCCGCACCGGCCAGATTGTGGATGCTCATCTGCGTGCTCGCATGGAGCGGGATATCCGGGACTGCAAGGCGGATCGCCTGAGCCAGCCCGAGATCCTGTACAAGGATCGCATCAGCGCCCTTCTCTGAAGCGAGTCTGGCTGCTGCCACCGCAGCCGTCATCTCACGGTCGTTTACAAGTGTATTCAGAGTCACATATACTCTGCAGTTGCGCAGATGACAGTAGCGGACTGCCTTT
Organism: Oscillospiraceae bacterium; assembly: GCA_902798545.1. GTDB lineage: Bacteria > Bacillota > Clostridia > Oscillospirales > Oscillospiraceae > Limivicinus. The sequence goes on from CADBWQ010000025.1 coordinate 66,564, forward strand.
TCAAATTCTTCCGGTGTGAAGTTATGTGCACCTCTTCGGGCATTAAAATCTCCGAGCCCAAGATACACCGCGTCAGCACCGTTCTGAACGGCGGCGATCACGGCTTCAGGGGATCCGGCCGGGGAGAGTAATTCCATCATAGCGATACTCCTGACATATGGAAAAAGATGTCATACTGATTAATTATATCACATTCTTTCCTATTGCGACAAGATAATTTTAATGATATAATATGTTTTCCACAATAACAAATTGTGAATTCTTCTGTTTCCGGTGCGATATGAAAGATTTGGACGAAAAAAAACTGATCAGCGCAAGAGCTGCTGACCTGATCATCGGCCTTCGGGATGGTGACGCAGCACTGCTGTATCTGTATCTTTGCCGTCGTGGCATGGGGGATCGGGAGCAGATTGCACGTGATCTGTATCTTCCGAAGCAACGGCTGAGCGAGGCAATGGAGCGGCTGGAGATGTTGGGGCTTCTCCCACTCGATCCCACCATACCGGAAGCACCCGCCGAGGTTCCGATTCCATCCGGAACTTCTGCGGCTGTCGTGCGGCCGGTCTTCGTTGATCGCCCGGACCTGCCGGATTATACTGCTGCTGAAGTCCGTGCCCGCAAGGAGAGCGACAGTGCCTTTTCCGCTCTGATCTCCGAAGCGCAACTCATCATGGGCCGTCCGCTCAGCACCCCCGATCTTATCAAGCTTCTCGGAATCTATGACCACCTTGATCTCCCTCCGGAGGTCATGATGGAGCTGATGAACTTTGTCGCGGAGCTGTACCGCTGGAAGTATGGAGAACGTCGCCGTCCCTCCGCCAGAGCTTTCGAGTTGGAAGCCAGGACCTGGGTAGAGCGCGGAATTACGGATTTTGACTCTGCCGAGCAGTATATCCGCACGGCCAGAGAGCGTCGAAGTCAGGAGGGCGCCATTAAGGCTGCCATGAAAATCGACAACCGTGATTTTACAGACACCGAACGGCGCTATGTGGTACAATGGCTGGATTGGGGCTTCGGCGCCGATGCCATCGCTGTCGCTTACGATAAGACGGTCACTAACACGCGCAAGTTCAGTCCTGCTTATATGAATAAGATTCTGATGAGCTGGCACGAGAAGGGTCTTCACACAATCCAGGAAATCCAGGAAAGAGACCGTCCTCCCAGGACTCATGCTTCCTCTGCAGCCCCGCACCCCGTCGAGCGTCCCGAAAACATCTGGGACAAGGTAAACCAGATTTGACAGGAGAAATCAGATGACTTATGACGGAAAACTCCTCGCCCGCGCCCGCGCCGCCCTGGATGTGCAGCGCGAAGCAAATCAGGCTGAGCAGCAGCGCCGTATGCTCCGCGTTTATCAGGAGATCCCGGAAATTGAACTGATTGACCGGACGCTTCGATCCCACATGGCGGAACTGGTGAAGCTGACGCTCTCCAGGCCTTCTGATTTGAAGGATCGCCTCGCCGCCCTGCAGGATCGGAATCTGGATCTTCAGATGCGCCGGGCGGAGCTTCTGACAGAGCACGGCTATTCCATCGACTACCTGGACGAAATCGTCAGCTGCCCCAGGTGCCGGGACACCGGCTACGACGGGACGGAGGTCTGCGACTGCCTGAAGCGGCGATACAATCTTGAGCTGACAAAAGAGCTCTCCGGTCTGCTGAGGAACGGAGACGAGTCCTTTGATCACTTCGATCTCAGTCTCTATCCTGCTGTCCCGGACACTGAGACCGGCTGTATTCCCAGAGAGGCCATGGAAGCAGTCTTTGCCGGATGTAAAAAGTTTGCTCTCAATTTTCCTGACGTCTCCTCAAATCTTCTGCTGCGTGGCGGGACCGGACTCGGCAAGACTTATCTCTCTGCCTGTATTGCCCGCGTCGTAGCGGAAAAGGGATATTCTGTCTGTTATGATTCCGCTTCTGTAGCTCTGGAAGCTTTTGAGCGGCAGAAGTTTTCCCGGGATTCGGAGGAGTCAGAAATTGCCGGTATTAAAGTCAGCCGCATGCTTTCCTGTGACCTGATGATTCTGGATGATCTCGGAACCGAAATGGTCACACCGATGTCGGTCAGTGCGCTGTACACGCTCATTAATACCAGGCTGAATGAATGCCGCAGGACGATAATCAGCACCAACTGCAGTGACGAAGAACTTGCCCGCAGGTACACCCCTCAGATCTGCTCACGGATCCACGGTGAATTTCTTGAGCTGCCTTTCTACGGAGAGGATATTCGCCGTCTCAGGCGCAAAAAATAGCTTGTCTTTCTTTTAACTTCTGTTATAATGGCCTTGCTTAAAAAATTTTAATCATCATTCAGGAGGAACCAACATGGCCACTGCCCGCCGTCGCCGTATGGGTGACCGCAAGGAAGGGCGCCTGCTTCGCTCTCTGCCCGGATTTTCCAAATTCATCCCGTATATCATGCCGCAGAGGAATGACCGCTACCTCCATTACGAAGAGAGTTTTGAGGTTACAGCGCTCGACCGCATGCTTCGCAAACTCCGTGTGGAGGGATATAAAGGGATCGGAATTCTTCACTTTCTGATTGCGGCATATATCCGCGGTCTCTCGCGCATGCCGGGGGTCAACCGTTTTATCGCCGGTCGCCGCATCTACGCCCGGGACAATATTGAAGTCGTCATGACCGTCAAACGTGCTCTCAGCATCGACGCCACTGAGACGACAATCAAGGTCGTCTTCGAGCCCACGGATACCATCCTGGATGTTTATCGAAAGATGAACGAAAAAATTGACGAAATCAAGTCGAGTGATGAGAACAACGGCACCGAGGATGTCGCTGACACAATCGCCCGCCTGCCCCGTTTCCTGATTCGATTTGCGTTGACCGTTCTGCGGGTGATGGACTATTTTGGCTGGATCCCCAAATCCCTGCTGGATGTAAGTCCCTTCCACGGTTCCATGATCATCACCGATCTGGGCTCTCTCCGCATCGGTCCAATCTACCATCACATCTACAACTTCGGTACGCTTCCCTGCTTCATCGCCTTCGGTGCAAAGCGGCATGCCTATGAGCTCAACCGGCGTGGCGAGATGGTAGACAAAAAATATGTCGACTGCAAGTTTGTGCTGGACGAGGGAATTGTGGACGGACATTACTGGGCACAGTTTCTCCTGGCATATCGCTATATGTTCGAGCATCCGGAAATTCTTCTCTCCCCACCCAGCAAGGTGGTTGAGGACGTTTCCTGATCACGCAATCGGCCAGGGAAGCAGTTTCCTTTATTTTAAAATTCAATTAATCCGGTTTCACTTTGCGGCGGTTCTTCGGAACCGCTGCTTTTAGTTAAAACAATAAAGGCTCCATCTGAACCTGTTGTCGCTAGTTCCCTTATCCACCGTCTCCGTCTGCTTTTATATTGCTCATGTAAACAGCATTTTCCCTGTTGACAATCTCTGCTTTTGGGTGTATATATAATTAGTTAAGTTGTAGTAACATGGATGAAGTATGTGTATTTGTTGAAAGGCAGGCCTGATTTTCGTAGAAAGCACAGAAAAACGTAAAGAACGCGCTATACTGGCAGGGCTGAACGCGCTCAGCATGGATCGGGCTGAACGCTCCTCCGACATCTCCATGGAAGAGCTTGCCGCACTGGTTGAAACTGCCGGCGGCGAAGTGATCGTCACAATGATTCAAAACCGCCCCTCTCCTGACCCCCGCAGTTTCATCGGAGACGGGAAGGTTGCGGAAATGAAGGCCCTGATTGCGCAGAACGACTGTGATCTTGCAGTTTTCGATAATGAGCTCTCTCCTTCCCAGATGCGTGTTCTGTCCGAGGATCTCGGCATCAAGGTTCTTGACCGCTCCGGACTGATTCTGGATATTTTTGCCCAGCGTGCGAGGACGCGTGAGGGTAAGCTCCAGGTTGAACTGGCACAGTATCAGTATCTTCTTCCGAGGCTTACCGGCATGTGGACCCACCTGGTGCGTCAGACTGCCTCCGGCGGCAGCTCTCCCATCGGTACCCGAGGTCCCGGAGAGACACAGCTGGAAACTGACCGGCGGCATATTCGGCGAAAGATTCAGGCGCTGCAGGCTTCTCTGGCAGAGGTCCGGAAGCAGCGTTCCACACAGCGCAGCCTCCGACTGAAGAATCGGCTGCCCCTCGTGGCGCTGATCGGCTATACCAACGCCGGGAAATCCACACTGCTGAACACCCTGACCTTTTCAACCATTCCGGCCAATGACCGTCTTTTTGATACGCTGGATCCCACCACGCGTCGTTTTCCTCTGGCCCCCGGCCAGGAGATTCTGCTCTCTGACACCGTCGGTTTCATTCGCAAGCTCCCCACGCATCTTGTGGAAGCTTTTAAAGCCACCCTGGAAGAACTGCAGTATGCCGACATCCTGCTTCATGTGATTGATCTCTCCAATCCTGATTGGGAGGAGCAGGCGGCTGTCGTGGACAGCCTCGTGCAGCAGCTCGGGGCACAACAGACGCCCTGTCTTCGCGTGTTCAACAAGTGTGATCTCTACTCCGGTATTCTTCCCCACGGAGAGGACGTTGTCTGCATCTCGGCCAGGACCGGCGAGGGTGCTGATGTGCTCACAGCACATCTGATCGCAATGCTGAGCGAGGGCGTCTGCGAGAAGGAACTCCTGCTCCCCTATTCCGAGGGCGGCGTTCTGGACATTCTCCTCAGGGAAGCACAGGTTTTCTCCACAGAGTATAAAGAAAGCGGAATCCTGGTGCGGGCTGCTCTCACGCCGGAGCTTCTCGGTCGGTATAAGGCCTTCATCCCCGGATGGAAAGAACCGCGGGAGGACTGGGAAAAATGAGCACGGGGTTTTGTACGCCTGCCGGGCCGGGCAGATCTGAGCTCACGGAAAAGCGCTCCCGTTTTATCGGGCAGGTCAGGCCGGTGGACAACGAGCAGGAGGCCAAGGACTTCATCGCCAGTGTGAAAAAGCAGTACCACGACGCCAGGCACAACTGCTGGTGTTACCGCATTGCAGACGGGCCGGAGCGCTTTTCGGACGACGGAGAACCTCAGGGCAGCGCAGGTATGCCGATGCTGGAAGTATTCCGGCGCGAGGGCATCCAAAACTTTGTCTGTGTTGTGACGAGATACTTTGGCGGCGTTCTGCTCGGTACGGGAGGCCTCTCCAGAGCCTACTCCGGTACCGCAAAACAGGCGTTGACAGAAGCCGGCACTGTAACGATCGGCAGTTATACCGAGCTTCGGTTTTCCTGTCCCTACGGTCTCGGTGAGCGGCTGAAGAATCTGATCATTGCCTCCGGCGCCTCTATCGAAGACATTCAATACGGATCCGAGGTTGAAATGACGGTTCTCGCGCAGGAGGCGTCTGCAGAGGCACTCACAGGACAGATTCATGATCTCAGTGGGGGGCAGATTCTGCCTGAAATGCGCAGCGGTGTGAGGAGGTAAGACATGCTTCCGAGAGAAGAACGCGAACAGCTGGAGCAGATACTTGTCGGCCCCTGGGGAATTCGTGCAGCACAGTCTCATGGCAGGCAGGTACCGGAAGAGGAATGTGATGTCCGCACCTGTTTTCAGAGAGATGTAGACCGGATCACACACTGCAAATCTTTCCGGCGTCTGAAGCACAAGACTCAGGTCTTTCTTCAGCCCGAGGGGGATCACTACCGTACCCGCCTGACGCATACGCTTGAGGTCAGCAGGCTGGCAAGGACGGTCTCCCGTGCATTGAAACTGAACGAGGACCTCACTGAGGCCATTGCACTTGGTCACGATCTGGGTCACACCCCCTTTGGACATGCGGGTGAGCGTGCCCTGAACCGGATCCATCCGGGCGGTTTTCGCCACTATGAGCAGAGTCTCCGGGTGGTGGATCTGCTGGAGCGGGGAGGCCGCGGGTTGAACCTGTGTGAAGAAACCCGGATGGGAATCCTCAACCACACGCACGGTGCGCCGGATGATACATTGGAAGCTACCTGCGTGCGTCTGTGTGACCGAATTGCCTATATCAATCATGATCTGGACGATTCGATCCGGGCAGGTCTCCTGACAGCTGAAGAAGTCCCGGAACGCATTCGGACCGGCTGCGGCGAACGGAACTCTGAGCGTATCAACAGCTTTATCACAGACCTGATTCGTTCCAGCGGAAACGGCGTACTCCGGATGAGTCCAGAGATGCAGGAACTGTTTGAATATTTCCATGGTTTCATGTATTCCGACATCTACACCAATCCCATCGCAAAGGGAGAGGAAGGAAAGGTAGACGGGATTCTGGCCTCTCTGTACGAGGTCTATGTGGCGCATCCGGAAAAGCTGCCGGAAGATTTCGGCGGCGTGCTGAACCGCGAGGGGGCAGAGCGGGCCGCCTGTGACTATATCAGCGGGATGACCGACGGCTATGCCATGGAAAAATACGGCGAACTGTTTATCCCCTTCGCCTGGACGGTAAAGTAATTATGGCTTTTCCTGAGAGTTTTATACAGGAGCTCACGGAACGCAGCGATATCGTTGACGTTGTAGGGAGCTATGTCTCTCTTTCCAAGCGCTCCGGCGCCAATCTGTTCGGGCTCTGCCCTTTTCACAATGAGCGCACCCCCTCCTTTGCAGTGAATCCTTCCGGGCAGTTTTATCACTGTTTTGGGTGCGGCAAAGGCGGCGGCGTGATCAACTTTATCATGGAGATTGAGAACCTCTCCTATCCAGATGCCGTAGCCTTTCTGGCAAAGCGCGCAGGCATGCAGATGCCTGAGGAATCGAATGATCGTGAGAGCAGGAAGCGTGCCCGGCTTCTCGCCGCAAACAAGGACGCGGCAAGATGGTTCTATGAGCAGCTGACAACACCGGAAGGGAAGCGCTGCACCGATTACATGAATTCCCGCCAGATTTCCCCTGCGATCGCCAGACGCTTCGGCCTGGGCTTTGCGCCGGAGCGAAGCGGCACCTTTCTTTCCGCCATGCGTGAAAAGGGATACACTGACTGGGAGCTGATCGACGCCGACCTCATACGCAAAGGAGATCACGGGTTTTACAGCACCTTCCGCAATCGCCTCATGTTCCCCATCATCGATGTGCGTGGGAACGTGATTGGCTTTTCCGGCCGGACACTCGGCGACAGCGGAGCGAAATATCTCAACAGCCGGGACACCTCGGTCTTCAACAAGGGCCGGAACCTCTTTGCGCTGAATCTGGCGAAAAAGTCCAAGGCTGGATATATTATTCTTTCAGAAGGCAATATTGATATTGTGGCGTTGCACCAGGCCGGCTTCGACTCTGCGGTGGCGTCGCTGGGAACTTCCCTCACCCCGGAGCAGGCCAGGCTGTTGAGCCGCTACACTGGAGAAGTGATTATCGCCTATGACAACGACGGCGCAGGGATCAAGGCTTCTCAGCGTGCGATCGGGATTCTGGAGCGGCTGGACATGAAGGTCCGGGTGCTTCGCCTCACCGGCGCCAAGGATCCGGACGAATACATCAGGGCAAGGGGATCCGACGCATTTCGCAATCTTCTGGAGAGCTCTGAAGATCAACTGGATTATCGGCTCGGCGCTGTGACAGCAAAATACGATCTGAACCAGGATGATCAGAAGGTAGCATTCCTGAAAGAAGCCACTGAGCTGCTGGCGAGCTTACCGGGTCCCGTGGAGCGTCAGGTCTACGCGATCCGGGTTGCAGGCCAGGCCGGCGTCGGCCAGGATGCGGTGATCCAGGAGGTAGAACGTCGACGGAAAGCACTGTTGCGGAAAGCCCGACGGTCCGAGGAGCAGGAGTTCAACCGTCCGGAGCGGATGGCACAGCCTGCCGCGAAGGAGCTTCGTTACCAGAATCCGGTATCGGCAGCTGCGGAGGAGGGCGTGATCCGGCTTCTGTATCTGGAACCTGTACTCAGCGAGGAGCCGGGTCTCCCGGAACCGGACCAGTTTTCTTCAGATGCGCTGGGGCGGATCTACAGCGTGCTGCGGCAAAAAATCAAAGACGGTGACACCGTTAACATTGGTTCTCTCTCCGGGGACCTCAGCCCGGAAGAGATGAATCTTCTGGTGACAATCTTGCAGAAACCGGAAGTCCTGTCCAACAGCCGGCGGGCGATGCAGGACTATATCACGAGAATACGCGAACAGAATGAGCGCACATCCCAGAGTGGCGAGACGGATCTCAACGCCCTGCGGGACAAGCTCAGAAAACGAAAGGGGTACCATCCATGAATGACGAACTGCAACTGACTGAAGAAGATCTCGAGAGCATGGCGGACAAGCTCATCGAAGAGGCCGCAGGCGCCGACATCGCAGGACAGCAGGAAACGGAACTGATAACAAGCCGTAAGAAGGCACCGCGTAAAAAAGAAGCGCAGGCCGACACCCGTCCTCCGGAAGAGCGGCTGAAGGAGCTCTTTGAAAAGGGCAAGAAAGCCGGCAAGCTCACAGTAAAGGATCTGGAACTTCTTAATGAGTTGAACATGGATGCGGACAGCATCGACAAGTTCTACGAACAGTTGGAGCAGAATAACATCGATATCGACTATGCCGCCGGCGACCTGGGTCTGCCGCTGGATGACGATCTTCTGCCGGAGCTGGACGATTTGAGTGAGGTTGAAGAAGTCCCCACCGAAGAAGTCACCGACACTGACGCGCTGATGGACAGCTTTGCCACCGATGACCCTGTCAGGATGTATCTCAAGGAAATCGGCAAAGTTCCTCTGCTCACACCGGATGAGGAGCTGGATTTGGCCAAGCGTATGAGCGAGGGTGACGAAGAGGCCAAACGCCGCATGACCGAAGCCAACCTCCGTCTCGTCGTTTCCATTGCCAAGCGTTACGTTGGCCGTGGAATGCTGTTTCTGGATCTGATTCAGGAAGGCAATCTCGGTCTCATCAAGGCCGTCGAGAAGTTCGATTACACCAAGGGCTATAAGTTTTCTACCTATGCCACCTGGTGGATTCGTCAGGCAATCACCCGCGCCATTGCGGACCAGGCCAGAACCATTCGCATCCCGGTACACATGGTTGAGACAATCAATAAGACCATCCGTGTCTCCCGTCAGCTTCTGCAGGAACTGGGGCACGATCCCAGCGCGGAAGAGATTGCCGCAGAGATGGATATGCCGGTTGAAAAAGTCCGTGACATTCTGAAAATTGCGCAGGAGCCCGTCAGTCTGGAGACCCCGATCGGAGAGGAAGAGGACAGCCATCTTGGTGACTTCATCCCGGATGAGGACGCATCCGAGCCCAGCGAAGCCGCGTCCTTTTCTCTTCTGCGGGAGCAGCTGGAAGAGGTTCTTGAGACCCTTGCACCGCGTGAAAAGAAAGTGCTGGAGTTGCGTTTCGGTATTGTCGATGGACGTACGCGCACCCTCGAGGAGGTCGGTAAGGAGTTCAACGTCACACGCGAACGAATCCGCCAGATAGAAGCCAAAGCCCTGCGCAAGCTCCGTCACCCCAGCCGCAGCAAGAAGCTTCGCGATTTTCTGAATTGAGTCGAAAGGGTTTCCGACACAGCCATTATCCGGTATCATGATAATGAAAAGCGAGGTGTACAAGGATGAAAACGAAACTTTCAGTCCTTCTGGTTCTGATTCTGCTCTTTGGCTGTATGACGTCCGCGCATGCTGAACAAGAAGGCACGACTGTCAACAGCGAGATCAGTTCCCAGATCAGCCTGATCCACGATCACATCAATGATTTGTTTCAGCCGGATATCGGAACCGTCTGGTACTACAGCATCATGGATTTTGATCACAACGGCAGGCTGGAATTCTTCGCCGCGACGCAGCACCCGGCAGATCGTTCCACGAGTCTGAAGGTGTGGGAGGTCACCGAAGATCTGGCTTCGCTCACGGAGTGCACCATTGTAAAAGACCCGGACGAGTCATTTCCCGACATTCTCTCGAATTCCGCAGATGCCTTTCATGATGTCAGCACCGGTACATGGTCCTATCTGTTTTATGACAACATCATTCTCTCCCCTGCTGATGTGTATACGGTGATGTGTTCCGTCAGCCTGAAAGACGGTGCGCTGGGATATGAGTCTTACGCCGTGGAGCATTCTGAGATGGTAAACTCCTATCGCTATGTCACCCATCTTGACAACAACGGTTTTCCAATCTCCGATAAGCAGTATAACTCGATGGCGATCAACGCCTTTGCCGGGGCGGAACGCAGCGCCGTAAACTTTGACTGGTTTCAGGCCGGCACCACGGTGACGCTCTCCCGCCTGATCAACAGCTATGAGGTTTTTACCGGTTCCGTCGCGCCTGCGGAAGACTCTCCTGTTTTTGATCCTCCCATTCTGCACCATGACGAACTGGCTCCCGTATACGGGTCTGCCGGAGATGTAAACGCAACCTATATGGTCATCACCAGGAATCCTGGCAGTGTGAAGATCAAATCCAACGCCAACATCAAGTTTGTCGCTGATGCCAATGTCTATGACTCGGCATATTGGACCTTTGTCTCTCCAGATGGGGGTGAATATGATCTGGCATACTTTCAGGCACACTTCGTCTATTCCTCTATCAGCGGTGCATATGATACGACGCTCCGAATAAACGCGGCAGATGGGTACATGGATGGATGGGGTGCCTACTGCACTTTCTCCTTCAAGGGCCAGACCGCTGTCACCAGCACAGCCTGGATCAGCATCACCGATAACCGCTGAACGGTCCGGACCTGCCCGTCGCTTTGATTTTCCCGTATGATAGAATTCCGTCTAAGTCCGTCTAAGGCTCATAAAAAAAGGGGGACAGATGCAATTATGAAACCAATGGGATATCAGCAGGTGAAAGAGCGTGTTGACAGAGAAGACAAAGTCCTGAAGAAGCTTGTGATCCAAACCGGAATCGGCATGCTTGCAGCATTGCTGATTACGATTGCCTTCGTGCGCTGACGACACACGCTGTCCGAAAAGCCGGCGCACTCCGCCATCATAGCTTTCTTCAGCTGCGCTCTCCAATAACAGAGCGCCGAGGGATAACCCTTCGGCGCTCTGTTATTCGTATTCAGTTCCGCGGCAGGTTTTCTGCTAAGTCTTCGGTCGATACTGTTTTCCTTCAGGAGACAAAATCCGGTTCAGTCAGCCCGTTTGCAGAAAGCCTCGATCCGATGTTCTGTGTCACTGCATTATAATAGTTCGCATCGTCCTCCGGGAGCTTGGTGACATCAATAGCTCGAAGCTGTTTCAGGTAAGTGACGAATGTCGTCTGCATCTCACCTGCATGCCGGATCTGCTCCGTATCGCTCCGGTCATAGGTAGACATGAATTCGATATACTCGTTCATATAGTTCCTGTAATTATCCAGCAGTTCCTTAAGCTGCGGAGAGACATTCTCACTCTGCTTTTTCTGTTCAATGCTGGCCTGGAGCTGTGCTTTGGCACGGTCGATGGTGTCGATAACCGGCGCATAGTCCGGGACCGCCAGATTTCCGTACTGCTGGTACAGGCCAAACCGCATCTGGTCGATCATGCGTCCGGTCTCTCGAATCTCTTTTGCATGGAAAATTGAATCCTTGTCAGGGGCCGGTGCGGGAGAGGCCTCGATTACGGGTACCTCGATCCGCAGCTCCATGGCCTTCTGAATAATCTCGTTGGATGCCGTCGCGATTCTGGGGTCCAGCGGCTCCTCTCCGGAATTGAGAACCGCGCGGAGCTGATCAATTTTGGCATCCAGTACATCGTTGGCTGAGGCGATCTGTGCCGGGATTTCCTTATACTCCGCCACTTGCTGCTCATAAGCGGCCTTTTCATCGTTATAATACCGCGTTGCGTCTTCGTATGGCCACTTCAGTCCATTCAGGTACAGGAACACACCCAGCGCCGCAATCAGAAGTGTCAGCAGCAGGGCGATCAGGGTATTTCCAAATGTCCATTTCTTCTCTTCGACATAGTAACGGACTTCATCGTCCTCCGCATCAACCAGCAGATTTCCGCAGTTTGGGCAGAAGCTCTCCTCTTCATCAACTTCAGCATTGCATTTCGGACAGGTTATTTTCGCCATCTTCAACCTCCGTAAGTTTATCCTTCTTGAACCTTCTTCCATTGACCGTTTATTGGTTCCGGATCTACGCGTTCTTCTCTTCGTTCAGCTCGGTCAGCCGTGGATAGATCAGCAGTTCTGTCAGTTCCTCTCTGGCTTCGCTCTCTTTCTCCGGATCTGAAGGCACTTCATAGTACGCACAGAAATAAAATGTAGCCTGACGTGCCCCCTCTTCCGAATCGTTACACAGCCGGATCAGATCATAGGCATAGATATAAACTTCCTTCAGATCATGCACCAGGAAACGCAGCTGACCCTCCTTTGTCACCGGGTTGAGGTCATTCTCTTCACAGAATCGAATCATTTGATCCAGTCGGGGACCGCGCCACTGACACAGCCCGTAGGCGTTGCCCATATCGCCGACCTTATTCGGATTGAATCCGGACTCGCCCTGAAGGTTTGACAGAATCCCGGCCAGGGAGGCATCGTTCAGATTCAGCTCTCTTCTCAGGAATTCCGCATATTCCATGAATTCCTCTTCCGTGATGCTCAGCATGATCGTGCGTCCGTCTATGATATCGAACATCGGAAATGGCGTCGGTTCCGCGCTTTTCTCAGGCAGCTGCTCCGCTGAGGGCGACGGAGTCGGTTCCGGTGTTGAATCCACCTCTCCGTCCTGGAGCGTCTCCTCTTCGCCGATCTGTTCTGCCGGCAACAGAGCACTTTCCGATTCGTCTGTCTGTTCGCCTGCAGTCTCCTGCGGAGATTCCGATTTTGGCGTGCAGGCTGACAGGAACAGCAGCACGATCAGCAGCGGCACAAGAATTTGATATATGTTTTTTTCCCGAATGGCCGTGCTCTCAATCGGACGTATGTTCACCCACTGCTCCCTTCTGCGTCAGCAATTGCTGTGCATACTTACCTCATACCTGTTTATTGTACCAGATTTCTGGCTGAATAGCAATATAATGATGACAATTCATGTCAAAACGGAGAAATTGCTGCAGATAAGAAAAACGGGTATCTTGAACCCGCAGTTTTGTATCATACTACAAGCAGCTCTTCTCGTCAAGATTTTTATAAATATAGCACAAATTTCGGAGATCTTCACAAATCCAACTTGTTATTTTTGTCAATTTCTGCCTCTTGCACAGAAGCATTTTTTCCTGTATGATATAGCCAGAAACAAAAGGAGTCCGAACTTCCTAATCACTCGGCAAAGTGGGGTCGGGTGAGCTCCATTGGGGATCATGTTTGCGAAGCACTCCAACACAAAGGGGATCTCACTTACGAGATATGCGCGAGCCGCAGTTGATGATGTTTGAGAGATGATTCAGAAACGGACACAATGGGGACGATCAGAAGAAAGAGAGGTCTAAAGATGTTAGATACGAAAAATTCAGAGAAGTAAGCCCTGATTGTGAGAATGGATGTTGCAGTCAGGGCTTGCTTCTTTTTTATCTGCTGTTTCTTTTGTTCCGCTCCCTGACACAAGCTTTGCCGATACCATCCGGTTCTGTCTTCCCCTTATCATTATAAGATTAATACGCCGCCGGAGGGCGGTTTTTTTATGTGAAATCCCCGAAGCTTTCTTGCAACGGCAGCTTCGGGGATTTTCTCAGAAAGGATTAATAGTAACGCTTATTTTTATTCTTGCGCGCAGCTTCTGATTTCTTGCGGCGTTTTACGCTGGGGCTCTGGTAATATTCCTTCTTGCGCAGATCGGCCAATACACCGGACTTCGCGCAGCTGCGTTTGAATCTCTTCAACGCATTGTCCAGAGACTCGTTCTCCTTCACGTAAATTTCAGACACTGATTTCCCTCCCTCCAACACGTCCGAAGACGTTTCAAGGGCCAACAACTTGGCTTTAACAGGCCTATTATAACGGTTTTAGGCTATTTTGTCAATAATCAGTTTGCTTTTTTAAGAATCAGATTGATGATTCTGTTCTTGACCACGATGGTCTTCACGAGTTCCATCCCGGCCATCTGGCGCTGGATCTTTTCATCGGCAAGCGCGGCGGCGATGATGCTTTCCTCATCGGCATCGTTCGCGACAACGATCGTGCTGCGGAGCTTGCCATTGACCTGGACGGCCATTTCGTGCTCGGCATCGATGGTCTTCTTTTCGTCATACTCCGGCCAGGACATCTGCATTGCCATTTTGCCCTCAGAGGCGGCAAAGCCGGTCTGCTCCCACATCTCCTCTGCGAGGTGCGGTGCGAAGGGGCTCAGCATCAGGATCAGGGGTTTCAGATCGCCCTTGGTGCAGCCGTTGGTATAGTATGCGTTGACAAGGGTCATCAGCGCAGCGATAGCGGTATTCATCTTGAGCTCGAGGATGTCATCGCCGACCTTCTTAATGGTCTTGTGGATGAGCGCTTCGTTTTTCGGCGTTACAGTCTGATCATCCTTCATCAGCTCCAGAAGATTCCAGCAGCGGTCCAGGAAGCGTTTGGATCCCTTTACGGCTTCGTCAGACCATGTTGCCGTCTTTTCGAAGTCACCGATGAACATGATATAGACGCGCATGGTATCCGTACCGTATTCCCTGATGACGTCGTCGGGATTCACCACATTGCCGAGGGACTTGGACATCTTGACAGAGGTACGCAGAGCCTCATTGCCATAGTGATCAATCAGAGCCTGCTTCTCCTCCTCAGTCTCGGCGTAGCCGACATAGTGAGGATTGCGTCCGAGGATCATACCGTGGGAAGTGCGCTTTGCATAGGGTTCTTTGGTGTGTACCACGCCGATATCATAGAGGAACTTGTGCCAGAAGCGGCTGTACAGCAGGTGCAGCGTGGTGTGCTCCATGCCGCCGTTGTACCAGTCGACCGGGCCCCAGTATTCCTCGGCCTCCCTGGAGAAGGGCGCCTCGTCGTTGTTCGGATCCATATAGCGCAGATAGTACCAGCAGGATCCGGCCCAGTTGGGCATGGTGTCGGTCTCGCGCTTGGCCGGCCCGCCGCACTTCGGGCAGGTGGTGTTGACCCAGTCGGTCATCTTGGCCAGGGGGCTCTCACCGTCATCGGTCGGCTCATAGCTCTCGACGTTGGGCAGAACCAGCGGCAGCTCACTCTCGTCCAGCGGGACCCAGCCGCACTTTTCGCAGTTTACAAGGGGGATCGGCTCGCCCCAGTAGCGCTGACGGGAAAAGACCCAGTCGCGCAGCTTGTAATTGACCTTTTCCTTACCGAAGCCCTGTTCCACAACATACTTCTTCATGGCAGGAATCGCCTCGCGGACGGTCATGCCGTTCAGGAATCCGGAGTTCACCATGACGGCGCTGTCGTCCTTCGCGACAAAGGCTTCTTTGCTGACATCGCCGCCGCTGACGACTTCGATGATCGGAAGCCCGAACTTGGTCGCGAACTCCCAGTCACGCTGATCATGGCCCGGCACGCCCATAACAATTCCGGTGCCGTATCCCATGAGGACATAGTCCGATACAAACATCGGGACACTCTCGCCGTTCACGGGATTGATGACTTCAATTCCCTGCAGGCGGACGCCGGTCTTTTCCTTGTTCAGCTCGCCGCGCTCGAAGTCGGACTTCTTGGCAGCGGCAGCCTGATAAGCGGCAACCTCGCTCCAGTTCTGAATACGGTCTTTCCACTTCTCCAGCAGAGGATGCTCCGGAGAGATGACCATGTAGCTTACACCATAGAGTGTATCCGCACGGGTGGTGTAAACCGTGACCTCGTCCGGGGTGTTGGTCTTAAAGGTCACCTCGCAGCCGGTGGAACGGCCGATCCAGTTCTTTTGCTGGATCTTGACGCGCTCGATATAATCCAGATCGTCCAGATCGTCGATCAGGCGGTCGGCATACTTCGTGATGCGGAGCATCCACTGGCTCTTTTCCTTGCGGACGACTTCACCGCCGCAGCGCTCACACACGCCGTCGACGACCTCCTCGTTGGCGAGACCGACCTTGCAGCTGGTACACCAGTTGATGGGCATGGTTGTCTTGTAGGCAAGACCGTTCTTGAACATCTGCAGGAAGATCCACTGGGTCCACTTGTAATAGCTGGGGTCAGAAGTATTGACCACACGGTCCCAGTCAAATCCATAACCCAGCATCTTGAGCTGGCGGGTAAAGTTTGCGATGTTGTCTCTTGTGACGATGGAGGGGTGAATATGATTCTTGATCGCGAAGTTCTCCGTCGGCAGGCCGAAGGCGTCATAACCGATGGGGAAAATCACGTTATAACCGTCCATGCGCTTCTTGCGCGTAATGATGTCCATTGCGGTAAATGGACGCGGATGGCCGACATGCAGACCGGCAGCACTCGGATACGGGAACTCAATCAGTCCGTAGAACTTGGGTCTGGGGTCGCCGGTAATGGCAGCGTAAGGTTTGGTCTCTTCCCATCTGTCCTGCCATTTCTTTTCAATGGCAGCAAAATCGTATTTCATTTTATACATGCACCTCTGTTATGAAAGATATGATAGGATCGGAAGCCCCTTATCAGGGGCTGGGAAGGGATGAGGGCGTCACCTCTTCCGCATCACTCCAGAGTCTCTCCAGATCATAAAACTTTCTGGCCTCATCCGTGAAGATGTGCACGATCACACTGCCGAAATCCATCAGAACCCAGATGTCGGAGCGCAGCCCTTCCCTCCGGATCGGAGGTTCCCCCGCTTCCGAAAGCTGCTTGTCCACTTCATCGACCAGCGCCTTGATGTGGGTGGAGGAGCTGCCGTTACAGATCACGAAATAATCAGCCAGTACCGTATGCTCCGCCGTCTTCAGGATTTTTACGTCTTTTGCTTTCTTGTCGTCCAGCGCGCGATAGGCGATGGCTGTGATTTGTTCAGGGGTCAACATGTCTGTCTCTCCTTTCCAAGATGCGCTCTTCGTACCATTCACAGGCCGTCAGCGTGTCTATATATGGTTCCTCTCCGTGTGAGCGGACCTCTTCGATGGTCATCTGCAGACCAAGCAGCAAAGCCCGGTCCAGATCTTCATATGCCAGTTCCCGAAGCTTCTCAACGCCGGGGAAATCTCTCGTCGGCTCAATATAGTCCGCAAGGTAAATGACTTTCTCAAGCAGTGTCATGTCCGGCTTGCCGGTCGTGTGCCAGCGAATAGCCTCGTAAATCTCATCCGGTACCCCGAACAGATCCCGCGCGACCGCCGCACCGGTCTTCGCATGCAGCAGCTTGGGCGTTCTGCGCTCAGCGCTGTCGCAAATAATAGCATATTTTTCACACAAGTTCAACTGTTCCTCGTGCGAAAGCCGCTTAGTAATATCGTGCAGGATTCCGGCCTCGGCTGCGTTCTCCGGGTCTTCGCCCCAGCGGCGGGCAAGCTCAATGGCTTCGCCTTCGCAGCCGGCCACATGGGCAATCCGACGCTCATCCAGCATCGTATATGCCTGCTCCCGAAGCCAGCTCAGTTCAGGCATTGCTCCGTAATAGCGATGACGGATGATGGCGGCATAGGCAGCCTCCCGGATCGACTCCGCGCCCAGCCGGCGGTGCAGGATCTCCCGAAGTTCCGTGGAGCTCATGGGCATTGGGACATGATTGAGAAGAACAATCTCGGCGCCGTATTCTTCGCGGAGCCGTTCGGCCGTCTCCCTCAGCTTGCCGTCATCCTCATAATCTCTAGCGAGAGCGGCGATTCTGCAGTGCTCCAGAAGATACTCAAAGTGGTACCATTCTTCAAAGCACAGGAGCATGTCGGTCCCAATGATGAGCGTCAGTCTGGCGTCCGGCCAGGCGCGCTCCAGATCACAGACCGTATCGTAGGTATAGCTTTTTCCTCTTCGGTCCAGTTCCAGAGAAGATACTTCCACACCCTCCAGATCACCGAATGTCAGTCTGCACAGTTCCAGGCGCTGCTCCGGTGTCGGGCTCCCCTCTTCCATCTCTTTATGAGGAGGCTGGTGGTCCGGCATGATCAGCAGCCGGTCCGGCTTCAGTTCTTCCAGGGCAGTAATCACCGCTTCCCTGTGTCCCAGGTGCGGTGGGTTGAAGCTGCCGCCATAAATGGCGATATTCATTCCGGCTTCCTGCGGTACAGCACAAACTTGGTTCCGATAGACTGCACAGCCTCAGCACCAAGGGCTTCTGCCAGCTGTTCACAGGCTTCACGTGCTGTCAGCAGGCTGCTCTCCAGGACCTTTCCCTTCACCAGTTCTCTGGCAGTAAGAGCGGTATCGACAGAGGCGATCAGGTTTTCGGTGATTCCGCTCTTTCCAATCTGGACAATCGTGTCAGCGGTGGCTGCGAGGCTCCTTAGTCTTGCGCGTTCTTTGCTTGTCATAAGGTCTCCTTTTATTGTTTGAACAGAGCTTCTACAAAGTTCCTGGAATCAAAGGGGATGAGGTCATCGATTCCCTCGCCGACACCGACATACTTCACCGGCAGCTGACACTCAGTAGCAATGGCGAATACCACGCCGCCCTTCGCTGTTCCGTCCAGCTTGGTCAGGACAATACCCGTGATACCGCAGGTCTCCATAAACTGTTTAGCCTGCAGGACGCCGTTCTGTCCGGTTGTTGCATCCAACACCATCAGTGTCTCCACGTCGGCATCTGGAAGCTCTCTGTCGATAATCCGGCGGATCTTGTTCAGCTCATTCATCAGGTTCTGTTTATTGTGAAGACGTCCGGCAGTGTCAATCAGGATTACATCAGTATCTCTGGCCTTTGCGGCGCAGATGCCGTCATAGACGACCGCCGCCGGATCACTTCCCTCTTCATGCCGGACGAAGTCAGCGCCTGAGCGCTCAGCCCAGATTCCAAGCTGCTCTGCCGCTGCCGCGCGGAATGTATCCCCGGCGCAGAGCATGACCTTTTTTCCGGAGTTGCAGAGCTGGTGTGCGAGTTTGCCGATCGTCGTGGTTTTACCTACGCCGTTGACTCCGACCATCAGTATCACGGATGGCCTGGTATTCAGCTTGAGCGCAGTGTCTCCAACATCCAGCATGCCTGTCAGGACCCTGATCAGACCTTCGCGGGCTTCCTCTCCCTTGCGATAGCGGTCCTCCCAGGTTTTCTTCCGCATGAGGTGATCCACACGTTCCGCGGTCGCAACGCCTGCGTCAGACAGGACCAGCATCTCCTCCAGGTTATCATAGAAGTCCTCACTATCCGGCGCATAATCCTGAAACAGTTCTTCAAGGTCGATCTGCTGTCTGGTTTTCCCCAGACCACCGAACAATTTATCAAAAAATCCCATACTTACTCCTCTATTGTCTTTCTGGCCGCCTCGAGGTCCAGACTCAAGACGACGGAGACGCCCTTCTCCTGCATCGTCACGCCATAGAGCATATCTGCCTCCTCCATCGTGCCACGGCGATGCGTGATTATCAGAAACTGCGTCTTCTTGGCAAACTGTCTCATATACTGTGCATAACGGCTGACATTCTCTTCATCCAGTGCCGCTTCGATTTCGTCCATCACACAGAATGGCGTAGGCCGCACCTTCAGGATTGCGAAGTACAGTGCGATGGCGACAAAAGCCTTCTCGCCTCCGGACAGCAGACTGATCGTCGACACCGCCTTCCCCGGCGGCTGGACACGGATATCAATGCCGCAATTCAGCACATCATTCTCATCCTCCAGGACCAGCGCCGCTTTTCCGCCGCCGAAGAGGTCCTGGAAGGTCTCCCGGAAACGTTGATCAATCTGTGTGAACTGTTCGCGGAAGATCGACTCCATGCTCTGGGTAATGTCGCGAATGACGCCGGTCAGTTCGCCCTTCGCCTTCTCCACATCATCCCTCTGCTCTGTCAGGAAGACGTAGCGGGTATTGACGCGCTCATATTCCTCAATGGCGCCCAGGTTCGGGGTACCCAGGGCATTCATCTGCCGGCGCAGATCGGTGATTTCCCTGTTGGCTTTCTGAAGATTCTCCACCGGCTGGCGCAGCGTCTGTGCCGCTGTGTGACTGAGTTCATAGCTGTCCCATAGTTTGTCGATAATCTGTTTTTCTTCCAGGTCTGCCGTGACCTTCTTCTGTTCGGCGCGGGAAACCCGACGCTCCAGGTCGTTGATATCCGCATTGAGCTGCTGAGCCAGCTTGTCGGTCTTTGTCCGCTTTCCCTCCAGCTCCAGCTTCTCGTCGCTTATCCGGCGGATGGTCTCCTTTTCCCGGTTGACATCCTCCAGAATGTGCTTCTTCTGCTCCAGCTTTTCGTGCAGACGTTCCCGGAAGCTCTCTGTCTGGCGCTCAGCTGCTTCAATGGTGCTGCGCCTTGCATCGCTGTCACCATCAATCGCAGTCAGCAGGATCGTGAACTGCTGGGTCGATGCCTCCACGGAACGCCGCTCGGCATCCAGCGCAGCCTCTTCCTGCCGCAGAGTTCCCTGATCCTCCTGTGCCATGGAGAGCTCATACTGCAGCTTCTCCGCAGCCCGGCGGGTGTTGTCCAGGAGTTCCTGTGCGTTTTTCTGTTTTCCGACCAGACGCTGCTGCTCCTGCTTCAACTGTTCCAGCTCACTGGCGCGTGAAAGGATGCCGCTGCTGCGAATGCTGCTGCCGCCGGTCATAGAACCGCCGGTATGGATCATCTGTCCGTCCAGGGTGACGATGCGAAGGCGGTTTCCGCTGTTCTTCGACATGCGGATCGCATCCGAAAGTCTCTCCGCCACCACCGTCCTGCCAAGGAGATTCAGGATGATCTGTTCATATTTTTCATCATAATCCACCAGCTCTGAAGCAAGTCCCACAAAGCCGGGGTCTCGTTCCGGTACCTCCTGAAGCCGGCTGCCGCGGATTGTATCCAGCGGAAGGAAAGTCGCGCGGCCTGCATCCTGCCGCTGCAGCATCTCGATGGCAAGGCGTGCGTCATTCTGGGTACCGACCACGATGTTCTGTCCGGCGCTGCCGAGGGCGGTCTCAATGGCAAGCGCCACCTCTCCGTCCGCGCGGATCAGGCCGGAAACCGGTCCGTGGATGGACCGAATGGTGCCCCGGTTTGCTTCCCGCATTACGGTCCTGACCGCCTTGGAATAACCTTCGTAATCCCGCTGCATATCGCTCAGGATCCGGATACGAGCTTCGGCACTGTTGAGCTCGACGGTGACAGCATTGAATGCCTCCGTCTGCTGGTTCAGCATGGACTCGCGGCTGTCCAGCTTCATCTGGCAGCCACGGAGGACGTTCTCTGCCTCCTGCATCCGTCCCGCCAGAGCCTGCTTTTCCTGCTCAATACCGATGAGTCGGTCCTTGCCTTTCTGAATCTCAGCACGTATTTCTTCCACGCGGCTGCGTTGCTGTTCCAGATCCTCCTCAATACGCCGGACATTTGCGATGGAGCTCTCGATGTTCGCGTTCAGTACCGCAGCCTCCGCCTCGCACGTAGAAAGCCTTGCTTCTTCGGCTGAGAGGCGCTCTCTCGCCTCTTCGGACTCGATATCCTTGCGATGCATGCGATCTGTCAGGCTGTCACCGGAGACATAGACTGAATCCAGTTCCGCCTTTTTCTGCGCCAGTTCTCCCGCCAGCTGCTCGTACTCCTGATGGATCGACTCTGCCTGGGTACGCAGCTTGTCCAATGTGGTGAGCCAGACGGAGATTTCTTTGATCCGGAGATCATCGCGCAGTACAAGATACTTCTTCGCTTTCTCGGACTGCTCTTTCAGCGGTCCAACCTGCATCTCCAGTTCTTCGATTTTATCGTTGATACGAAGGAGGTTCTCTTCGGTCTTTTCCAGTTTCCGCTCCGCTTCCTCCTTGCGGTAGCGGAAACGGGAGATGCCGGCCGCTTCTTCGAACACTTCACGCCGATCGGTGCTCTTTGTGGAGATAATATCTGCGATCTTGCCCTGGCCTATAATGGAGTACCCGTCCCGGCCAAGGCCGGTGTCCATCAGGAGGCCGTTAATATCCTTCAGCCTTACCGGCTCTTTGTTTATATAATATTCACTCTCGCCACTGCGGTAATAGCGACGGGTCAGCATCAGTTCGCTGCCCTCGGCCTCAAATACATGATTGGAATTGTCCAGGATCAGCGAAACCTGGGCAAAGCCCATGGGGGAACGCACCTCGGTACCGCCGAATATGACATCTTCCATCTTGTTGCCGCGGAGCGCTTTGGTGCGCTGTTCTCCCATAACCCAGAGAATCGCATCGGAGATGTTGGACTTGCCCGACCCGTTTGGGCCGACAATTGCCGTGATATCCTTCTCAAAGGTGAGGCGTGTCTTATCCGCAAACGATTTGAAGCCTTGTATTTCAAGTGCCTTTAAGTAGATAGTGTTCACCTATCCTTTTAAATGTTCTTAAATCTTGGTAAAACGCTCAAAACAGATAACTTTCAGACCGGCATAAATCCGGGTAACGAATCGAACTGATGATGTATTTTGGAATCTTCTTTTGTCATGAGAAGCTTCTTTCCGTCACACCAGAACGAGAAGGAACCAGACGCAGTATTTTAACATAATAGCTTTCCTTTTTCAACAGACAGATTACACAACAAATTACACAGATTACACAACAGATTACACGACTGAGCACTGATCTATGTCAGACTGTGCTGCATACAGAAAAACGGCTGCGACTGACCGACAGGAAAGCACATTCAGTCCGGTACTTCAACATAGAAGCGGGTTCACCTGACCTCGTCCTCGGCGAGGTAGTTCAGGAAATCTACTCCATTGACGGTGAAACGAAAAGTGGCGATGGCGGATTGCCCCCTTCAATATACGGGATCAGAGTGATGCTGATGGTGAACGCTTCTGCAACGAGGACGGGCCGTATGATTACCAATGCAATGCGATTATCAACCAGCCCGGCGGCTTCGCCTACCAGATTTTCGACAGCAATTACTGGACTGATGTGAACAAGTTCCACACCACCATCTGCAGCCGTGTCGTTGCTTTCCCGGGATCCCAGAACTCCGAGGTTCTGCCCAACATTTATCCGGTAACCAACGAAGAAGATTTCCGCAAAGTCTTCATGCAGCCTGGTCTGGATTCCGGCAAACTGAAGGAAGCAGATACTCTCGAAGATCTGGCCGCACAACTTGGCCTGACCGGAAAAGCAGCCGAAACATTCCTCGCATCTGTTGAGCGGTATAACGAGCTTGCCGAGAAGGGTGTAGACGACGACTTCGGAAAGATGTCCATTCGCCTGACACCGGTCAAGAACGGTCCGTTCTATGGTATTGCGCTGAGCAGCTGGATCCTCTGCAGCATTGTCGGTGTCAATGTCAATACCAATCTGCAGGCAATTCGTCCGGATGGCTCCCCAATTGACGGACTCTACGTCATAGGCAATGACATGGGTGGTTTCTTCCGTCACAGCTATCCGCAGATGTTCGCAGGCACTGCACACGGCAAGACCACGTGCTTTGCACGTCTGGCTTCACTGCATGCTATGACAGGATCCATCTACGAAGATTAAGAAGACAAAATAGCATTCCTGACAGAGAAGAGCCTCCTGGCTCTTCTCTTTTTTATTATCCATTGCTTCGGTTGCTCCTTCTCTGGTAACGTGTCACAGCGTTGTTTAGCTGCCGGCCGTCGAGGTAGACGCGGATCTGCCGGAAGAACGGCCGGTGGTGGTCTTCGGCTCCTTCTCCTCCACCTCGTAAGCAACGAGGCGGTTGATCTCGTCGAACTTGAGGAGCTGCTTCGAAGCCTTCCAGACCGTGCGGGTGAAGTGCTGGTACTGGCGGTCCAGATCACGGAGGGCTTCGGCGGTTTCCCAGTACTCCTCCGCGGCGCCGTCCGGGAGGACTTCGAAGATGATGGATTTGAGGGTACTCATGGCAGGCCTCCCAAGAAATCAATTGCGCCGGTGAAAAGCTTATGGTAAGATGATCTCGATAAATCGGAGTTTGTAGGGGCTATGGATATGGACTGGAAAGACCGGGAGAAAAGCCAGGATCAGGATTCCTGATGATACAGAGCTAAGATTGAGACCGGATTAG
>CADBWQ010000026.1 GCA_902798545.1 Oscillospiraceae bacterium
AACAAACAGGTGCTATGCACCCAGCCGGGAGCATAGCGCCGTTTGTTGTCAGCAGCCCGTTTCACGGTCTGCGTGTAGTTCCTTGTAAACTGACCTAAACTATAATTCAGATATCATTTACATCGAAAGTGAGGGTATTCAATGGTACGTTATCTGCAAGAAGCCAAGTACGTGGAAAAGAAGATGTTCAACGGCGAGGGGCAGGCCAGGATGCGCTTGATCCTTGAAAGCAACGCCGAGATGTACGACAAGGGCCGGGTTTTCAACCATCTTTATCTTGAGCCTGGCTGCGAGGTCGGCTGGCACATTCATCACGGCGACGGAGAGACTTATTACATTCTGAAGGGCAAAGGCGAATACAACGACAACGGCAGCATCGTCACGGTCGGCCCCGGCGATGTCACCTTCGTAGACGACGGTGAGGGCCACTCACTAAAAAACACCGGGGATGATACCCTCGAGGCGATTGCGCTGATCCTGTTCAAATGACGTCGGCTTTCTCCTCTTCCGCGTCTAAAGGCTGTCATGAAGCCGATGAGAAAGCGGGCTCCACCGATCCGGCCGGATCGGTGGAGCCCGCTCGTTTCATATTCAGGAGATTCGGTGATCAGCGATGAATCAGTGGCTGTTAAAATAGTACAGTGCCGTGCTGTCGGTCAGAACCGCATCACATTTCCCGGCATACAGCTGGGAAAAACACTCCGTCGTTCCGCCGGCCAGACGGGTAATCTGACCGAGGCGCTTGATGAGGTTCTGGTCTGTATTGAGCGCTTCCATCGCCTCCGGCGTGGAGGGCATGACCATCTTCTTTCCGGAAAGCATCATCTTGTTCATGGTATAGCTGTTGGCCCGCACCGCAACAACGATATCGTTCTCCACATAGGGGCCATACCGTGAATAGACACGCCGCTCAATTTCGTCAGGGTCAAGCGCCAGACCGCCCCAGGCGCAATCGATGTTTCCGGATGAGAGTTCGATATAGACATTCTCCTTTTCGATAGGCTGCATCTTGATGTGCCAACCCAGCTTCTGGGCCACCGCGATGGCAAATTCCACGTCAAAACCCCAGTACTCGCCGTTAGCCGAATACGCAAGCGGGAAGGAGTTGATGTCCAGGCCGATGATGAACTCGCGGTATTCCGATTCCGGCAACTCCGACAGTCGTATGTTGGTGCGTGGGAAGGAAATAATCCTTTGGCCGAACCACTTGTTCGAGAGCTCAGTCAGTTTTCCCTCCTCATCCAGGGCTTGTATGGCGCCAATCACATAATAGGCCGTCGGATCATCATTCCGGAAAGCAATGGAGTACTCCTGATCAACCAGGGTCATAACCGCCTTTACTCCGTAGCCGCCAGTCGCCCTTGCACAGCCCGTCGCCGCAAAGCCCATGCAGACGAGCAGGAGCATGGCTATAATCTTTTTGCAGATTCTTATCATAAAGCTTCCTTTACCGTACACGCTTCCGTTTTCCGGAGAAGGAAAACGCAGTATGTTTTCTGATTCTTTGAAGAAATAGAAGGAGAACGAGAACAAGTTCCAGTCCAAACTCGCCAAGAAGCAGTGTTCCCCGTCCAACCGCGGGTTCTGCGACGGACGGGTCTTTCTCCGTCAGCGGTATTTCCGGCACCGTCGGTTCGGCTTCCAGAGCTGCTTGATGGGCAGACTCTCCGTTTTTTGTCTCCACAGTTTTGGGGTTTACAGACTTCGCCGCCTCTGTTTCCTGCTGTGCTGAGGAATTATCTGCCTGTTCCAGGGACGAAGCAAGGCGCTCGTCCAGCTGGAATGTGTAATCCCGGAACAGCACAGCCAGATCTCCAAGGATCGTCTCGGAAATCCCGCCGTATTTCGTCATGACCGTCAGGATGAAGGGATGCGGTGTATAGATAATCCCGGCAGTGTGGTTCCAGTCGGTTCCGTCCTCATCCTGATAGGTTCCGTACTTCTGAGCGATCATAAGCTGGCCGTCAAGACGCAGGTGGAAATAATGCCCCGGCTGGGCTCTTTCCAGACAATCGATCATCCGCGGGAAGCGGTCCGGCTCGCGAAAGAGGGTATACATAACATCGGTCATGTAGCGCGCGGTGAAGTAGCTCCCGCCGTAGAAATCCCAGATGAAATAGTCTTCCGGAAGAGATGAATAGCGGCAGAACATCTTCCTTGTCGCATCCGGCGTTCCGAAGTACAGGAGCGTGGAATAAGCGACGGGATTGTTGGACTGGACCAGAACTTCTTCCTCGATGTCCCGGAGAGGTATGCCGTTAATCAGGGAATCTCCGGTCAGTATGCCTTCATACTCCTGCTCGGTAAGGAGCATCATCAGTGGAACCTTATAGAGACTTGCGGAGTAATACCAACGGTCTTCCTGATGGTACCAGGTCTCGCCCGTCTCGGTGTAAAGATAGGCGATGGAGATAAGACCCGGGTCCAGATCATGCTCTGCGCAGTATTCGGCGAAGAGCGTTTCCACCTCTCCCTCCCGGATCAAGGCAGTCGAGGCCAAGGCCCCTGCCTGCGGCACGCACAGAGACAGCAGCAGTGTTATCATCAGCGCGGCGAGAAGCCCGCGATTCCGTCTCACAGCTGACCACCTACCCCTATTGTTCTATGATACAGGAAAACAGAATTCAAATCAATAGCTTAACAATAAAGAATTCTTTTCTTCAGACCACTTGAAAAAGGTAGAACTTCAGGTAATCCGTCTCCGGAACATTCCAGAGGATCGGGTGGTCCGCAGCCTGCTGGCGAACTTCGATCTGTCGGAGACTGACCCCGGCATCCGCCGATGCGCTGCGTAACATAGCTTCAAACTGGGCCGAGGGCATGAAATGACTGCAGCTGGCAGTGGCAAGATAGCCGCCACGTGGCAGCAGTTTCATCGCGCGATAATTAATCTCGTGGTATCCACGCTCGGCATTGGCGGCTGTCTTTCTTGAGCGGGTAAAGGCCGGCGGGTCAAGAATTATCAAGTCATAGGGAATCTGTCCTGAGGCAATAAGTTCCGGCAGAAGGTCGAAAACATCCGCAGTCACAAAGTCAATCCGTTCCTCCAGTCCGTTTCTGCGCGCGTTTTCCCGTGCCATCGCAACGGCGGTCTCGGAGATATCCACGGCTGTCACATGCGCGGCACCACCACGTGCCGCATTGAGGGCAAAGGAGCCCGTATGGGTAAAGCAGTCCATTACGCGAAGGCCATGTGCGAGTTTTGCCACGGCCATGCGATTGTATTTCTGGTCCAGGAAAAAGCCGGTCTTCTGCCCGTTTTCCACATCGACCAGATAGCGGATACCATTTTCCGTGATCTCGGTCACGGGAGAGTCTGGTATAGGCAGTCCGGGGCAGGCATACCAGCCTTTTCCCCGCTGCAGACCCTCACGTTCGCGCAGGGCGTTGTCATTCCGTTCAAATATTCCGCGGATCTTCTGTCCATCGTCCTGAAGAACCTCTACCAGAAGCGGATAGATCAGATCCTTCCGTTGCTCCATACCGTAAGAAAGGCATTGGACGGACAGGAGATCAGAAAAGCGGTCGACAGTGAGACCGGGAAAGCCGTCCGACTCCCCGAAAAGGAGGCGGCAGCAGTCACAGTCCGTGCCCATCACAGTCTTTCTGTAATTCCAGGCGTATTGGATTCTTCTGCGCCAGAATGCCGCATCGAAGCGGTCATTCGCATTCCGGGAGACAATGCGAATGCGGATCTTACTCTCAAGGCTGAGAAAACCGGTGCCGAGGTAGCGACCGCTCTCCGTCACGGCGTCAACGATGCAGCCGTTCGGAAGTTCCACCTGCGGGGTAAGGATTTCTTCGGCATAGATCCACGGGTGGCCGCGCTGGGCGCTTATGCTGCCCTTTTTAGATATGACAAGCTTCGGATATTCCCTCTCCGTCTTCATTTAGCCAGCTCCTTCGCATAGAAAAACCGTCAATCTCTCGTGATCGACGGTTTTGTAGAGTGGAGCGGATGATGGGAGTCGAACCCACCTTATCGGCTTGGGAAGCCGAAGTTCTACCGATAAACTACATCCGCATGTATCTGCCTAGCTTTTCTAATATAGCACATAAGGGACAGAATTTCAATAGATTTTTTCTTTCATTTCTAAACTGTTACTTGAAATAGCCTCTTTCCTGACGTATAATGTTATAACTTTAATATAAGAGGTTTTCTCATGCTGGATGCTCTGCTAGACGCTGTTCTTGATTCTCTGAAAATACTTCCTTTCCTGTTCATAACCTATCTGGTCATGGAGTACCTGGAGAGCCATACCGAAGATCGTGTAAGAAATCTGGTTAAGCGGGCAGGCTGGATGGGTCCTTTCTGGGGCAGCCTTCTCGGTGCGGTTCCTCAGTGCGGTTTCTCCGCCGCCGCCTCCAATCTTTATGCGGGGCGGGCCATTTCTCTCGGAACTCTGATCGCCATCTTTCTTTCCACATCAGATGAGATGGTTCCCATCATGATTTCGGAAGCTGTACCTCTCAGCAGGATGATAAAGCTGCTTCTGGCGAAGCTGATCATCGGAATCATCTGCGGATTTGTCATTGACGGATTCTGTCACATCCGGAACAGTCGAAGAACCGGTCAGCCGGAGGACGGGGAAGATTTTCAAATTGAACGCCTCTGTGAGAAGGAACACTGCCACTGTGAGAACGGTAGTATCATGATATCGGCACTAAAGCACACGCTTCATATCATTCTTTTTGTCTTCCTCATCACGATCTTTCTGAACATCGCATTCCTCTTTCTCGGGGAAGAGCGTCTGGCCTCTCTCATCTCTGTCCGACCGTTTCTCGGACTTTTTGTCTCTGCGCTGGTCGGTCTGATTCCAAACTGCGGAGCTTCTGTTCTCCTGACCCAGATGTATCTGCACAATGTTTTGCCGGCCAGTCACCTGATTGCCGGTCTGCTCGACGGGGCGGGTGTTGGACTGCTGATTCTGTTTCGTGTCAATCCGAATCAGAAAGAAAACATCCTGATTATGCTGCTTCTATATCTTTTGGCTCTCGTTTTCGGAATGCTGATACACTTTCTTGGGATCTCGTTCTGATCCTCTTTTCCTGACGGAGGTATCCATGATCACGTTTAAGCAGATAACAAAATCCTCTGAGATTGTCGCTCTGAAGGATTACTATGTAATTGATGTACGTACAACCGGGCCGAATCCTGCGGTCAATGCGATTGATTCACTGTCCATGCTTCAGGTTGTCGACGATGAGATCGTTCAGGAAGCTGTTGTCCGTATTGCTCCGGACTCCGATCGGGAAGCGTCACCGGAAGGAGGTTACTACCGCGCACAGCAGGTTGCTGACAGTATGGCCAGGCTGCTCATCGGCCAGGTTATCGTAGCTGAGCCTTCTGCACTACAGTTTCTCCGCGCCCTGTTGGAGCGCTATGACCACGAGGGCGAACTCCGTTTCGTCCCGGTGGGGAAACTCGCGTCAGCGCTGTTTCCTGAGGCCGCTGCGGACAGCGTTCAAGAGATTGCCCGTCAGCTGGAAATACCAGAGCAGGACAACGCCGGTCTTCTCCGCACAGTCTATTTCGAATATGAGATCTTCATTAAATGCTGCATGGCCATCGGCGGCCCCAAATCAAGAAGGCTTCGCAAGCATTTCGCGCAGACTTCTTCGGAGAGCAGAAAAGCATCCAGAACCGCTCCGAAGCGGATCAGCAGCAGGACGCTGAAGCGCTGGGCAAAAAATGTCTGGTCCGTGAGTCCCTGGGTTGTTGTTGCAACGATTTTCGTGGTTGTATTTGTCCTGATCGTGCGTGTTCCAAGGAAACAGAGCAACACCATTGATCGAAATGTTGCACCGGTCAATTATCTGGTTCTCTCCTGGGATCAGCCTGGGAAATACGGTTCGAAGCCCAGGCTCCAGCCTGATGGAAGCTCCGCGATTGAATTCCGCGTTCCCTATGGTGTATATAACGTTCTGAATAACAACTCGATCCCGGTCACCCTTAGCATCATCTCAGACATGCCTTCTTCCGACGGCGCGGACGCTGCCACGGAAGATGCCTTGGCCGGCCAGACTACGGGAAATGAAGATGACACCGCGAACGGTACAACGGATTCCAAAAGTACCGAAGTATCGTCGGCAGACACCGCAGGTACGGCTGACGCCGCTCCTCAGGCTGCCGCTGCATCGTCGAACCCTTCCGTCTCCCTGAAGCCTGCCGAATCCTCTGCCCCGTCGGCGACTGAACTGCGAGGCTCTACCGCTTCGGTGGAAGACGACGAGGAATCCGATCTCACGACGATCACCATGCGTCCAAACAGCAATCGCCAGATTACGATCGATATTGACCAGTATCTCACCCTGTCGGACGACGCGAAAGACCTGATCCTTTTCTATCTGTCAGAGGTTCCTGAGGAGAAGGAATCCGACACCACCGGCCAGGATAACGGAAACGGTTCGAGGGTCGTGTATGCCTATGTCAAGGGCACTGAAGTCCGCTTCCGCAAGTCCCCCTCCCTGGAGGGTGCGATCATCGACTCGATGCAAAACGGCCAGCAGGTTCAGGTTCTTGGCGTCACCGGCGAATGGACCCATGTCCAGGTTCAAGGCGAAAAGGGTTATATTTTCTCGCAGTTTCTGACCAGTGAGGATCCCCAGGCTGCCGCCTATGCTGCGAAGCTGGCAGAGCAGAGTGAACAACAGGCCGACAGCACTTCCGGACTCCCCCAGATGGACAGCAATGCCGGTGCAGATGAGATCGCTGTCCAGGAAAACGCCGGAGATGTCCCTGCGGACGGGACCATCCAGTCCGCAGAACCGGTCTCTGACGGTTCCTCCCCCACACAGTAAAAAAACCCCTAAGGATTTTCATTTTCCTTAGGGGTTCCATTTTTAATTCGATAATGCGAAGGATTGAGTCCTTATTACTCCTCTTCTGCGGTAAAGGCAGCGGCATCGCCGGTGGCTTCGCCTTCGGCAGAGACTTCATAGACCAGGGTATCCTCACCGTCTTCTTCCACGGGAACCTCGTCCTCGGCAGCCCCGACAGTAACAGCTTTGGCCTCATTCAGGAGCGCACGGATTGAGAGGGAAATCTTGTGCTTCTCTTCATCGATCGCCGTGATCCTGGCATCAACAACATCGCCGACACGCAAAACGTCTTCCGGCTTCTCAATGCGGTGGTCCGCAATCTGGCTGATGTGAATCAGGCCGTCAACTCCGGGCAGAACCTCGGCAAAGGCGCCGAAGCTCATAAGCTTCACGATCTTGACCTCAGCAGTGTCACCGACGGAGTAGCGGCTGGTGAACATCGTCCAGGGGTTGGCATCGGGATCCTTGTAGCCGAGGGAGATTTTTCTCTTCTCACGGTCGAAGTTAATGACATAAACGTCAATCTCATCACCGACAGAAACGACTTCTGAAGGCTGATGGATACGACCCCAGCTCAGCTCGGAGACATGAACCATACCATCAACACCACCGATATCAACAAAGGCGCCGTAACTGGTCAAAGACTTCACAACACCGTGGTACTTCTTACCGACTTCCATCTCGTTCCAAAGCTTCTCGACACGTTCACGGCGCTCGGCCTGCGCAACGCGGCGGATGGAGCCGACAACACGCTTGCGCGCACGGTTGACTTCGGTAATGCGGAGGCGCACGGTCTTGTGGAGAAGCTGGGAAAGCTCGGCCTCGCGGGGCAGATCGGTCTGGCTTGCAGGGACAAAAACACGGACACCGCTGACATTCACAACAACGCCGCCCTTATTCTCTTCCGTGACAACACCTTCCAGGATGGCATTGCTCTCAACGGCTTCTTCGACATCATTCCAGGCCTTTGCGGCATCCAGGCGGCGCTTGGACAGCATCGCAGTTCCTTCGACATCATTGACACGGACAACAATAGCCTCGATCGTGTCGCCAACCTTGATCGCGTCTTCGACCTTCACACCGGCTTCGGTAAATTCCGTAGTCGGAATAAAACCGGAATACTTCGCGCCTAGATCGACACTGACTTCTGTTCCGGTAATGGAAACAACAGTTCCGCTTACCTTTTCTCCATTATATATGGTCTTCAGGGTCTCCTCCAGCATTTCGTCGAAGCTGAGCTCCTTTTCCACTGCCGGAGCTTCTTCAGCGGCTTTCGCATCCGTTGCCGCGACCTGCTCTTCTACAGTCTCAGCAACCTGTGCTTCAGCGACAGCTGCTTCTTCCTGGACTTCTTCGACTCTGATTTCGTCACTCATTTTGTTTCTTACCTCCTTAATGATCCACGCAGGCGTTGATGCACCCGCAGTGAGCCCGACAACCGGGGATTTTTTAATGGCTGAAAAATCCAATTCCTCCGGTCTTTCGATGAACTGGACGTTCTCACAGCTTTGTCGGCAAATCTCCGCTAGGTGCAGACTGTTTGCACTGTGTCGCCCGCCGATCACGACCATGGCATCACATACATGAGACAGCGCTGCGGCCTCTTCCTGCCGTGTAGATGTTGCAAAGCATATTGTATCAGATATTTCCGCATTTGTACATCTTTTTTTTATCACTTTTGTGCATTCATCGAAATTATTTTTTGTCTGTGTGGTCTGAACAACAACTGAAAGCGGTTCATTCCACAGCTCTGGATGGGCTTCCTGCCACGACTCGGTTTCAGAGGCATTTTCCAGGATAACAAACCGGGCACAGCGTGCCGCGATAGCCTCGACCTCCGGGTGCAGCTTCATTCCGATGATCACAATAAAGCGGCCGGCCGCACTTGCTTTCTCCACTATGCGGTGGATCAGCATCACTTTCGGACAGGTGGCGTCGTGAATCACCGCATGGCGGACATTCAGCGCCTCGATGGTCTGTGGAGGGACACCATGCGCACGGATCAAAACACGCTCTCCGTCTTGCACATCCTCCGGACGTTCCACCGTCCGCATCCCCATCTGGCTGAGGCGGTCAACCACATCAGTATTGTGGATCAGCATTCCAAGACTTGTGCAGGGTCCGTCCTGCAGCAGTTTCTCCGCCATCTCCACAGAGCGGCGCACGCCGAAGCAGAAGCCGGCGCTCTCAGCAACTTTCAGCTCTCTCATCTTCCGGTTTTGATTTCCTTTTCCGCCTGCCGGATGCAAAAGCGTTCCAGAATCAGCTGACTGAGGGCGGCAAAGCTCTCCTCAAAGCTGAGCGAAGTAGTGTCCAGGAGGACCGCATCGTCTGCTTGTTTCAGCGGGGCCGTCTCGCGATTCATATCCTGTTCATCGCGATAACGGATCTCAGCCAAGACCTTCACATAGTCCTCACAAATGCCTTTATCAAGGAGCTGACTGACTCTGCGGCGGGCACGCTCCTCAGCACTTGCCGTCAGGAAGACCTTCAGGTCGGCATCCGGAAGCACAACCGTGCCGATGTCGCGGCCATCCATGATCACACTGTGGTTTCGTGCGAGGCTGCGCTGCATCTCCATCAGGAAGGTCCTTACAGCGGGCAAGGCGGATACATCCGAAGCTGCGAGGGAGACCTCGGGCATGCGGATCATATCAGAGACATCCTCTCCGTTGAGAAGCATTCTTTGCTCCCCTTCTTCATTATACTTCATTTCAATCTTCAGGTCCGGGAGAAGGGCCTCGACCGCTGCCCCAGACCGCCGATCGATTCCCGCTCGGATAGCAGCCAGACCTACGGTGCGGTAGATCGCACCCGTATCCGCATAGAGGAAACCAAACGCGGCGGCACAGCGCCTCGCTAGTGTGCTCTTTCCGGCACCGGAGGGGCCGTCGATGGCGATGGAAACTCTGTCATTCATATCATTCATCCTGTTCTTTCTTCAAGCTGTATGCTGCCGCAGAAATCCCGGCTGTGTGCCCGGTCGACCAGGCAATCTGAAGATTGAAGCCGCCCGTATAGGCGTCCAGATTCAAAACTTCACCTGCAAAGAACAGTCCGGGGACCAGTTTGGACTGCATGCTGCGCGGATCAATTTCGCGGGTATTGACACCACCCGCGGTCACAATGGCCTCAGTATAGGGCCGGGTTCCGGAAACCTCAAGCGGGAAGGCCTTCAGGCTGCGCAACAGGCGGAGTCGTGTCTCGCGGGTCACTTCGTTCGCTCGGACCAGCTCCGGTGCTTCAGAGACACGCAGCAGTTCCGGTACCAGCGCATGGGGCACAAGATCAAAAAGTGCGTTGCGCAGTTCTTTGTTCTGATATTTTTTCAGATCTCGCTGGATCCGCTGGTCCAGCGTTTTTTCATCCAGGGCTGGTTTCAGGTCGATCTCCAGATGGTAGGCAGCGGTGTCAAAATGCCGCATCCTTGCAGATGCCGACAGGACCAGCGGTCCCGATACACCGAAATGCGTAAAAAGCATCTCACCCCTGTCACGGCAAATGATTTTTCCGTCCTCGTAGACACGCAGCTCCACGTTCTTCAGCGAAAGCCCCTGCATGCGGGCACAGCACGGGTCCGGGCTCACTAGCGGTACAAGTGAAGGTCGGGGCGGTACCACGGTATGTCCGGCTGCCTTGGCAAAACGGTATCCGTCCCCGGTGGAACCCGTCAGAGGATAGGACAGTCCACCGGTACAGACGATACAGGATCGACAGGATATCAGCCCGCTGTCAGTTTTCACGCCGCGGACCTTTCCGTTTTGAAGGGAGATCCCTTTCGCCTCTTCGCTGATCAGGCGCACACCGTCGTTCGTACAAGTCCGCTGAAGAAGATCCGCGACATCGTTTGCCCGGTCGGACTGCGGAAAGACCCTCTTCCCACGCTCTGTCTTCAGCGGGAGCCCGTGCTCTTCGTAGAAGCGCATGACCTGTTCCGGCGGGAATGCGGTCAGCGCACTGTAGAGAAATCTTCCGTCGCCGGGAATATTAGCCAGGACCTCTTTCACATCGCTGTCGTTGGTCAGATTGCAACGTCCTTTTCCAGTGATGCGTAGCTTTCGCCCGGTCTTATCGTTCTTTTCCAGCAGGACCACCGAAGCGTCGCTCTCCGCAGCAAAGATCGCCGCCATCATTCCGGCCGCTCCGGCGCCAATCACGACAACATCCGTATTCATGTTCTTTTCTCTCCCACGAGCGAAGCGATTTCCTCCTGGCTCAGACTGCGGAACTTCCCGCTCGGCAGATTGCCAAGGCGGAGAGGCCCCTCGGCAATTCTGGTGAGGCGCTTCACCTTGAGGCCGGCCGTTTCACACATGCGGCGGATCTCGCGGTTCCGCCCTTCACCGATCGTCAGATCCAGAACGGCATCCTGCCCGTCCTTCTTCAGTACAGTGAGCTTCACCGCCTGCACACGGACACCGTCAAGAAAGAACGGCTCCCGGAGTCTTTCGATCCCGGCTTCCAGGTCCACACCCGTCACAGTGGTACGATAGATCTTCTGAATGCCGGAGGAAGGGTGCATCACACAGTTTGCAAATTCCCCGTCGTTTGTCATAATGAGCAGCCCCTCGGACATGATATCCAGCCTCCCAACCGGATAGACTCTTCCGGCGGATACCGGAAGCAGCTCACGGACGGACTTCCGGCCCCGTTCATCGTGCATGCTGCAGACATAGCCACGGGGTTTGTTAAGCATATAATATCGTTTCTGCTCTCTGAGTGGAACAGGTTGACCGTCAAGGAGCACAGTGTCCCCTTCTTCGGCAGAGTCCCCCAGCTTCGCCGGGTGACCGTTCACAGTCACCCGCCCGGCAGCGATGATGCTTTCCGCAGCCCGACGGGACATCAGGCCGGATGCGGCAATCAGCTTCTGAAGACGCTCCGGCATCAGGTTGCGTTTTTCTGCTTTTCGATGAAGCTGTCAACCTTGTCCATAACCTGCGGCACGAGATCGATCAGGCGGTCAATGGTGGTATTGGCAGGAGGTGTGACATTGATCATACGAATAACGCCTTCCTTGATGACGAGGAAGCCGATCGGCTCGATCTTGACACCGGTCGCGTTTCCGCCTCCGTATGGACGGTCTCCGCCGATCTTTTTCTGTGTAAACTCAACACCGCCACCGCCGAAGCCGACGCTGATCCTGGAAATTGGGACGAGGGTAATTCCGTCGGGCGTGTAGATCGGGTCACCGACAACGGTGTCAACTTTCAGCATGTCCTTCACGTTGTCCATGGTTGACTGCATGAGCTTTCCAATCGGGTTTGTGTTATCCATCTGAAATACTTCCTTTCAAGGTATTAGCTGATTAATTCTATTATTTCTAACTGATTCAGGGCTTTCTCCGCGAAGCTTTCCAGCATCACTTACGTCTCCCCGGTTTGGTCGGAAGCTTCGGCCGCAGAGGCAGCTTCCTGTTCCCGGCGGGCCTGCTCCTCCTGCTGTGCTTTCCATAGGTCCGCATCCTCGGGATGCTCTGCTAGCCATTTTTCCAATGCAGCTTTCTCTTCCTTTGCTTCACGCTTCGCACGCCGTCTGCTGCGTAGGAGAATCTTCAGTGCGCCGATGGCGATACCGATGCCGGAGGTAAGGACCTGACCGATACGTATGGTCATAGTGAGACCAAATTCGAAAAACATGTCGTCTCTCGCAAAGTCCATGTCGGTCCAGACGCTGGAGTCCCGGCACTGAAAGCGAGCGGAACAGATCGGGGCGAGCTCGGAGAGACCTGCATTCACAACCGAAAAGAGGCGGGCTGTCAGATAAGGGTCTCTGCCTGTCGCGATCCAGTGGAGGCGGAAACGTTCCACCCTGAACTTTCTTCCGAAGCGACCAAAACCGCGCAGTACTGTCTTCAGCAGCTCCAGAATCTCTTCCGTATTCAGAGAGAGTGCCCGTTTTTTCTTCGGCTTTTTTTCCTTCTCCGGCTTTTCGGGATGCGGCTTCTCCTCTTTTTCCTCCTCCGGCTTTTCCGGTTTGGGCGCTTTCTTCTTTTTCGGAAGAAGCTGGAGCCTGATGCCGGCAACCTTTGCAGAAATCCGGATAACACCGTCCTCTTCATAGCGCATATCAGCTCCGACTGGAATCAGAAGGATCAGCGCAATTAACGTGATCAGAACAGCAAGAATAATCCACCCGACCATCGCTCTCACGCTCCTGTCTGTTCCGGAACGGAATCCGAAAAAAGCGTCTGCTGTTGTTCCGCGTCCGGTTCCTGCAGCTTTGCAATACTCTTGCGAAGCTGCTCCGTCCCCTCGCTTCCCTGCACTTCCGGAAGCGGTGGGAGCTGTTGGAGAGATTCGATTCCCATCACCCGCAGGAAAGCATCCGTTGTCGCATACAGGGTCGGGCGCCCGGGCGCTTCCAGTTTTCCGCAGGCTTCGATCAGTCCTCGCTCCTGCAGTGCGGAAACGGTGTAGCTGCTGTCAACACCGCGCATTTTTTCTATGACGGCGCGGGTTACCGGCTGATAATACGCCACGATGGAAAGCGTCTCCAGAGCGGACTGGGACAGCATGGGAGGCTTGCGCTGCTCCAGGGTCCGCACAATCAGTTGAGCATACTCCGGCGCCGAGCAGAGCTGCAGTTTATTATCCATCCGAAGTAGCCGGATACCTCGCTTCTCCCGGTCATAGTCCTCGGCAAGTTCTTTTGCGGCAAGCAGAACCTCGTCCTGTTCCACCGCAAAGACAAGAGAAATTCTTCCAACCGGGACGCTCTCCCCGGCAGCGAACAAAACTGCCTCAAGAGCGGCCTTCAAATCTGTCATGATTCTTCCTCAAAATTCTCCAAAATCGTCTCTATTTCTTTATCCGTTCCCGTAAACTGCAAAACGACCTGTCCTTCCACCCGCTCAAACTGCAGGTTCCCTGAACGGCAGAGTTCCAACACCGCGACAAAGGTCGCGACAATCTCCGACCCGGTCCTGCAGCCGGCGTAAAGTCCCGGCAGGGTCTGCGGGCCTTCGCGAAGCCTAGTGATGATTTCCAGGCCCTTGTCCCTCACGCTGTAGACAATTCTCCGCGGCATGGCGGCAAACAGGCGCCGCTCGTTTTCAGGCGTTGTGGCGCCGCTGCGGGTCCAGATGGCAAGCATCGCTTTCAGCAGATCAACCGGCTCATGCCGGTACGCATATTCCTGCTTCTTCGCAGGCAGTGGTTCCGGCGGCTTCGTCATATACAGGAATCCCTTTTCCGAGGCCTTTTTCAGCTGCGGAAGCACCACCGCCATCGCGGCAAAACGGTCTCTGGCCTGCAGCTGTTCCAGAGACTGCATCAGGATCTCCAGCTCACTGACTTCTTCCTCGGTAGTCAGAAGCGTACTCGTCTTGAGATATAGTAGATGTGAGGCCATCTGGACGAATTCACTGGCAATCTCCAGATCGAGACTTTGCATACGGCTTAGATATTCCAGATACTGATCCAGAATATCAGAAATGCTGAGATCACGGATTTCTATTTTGTTTTTCTGCAGCAGCATTAGGATCAGGTTCAGCGGCCCTTCAAAATCCTGCATGCTGTCCTTTTCCCGAACAATACCCGCCAGGCGGAAACTAGGATTATCCATTCAAATTCTATCCATTCACAAGATGAAACGCCAATCCGGCAATGGGAAAAACCAGTTCAAATGCAGTGTGAATCAAGCGGCTGAGTGGTTTTCCAAGCAATCCTGTCCAAACAAGAACAATCAGAGCAAGAGAACCGTAGCGCTCATACCGCATCAGATTCCAATAGGACCGATCCGGCAAAATCGAGAAAAGGATCTTCGACCCGTCCAAGGGAGGGATCGGTATAAGGTTAAAAACACAGTATCCAAGGCTGATATAAGCCGTCAGTTTCAGAAGCTCCAGGACAGTTTTTCCGGCAGTATTGCCCGAAAGTGGCCGTAGAAGAAGCCCGTACAGGAACAGGAACACCGCCGTGATCAGGAGGTTGCAGGCCGGGCCGGCAAGAGCCGTGACGGCCATGCCGCGCTTCGGATCCCGAAACTTCATCATGTTCACCGGGACCGGTTTTGCCCAGCCAAAGTGGAAGACGAGCATCATCAGCAGTCCCATCGGATCGAGATGCTTCAAGGGGTTCAGCGTCAGCCGGCCCGCACGCCTGGCGGTGTCATCACCCAGGCGGAATGCTACCAGGCCGTGAGAGAGCTCATGCAGAGTAATGCAGAGCAGAGAAGGTAACACGCCAAGAACAAGGCTCAGCAGATAGTTGAAATCAAAGCCATGCAAAATGGACTGCCACGCACTCATGCTCTCACCTCTCTTCCGTCCGGTCGCCATGGGTCGACATTGATACACATTTATTTATATTACCAAATCTCCCAGCGGAATACAAGAGAGAAATCCTCTGAAACCTGAAAAAGAGCCGCGATCTGCAGCTCTTTTTCGTATGTATTCTTTCCTCAGAACTTTCCGCTGTGTCCAGAGAACCCGTGGGAGTTGACCGTGGTTCCCCCGCCCCCGTGAAAACCGGAATCCCGGTTTTCCGTGCGGATCACAGTACGCGTGACGGTGCGGTTGACAAACACGTCCCGTTTCAGGCTGAGGTTGATGCCGCCGGGGACAATGTATTCATCGGCTCGGCTACGGGGCTTCACCGGTTTCATGTTTCTGCGCATTCCCTCGCAGGCGCCGAAGCCGACCAGAAGAGGCAGTCCGATGATGATGCCGGTACTGACTTCATCCGGGAGCCCGGAGCGTTCTTCGTAGCTCACATCCAGCGGTTCGCCCGCAGCCGCGCGTCCCAGAAGTTCTCCACAGCCATTGATGTAATCCGCAAATCCACCAGTCCAATCGCTGCGCATGAAGTTATCCAGGAAGCGGTTCTCAAGTACGTTCTTTCCGTAATCGGTAAAGGCATAATGGGCATCTCTCCCGTAGGCCAGAAGACTGTAGTCACGCTCCGCCATGCTCATGATCAGGAGGATACCGTTTCGCGCCTCACCCAGTCCCATATTGTATCGAGTATAGAAAGCCTCTGAAAAATCCCAGAAGTTGTTATAGGAGCCGTAATCGCGGTAGTCCTGGAGTGTTACAATGTATACTCCGCAGCCGTACTGCTCTGAAATATTTTCCGCCGTTGATTCCAGTTTCCGCCACTCTTCGGAAGTCATCAAGCCTGCGGTATCGGAGACATAGTAGGGCAGACTTTCCTGATTCTCCGCGAAGCACATTCCTGTGAGGAGCAGCAGGAACGCCAGAACCGTCGCAAAGCAGATCAGATGCGCTTTTCTCATGCGTCACACTCCCCTTACATCAGTTTCAGCAGTACCGTGAGAATTCCAGCCAGGGGTACTGCGATTCCTGCAAACCAGGCAAAGTAGCGGCCCATTGAGACCGGCAGATCCCCAATAAACTTCCCTGTCTGGCCGTTCATGGCAAAAATGAAGTTCTTATTGTTCCATCGGGTGGTGAGCATCCATACCGGCAGGAGCGCGTAGACGGTTCTCTCTCTCTGTACATGAACCTGTCTCTCCCTCGGTGTTACGGAGGAATACCCTGAGACCGTCGAATCCAGGATCTCCAGTGCGGTGGTTGAGCTTCTCGTTTTTGCGCGCTCAAAGCTCTCTTTATCATCCACGTCATAGATATCCGCCAGGAACCCGGGCATATATGCAGTGGAAAAAGGCTTCAGATCCGTATAGTCAAAAGGCTCAATGGAATCCATCAGGTCGTCCGGCATCTTTTTGGAGCCATCGGCAGGGATCCGCGTAAAGCGCACGGTTCCGGAACGGCGGACATCGTAATACTCCGTCGTCGTAACCATCTCATTCCCATGTGGCACGGACATCACCCTGGTGGCACGATAGCTCGTATCGGCAACCGCCTTTCCGTCAAACAGCCAGAACGGGACATATACACCTTTGATCTCTTCCAAATGGCTGGTCCTGGAGAAGGCCTTCGGAAGCAGTTTCTTGCCCTGATAGTACTTTTTCAGCGAATCCAGTGCCTGTTCCTTTGAAAGCCGGAAAGGAAGGATATAGTCCGGCTTCAGCATTCCATGAAACTGCCCCGGTACCACGGAGGGGTTGCCGCAATACGGACAGCTGGTGGCCGCCGTCGTTGCGTCACAGATCATCTGTGCTCCGCAGGACGGGCAATTATAGATTTTCATTCCATCCTGCTTCGCGTCCCAGATGTTCTGTTCGGAATCCCAGTCCTCTTCCGCGTTATTCTCCCCGCCGGCTTGCGTGGCTTCATCGATGGCTGCCTGTTCCGCTTCTTCCAGCTTTGCCTGATAGATTTTTTCGATTTCAGCAGTTGTAAAGCTGCTTCCGCAATAATCGCACTGCAGCTTCCCACTGGCACCGTCATAGTGCAGCGGCCCGGTACAGGATGGGCATTGATAGTTTGTGATCTGTGATGGCATAGTCTACTCCCGTTCGTTCTGGATGATTGTGCACCTCAGGGATGCACACGCCGCTCTTCGAGGGTCTCCCAGGGAATCTTATCCGGCATCGTCGCGCCGCTGTTTACCAGCGGCAGATACCAGTCTTCATAGTAAAACGGTCTCTGATTCTTCGGTGCTTCCTCCCAGCGGTCTCCCCAGGGGCGGAGATAAACCGTCGCGCTGTAGTGCTCTCCTTCTGCGTCATGTTCGATCTCAGAGATCAGAAGCGCCGGATCCGGTTTTGCGAGCGTTAATTCCCCTTTATGAATCTCCATAAGGTCAAAATATCCGTTCAGAGAAGTAATCCGATCCCCAGTCTCCTGCGTCAGGACGATTTCAGACAGGGGTTGTGTCCGACTGCCGTCTTCATCCCATAGAGACATACGGATATTTCCGTCCTCCGTCCTGGTAAAAGCGGCGCAGCAGTCATACCAGCTGACCGGCATGTCTCCGGAAGAGTTTTCGATCTTCCACCAGCCGTACCATTCGCCGAGAAATGCATCGCAGCCTGTGTCCACAGCTCCGTCTTCCGGGGACATCTCTGTCCGCCTGATCATGCGCAGCTCCGTCTCTCCGTCCACAGTCCGGAGGATAATCGTGCCGTTTTCCACGGTACCTGTCAGGAACAGTGAGCCGGTCTGAAGGAAAAAGGTTCCTTCGTCATAAGACCATTTCACCCGTCCCTCCGAATTTTCCCCTGCGATTTGTCCGATGCCGTCGGCGTCGAGGCGAAGCGCCAGTCTGTTGTTGGAAACCAGAAGGTCCGGGAGAGAAATGCCTCCGCTGTTCACTGCATCCAGAACCCATTCTCCTGCAAGGCCGCTGGTGTCACTCGCCCGGCCACAGCCGGAGACAAGAAAAGAAAAAAAGAGTGCAATCAGGAAGGGCAAAAAACGATTCCCATTGTTCTTTCTGCCCAGCATCATGCACTCCTCCTCATTATCACACGATATCGCCAGAATCAAACGGGTCGCCGCATTCCGGGCAGAACTTCGGCAGGTTTGTCGGATCCGCCGGTTCCCAGCCACACTTGTCGCAGCGGTACTGGGGCGCGCCATCCGGCTTCTTCGTCCCGCATTCGGCACAGAACTTGCCCTTGTTTACACTTCCGCAGTTTGGGCAGGTCCAGCCGACCACCACGACGGGTTCCGGCTTCTTCGTTCCGCATTCGGCGCAGAACTTTCCGCTGGCCTGTTTTCCGCAGCCGGGACAGGTCCACAGATCCGCTGCAGCCGTCGAAGCTCCAGGCTGCTGCGCCCCCATCTGATACAGGCCCTGTGCGCTGATTCCGCCGACGCCCTGGGCCATGTTCATTCCGGCAAAGCCCATGACCGCACCCGCGTTTTCATTCGCCGCGGCTGCCTGCATGGCAGATGCCTGCGCCCCAACCAGATGCGCCGCCGCCATGGTTGGATTACGGAAGGCAGCATTGCGTTGGAGTTCCTTGATCATCTGTTCGTCTTCTTCGCTGGCCTTCACGCTGGATACGCCGATAGAGACGATCTCAATGCCGCGGTA
The DNA here is from genome assembly GCA_902798545.1 of Oscillospiraceae bacterium. GTDB lineage: Bacteria > Bacillota > Clostridia > Oscillospirales > Oscillospiraceae > Limivicinus. The sequence goes on from CADBWQ010000026.1 coordinate 18,732, forward strand.
TTCACTCCACTTGGCGGAGAGCTCTGCATTCAGTGCATCCGCCAGTTCATGCGTATGGCCGGGCAGCGCCGAATAGCGAACACCGATCTCCGAGATTCTGGCAAAGGCGGGCTGCAGTGCGGTGAGCAGTTCTGTGCGCATCTGCCCGCTGAGTTGCTCTACGGTATATTGACTTGTAATATTACCACAGACATTGGTATAGAACAGAAGAGGATTGGTCAGACGGAAGCTGTATTCGCCAAAGCAACGGATCGAGATGTCGATATCCAGGCCAACATTCGCATCCACCACACGGAACGGGACCGGTGATGGCGTGCCGTATTTATTGCCGGTGATCTCCTTGGTGTTGAAATAATAAACCCTCTGGTCCTTGGGAGCTTCTCCGCCGAAAGTGAAGCGCTTACCGAGAACTTTGAAAACCTCCATAATGCTGTCTCCAAGATTTCCTGAGAACACAGAAGGCTCGGTAGACGCATCGTACTGGTATTCACCCGGTTCCGCACAGACGTCCACGATCTTGCCCTGCTCGACGATCAGCATGCACTGTCCGTCTGCAACCGCAATCACAGAACCGCTGGAGATGATGTTGTCAACCCCGTTGTTGCCACCGCGCATGGTGGACTTTTTCTTTCCTTTTACGGCAAGAACGTCATTGGGCAGCGCCTCACAGTAAAAGTATTCCTTCCACTGGTCGGCAAGAACGCCAGTCGAGGCACCGAGTGCTGCATGAATAAGACCCATATTTTTCCCCTTTCTATCCTTAAAAAATGATGTACGAGTCTGGGATTTCTTCGAGAACATAATAAAAGAATGTCCCTGAAAAATCAATCCCCGAATTATAAATAATTGAAAGATTTCTCTCGGCACCTGATAAATAATACTTGAATTTCTACTCGTAATGTGTTATAGTTTTTGGGCTTCAACAAAGAGTACATGTGTTTTTGAAAGGATTGACGTTATTATGTCTGCTGTTACAATCGTCTTTGCAGTTCTTCAGTTGCTTTCCGGTCTTGCCCTGACCGTGATTGTTCTGATGCAGAGCGGAAAGAGTGCCGGTCTTTCCGGTGCGATTTCCGGTGGTGCTGAGACGTTTTTGTCCAAGGGGAAAGCCAAGACCCTAGATGCGAAGCTTGCGAAAGCCACAAAGTGGTTTGCTATCGCTTTTGTTGTTCTGACCCTCGTGTTGAACCTGGTCGGCTGATTCTCTTCTGAAGAAAAGAGCCCGGCGGTCTCTGAGACCGTCGGGCTCTTTTCTTCTCCTTTTTACCCCTTCAGAGGGACAAGGAGTTTCACGCCGGGATACACGCTGTCCAGCTTCTCAATATGATTGAGCTCGGCAAGGACAGCCACTGTCGTCCCAAAGCGATGGGCCAGGACAGACAGGCTGTCGCCGTTCTGTACCGTATACAGGAACACAGTTCCGTTGTATGCGCCGCCGGTGACGGTTTCCATTTCTTTATCATTCATCATACGTATTTTTACTGCCATGGGTCAAAACCTTTCTTCACATAATCAGGGTCAGCGCTGCACTGAGCGCGGAAATAATGCTTACGGCTACCAGCTGTGACATCCAACTCTCCGCAAGGAGGCCGATAAACTCTCTCAGGAACGCGTTGGGCCAGAAGTACCACTTTGTGCGGCTTCCCATGCCGTCAATATTCCAGCCCATTTCTTCTGCCAGGATCCCGCCCCGGCACACATGGTAGCTGGATGTGGAAAAGGCTACTCTGCCGTCCTTCTCCGTTGATTTAATCAAGTCACGAGAGAACGTAAGATTCTCCCGTGTTGTCTGGGATCTGTTTTCTATCAGGATCTGGTTATCATCAATCCCCTGCTCGCGCATATAATCTGCCATCGCCTCCGCTTCCGCCACAGGTTCATCACTCCCTTTCCCTCCGCTGGGAACCAGGATCGGCTGTTTCCCGCAGGCGGCCACCTGAGCCCGGGCGAAAGCAATGGCGCGGTCCACTCTTCCGCGGATAAGCGGATAAAGCGTTCCGTCGGGGCGGATCCGGCATCCGAGGATGATGACATATTCCTTGTCATATGCCGGTTCATGTCTTCCCGCTTCGACCGCTCGAATGACAGTCGCAGCGAGCTGGCATTCAAAATAAACAAACATGCCAGCATAGACATTGCAGAGAATATTGCGCATCGGAAATGTGAGCCGGGAATAGGAAAGGCGGATTCCGCTCAGCGCGCCGAGGACCATACCCGCTCCAATCAAAATCCCGAGCATGTTTGCTGGACGTAATCCCTCGTGCCAGATCAGGACCAGATTGCTGATTGCAACCAGCATCGCAAATATGCCAACCGCATAAGCAGTCCAGCGCACAAAGGTCTGGGCAGAGGAAATGATCCCGAGGAGCAGCGTCCAGACGGTACCCGCATTTCTGTCTTGAAGGAATGCAAGGAGATATTCCGTCCGGAAGAAGCTTATCACGAAGAAGAAAATTGAAAGACCGAGCAGGCGGATCGACCGATAGCTGAAGTGAATCGCTTGCTGTTCACGCCTCGACGCAGCAAAAAGGATTCCGGACACGGAGAGGAAATACAACATGAGGCAAAGCACTAGGTATTCCCAGCCTGTGAAGTTCCAGGTAATGCTGTCAGTCAGGATACCGAAAGCAAGGGATCGCAGCGTCATGGTAATTTCACGCTCATAAAGCGAATTCTCACTCAAGCCTTCCCAGACCAGTGTGGCAGTTGTTTTACCTCTCTGCAGCGCTGTAAAGTGAAGCGCAAGCTCCTGCTCCTCTTCCAGAACGCGGCTGTCTGCAAGCTGCACTACCTGTTCCGGTGAAAAACGCAACTCCATGCCTTTGGCCTCAGGAGGCAGTTCAAAATAAAGCGTCAACCCATCTCCGCCAAGACGGATACACAGACAGAGCACGCAAAACCACAGGAGGCTCGCAGCAAGGATCTGGAAGAGTGTCTTCTTCATAGAACGGCTCCTAACAGAATGGATATCAGCTGGAAAAAGGGATTTCAATCTTTTCAGTCATCATACAGGGCGTAGCTGATCTCATCCAATTCCGCATGGACAGTCTCTGGCCAGCTGTACTGATTCATATAGTCCCCGAGATACTGATATTTGGATTCGAGTTTATTGTTCAACCAGTCGTATAGATCGCACTCAATTCGATCGGTAGCAATGGCCATGCTCCCGCGCTGTTTCAGAATAATCCCGTTCAGCTTCAGCCTGGAGAAGGTGTTCTGGAGGTCCTGTCGCAGATTGGACAGGTAAGAGGCTTTCTTCTCGGGGTCGCCGTCATCCTCCCAAAGGCAGGCGATGATTTCACCGTTTGTCGTCTGTGCGCCACGGTTATTGATCAGGACCGCTACAATCTCTTTGGTTTTGGAGTACTTGAAGGCAACAGGCTTCCCATCAACAAAGAGTTCAAAGTTACCGAAGGTCTGGGCAAATACTCTCTTCTGATTCTTCTGGGCCGCGGGATGCCGCAGATCTTCGAACTCTCTCTGCAGATTCTCCCGGGACGGCGGTTTCAGAAGATAGCCGCTGGCATGCTGCGCCAGGGCGGAATAGCCGAACTGTTTGTCATCAGAGAGATAAATCAAATTGACCAGGGGATACATCTCCTGGAGATACTGTCCGAAGTCCAGTCCGTTCAATTCGGACAGAGAGGTGTCAAGAATCGCAATATCAACTTCTCTCGATCTGGAAGCCGCCAGCGCAGTAAGACTGCTCCCAAAACAGGCAAGTTCCGCCTCAGGATCGATTGCCGAAACAAAGTCTTTGACAGACTGGAGCGTTTCCTCATTTTCAAAAACGATGAGGACAGTCATTCTTCCGTTCCTCCCAATACAAGTCCGCTGCTGGAAACCGTGCGCACTTTCTGATGCTTCAACTCTTCACTTGTCATATAAAGGGAGCCTACTTCGCCAACCAGGAGCATGTCCCCGCCGTTCAGCGCCGCATCCCGCAGAGGTCCCGCACTCAGATCTGAAATCACCAGGGCCGCAAACCTGTCATAGTTGTCTTCGTCAATGATCGGGAAATGGTGCTGCATCCTGTACCAGTGCTTTGGATCGAAGCCCATATTGCCGGTATGCAGGCGGTCAGCAGTCGCTTCCACATCCTCCGGCCCGGCGAGCTGCCCGGCTACAGCCCCGATATCATCGCAGAACAGCATCGCATACGCTCTGAGGATCTGATTCCGCACGGTATCCTTCTTCCCGTTGCGTTCAATGACACTGTCCATAACTCTGTAATAGTATTCCTGCGCGTCATCGTCCTCTTCAAAATGCAGAATTGCATTATAAAAAGCATTGTTTATCAGGGGATGCGCCATACCGTCTCTTCCTTTCTTATGTAACGTCCAGCCTCTGTCTTTCCACCAGTTCGGCAAAGAAGCCGTTTTTCGCAATCAGTTCGTCATAGGTGCCGTCTTCAAGAATATGACCCTTGTCCAGGACCAGAATACGGTCACAGTTTTTGATCGTGCTAAGGCGGTGCGCAATCACAATTCGTGTGCACTTGAGCCCATCCAAGGCTTCGGAGACCCGCTTCTGGGTTTTATTATCCAAAGCGGAGGTCGCCTCATCAAACATCAGAACTCTTGGCTTCGGTGCCACAGCTCGCGCGATCATGAGGCGCTGCTTCTGGCCGCCTGAGATTCCTCCCTGGCCCTCGGAGATCACCGTTTGCATGCCCATGGGCATTGCCCGGATGTCATCGGCGATTCCTGCCAGTTCGGCCGCCTCCCAGGCCGCATCCAGGTCGAGATACGGAGCTGATATCACAATATTGGAATAAATATCACCTTGGAACAGGCTGCCGTCCTGTGTCACCACACCAATACGCCGTCGAAGGGAGCGCAGATCCAGCTTGGACATATCCATGCCGTCATAATAAATCGCACCCTTTTCCGGTGTTTCAAATCCAAGCAGCAGCCGCATCAGAGTGCTCTTGCCGCAGCCTGTCGTTCCGACGATGGCGATATACTCCCCGGCTTTGATCTTCAAATTCATTCCGTCGACCACATAGGGCATGCTGTCATTGTAACGGAAGAATACGTTGGAGACTTCGATACTGCCGTTGAGTTTTGTCACCATCTTTTTGTTTTCCGCTGATTCAGGCTCCGTTTTCAGAATCGGCTCCGCCATCTCCAGAATGGGCTTGATACGTGCAATGGAAAGTGCGACTCCCGTCAGAGAGGCAAACGCGCCGGTTACAGCGCCGTACGCGGCGTTAAACGCTATATATTCCGAAGGACTTACTCTTGTCTGAACCGCGAGATAATAGATAACAATCGTTCCAGCCAGTGAGATGGCACTTGTAATCGCTGTGTTCGCTTTGATAAAGACCGGTGGATTATAGATCGGTTCCGCCGCATCTGAGTACGCCTTTGCCCAACGTGAGAACGCCCTTTTCTCTGCACCGGCAAGCTTTATTTTCTGAACTCCGTTGATCAGTGCAAAACTCAGACCGCTTTCCTTCGCACTTTGTTCCATGATTTGTCTGTTGACGCGCATCTGGGTGATCGTGGAAAGCGCACTGATGCTGACACTGACCAGAATAATGACCAGTGCCGGTGCAACCAGTGCTGGCGCATAATGGAAGATCTGGGTAATATACAGCAGGGACATAAGAGATGTAAGTCCCGTTGAAAACACACTGCCCAGCAGCAGGCTGCACAACTGATTCACCGCGCTGTAACGGCTTGAAAGTTCACCGGAGGAATACTTCCTGAAAAAGTTGGCCGGCAGATTCATGACACGCATCATCATTGCCGCCTCCACAGAGAGGGAGGTTTTGATTTCAATCCGGTTCATCATGAGCGATCGGATGGCGCCTGTAAGCTGCGAGGAAATAATGGCACAGACCATAAATGCCGCTGTGCCGATCAGCAATTCGGCACTTCCGCTGTCCAGAACAAAACCGGTCAAAGCCCGCGTAATACCAGTCATAAGCATGCCAAACAGGGTCCCGATAAGCGTAAGAGCAATCAGCGAAACATAGTCCCCGGTATTCAGACAGTTTTTCATGTATACGATCAGGTCTGGGATTCCGAGCTTCTTCAGCGGAAGCGGGCGGTAGAAGCAGATCGCATCTTCATCAAACATTTTCGCGTTGGAGCCGTTCAGTGTTGTCTTTTTTCCGTTTTCGGGGTTAATAAACCAATAGCCCATAAAGGGTTTCGGAAGCAGTGCAACCGGTGTTTCATCATTTTTCAGGAATGCAAGGAGCGGGCCAAAAGAATCTTTATACCACCCTTCCTCCAGCCTCACATTTCGGCGCATGATCCCATGCGGTCTCAGACAGAATTCCAGCTGCTCATCCGGATCCTTGACGCTGTCAGGGATCTCAGCGGGCTTATAGTGAAAGTATTTCAGAATCTCATCAATCGCAGCCTTTGTTACAATGTGCTCTTCGTTTAAAACACCGGCACGCTGCCTTCCCAGCACAACAGAAGCCATGCGGAAAATGGACTCTTCAAAAACTTCCTGATCGCTCAGTTTTCGTTGTCTGATCTGTTCATCAAACCAGCCCATTCACCACACCTCCTCAGTCATTGGAAATCAATTCCGTATAAAAACCGCCCCTGGCATACAGCTCATCATGGGTTCCTCGTTCCACAACAACACCTTTATTAAGAACGATAATCTCATCGCAATCACGAATTGTAGAAAGCCTGTGAGCAATAACAATACATGTGATTCCACGATCCTTTACCGCTTTTACCAGCTCATACTCCGTTTTCGCATCCAATGCGGACGTCGCCTCATCCATAATAATGACAGATGGATCCTGGGCGAGAACACGTGCAATTTCAATCCTCTGGCGCTGTCCGCCGGAGAGATCTTTACCGCCTTCTGTGAGTTTTCCGTAGAAACCTCCTTCACGGGCCATGATATCGTCGTAGATCTGAGCATCTCTTGCCGCGAGAATCATTTCAAAGTCTTCGATGGATTCATCCCACATTTTTATGTTGTTGGCAATCGTATCCTCAAAAAGGACAATATCCTGATCCACAACGGCAACAGAGCCGGTAAAAACGCTGCGGTCAATCTCCGAAATGGGTTTTCCGTCAAACAGGATCTCACCGCTCCAAGGCTGATACAGTCCGGATATTAATTTTGACAGAGTAGACTTTCCGCAACCGGAAGCCCCGACAAATGCAACTCTGCTTCCGGGCTCCATATGCATGGAAAAATCCTGAATCAAGGGATTGCCCAGACGCGAATAACCAAAGGTTATGTTTTTCAGATCGATTTTTCCGGAAAGCTTCGAATAGTCCGCCTTGTCATCAAGCGGAGAATCAGAGAAGTTCGGATCATCCGGATACTGCATCACGTCTTCTACGCGCTCCATCTGGGTCCGCATCTCCTGAATAGTCTGGCTGGCAGAGATGAGTGTCATTGCCGGCGACATGAAGGAATTCAGAAATGCCTGGAATGTCATGATCATGCCGAGTGTGAAATGGTCTGACATTGTGAGCCATACACCGAGGATCAGGACAGTGGCGTCTGCAATTGCGGACAACAGTGTCGGAATAATACCGAGGTACTGATTCAGACGGGCATACTTCACCTGCTGTGTATTGACAGACGCCTGATAACCTGCCCATTTCTGAAAATAACCGTTTTCAGCGCCACTCGCTTTTATCGTCTCCACCATCTGAATACCGGAAACGGTAGCAGATGCAAGTTTGCCGGAGTCGCGCATCTGAACACGAGTAATATTCACTCGTTTTGCGGAAATCAGGCGTGAAACAAGAAGGTTCAGAATAATAGTGACAATTCCGACAATACTCAGCACAACACTGTATCGCAACATAACAACCAGATAGAAGATCATCATGGCGGTATTCAGCAGAAGAGGCGTAAAGGTATTCACCAGGGTTCCGGCTATCGAGGCGTTTGTTCCCGCTCTCTGAAGGATATCACCCGCCATGCGTTGCGAGAAGAATTCCATCGGCATACGCAGAACTTTCCACATATAATCACTGCTGCCGACAATAGCCATTTTCCCGTTTATTTTCAGATTATAAACAGCCTGAACCCAGGAGACGACTACCTGTGCCATACCCATAACCGAAAGCAGCAACAGGAATGGGATCAGAAGCTCCCTGTTCTCACCAGTCAGCAGTCGATCCATAAAGAACCTTGAGAAGACAGGATTTATGATCCCAAATAGATAACCGATTATCGTCGAGAGAAAAACAAATGCGACAGCCGCACCAGCACCGTACAGACGTTTCCGTGCAAACTCCACAGTGCTTTTCTTTTTTCCCCCTGGCTGAAACTCCGGTCCAGGTACAATCTGAAGACAGATGCCGGTAAAGGAGCGGTCAAACTCTTCCAGAGTTACTTTTATTTCTCCTCTTGCAGGGTCGTTCAGCCAGACATATTTCCCCTGAAATCCGTCCAAAACAACAAAATGATTGAAATTCCAATGTATAATGCAGGGAAACTGCATGCCATCTTTGAGTGAGGAAAGCTCGCAGCGGTATCCCTGGGCTTCAAATCCGTAACTGCGTGCCGCAATCAGGATATTTTTTGCATTCGACCCATCTCTTGAGACACCACAGTCCAGGCGTACCTGTTCCAACGGAACCCATTTGTCATAATATGCCATCACCATAGCCAAACAGGCAGCGCCGCATTCCAGTGCTTCCATCTGCATCACAACTGGAACTCTGGCTCTGCCCTTTGTAACTGGCTGCTTGACCATCTTCTGCCTCATTCCAACCATCCTCAGTTAAACAGCAAGCTCAAAACCTGTGTCTGTTTATAGACAACTTTGACCGGATAAGTTCCGTCTGCAAGATCCGTTGGCGCCAATGCAAAAATACTTCCATTGTCTGCAGTACCGACACTACTTACCTGAGCAGAGGTATCCCCTGTTGTGACGGTCATCCCAACCTGAACACTTTTTGCAATCTGTGTATCATCAAATTGTATCTGCATCGTGCCGCCGCTCACCTGAGCCGTGCCAGTCGCAAAACTGTCGATCGAGGCAATAGAGGTCCATAAAAGTACACCTGCAAGTAACAGAATCACCGCGGTAAGCACAAGCCATACCGCGGGATTTGTTACACGCAGGTAATCATTTAACTGTTCAGGTGAAGAAATCTGATCCAGGCTCTTTTTTCGAAAGATCTGATTATCCATCTATCTGTTTTACTCAATGGTCAGGATATCAATGAAACCGGTTACTTCAAAGATTTCCTTGATCAGGTCACTCACATGGATCACCTTCATTGTTCCCTGTTTGGACATCGTCTTCTGTGCAGAGAGAAGAACGCGCAGGCCAGCAGAAGAGATATACTCAAGCTGCTCAAAATCAATGATGAGCTCCGTCACGCCATCAATGTTTTCTTTCAGCATTGTTTCCAGCTGCGGAGCTGTTGTCGTGTCGAGTCTGCCCTCCAAAGAAATCGTAAGCTTTTCACCCTCAAGCTTTTTATTGATATTCAGCATATCATTTCCTCCATTTCGTGTTGCTAATAGAGCTATCTTATATTATATCACCTTGTCCAACAAATGTCCAACAAACATTCATTATTTACAAGGAGTTTCTTCTGGAATCCAAAAATGATAATTCCATCTTTTTCATCCTGTTGATGTACTGATTATTCTTTCAGAATCTTCCTGATATGTAGAACATTCTGTCCTTTTTCATATTGATATGTCATACTATCCATACTCTTTTTTACCATAAAAATCCCCAGGCCTCCGATTTCCCTCTCATGCAGAGACAGCGAAACATCCGGATCTGCTTTTTCCAGAGGATCGTATGGGACTCCGGAATCCACAAAAGTAATCACAGCAGCTAACGGGTTCTTTTCAAATTCAATCCGCACGGTTGTATTGCCGGAATCCGGGGCATAGGCGTAGCTGGCAATATTGGCAAATATTTCTTCAACGGCAACATCAATTTTCATCTGTTCTCTCAAAGGACAGTTGATGGTCTCAAGCTGTTCATCGATAAAGCAGAGCACTTGCCCAAGATTGTCAATACTGGCTTCCAATGTCAATTCCTTCATCTTCGGCTCCTCCTCCCAGTCTTCTCTACTTATATTATACCATTGGATTCTCTGTTCCGTCAATTATCTGCAGAAATTCCCCGTTTCAGACTCTGGCAACCTGTTACGGGGAATTTCGCTTTTATTGTAATTGAAAAAATCAAATACGCCAATCTCAGACCATTGCAGTTCCGGAAGCCCTGATATCTCCTATGGCAACATTGCTGTATGTGCCGTTGAAGTGCCATACAGCAGTAAGAGATACCGCACCGGAAAGATTGGAAATAGAGAAATTCGCCAATCTATTCGTTACCATACTGTTGCCGCCGTAGTTAATCGCCGGCGTGCTGGAAACATATAACACGCCGTTTACGGTCAGCTCAACCCCGCCGCTGGAATCGGTACAAAACAGACTGTAAGAGGAGGAAGACACAGTCACGTTCAGCGTCTTCTGACCACCGTTATTCTGCACACTCCAGTATACTATCAGGTTAAGTGCCGTGCCGGTACTGGACGAAAAACTGCCAGATGACGTTATTTCTCCGGCTCCGAAACCGCCGGCAACCCCTTCCAGATCCTCATCGTTCAGTTTACTCATTATGACATCTCTCATATCCAATCTCCTTTTCATACAGTTCATAATGTTATATTCAAAAGAACAATCAGGAACTGACTGCGCTTTTGTTTTTAGTAATTATATCATATGGAATGTCACAGAACTGTCACATTACAGTCTGATTCCTCAAAACACAGAGAGAAGATCAGTTCTGCTACACTCGCCGGTCCATCGATGCCTCTGTAAGGCTCGCCCAGGAATAAGCGTTCATGTAAACCCCGCGATATTCGTTAATAGCAGACTCGTCACCGTTGAAAAATCGATATAGATCGCAGTCCAGCAGCTCTGGTATCACACGCATCGCCCCGGCCTTCATCTCAACAATCTCCCCAATTCCGTATTCCTGCAGAGTGGATCGAAGACTTCTTATGATAACATCAAGCTGTTTCTGCATGGAACGATCATACATGCTGTCTTCCCACAGAATTGAGAAGGCCTCTGTCCTGGAAACGCTCCCTCCCTGCCGGTCTATCAGATATGCCAGCAGCTCCTTTGATTTCGAACGTGTAAAACTGACTGTCTTTCCGTCAACAAAGATATCAAAATTTCCAAATGTCTGTACCGTAATACGAGGCGACCGTTTGGAATTCTTTCCAGCCAGTGCATATTCAACTTCCTCTGACAGTTTCTCCTTATTGATCGGTTTCAGAAGATACCCGGAAGCATGAATCGCAAAGGCATCGACGGCATATTGCGCATAGCCAGTCAGAAAAATGATAGCAGTATCAGGATACTGCTCTATTATCTTTTGTGCCAGTTTGATCCCGTTTATCACCGGCATATCAATATCCAGGAACGCGATATCAGGTCGATGATTTTCCAGCCAGTCCAGGGCTTCAAGAGCCCCGCCGAAGCCTTCCACTTGATCAAAGTGCGGTAGTTCACGCACCAGAGATATTGTGAGCTGAAGCACCAGGGGTTCATCATCAACGCATATGGCCGTCATAGGTTTTTATCCCCCTTTGGAATTCTGATGGTCACCGTTGTGCCCATACCGGGATTACTCTCGATTGTCATTGAGCCCCCGCAGAACATCTCAATCCGTTCTCTTACATTTCTGATCCCGATATGGCTTTCATCCAGCGTATTCACACTTTCGGGAAAGAAGCCCCTCCCATTATCTTCAACCGTTACAATGTAATCTTCTTCATCGGAATTCGTTTTCACTCTGACTCGCCCGTTATACTGCCCTCGAACTCCATGACGGATGGCATTCTCCACAATTGGCTGAACAGAAAGGGCAGGAAGTTCGAATTGTTCCTCTCTGATATCGTAGCTCATATGAATATAGGGAAAGCGCATCATTTCTATATCCGCATAAGTTTTTGTATGTTCAAGTTCCTGCCGAAACGGGATCAGGCTCGCCTGATTCAACGAATCGATGTTCATTCTCAGATAAGTGCCAAATTTTTCTGTTGTCTCAAACGCCTTTTCCGGATCAATCCGGCAGAGAGCCTGAATGGTTGAGAGCGTATTGTATAAAAAGTGGGGCTGAATCTGCGATATCATGATCTGGATACGCTGCTCAGCTTCTATTGCCTGTTCATGTTCCCGCGAAAAGTGGAGGTGGAGCCAGAGATAATAAAACAGGCAGCTGCTCACTACGGTAACAGTAAGGTAACTGACAGGTTCAATACCTGTCTCTGTCCAGTCCGCAATATTGGCCGCAACAACCGCGATCACATTCAGGAGCGGGATCGCGGCATCAACGCCCCGCACTTTCCGATACCTGCTGTAAGACTCCTGCATCAGCGCCCCGAGCAAAATCGCACACAGAAAATGGCAACTGTATCCAAGCGGGCCACGAAGGAAGCGATTATCCGCAGAAATGGAAAATACTGCATTTGAAAATAGTGCAGACAAGTATATAACAGTATTGAATCCAGCAAGGCCCCAGAAAACGGTGCGTTTTTTTTCTGTATTCACAGTCTCAAGCAACAAAACAATCAGGACCGGTCGTATGCTGTATCCGATAATACTGACGATAGTGCGAAAAAGCACATCGTTTTTCTCTTTATCCAGGTAATACTCGACATGATTCTGCACGATCAGACCGAAGGCCAGTGCAGCGATGAAGAGAAGAAGCTTTCTGTGCTTTGTCTGAATATACGGGTCAGCCAAAACAGCGAGCACAAGTCCGATCAGCTGCAGCAGCAGGGCAAGGTCCAACTTGCTGATCTGCATCAGTTTCAAATTCATCTGCTACGCCTGTCCTTTCTGTAGGTATAGCGTTGGATTTCAATGGGTTATCTGCCCGTTCTTTCTGAATCATTATACCCCAGCTGCAGAAATAATACAACAATGATACCTAAGGAGCTGTATAGCACAGGAGTATTCCTCCTTTTTGCAGCTTTACAGCTCCTTCTTCCTTTAAACTCACTTGTCGAAACGAGCCTCATCTCCAGATTTACATGACAATTACCGTCTTGTAATCTGGCTTGATGTATCAGCGCTGCTCGTTGACATACAACATAGCCTTGCTTTGGATCAGTTTTGCAACCTCTTCCACGCTGCGCTGGTCTGCGAAATAGGGCTCTGCGCCTTCGACAATGATCGATTTCAGACTGTTATCAACGTGGAGGATGCTGTCTGTCGCCTGAACAATCTCCTCAATCTTGCTGATCTCTTCTTCAGAAACCGTCTTGTACTGATAGGTTACTCCGTTGACCTCTGTGTTGCCCCGGTCCTCCTCGATTCTCTCACCATCGCTGTTCAGCATATAGCTTCCATCCGGATTGCGCTGATACTTCGGCGTCATGGCATTGTTCTTCATCTCTTCATATACCGACAGGTTCGTCGGGAACACACTGTCCATGAACTGTTCCTGATACTCCGGCAAGAAAATCTGGCGCACGAACTCCCATGCCGCTTCCTTATCGGCACAACTTGAGGTGATGGCAAATGAGTTGCCAATCTGGGCAAACATGCTTCCCACACCATTTTCAGTCGGATATCCAACGAAGGTGCACGGTGCTCCGTTGAGTCCGATCGTATTGATCTGATAATCTTCAAAACAGACGAAATTGCACTGTTTCAAAAGCTGAAGCCCCATGAGAAGCCGGGTATCCTCATCAAGATCGTTTGTATTCAGATCACTGGTCCAGTCAAATGTTGTAGGAAAGCTTTTGACAAATTGGAGCAGGCGGATAAACCCGTCCGAATCAAAGCGGCACTCTCCGTTATTCCAGTCGACATAGTTTTCCAGTTCCAGATAGAGCAGGAAGGTCAGCGCCGTGTCCTTCGTCATGTAAGCACCAAAAACCGTACTGTTTGGATTCTCTGCCTGCAGCATCTGCATGGCGGCATTAAACTCATCCATGTTCCAGCCGATCTGATCTCCGACGACATTGCTCAGCCCTGCAGTGGTCAGTACATAAAAGTTTCCAACCGTCTGATAAAGATGTCCGTTCTCTTCAAAAGCCTGAAGCACATGCTCATTGAGGTCGGTGAGATTCAGTTCTGGATCGGCCTCGAGGTAGGGATAGAGATCCTCCAGGATTCCCTTTGTGCCGAGGCGATACGCCGACAGAAGGCTGATATCCAGGATGTCCGGTACTTCGCCCGCTATGATTTCAGTCTGTAGTCTCGTAATGCCTGCATTCCAGTCCTCTTCATTTCCGCTGCTGTAGTCGTTAAACTGCGAATAGTCTGTCACTTCAATCCGGTATTCAGAGTTGTTTCGGTTAAAACGGCTTACCATTTTGCTCGTAAAGGGGTAGAGATTCATGACTGCCATCTTTAATACTTTCTTCTGTGCAGCCTGCCCCGCTTCAGCTTTTGTCAGAACAACCAGATCGTTTTCAATCCCGTTCGCGGTCTTTGAACTTGCCGTTGTCACAATTCTTCCGTCCGCGAGAACGCAGATGCTCTCATCTCCTTCACGAGCCACATCGCTGTCAATCCAGTTCAGGAGCTTCACGGACTCCCCTGTTGAAAAATCAAGTCCGTAGAGACTGTCTCCGGCACTGTAATATACCGGGTATTCTCCCCCGCCAGCGATCATACCGTTGACGAAATCATCAATCGCAACCGTATCTTCAAAGCTCTTTGTGCTCAGATCAAGCAAACTGATCTGATCGCTGCCTGCCTGAAAATAACAGACTGCTATATTCCCATCCGGGAGCCCAACCAGGTATTCCGGCGTACTGCTCATAGGGACAGTATCCAGCAGGTTTCCGGTTGTTTCGTCCAGGACACAGATTCGATTGTCCTGAATGTAGTTGTTTCGTCCATAATACCATTCCTGAACGGCAACACAAAGACGCCCGTCACTGTCTTCAGCGATTCCGATGACGTCAAAGGAATAACTGCCGTCCGCTTCCCTGATTTCTTCCGCATGCGTTTTAAGCCCTTCCAGAGAAATCTCTGAAACAACGGTTCCGTTCTCTTCGACGCACACAAGCCTGCTGCTCTCCTCGCTGCGGAAATAGTCTTCAAACGCTGGATCGCTCTCAGTCACTCCCTCGGGAGCGTCATACCAGTTATGAAACTGCTTCTCGGCAATCCACAACTGTCCTTTCGGTGACACATATAAGGAACTAAAGATCGTGCCACTGTTTCCTGCCGTCTCAGTCTCCGGCAAGGACGGGGTATACGGGATTTTTTGCATTGAACCGTCCGTTCCGACTTTGCAGAGCATCGGCCCATAGACCCAGTACTGTTCTTCCCATTCCGGAATAACTCCTTCCGGAGTTTCATCAGAAATGACACCCAGCGAAGTATAATAGACCGCATCACCGGCTGCCACACCGTTCTCCAGCGCAGCCGTCAGAGGCAGATCTGTAAGTTGCAGATATTTTGCAGTATATCCGGCGGCCATACCTGTCGCATCATCAGCTGCGTTTCCGGCTGAACTCAGCGCCGGAGTCTCCGGATCAGCCTGGCCATGATCCGCTGCTCCACTGTTTTCTTTGTCGCTGCCACAGCCGGTCAGCATACTGAAGCACAGCATCAGTACCAAAATCGCAGCTATGATTTTCTGTATCATTTTTATCTGTTTCATCTGTTATTTCTCCATTTTTCTACCTGAACTATCTCATTCAGAGATCTCATTCACTGTACTACTGCAACTGTCACAGAACAGTCACATATAAAGAGTGCCAACACTTTTCAAACCGTTTGTAAACAAATTTCAAATGATTGCGCTGAACGTATCTCACTCTTTATGGTATACTACTCTATCACGATATTCCATAAAAATGGTGTAGAACCTGTAAATATATCTTTGATGGATCTTGATCTATCAATGAAGAAAACTTATCTGTCTGTAATGAAAAACGCTCCCTTCCCAGCGCAGATTTTAATTAATGTGATAGATCACAGCAAATACGATAGCACAGATGGCTGACTACCTTTTCACGGCCGAACGGAGGGCTGAAACCAGAATATGTATTATCAAGCATCAGGGAAACTGTATTTGGTTCTCTCTGATGCTTGTTGTAATCAATTGGCACACATACTCTGATCAATGATACATTACAACAATTAATTATAAGGATATGGCTAAGAACAGGTAGAATTCATGGCAGCTTGTCCTGGAAATGATTACACCGTGGAGATTTTCCTGTTTTTTGTTGTAACCATTGACATTACATCCATGCTGTGTTATATTCTTGTCGTCAGTTGAAATCCCAGTGGTTACCTCATAAGAATCTAATGAGAGTATACGCATGACTATAATTGAAAAGGCCCTTGCTATCATCAACATGTTTGCTTCCGGCGACACCGAAAAGGCAGCTTTCCTGCTGCCAGAAGGATACATCCAATGGTAACAGTTATTCGGAGGTGAGAAGCATGCAGATATCGAGCAGATTTACGGTCGCCCTGCACATCTTCACTTGCTTGGAGGTATTCAAAGAAAATAACAAGGTTACCAGTGATTTTCTCGCCGGAAGCATCAACACGAATCCTGTAATCATTCGCAAGATCCTTGCTCAACTAAAAAACGCGGGACTGATTACCGTTGCCAGAGGGACTGGCGGCATTACTGTGAACAGGCCGCTTGAAGAAATCACATTTTATGAAGTGTACCAAGCCATAGAACCGATTGAGAATGGAGACCTGTTTCATTTCCATGAAGCGCCGAACCCGGAATGCCCAGTAGGCCGGAATATTCACTCTCTGCTGGACAGCAAACTAAAAGCTATCCAGAATTCGATGGAAGATGAAATGCGGAAATATACCCTTGCGGATCTTAAAATCGGAATGCAGGATATTTTGGCAAAAGAAATCTGAGCACAAAAGGCTCCGGTGAAGATCTCATCGGGGTACTTTTTAAGGAGCAAATCATGGAAGCAAACGGCAATCGCACGGCTGGCAGGAGGATGGGACAAAATGGATGAAAAACTGACTCAGGATCAGCGATTGACAGAGCTGGTCGAGGCCTTCAAGCGTGATTCCGGTGAGTATCAGAATATCGAGACGCCGAGGGATACAGACGGCAGAAGACGACTTCTCCGGTCGCTCATGAATATCCGTATGCCGCGGCGCATGCCGCCGGAGACGCTGCAGCTTCAGGATGCATACCTGCGGGAGCGTGCGGAAGGAAAAGGAATTGTGACACTGGAAGATATCCCGGTCAAAGAGGGTGTGATCTCCATCTGGCAGGGCGACATCACCCGGCTTGCCGCAGACGCCATCGTAAACGCCGCAAACTCGCAGATGCTGGGGTGTTTCGTGCCGATGCACACCTGCATTGATAACTGCATCCACACGTTCGCGGGAGTCCAGCTTCGCGCGGAGTGCAATCGGCAGATGATGCAACTTCGGGCAAAGTACGGGCCCGACTATGAACAGCCGACCGCTGTTCCCATGCTGACGGATGCTTATAATCTCCCGGCAAAAAAGGTGATCCATATCGTCGGGCCTATCGTTTCCGGCCGGTTGAATGCGGCGCTGGAACAGGATCTTGCTGACTGCTATAGGAACACCCTTGATCTGTGCGCGGAAAATGGCCTGCGCAGTGTGGCGTTTTGCTGCATCTCCACGGGCGTATTTCGTTTCCCGTCGGAACGGGCCGCACAGATCGCGGTAAAGACAGCAAGGCAATGGCTCGCGGAACATAACAGCGTCATGGCCCGCGTAATTTTCAATGTATTCAGTGATAAGGACAGGAGCATCTATGAGCATCTATTCTGATAAGCAAGAGGCAGACTATACACTGACACTTCATAAGGGGATTTCCTTTGTACGAAGCCTTCGCGGTGGCCTCACCAATGATACGGGCAGCCGGGAAGAAAACCTGCAGCGCCTGAAGGAGGAGCTCGAAAACGCCGACGCCATTGTGATCGGCGCGGGAGCCGGGCTTTCCACCGCCGCAGGCTATACCTACAGTGGCGAGCGATTTGAGTACTGGTTTTTTGACTTCAAAAAAAATCTCGGCCTCACGGACATGTATTCAGGCGGTTTCTATCCCTTCCCGGATGATGAGACCCGATGGGCGTTCTGGGCCCGGAACATCTATATCAATCGGTATCTGGCCCCGTCAAAACCGGTGTATGACGACCTGCTGGCGTTGGTCAGAGGGAGGAATTACTTCGTGATCACCACCAATGTGGACCACTGCTTCCAGCGGGCGGGCTTTGAAAAGGAGAGGCTTTTCTATACCCAGGGGGATTACGGTCTGTTCCAGAGTGTCGACGGCAGGGTCAAAGAAACCTACGACAACGAAGCATGGGTCATGAAAGCGATGGCAGCCCAGCGTTTTCTCCCCGATGAAAGCGGCGCGTTCCGCGTGCCGAAGGATCGCCTGATCTCCATGCGGATTCCGCATGAGCTGGTCCCGGTGCTCCCGAACGGAGACCCGGTGACCATGAATCTTCGGGTCGACGAAAGCTTTGTCGAAGATGCCGGATGGCACGCGGCAGCGGAACGATATGGCCAATTTCTCCGAGCCGCGGAGGGAAAGCACGTTTTGTTCCTGGAACTCGGCGTTGGCGGCAATACCCCTATGATCATCAAATATCCTTTCTGGGCCATGACAGCGGAGAATCCAAATGCGGTCTATGTCTGCCTGAACTATGATGAGGCGGTATGCCCTGAACAGATCAAGGCCCGCTCCCTCTGTCTGGACGGTGACAGCGGTGAAGTGTTAAAAGCGCTTCAGAGGCTCATACATTGATGAATCATAACCACCAGTGAACTGGTGGTTATGATTATAGTGGCTACTATGTGTGTCATACTTGCATGCCACATGTGTGACGGTGTCCTCTGAAAAAAGTTTTCAAATAATGAAACCATCCAGCCCAAAATTGGACTATTATAGGTGAACGGCCGTGATAAAAGAGAATCGAGGTGAGATGCTTGACGGATGCCAAAGCATTAACGCAGCTACAGTCAGGAGATCAACAGGCGCTGGAATGGTTCATTGATAGATATAGCAACTACGTAGGAACTATCGTAAACAGCATTCTGCAGGACTGCATGAGTCATGAGGATGTGGAAGAAGTTACCGCTGATGTGTTTGTCACCTTTTGGAAAAGTGCGGAGGGTCTTCTTCCCTTAAATCTCAAAGGGTATTTAAGCCGCGTGGCGCGAAGCCTCGCGTTGCGGAAGCTTCGTGAGAAGACGCAGGAACTGTCTCTGGAGGAGGATGTTCTGTTTGTTGAAGAAGAGTCTCTGATTGAAAAGCTTGATCAGGAGCAACGGGATCGGCGGGTACGGGAAGCAGTGCTTTCGATGACGCAGCCGGACCAGGAAATCTTTCTCCGTCATTATTACTATTGTCAAAGCGTCGCTGTGATTGCTGAAAAGATGAAAATGAATCCGTCCACAATCAAAACCCGACTCAAGCGTGGACGGGAAAAGCTTTGAACGGATACGAGGACAGTTCCGTTCCGATGGAAGAAACGGATGTCGTCTCCGCGATGAGAATCAAGGAACTGACAAGAATGAAGATTGAACAGGCCGAAACACAGTATAAACCGCGGCATGCAGTAAGAAAACGCATCCTTACGCTGGCTCTGGCAGCTGCGCTGATGCTGTCTCTCGGAATTGCAGCATATTCTGCCGGACGGGCAATCTTCGGCTGGGGAGGAAATATGGAGATCCGCGCCGAGAAGACAGAGGGGGGCGTCCATGGAACCGTCTACGTCCACACGGACAATCTCACAGAACCTGTAAGCTTTGAGAACGGACGCATGTACTTTATCGTCAACAACGAGCATATTGACATCACGGATCAGGTATCGGAGACGGAACCCTATATTTATCAGTTTACCGATGAAGAGGATGTTCTGCACTATTGGATCATCGGAAAAAACGGACCTGAATTGGAGCACTATGGTTTTGCGGAATACCTTCATCCATCTGAAAGCGAATGGACTGCCGGATATGTGGCCCGCACAAACGGCAATACTGCTCCCTGGCTGGATAAAGCCAAAGAAGAACTTGGCTTTGATTTTTAAGCCGTATAATCCCAAACACCCGCAAGGCACTCTGCGAGCTGCAGAGTGCCGTTTTTTATAGTGGAAAAATCCGTGGTGATGGTGTATAATAAACTACTTAATTTTTGCCCCTTCATCTTTGACACAGATAATGTTTGAGTTTTTAGCAGATTGACACTTGGAGGTATCAGGTATGAAAAAGAAGCTGCTTATCCTCTTAGTTCTTGCAATCAATCATTGTTTTAGTAGTCGCAGCAGCAGTTTTGCTCAATCGTCCGTATAAGCCAATCTCATTTGTGGCTGATGGTGAGTTTTTTTCAGCAACAGTTGAAAATGGCAGTACCCTGATACTGGATCTGGACAATGACAGCAAAAACAGGGAATGGTCAATTACCCAGACTCCTGAATGCTTTACGAGCGATTTCAGCACCGTTACCGAAAACTGTTCAGAGTTTCATATCATCGCTCTGCATGATGGCAAAGGTGTGATGGTGTTTCAGTGTGTTTTAGATGATGGAACAGTTGAAGATTATGAGCTGACACTTTCCATATCTCGCCACCAGAAAACCTATCTCCAAATAGACTCGGTTTCATTTGAGAAAACAGCAGTCCAGTAGCTGCCGGTTCAGCACCTTGTGCTCCTGCTTTCGACGGTAGTAAGAACCCCCGATTTTTACTACCATTTGACTACCATTGACGGCATTGACTTGCCGCATTTTGCCGTATTTTGCCGTTTCCGTGACAGAGTCACAGATTATTAACAACTATTTCTGCCCGGCAGACTACGGCAACAGCGGGTATCGGCTACTACCGTTTTACTACCGTTCAGCGAACTGAAAACCATATATGTACAAAAGCAGCTCTGGAGCGAAGACACCGGAGCTGCTTTTCTCTGAAGCTTGTTTATAGTTTTCAAAAAAATCTTCGAAACGTGTCACATTTTCTCCTGCAGATGTGTCTATATAGGTGAACGCCACTGAAAGGAGTGAGCTTATGAAACATAGAATTATTCTTCTGTTTTTCTTGTGTACGGTTTTTCTGACAGCTTGCGGGAACCGGTCTGAGTCCGCAACTATAACACCTGAGTCTCCTTGGCCAAGTCATGCTCCAGACGCGACACCTTATGTGCGGCTACAGTCCGAGACCAGCGGAATGCCAGCACCCAAGAACGGGCAAGGTCAGGCTGATCACTACGAAAGCTATGAAGATTTCATCCACAGCATATATGCTGAAGAAGGCAATTTTTACGGGAAAGACTGGGAACTGCAGATGTTTAGGGACCTTCCCCAGGACGAACCGTATCCTTTTGTAATACATACATACGCTATGCTGCAAGGCGCAGATACAATAGATGATCATATTGCTTTAGCGCAGAAATTTGTTGAACTCGGCTGTGAAGCGAAAGTTAAAGAAATGCGCAGTGTTGAAGATGGAAAAGAATATCTCGCCTGGGTAACAATCATCACAACAACCCCTTCCCACTTGTGGGAACTCAGTGGCAGTCTGGAAGAACAACTTCATGTTGAGCAGTTGTATCAGAGCGTTGATATTCGGTTTGACACCGTGGTCTGGCCGGAGGAATAAACTGCTGACATGAATGAAAGAAGATTGTTGCGCAGATTGCAGCGCGGTGATGAGTCTGTGCTTCCAGAACTGATACGGCAATACAGTGGGTATGCATATGCAATTGCCTCCAACATCCTGTCCCACGCTATGGGTGAAGAGGATATTGAAGAAGTCGTGTCCGATTCTTTTTTGAGCATCTGGGAAAATCGTGAGAACATCAAAACGGAGATGCTGAAAGCTTATCTTGCCGCGGTTGTTCGTAATAAAGCAAAGACGGCATTGCGGAAGCATCACGCCGAAGAGCCTCTGGAAGACGATATCCTGCAAATCAGCATTCCAAATCAGCCGGAACAAAAGATCCTTCTCTCAGAACTGAGGGAAATAGCGCATGATGCGGTTGATTCCCTTGGTGAGCCGGATCGCGAAATCTTCCAACGCTATTATTTCCTTTATCAAAAGACGGAAGACATAGCTGAAACGCTCGGCCTTAAGGATGCAACCGTGCGGGCCAAACTTTCTCGCGGCCGGAAACGGCTAAAAGTCTATTTGACAGAAAGGGGGTTCGACTGTGAAGACACGCATTACTGATCTTGTTTTGGATTGTTGTCCCGCAAATATTGACATAGGCGAATATGATGATGAACTGGCAACGAGGATTATAGATAAGGTACAGGTGCAACTTGGAGCAAAGAATCAGCCTTATAGAATAAAGAAAATACCACGCGCATTCCTCATTGCTGCCGTGCTTGCACTGGCATTTGGGACGGTAGCATTTGCTATTGCGGAATATACCATCAGCCTCCGAAAACCATCTGTAGATGAAGAACTTGTTTCCGGGTTCCGATATGAGGAGGTCGTTGACGGCAAGGTGTGGAACAGTCAAATTCTTGCTTATCCCGATGCCGGAATGGTTTTCACTTTTACCTGCCCGGAAGAGACGGCGCACACACCGGAGTTTCGCTGCTTCTGGCTCCCGCAGGAAGCTACGGAAGGGATTACTGATGAACAAGGCTGGACCAAGCGGCTGTTCTGTGATTCAGGAGGCATCATCCCCTACTGTATTTCCACAATAGATAGCATCAGCAATGGACTTCAGCTTATATTGAGCGGCGATGTTAGCGTTGTAAAAGAAGAGCACTTAGGAGACTGGGAGCTTCTTGAGGTAACATCAGATTGCAGCAAGTTGATCTATCCAACATACGACCGTGCGAACTATATTCTGCTCTTTCAGAAAACAACAGGATATCTGGTCCTGATTTCTGGCGAGCTCAATATGGAAACTCTGGAGCACATTGCTTATGAGATGGAAATCAGGGAAAGCGACATTCCAAAGGTCGAGCACACCGGAGGTCCACTCATTGGCACCATTGACCTCGCCAGAGGATAACTTGGAATTTCAGTGCAGAGCTCACTTCTCCTTTCCCGGAGCAGCGGGCTCTTCTTATGTGCTAATGTGCTATAATAATAAAGTCTTTTACTTTTTCTGTTAATGTCCGGGCATGAATCCATAGTATATAGGTGAAGACGAAAAGAGGTGACAGCCTATGACAGACACAGAGATCATCAACCTGTTCTTTGAGCGCTCAGAACAGGCGATCACCGAGCTTGCCAAAAAACACGGCAGCGCTGTGGCAAGAGTGGCACGGAATATTCTCGGAAACGAGCAGGACACTGAAGAGTGCGTGAACGATACATACCTCGGCACCTGGAATGCAATCCCGCCCCACAAACCATCGCCGCTGCGGACATTTGTCTGCAAGATCGCGCGCAACCTTGCAACAATGAAATATCATTCCAATACAGCGGAGAAGCGAAACAGCCAGTACGACCTCGCACTTGATGAACTGGAAGAATGTCTCTCTGATAACGGCAGCGTGGAAGAGGCATATGAAGCGAAAGAACTCAGAGAGGCAATCAACGGCTTTATGGCTACCTTGAATCATTTCGACAGGTTTATCTTCATGCGACGTTATTGGTATTCCGATCCGGTGAAGGACATTGCCAAAATGGCAGATTCTACCACTAACAGTGTGACTGTCCGCCTTTTTCGTATCAGAGAAAAACTCAGACTCTATCTTGAGAAGGAGGGATTGCTTGTATGAAGCGGGAAACAATCACCTTGATGCTGAACGGCATAGATGATGATTATATCAGCGAGGCAGATGTCTTTGACCCGGAAACCATACAGGAACCCCCGGAAAGGATCGTCCACATGAAGAAAAGGATCATTACTTTTGCACTCGCTGCTGCCCTGATGCTTGCCCTTGGCATCACAGCCTATGCTATATGGAGCATTCACGTTGCCCGTCAGCAGGAATTGAAAGCCGATCTGAAGATTGAAGAAAACAACGTAAGCAGCTATATGGAGTATACTGTCCCTGATGAACAAGCGAGCGGACTTGTTCTGTTATCTTCTGTAAACGACGGGCAGGAGCAACATGTCTATGTCAACATCTCTCCTGTGACAAAAGAAGAGGCAGCACGTTTTCCTGCAGACGTCAGATTTGTCTGGAATGTTTCTGGCACTGAGATAGGAGGTTTTGCCGGACCTCAGCTCCCGGTTGGGCTTTCTGTGTCGGGTGAGGAGGCAATCCGTGATGCCGTGCTGGAAAATGCCTACGATGAAGAATCACAGACTATGACCCTCCAGTGCTATATTGATGTTAACTTTATTGAAGAGGCAATGGCTGAACTTGGCACGGAAAACGTCCCCCTTCAGGTTAAGATGATTGTGGGAGAAAACGAGCCAAAGACTTTCGGCCCTGTTCCTTTTTCCTTGACAGAGGAACAGACCCGATATTTCGACTTCGGACACGCCATTTACCACGATGAAGAGTTGAATAAGGATATCGAGATCGTTGGCCTGGAACTGACGCCCTTCAGTGCCGTCTGGAAAGTGAGCTACGAGGGGGCAGAAGACTTTCATACGTCGGGATCGGACCAGGCAGCCTATGAGCCTTGGAGCATTCTTGAGGATAAGGTGTGCATCGAGACAAAGATCATTTTCGCCGATGGTTCTGAATTCTCCACAGGCGGTGCTCTGACTACTCCCTATGAAAACGGCATTGTGAATCAGTTCTGCGGCTGGGGCAGCGCCATCAATATCGATGATGTTCAGCGCATCGTTCTCGGAGACCTCGTCCTCTGGGAAGCCAAGTAACACTATCAATCCTGCAAGCAGGGAGAATCCGTTGAGATTCTTCCTGCTTTTTATTATTATGGAAATCGGCGGTGCCGGAGTGATCAATTCCGACACCGCCTTTTTTGTTTTAGCCCTGCTGGTCCTCAAACTCTTCTGCGGGCTTCTCTTCGGGACCGTCCGTCACAGTGGCAGGCGCGAGCGTGAAGGACTCTTCCTCGCGTCAACCTTGTACCGGCTTTTCGTCACACGGTCGATGCCGTAGACGAGCACGATCCCGGTGATGGCGGCCGACGTCGAGCAATGCTTCCGCGCCATCATCGAGGACCGGCCGCCCCCTAGGATCGAGCGCATGGTCGACGGGCGCAGCGGTTTTCTGTTTCTGGACAAGGACTGTCTGCCGGAAGTGGCGATGCACTGGGAGCACCGGTTCAACCATATGGTCAAACGCTACAACGATATCTATCGGGTTCAAATGCCCAACATCACCCCGCACGTCTGCCGCCATACCTACTGCAGCAATCAGGCCAAGGCCGGGATGAATCCGAAGACGCTGCAGTACCTGATGGGCCACAGCGATATCGGCGTCACGCTCAACACTTACACCCACCTGGGTTTGGAAGACGCTGCCGAGGAGCTTCGCCGCATGTAGGAAGCCGAGGCAGCCCGCAGGGAGCAGGAGAAGCTCGCCGGGAAGGCGAAGGATTCTCAGAAACTGTTCAAAGCCGTTTGAAAAGGACTGTTCTACTTTTTCTCGGGTGACTTTTTCCTATAAATCTGTCATAATACAGGCCGAAAGGATGGTGCCAGTGATGGATTCTATAGAAGTAGGTGCGCGTATCGCTGCTCAGAGAAAAGCAAAATGTCTCACACAGAAACAAGTCGCGGATTCACTTCATATAACAGACAAAGCCGTAAGTAAGTGGGAATGTGGGAAAAACTTCCCGGACCTTACAGTATTAGAGACGTTAGCCGCTACCTTGGATACCACGCCTGCATATTTGTTAGGTCTGAATGAAGACAACAGTGCTGAGGCCCTTTCGGCTGCAACAGAAATCTATCTGGAACAGCGGCGTCGTTGGCTGAAGGAGCTCAGAAATCGCGCATGGCTAAATCTTGTGTACTGCATTCTGGTTTTTGCCGGTTTGACTTGGATTGGACGTTATTTGAACAACAAAACAGCATATGAACCTCCTCAAATCCTGATAAGCGGGATGTACGGACTTTTCGCCAGTATAACAGGATCAGCGATTTGGACGCTTCGCAGCACAAGCAAAAAACTTAAAAACTTCAGTGCATGATTATAAAACAGCAAGGCACTCTGCCGCAGCAGAGTGCCGTTTTTTTATAGTGGAAAAATCCGTGGTGATGGTGTATAATAAACTACTTAATTTTGCGGGCGTGACGGGAGATTTCGACGATTCGTGGTTTAGGGAGAGATACGCATATGAAAGAAGGAAAAAGACCTGACCCGAACAAGGTCCACCCGATCATGGGATATGACAAAGAAATCTATGTAAAGCCAACGATCACGAATCCCAACATTCTCGTTGGAGATTTCACCTATATCGCAGACGCGGAATTTGAGCGTCATGTAACACACTTTTATCCGTGGAGCAGAGACAAACTCATCATCGGAAAGTTTTGTCAGATTGCGGCCGGTGTTGAATTCGTAATGAACGACTCAAATCACCAGATGAACGCCGTGTCTACATTCCCCTTTTACACGCTTGAAGGATGGGATATGGAGCCGCCTGCTCCATCGGATATGCCGTTCAAAGGCGATACTGTGATCGGTAACGATGTATGGATAGGTCAGAATGCTGTGATCCTTCCTGGTGTTCGCATCGGTGACGGAGCGATTATTGGTGCCAACAGCGTTGTCGGCAGTGATGTTGATCCCTATACCATTGTAGTCGGGAACCCGGCAAAAGTCTTACGGAAACGCTTTGATGATGAACTGATTGACCTCATGCTGCGATTCAAATGGTGGGATAGAGGTATTGATGAAATCAACGCTCTCATTCCACTGCTGACATGCAGCGACTTGGAAAAGGTCAGGCGAGAGTTGAGCGCAAGAGTATGATCATCATAATTACAGGCGCATCCCATACCGGAAAAACGCTTCTGGCGCAAAGGATGCTTGAGAAGTACAACTACCCATATCTGTCCATAGATCATTTGAAAATGGGCTTAATCCGCAGCGGCAACACCAATTTGACGCCGGAAGACGATGATGCGCTGACTGGATATCTATGGCCGATTGTCCGGGAAATCGTAAAGACCGCAATTGAGAATCGGCAAAATCTTATTGTAGAAGGTTGCTATATTCCTTTCTGCTGGAGAAGGGATTTTGACGAGCAGTATTTACCATCTATCAGATTTATCTGCCTTGCAATGATTGAAGAGTATATAGAGGATCATTTCGAGGAGATTATAAAACATGAGTCGGAGATAGAATCGAGATTAGTTGCCGCAGACTGTACAGTTTCTGATTTGAAAAAGGATAACTGCAACATGATTGTTGGTTTTCAACGTGCTGGTGAGCAGGTCGTTTTAATCGATTCTGACTATAAGAAAGTGTTCTCAGAACTATTAACATGAACATTTCCACTTCACTAACCGCATAGTCCCAAACCTGACGGTAGTAAGAACCCCTCAGTTTTACTACCATTTGACTACCATTGACGGCATTGACTTGCCGCATTTTGCCGTATTTTGCTTTTTCCGTGACAGAGTCACACAGAGTCACATACTATTCACAACTTTTTCTGCCCGGCAAATCGCGGTAAAACGGGGCAGACTACGGTTTTTCAGGAGGCTGATCGCATTTGACAATGATACTTTTTGTGTGTCACGGCAACATCTGCCGAAGTCCGGCGGCTGAGTTTGTTCTGCGTGATCTGTCCGCACGCGCCAATATGCAGCAGGAGTTTGAAATTGCCTCTGCGGCTACAAGCTCCGAAGAGCTTGGAAACCCGGTATACCCCCCAATGCGCCGGGTGCTGGAATCCCGCGGCTATTTCTGTGGTGGGAAGACTGCACGCAGAGTGCGGCGCAGTGACTATGATATATATGATCTCATTATCGGCATGGATGAGGAAAACCACTGGGATCTGAGCCGTCTGTTTCACGGTGATCCGGATGGGAAACTACACAATCTGAATGAGTATGTGGGCCGCGGCAATGAGGAAATCGCGGATCCCTGGTATACGCGGGATTTTTCCGGCTGTCTGGATGAGATTGAACTTGCTTGCACCGCGCTTTTTGAACACTTGACCGGTGTCGTTTTCATCGATTTCTCCAAGTGTGCCGACATTCCCGCTCTTTATTCCGAGCTCCGGCATAAGATGGCATGGGAAGAATGGTATGGGGAGAACCTTGACGCGTTATATGATATTCTTACAGGGCTCCCGCACCGTGGATGTCATTTTGTGCTGACACCACCCGCTGAAGACGCTCCTGCCGAAGTCAAGCTGTATGGCGAACGCATTTTAAAAATATTTCAGGATTACGAAGAAGGGATTTCAGAATGAATTCTTCTGAAACTAAAACAGCTAAAAAGCATCCCATTGGACGGTTCTTCGCATTTGTCGGAGTTACACTGCTTTGTCTCGTGGTAACACTTCTTGGAATGATCTGGGTTTTGGAGCGCGGTCCGTCCCCTACGGTTACTGGAATGTTTACGCGTTCCGTACGTGAAACCAGCGCTATCCGCTGGATGAGTACACTATTTCTGACCGAAGAGGAGCTTGAACAGTTTAAAAGCGTCAGCACTGAGGATCTGGCCACTGAGAGCATCAACACCTCTCTGATCCATGTGGAAAAAGCAGCAGAGAAAGTGCAAACAGGCAATGTAGATTCGGTTCAACTGATCGACATTGCGGAAGGCACCTGCAAGGGAAAGCTCCTTATTGTCTTGGATCCGAAGCAGGTGATTCTGGGAACTTCCGATGAATTCGTCAAGCAGCCCGGGCTTCAGCTTACCGATATGGTGGCAAAATACAACGGTATCGCCGGTATCAATGCAGGCGGCTTCAATGACGAAAACGGCACTGGAAGCGGCGGCATCCCGCAGGGAATCGTCATCACCAACGGTGAACTGATTTACGGAAATGATACCACCCCATATCACCTTGTTGGTCTTGACAGGGATGGGATTCTTCATGTTGGTGCAATGAGCGGAAAAGCTGCTGTGGAACAGGGTATTCAGTGGGCTGTCAGTTTCGTTACGCACGACGGTCTGGCCTCATCCCTGATCATCAACGGTGAAGTGCAGCGCCAGAACCTTGGCGGCGGTGTGAATCCGCGTACGGCGCTTGGGCAGAGAGAAGACGGTGCTCTGTTGCTTCTGGTTCTGGACGGCCGCAGCATCAATACGCTAGGCGCCTCGATGGAGGATGTCGTCAATATTATGCTGGAATATGGCGCCATCAACGCTGGTAATCTGGATGGTGGATCATCATCCGTAATGGTATACGACGGTGAGATCGTCAATCACTGTGCTTCTGTCACTGGACCACGTCGGATTCCTACTGGATTCATTGTACTGGAAGAAGGTGCGCAGCATGACTGATTCCACGGTGAAAAAGCCCAGTGTCTGGGCCCGTTTCCTTCTGATATGGGCTCTGATTCTGCTGATCCTCGGCGCTGTCGGCTGTTTTATTCTGTATCGATACCTCGGCGTCTATGAAGTGACACGGCCGGAGCCGGTCATGGATGAGTTTATTGCGAATACAGAGATTGATGACCTGGTCCGCTTATCGAAGGAAAACGTACAACTTGAACTGACAGAGTTTGAAGATCCACTGGAGCTCTTTTCCTCCTATATTGACGCAATTGATCTGTCCCGCGCAATCAATTATCGCATCAATTCCGAGAAGAGCGGTTCCGATCATATTGTCTATGATGTTCGGTCCGGCCCGAATCTGATCTGCACTGTTGGCCTGACCCCTGACGGAGATTCTCCCGGCTTCAACAGACAGTACTGGGTCATTGACGAGGTTCAGGCCGCTGTCATCACAGACCTGCTTCCCTCCGTTGTTGCCACTGTTGAAACCATCGCCGGAACAAACCTTGTTCTGAACGGGAAGCCATTGACAGATGTCTATCTGAGCGGCAATCCAACCCCGATCCCGGATCTTACCAGATTTGAAGCTGAAACAGAGACGCCTCCCGCATTTCTGACTTATGAGATTGGACCTCTGTATGGTGAGGTCCAGTTGTCAGACGCACATGGCAATTCCATTGCGCCGGACGGAGATGTTGTCGACAACACTGTCCATTACCAGACGTTCAACGGTACACAGGATCTCCGCATTACAGCACCGGATGATCTGAATGTCTACATCAACGGTATTCAACTCGAGAAAAAAGACGCCTCTTCTTCGTCCCTCGGTGTCTTTGACGGCTTGGATCTCTACACTGGGGACGCCTCCTGTCTTACCTATGTATATAAGATTGACGGTCTGTACCGCAATCCCGTTGTTACCGCCTGTGAGGCAGATGGACGGGAGGTCACACCAATCGCTTCTGCAGCTAACGCCTTTACCTTCTTTCACAGGGGCGAAGATGACATCAAGGAGCAAATGCTTCCCATCGCTCAGAATTACTTCAATGCATATATGGATTATTCCGCTCATGCTTTTGAATTTACACGCTACTCCAACCTTCTGAGCAAAATTCTTCCCCAGAGCAGTCTCTATGATTATGTATCCAAGTCGCAGGAAGCGATGTACTGGGCCTCTGGCACGCAGACAGAATACAACGATCTACGCTACGAAAACTTCCATAAGGTCAGCGACTACTGTTTTGTCTGCACTGTGATCTACAGTGCGGACATGACCGCCACGAACTGGTACGAACAATACAGCTACAAGCTTGAAAATGCATATGAGCTCGCTTTCGTCAGTACAAACGGTCGGTGGTTGGCCGCTGGCATGAATGTAATCACGGGAGCATAGCAAACACCTCCGCCTGAAAAAATGAAATCAAGGCGGAGGTATTCTTATTATTATTTCGTTGTCAGTACCGTAGGATCAGATCCCTGATTCCAGTGCGTTGATTTCTTTTGCCAGACGCTGGATCTGGAGTTCAAGATCCTTCAGCTGTTCCCGCCCGGATCCATAGAAGCTCTCTTCTTCAGCTTCATCCGTAGCGTTCGAAGTCACGCTTTTATCATAGCTTTCCGAAACCGACTCTTTCAGATGATTCTCAATCATGCTGATAGGCAAAGACGAGGACTTCTCCGTGCCATCCAATACATCGAGAATCCGCTTCAGGCGTGTGTTCAGAAACTGTATGTTCTCCTCTTCCCTACTCTGAAGAGTGCTGAAACACGCTCTGACCTGCTCAGCCGCCAAGGCTTTCTTTTCTTCCGTCTCCTGCATCAATACACTGCTCTTTGTTTCTGCATCCTTTATGATCCCATCCGCACGCTCATGGGCTTTGGCCAGCGTATCACGATACAGGCCCTGCATTTCCGACAGCAGTTCTCTCGACTGCATGTTTTCTGCCTGTTTCTGGGAACGTTCGGTACGCAGAGCATCCAGCTCAAGGCGTTGTCTCTCATTCTCCTCGACGAGTTCAACTACCTTAGCACGCAGCTCTTCAAGCACGGCATTAACCTTATTAACATTATAGTATTTTCTCTTTGCAACATCGATATTGATATGATCAAAGTAATCCAGAATATCAGCCATACTCTTCACTCGCCCGTTTCTTTTGTTTCAGATTCTTTTTCGATTGGACTGATTATAGCAGATTTGCAGCCCTGATGCAATATTAGAGATTATCGCTTACAGAATGAAGCTAATGCTCTCAAATTGTAAGGTTTTAAATTGCGTTTGTTCTGCCTGTAAATTCAGATCCAGTGCCTGCTTCTTACGACGCCGAATCAGTAAGCTACTTGCCAAGACAAACAATACTGCTCCCGTCCACGTATATACTGTGCTTCCCGTTCCACCGGTAGAGGGCAGTACCGTACCAATACGGTTAATTATCGTGAATGTGTCCATGCTGTCTAGTTCATTGAGGTTGCGTGGCTGATAAGTCGCAGATCTCAGGTCATCGGCATTCACTGTTAAAGCCCCCTCATAAACTGTAAACTTCACAGGGATCTTTTCTGTGAGCACGCCCCCATCCGCTTCTTTTATTTGCTCGATCCGGTACACTCCGTCTGTAAGGCCGGAGAGCGTGAATCCGTCTGCGGAAACTGTAAACTGGTCGTTCTGATCCAGGCATTGCATAGTATTGTGCGTCACCTTTTCAAAACTGCTTCCGCTCCCCTGTTTCATGAGTTCAAAGACCGCATTGGGCAAACTCGTCCCCTGGTCATTCTGAACCTTTATTCTGATACTCATCCCAAGGTCAGCCACATCGTTACCTGTATTGATCACCTGCAGCAGACCGCTTGTTGCGCCGGCAGGCGGGTTATATGAAACGGTATAGTCTTCTCCCTTATAACTCTCCGGGCTTTCAAGCACATAATAGTTATATTCTACACCATTTTTATTCTGCTTCGGTAAGCTTCTATCATCATAAACTCCATTGTTTTCTTGCATTTCCCAGGATACTGTCCAATTATTGCCTGAATTCAGTTTTATAGTGTTATATACCACATAGTCATTATTATCAACGTCCTCTTCTATTGCAAATTTTCCTGAAGTAATCTTTGAACCCCCCTGAACAACAATGCTCAAATTATCATGAACATGTTCTATTGTCAACGAACAGCTACTGCTTATAGCGCTCCATATAAATCGTCCTGATTCATCTATATACTTTTTATTCTGAACGGGTTCATCATTGACACTTATTGTTTTAGGAATATTTCCTGAATTATTGTGCCAGTCTTTCTTCGAATCTGTCCATGTAATTTTCACATCTCCGTTATCCGCGATAGCTCCATTTATCACTTTTTGAACTTCATTGTTTGTATTCGTAATTTCAACATGGATTGAATGCACTTCTTTCGTTGTTCGTTTTAGTTCAACATAGATTTCTTTTGGCGTTGCTCCTCCGCTCCACACTTTCTGGATTGTAAGGCTGTCCTGGTCATATTCGTTGCTGAAAACAGCAGCGTCCGGTTCTGTGGCAGCAAGTTTCATAATTGGTTCCGGCGTCGCATTTCCATTGATTGTCACCGCATGGTCCGGGATCTCATATCCGATTTCTGAGAACATCACTTCCGTATTAATCGGTATCTGACCAATTGTCCAGGTACTGGTCAGTCCGTCTTCTTCTCTCATCACACCTTCCGGCAAGCTTTCTTCCATTGTGAGTTCCAGGCTTTTTGCCGTCTCTCCCTCTTTCCATGAAGCGATGATCTTATAATCTTCTGGAATCTGAGATTCGTTAATCCCGATAAAGTGATTTGTCACTTTCACAGAACCAAGCAGATATTTGTTTTCTATCGTGATCATCTGGTTTGATTCAATCGGAAGTGACTGATGCTTTTCTGTCGTGTTCTGATTACTGATTTCAATACCGTTCTCGTTCTTAAAGATGACATCTGCAGCTGAAGGATAAGAATTGTCTTCAGTGATATAATAGCGATATCTGTTTCCCTGTACATCTGCCGTGATCAGGTCGCTGATCTCCGCGGACCAGCTTCCATTCTCTGTAGGAAATGAGACTGTGTATACGAAATCTGTGTCTGTATATTCAAGTATTGATATCTCGTCTATCGTCTCATCGTCACTTTCAGACTGTTCTCCCGTCAGCGCGGCAGAATCTGCAGGTGTCTGTTCTTCATTGATTTCTTCGTCTGTTGTTTCAATCTCAGTATCTGAGCATTCCGAAGCGGTTGAATTATCCGAGCTGCTTCTGCTGCAGCTTTCCGCTCTCTGCTGATGGACGGTAAAAACTGCACCTGCGCCTTCCGGTGGGCTCGTATTTGTACCGTCCGTCCACACTGCATCCAGAATAATAGTGATGTTATCGCCGGCTGATAATTCTTCTGCATCTGATTCCCGGTCATCGGTGACCCTGATGCTGATCTCATCGCCATTTCTCATTTTTATCAGCAGCGTTTCCTCGGTAGAAAACGGCGCAAGAGGAATCAGGACCCAGTCTGAAACCGGGTTCGAAACTTCAAACGATTCATCACAGACGGTTTCATCTGTCAGATCGGGCCGAGCTTCAGCAGTATCACATTCGACTCTTGTTACCGAAAGCAGGCTTTCATCAGAAAACGTCACATTCTCCACTTCATTTATGAATTCTTCTCGACTTTCAAACCTTGTTCTGTCCTCACCATTTGCATTACCAACAAAGCCCAGTTTCTCTGCGAGTTCAGACAACGCAATACTTCCGTCTCCCGGCAGGCTGAACTGATATAACTCACCACCGGACTCGTATTCGAATTCCACAATATAAACGACTGCATAAATGGAGAAAGCGTCTGCATTGAATGTTACATCGCGTTCTGATGCAGCTGCCACATCATCTTCCCGTTCAACAAGCTCAGCATCGCCGCTCTTGTCAATATGGACGATCTTTGTAGTCTGTTCTTCATGCGGGCTGGCCCACGGGGTCATCGTCACTCGGATCGGTAATATAGGCTCAACAACCTCTCCCCCGGATGTAACAAAGGTAATATCCACTGCTTGTACTTCGAGGACCTCTCCCCTCACAATGTTGGCAACTGCAGGTTTCAGCATATTGCCGTTCACCGGGGCAGCGGACATCTTCGTGTTTGCCGGGAAGGCATGTTCCGGCGCTTCAGCCGAAACTCTGATTCCGCCAACAGTCAGTACCCAGCTCTGCGCAGGCATATCGACCTCAAGCAATTCTGATCCCAGATCCGTCCCGGTGCTTTCTTCCAGCTTTGGCTTCTCATTGCTGTACTCTTCCGAAATCACTGTATTATCGTGGTCATCGTCTGCCTCTTCATAATCTGCATCACTTTCCGAATTCTCAGGCATAACCCCATAGCCCATAATATGCCAGTCATCGAGTGTATATTCGAAGGTCTCAACGGTAGCTGTACGGTTTCCCTCGATGGTACAGAGGCAGTTACTGTCAGGATCTGCTTCAGAGACAATTCCTACGTGATCTGCCAGTCCGTCTCCTTCCCTGTCAAAGAAAACCAGATCGCCCGGTGAAGGCTCATAGTTTTCAGCTCCAGCATACATGCCAAGATCTTTCAGGCTGTTCACCCATGTTATTGTCCCGCAGTCGTAAGGGAAGTCTTCTTCTGATATCCCTGCATAGTGCAGGCAGAAAGAAACAAACATGGCACACCAGTCGCCATATGGATAACCGAACCATTCTCCGTAGCGGGTCCATCCCTTCATCTCATACTGTTCTCTGTTTTCATTTAGCACTGCGTCAAAGTTTCTGCTGCTCTCGCTGTATCCGAGCTGAGACTTAGCAATCATTACTAAATCCTCGGCCCATATTCCTGACAGCTCCAAATCTCCGAAGCTCCTCTCCCATTTCTCAGCTGTCTCCAGGTCTGCAAACGGATCGCTCTGCGGGCATACAGGAAGCGCAGTCTCTTCATCGATCTCTTCTTCGGTTTCTTCCAGGTCAGTTTTGTGCTCCACTTTACACTTGTTTGTCTCTTCTCGGATTGTTGCAGCATTCTCCGTGTCCTCTTCTTTCCGTTCCTGTTCATCATCATTGATCTCTATGATGCGGAAGCACTCCGGGCCATGCTGATGGGTTATCAGCTCGTCTTCTGTGCAAGCCAGAACATGGGCTGTGGTATAGCAGTCTTCCGAATGGGTATGAGCTCCCTCTCCTTCTGCAGCCCCGCAACTCAGCTGCATTTCCAAAGCGTAACAGTTATCATTGTGTCGGTGTGCGCCTTCGCCCTCTTCTTGATCGCAAACCAGAACTTGATTCAAAGCAAAACATTCATCAGTGTGCTCGTGACTGTTTTCCGCGATGCTGCATATAAGCTCTCCTCGCTCCAGAGCATAGCAACCCTCTGTATGATAGTGCCCTTCGCCCACCGTTTCTTTACATACCAGCGTACGATGTTCCTCCATGCAGGCGTCATCATGCACATGGCCTCGAGTTTCTTCCAGTTCGCAGCATAGAACGGTTCTTTCTGAAAAGCATGCATTCTTATGTTCCTCGACTTCTTCTAGCATACACACAAGAACATTCTCGCAGTAACAGTCTGTGTTATGCTCGTGAGCAACCATCTCTGCCCCCTCCTCAGCATACGGGCAGAATAGCTCCTTTCTGGTGTAGGTTTTGGCAATTGCATCCTTATGAAACGCCGCAAATGTACCGATCGTTACCAGCATCGATAAGCAGAGCACCATGGCAACCCATCTGTTGTGCGCTTTTCTGGCCTGTCTGAAATAGTTTGACACCTTATCCATCTTTCTGCCCTCAAAAGAATTAGTTTTTTCAGCTGATTCATCATCAGGTGATTCTTATTGCTTGTGGGAGAAAAGTCTGCTTTTCTTAGCAGTGGGATATGCCGGACGCGGGTTATTTGTTTTTGAATCATGTAATTATTTGACACCGTATTGTAATCTATTAAAACATATCTTCTCAAAAATATCAACAACTTTTTTTCTTTTATGTAAACCCTCCTTGTGCTATATTTACAGTATTCTTATTTTTGTATTCCAGATTCAGAAAAACAAAAAGACGAAAGGCTGAGCATTTAGCCCATCTCTCGTCCTTGAACCGGGAATCATCATCTGGTATAATTCTGATCAGATAGCTGCAGGACATAACAGTCAAACCTGGAGGAGAAGTCATGGCGGATCTGTTTGAATATCTGAGCTGGCGTGCGGATGTCCCATTTTCTGTTGATCCATTTAATGAGGTAGACAATCTCATCCTGTCAGAGCTGGCATATGCCGATTTCTCGGATATTGTTCCATCGGATGGGACGGTCATCTCACTGTCAACAATGTGTGAGATGTACTTTGAGACCCATGACAGAGAGCTGTTGAAGAAAGAATCCTCTTTTCTGGCCAAAGCCCCTCTTCTGATGGACGGCATGCTGAATGGCGCACGTTTTCAGAATATGAGTGCCTGCTTCTATGTCAATAATATTGTTCCCGAGAGACACTCTCAGATGTCTGCCATCACTTTTCTGCTTGACGACGGCACTATGTTCATTGCCTTTCGCGGTACAGACAACTCTTTGACCGGTTGGAGAGAAGACTTCGATTTGAGCTACATCGCAGAAACGCACGGTCAGGAGCTGGCCGTCAAATATCTGGAGCTTGTAGCTTCCAGATTTTCCTATCCGATGCGTGTCGGCGGTCACTCCAAAGGGGGTAATTTTGCCGTTTTCTCGGCCTCCTTTTGCGAATCGCTGATACAGGAGCGTATCATTACGGTGTATTCCAATGACGGTCCCGGCTTCCGTGAAGATGTGATCAAAGCGGAAGGATATCTACGTGTTCTTCCAAAAGTACTGAGCATCATCCCAGACACCTCTGTCATTGGACTTCTGCTGTCCAGCCTCTCGGATCGGGAGGTCATCCGAAGTACCGCAACCGGTATCATGCAGCACGATGGTTTCACCTGGTCTGTCAACAGGAATCGTTTCGTTCCCGCAGAGCTGTCGGATACCGGAATATTTATCAACCGCGCAATTGACTCTTGGATAGATAAGCTGGACGATAACACACGCAGATCTTTTACCCAGACGGTCTTCTCTATCATTGAAGCCACTGAAAAAGACAGTTTTCACGAGATTGCGAGAGAAAAGCTGAAAAGTCTGACCAAGATGATCGGATCGATGCAGAACATCCCAAAGGATAAGCAGACAGAACTTCTCCGCCTTGCCGGTCAGCTTCTTCAAAGCGGAGGTCAGGTACTTCTGGAACAGCTCCCAAACACGCTGGCTAACAACAAAGAGAACAAGGCTGACAGCTGATTTGTTCCGAATATCTCCCGAGAAAAGAAAAAAACCACGGTATAAACCGTGGTTTTTGTGGTGGACGATACAAGACTCGAACTTGTGACCTCCCGCACGTCAAGCGGATGCGCTACCAGCTGCGCCAATCGTCCTGGTGGAGATAAGCGGGATCGAACCGCTGACCTCTTGAATGCCATTCAAGCGCTCTCCCAGCTGAGCTATACCCCCGTGAACAAGCGATACGCGTTGAATGTCAAGCACTTTTTTGCCTGAGGGGTAATCTTTTCGATTACCCCTCTTTATTGCTTTCAGCTATTGCTCAGTGGCCCTTTTCCGTTCCTTTGGAGCCAACGCCGAAGTGGAGCTCCTTCATTCCCTCCACTTCGTCACAGATTCCTTTCAGTGAACAGATTGAGCAGTCGGTTGGAATGCCTTCCAGGATCGTTGTCAGCGTGTTTGTAATGTTGCCGGCCTTCTTCGCTGTGTCTTTCATCCCGGTATAGTCCATGCCCGAGGCGGTGACAAAGATCACTTTGGCATTCAAAACATTGACATTCTTCTTATATTCTTTGATATAGCTCGCGCCGATGTTCCGGAAACTGATCCCGTGATGGATAGCCTGTTTGGACACGCGGACCTGTTCCCGGTAGTTCTCTGGAGAAATCCGCACCATGTACCCCTCAGGGTAGACATGATACTTGGCAAACTCGATATCCTTCAGAATGCGATAGACTCTCTCGTTATCGTCATCCAGTATGCCGACACGCAGAAGCACGATACGAGCAAAGTCCGTGTCACCTCTGATCTCCTTCAGGTCCGATCCATACAGGAGGATTTGATCTCTGTCCACGAATTCCGCACCGGAGGTGAACAGAACGTAATTGGCAGACCCCTTTCCGCTGGCACCGAGCTCGTAGGCTGCATCACGCTGCATGACCAGCTCGCTGGAGCCGAGATCTTTCCAGCAGTCATGCTCGGAATAATCCCAGACCGTTGGGATTCCCTTTTCCAGGAAGCCCTGGGTGTCTTTGATCAGGGAATTATAGAGTTCCATAACCCTCAGAACACCTGGTCGACTTTCTTCTGGTCAAACATCAGGTTGACCTGTTTGTAAGCCCATCCGAGGACCTTCTGATCCAGGTTCCAGAAATATACGACAAACAGAACCGTAACTACTGTTAAAAGGATCTTAAACAGCTTCTTCACAAATTTCAATGGAATAAGCTCCTTTCAATCTATAAATACTTCTCTGCGGGTCTTTTACTTCTTTGCGAGACCCTTCTGGCGGGCATACTCCGCAGCACCCAGCGCGCCCATGAGCTGCGGGTCGGTCTTGAGGTTGATGACCTTCAGCTTGAGGACATGCTCGATGGCCTCCTTCAGGCCGTCGTTCTTGGCGCAGCCGCCCGTCAGGGTGATGCTGTCGGTGGCGCCGGCCTTTTTCGCCATGACGAAGCAGCGCTTTGCAACAGCCATCTCGATTCCGGCAGCGATCTCATCCGTGGCCTTGCCCTCACCAACGAGGGTGATGACCTCGGACTCGGCGAAGACAGTGCACTGGGCAGTGATGGGGATGACGTTCTTCGCTGTAAGGCTGAGCTTCGAGAACTCGGGCAGGCTCAGCTCAAAGGAGCGGGCCATGGCCTCGAAGAAACGGCCGGTACCGGCGGCGCACTTGTCATTCATGGCGAAGTTCTTTACGGTGCCGTCAGTATCA
>CADBWQ010000027.1 GCA_902798545.1 Oscillospiraceae bacterium
TGCCGGCTGTTATTCGTAGCCCACCGAGAAGAGATACTCAAGCAGAGCCTGTACACTTTCCGAGCTGTGCTGAGAAATGCCAATTTCGGCGATATGTTCTTTGGGGGATATCGGCCTGACACCATCGATCATCTTTTCATGTCCATCCAGACTTTTAACAGCCAGGACTTTACGGCAAAGACCTCTCCGGATTTCTACGATTACATCATCGTGGACGAGTTCCACCATGCGGCGGCGCCCACCTATCAGAAACTGCTGGAATACTATCAGCCGAAGATCCTTCTGGGATTGACTGCTACCCCGGAACGAATGGACGGCAAGAGCATCCTCGGCTACTTCAACAACCGTATTGCAGCGGAAATCCGCTTGCCGGAAGCTATCGACCGCAAACTCCTGTGCCCCTTCCAGTATTTCGGCGTGACCGACACGGTAGATCTGGACAAGCTGAAATGGTCGGCCGGAGGCTACGATAAATCCGAGCTGTCCAAGATCTACACGCTCAGCGGCATGATGGCTGAACGGCGCGCAGATTTGGTCGTATCTTCGCTGCTGAAATACGTGACAGACATTGACGATGTCAAGGGCTTGGGCTTCTGCGTAACAGTGGATCATGCGGAATTCATGTGCCGGTATTTCAATGAACATGGCATTCCGTCCATGTTCCTGACCGGTAAGTCCCCGGATGAAGAACGCCGCAGCGCGAAAGATAGCCTTGTATCCGGCAAGGTCCGCTTTATCTTCGTCGTGGATATCTATAACGAAGGCGTAGACATCCCGGAGGTCAACACGGTTCTGTTCCTTCGCCCGACGGAATCGCTGACGATCTTCTTACAGCAGTTGGGGCGTGGCTTGCGACTGGCAGAAGATAAAGAATGCCTGACCGTTCTTGACTTCATCGGTCAGGCAAACAGAAAGTATAACTTTGAGGACAAGTTTGCTGCGCTTCTCTCCAACACTACGCGCAGCGTGACCCGGGAGATCAAGGACTGCTTTGTGTCCGCGCCGAAAGGCTGCTATATCCAGTTGGAGAAAAAGGCAGCAAAATACATACTGGATAACATCCGGGCCTCTTATGGCAACACCGCTGGGCTGGTGACGAGAGTGGCTTCCTTCGAGGAAGATACCGGCATGAAGCTGAGCCTTGCCAACTTCCTGGACTATTATCATCTTGACCCGCGGAGCATCTATAAGTTTGCTACGTTCTCCCGGTTGTGTGCCCGTGCTGACGTGATCGACGATTTCACGGAACCGCTGGAAGAGACGATGACCAAGGCGATGGCAAGACTGGCGGTGATCGATTCCCGCCGCTGGATATCCTTCCTGCTGGATCTTCTGCCGCGGCTGGACGATGTGGATTTCGACAAGCTCTCCGACATTGAAAAGCGGATGCTGCAGATGTTCTATATCACAGTCTTGGGCAAGGCGGCCGAGGACTGGAGCAGTGACGAGGTTTGGGATAATCTCTATGCCTTGGCGGATAGCCCGGTGCTGCTGGGCGAGCTGGTCGATCTACTGAAATACCAGTACGATCGTATCGACTTTATTGACGCTCCGGTAAATGTGGGCTTTGATTGCCCGCTGGATCTGCATTGCACTTATACCCGCGACCAGTTGTTGGTGGCGCTGGACTTCCTGAAGCCCGCGACTGTGCGTGAGGGTGTGAAATGGTTGCCGGATCAGAAGCTGGACGTGTTCTTCGTGACTCTGAATAAGGCGGACAAGGACTATTCGCCCACGACCATGTACAACGACTATTCGATCAATGAATGGCTGTTCCACTGGCAGAGCCAGAGCACCACGACGGAGCGTTCCTCCACCGGCCAGCGGTATATCCACCATAAGGAGCAGGGAAGCCGCGTGCTGCTGTTCGTCCGTGAGTTCAAGGCTGACAGGATTACCAACGGTGCTGAAGCATACACCTATCTCGGCACAGCCAACTACGTGAAGCACGAGGGCGAAAAGCCCATGAATATCACCTGGCGGCTGGATGCCCCAATCCCGGCGAAGTATTTGAAGAAGACGAACAAGTTGGTTGTGGGATAGAAGAATAAGCATTTGATTGTCTGCGGATATAAAGCATACCCTATTATACCCTATTGTGTTTAGGGTATAATAGGGTATAATCATTTCAGAACAGCTAGGGAGTGACATATGGACGCCAATGAATATGAAAAGCTCTCGAAAAAGAAAAAGCGGGATCTGTACCCAGGCAAGCGGACAGTCTGACAAATCGTCACGGGCTCAAGCCATTCAATCAGCAGTACACCAATTCGCTCAGAACGGCTTCCTCTGCTCTTGCCCGGATGCTGTTCATGCGTCTGACCCACTCCATTTGATCGGCCGCCTTGAGTGCTTCGGTCACGCCCTCACGTTGGACAAGCTGATTCGTGAACAACTCAATTCGTTCATTACAGCTGTGGTCGATCTCGGCCAAATGTGCATCCAGTTTGCCGGTCAGCTGCAGACTGGAATACCATTACGAATCTTTTCCGAAAAACAGATCCTTGATTCCGCTTACGAGCGTCTTGGCTGCACGACTGTCTGTACCGAAACCTTCTCTGAAAATGTAATCCATTGTTTCATAGAAGGCCGACAGGGCCTGGCTGGTAAACTCTGCCTTAAGATATTCCTCACTCTTATTCCTGTTCCTGCTGTTCTCCCTGAAGCCTTCATAGTTTTCTGTAATATAGTCACGCCAGCCAGATCCAAGCAGTTTCGCGCAGTACTTGTTTTCGAATTCTCTGATATCCATGCAGATATCCTGCGGAATGTCCAGGTAAAAATATCTTATCAGGCTTTTGGTTTCTTCGTGATACATTTTCAGCTCAGCGATCTTCTCATCGTTCAGCGCATCGAGATCTGCAAAGTAATTCTCAAACAGATGCATATATCTGGTATAGATACTGCGAAGAATCGTATCTAATTCTTCCTTTTTCAACGTCTCTTCGTGCAGAATCTGTTCAATTCTTTCCTTGCTTAATTCAACCATGGCGATCCTCCTTACGAAATCGATTTCAACAATTAATCCACACTGCTGCTTTGATTCTACCATGAATATCAGTATTGTGCAATCGCACATCTATTCGTCACACTGAAATACTGCGGAAAGAGAGTATCACTTGTCAAAGGACTGTAAAACAGAAATGACGGCCTGTGCAGTAAAGAGCTGCCGGACCGTCATTTCCTGATGCTTTCCCATCCCTTAGAGTTCTTTTAAAATCAAATCTGTCTCGCCGGGATTCAGACCAAGCTCAATTCTTTTCACCTGGGGATGATTCTTGTAGTGAGATCGGATCGCATCTCGCAGAATCGTTCCACCATGGTATCCATGGATAATTCGAAGCGTATACACTGCGCCCCTTGCTCTGCGCAGCTTTGCGTCAATAGCGATGAAAGCCTGCGCCTTCGTCATTCCGTGAATATCTACTTCCTGAAAAGCACTGATCACCGTTCTTCCTCCCGAAATCTACGAGTTTCCGGCCTCTATTGTATCATGTGTTCTGAATAGCGGCAAGCTTTGGTTTGAGATTTGAATATAGAAGAAATTTGAGCTATAATAAAACCGTCAAAGGACTAAAAGATGTTTCAGGATTATCTGAGTTATCAGCTGTCAAAAACGTAAGGAGTGGGGCGCATGAAAGAAGTGGTTTTGAAAGCATTCGCGGTATTCGCAGCCTTATGCGTTTTCCTTGCAGGGTGCGATACTGCAGAATCGAAAAGTGACGGCGGAACAATTCAATCGCAGACGAACGCAGTTCAGGAGAATCTGGAGACATTGCCGCAGGAAGGAGAGGAAACCGCCATGCACACATACTTGACGCAGGAAATCCGGGTACGAAACGGCGACCTCAACATCTATGGAGTTGCCTATGATCCTGACACAGATGGGAAAATGCCGCTGGTGATCTTCTCCCACGAGCTGGGAAATGACCATACCTCCGGCGTGCGCTATGCCGAGAGGCTGGCGGAAGCGGGATATGCCGCGTATGTCTTCGATTTCTGCGGCGGCACGGTCGGCGGAAACAGGAGCGACGGCAGCAACAGGGGCATGTCGATCCTGACAGAAGCCTCCGATCTGACGGCGGTATTGGAGTCCGCCAAGTCATGGGACTTTGTGGACCCGAACAGAATCGTCCTTCTCGGCGGCAGCATGGGCGGGCTTGTCACCACCGTCGTTGGGTGTACGCACCAGGATGAGATCGCCGGTATGATCCTCATGTACCCGGCTCTCTCCGCGAAAGTGGACGGCGGCATGGAGAAGTATCCGACAAAAGATGATGTTCCGGAAGACGTCAGCCTGTTTGGCGGCTGGATCCATGTGGGGAAAAACTACATTACCGATCTATGGGACGTGGATTTTGACCGGCTGCTCTCCTCCTATCAGGGACATATGCTGCTTCTGCATGGCGACAGGGACAGCACCGTTCCGATCTCCTGGTCAGAGAATGTAAAGAAGATTATCCCTGACTGCGAGTTTTATGTGATCAAAAATGGCGGACACGAATTCTTCGGCCAGCCGTTCGAGGATGCGATGTCCTATATTCTGACTTATCTGGATACCCAGCTGAACAGCGAAAGAACAGAAAGTGAGGAGAATGAAACCATGCTCCAAATGAAGATCGGTGATACGGAAGTTGTTGTAGATTGGGAAGATAATGAATCAGTAGAAGCACTGAAGGAATTGTGCCGGGATAAATCTCTGACGATTCAGATGTCCATGTATGGCGGCTTTGAGCAGGTCGGTTCCATTGGGCAGAGCCTCCCCAGGAATGACCGCCAGACGACGACGCAGGCAGGTGATATCGTTCTGTACTCCGGCAGCCAGATCGTCGTTTTCTATGGCTCAAATTCATGGGCTTATACCCGGCTCGGTCATATCACGGACAAGAGCCCACAGGAGATGGCGGAACTGCTTGGCAGCGGCGACGTGACGATCACGATCGGGTGAGGGCAGAACGGCATGAAAATCCTGATCTTGAACGGCAGCCCCCATCTGGACGGCGCCACATCGGATATGGCAAATGCCTTCGCGGAAGGTGCGAGAGAGGCCGGGCACGAAGTCGTTTCCGTGAATGTTGCCCATAAGAATATCAGGGGATGCATGGCCTGCGAATACTGCCGGAGCAGGGAAAAAGGCGTTTGTGTTCAAAAGGACGATATGCAGGAGATCTATCCTCTGATCCTGTCCGCCGACATGGTGGTCTTCGCTTCCCCAATCTATTACTTCACATTGTCTGCCCAGCTGCAAGCTGTCATCCATCGCACTTACGCCATTGATATTCCCCAAAACGTAAAGAAGGTTGCGCTGATCATGAGCTCCGGCAGCAAGTTTGTTTACGGTGCTGCCATTACGGAATACTTCCAGTCGATCGTGGAGTACTGGGGCGTAGAAAACGCGGGGATCTTTACAGCAAACGGAAGGCAGAACAAGTCAAAAAAGAAGCGGCAGGAACTGTACCGCTTCGGGAAATCTCTATAGAACATAGCCCACTTCCAATAAGGGAGCGCGGCTGATTTTCGCCTCCTCCACAATCTTTTCCGTGCTGGTTTTCTCCATATCCATGCGGGCAATCAGCCGGTTTAGAGCGAGAAGAGTATCCATTTCCATCCGTTTCATTCCACAGACCTCCTGCCTCCGTACATACTGCGAAAATAATATCAAATTGAGACAGAGGACGACAGAGAACGATGGTCTGGTTTACAAAAACTGTAATCTCCTGACGAATACGGTCACTTCTGTG
Organism: Oscillospiraceae bacterium; assembly: GCA_902798545.1. GTDB lineage: Bacteria > Bacillota > Clostridia > Oscillospirales > Oscillospiraceae > Limivicinus. The sequence continues at coordinate 5,742 of CADBWQ010000027.1, forward strand.
CAATCGCTCATGTACCGGTTTTTACCATGTCTATACTGAAAAGCATCATCGTTGAACTCCTCCCGATTACCTGCTATGATCTGTCGTTGCAATTCCGATGTTCTGTGTTATAATATGGACCCGGCAGAAAAACAAGAAAACGAGGAGAACAAAATGAAAAGATGTTTTTGCATTATGATGACGGTCCTTGCTGTTCTGGCACTCTGTGCCTGTGGGAGCAAGCCAGCCGCATCTTCGAGCCCGGCACCCTCAGTGGAGACAGCAGCGCAAGCGGCTGAAGCGAATGCTGTCTTCCAGAAAGTGTGCCAGGCAGAGATCACAGTGAAAGACTACGGCACGATCAAACTGGAACTGGACGAGGGGACCGCACCGATTACCGTGGCCAACTTTGTGAAACTGGCGAAAGACGGTTTTTATAACGGATTGACCTTCCATCGGATTATGGATGGATTCATGATTCAGGGGGGTGACCCGAGAGGAAACGGCACAGGTGGTTCGGATGAGAAGATCAAGGGTGAGTTCAAAAACAATGGAGTGGACAACCCCATCAGCCATGTAAAGGGCGTGATCTCGATGGCAAGATCCAATGATCCCGACAGTGCCAGTTCTCAGTTTTTCATTACCGTGGCAGATGCCACTTTCCTGGATGGCAATTACGCAGCTTTCGGCCGCGTGACGGAGGGAATGGAGATTGCCGAGAAGATCGCCAGAGATGCAAAGCCTGTTGACAACAACGGCACCATCCCGGCAGATCAGCAGCCTGTGATTGAGAGCATTGTGATCATCGAAGATGCAGCATGATCAGCCTGCCAGAGACTGTCGGAATTCAAAGAAATCATTTCGACTGTAGAGCTTAAGAACGGGGAAAGGCTCCCGATCATTCGATCGGGAGCCTTTCCTCATGATATGCTTATCTGTGAAGAAAATCTGTTACAGATTTTTGGCTGCGTGCTCACCGGCAATGAAGCCGAAGGTAACTGCGTGACCAAGGGAAAGCCCCGGATGGAAGAACGGATAGTCCGGAGCACCGTAGAACTGGCCGCCCAGATTGCCAACGGCATACAGGCCCGGAATCACATCACCGTTTTCCTTCACAACGCGGCCGTACTCATCGGAGAGAACACCGGCAGTGATAGAGGAGCAGCGGATATGACGACGGATGCCCCAGAAGGGCGCAGTCACAAACTTGTGCAGGAACTCGGGCTTCTTACCGAAGTCGAGGTCTTCACCCTTTTCACACATCTCGTTGTAGCGGTTGAAGGAAGCGACCGTGGCTTCGACGGGCAGGCCCATCTTCTCGGCCAGTTCTTCGATGGTATCGGCACGGAAGGTGTCAATCAGCTCGGGGAAGACGCCGACGTGGAGAGAGGGATCCTCTTCCTTCAGGTAGCGCTGCATGACGACCTCGGGGACACCGGCGGCAGCATACTGCATATAGTCGTTGTCATAGATCTGGCAGTACCAGCCGAGAGAACCGGTCTCCTGGTGCTCGCGGTCCATGTTCTCACCGACAAAACCCGGCTGCCAGCGCAGAACGTTGGAGATGTAGGCCATGTCGACTTCCTCGCTGACAAAGCGTTCGCCGTTCATGTTGAGATCCAGGAAGGCGTGCTCGTCCCACATGAGACCCGCGTCAAAGTCATGCATGACACGGCTGTGAGCGACCGGCTCCATGGCGCTGCCGGCCTCGATGGCGAGGATGTTGCCGTCGCCGGTGCGGTGATAGACTTTCTTGTCAAAGTGCTCGATGTCCGGGCAGAAGCGGCGGACCATGGTGGCATTGTTCTCATAGGCGCCTGTGGCAAGGATAACAGACTTGGCGTTGAACTTGATAAAGCTTCCGTCCTGTGCCTGACCGACACAGCCGACGATGCCGCCCTCGGCGTCCTTGACGAGCTGCACGACCGGTGTTTTGAAGTGGACTTCGAGATTGTCAAACTGCTCCTGCGCATCGGCCAGAATGCCGGCGACGAGAGTGCCATAGTTGTTGGGCTTGGGGCCAAACCAGGGAGCGAAGACTTCAACCTTGTCCTCACCGAAGTCGAAGGACTGGGTGCCGTCATGCATGACGCCGGTCATGACAGTGGAAGTATCCTGATACTTGGTGACACCGGTCTTGTCGTTCTTCCACTCGGTTTCTTCGGTGATGCCGCCCTTTTCGCAGACAAACTTCAGAGCTTCTTCCGAACGGTCGATATAAGCTTCGAGAAGCTTGCGGTTGGGACGCCAGCAGTTAACAGCAGTGGCGAAGGTGAGCCATTTTTTCAGACCACCCTCGGTGGAACCGCCCTTGATGATGGCGGAGGAGCAGTTGCCCTGGGAGACGGCGATGGGCTCTTTCTGCAGAACGGCGACCCTGGCACCCATCTCAGCGGCCTTGACGGCGGCGATGACACCGGAGGCACCGGCGCCGCAGACAACGATGTCAACATCGCGCTCTTCGGCAAAATCGGTGATCGGCTCGAGGATGACTGCGGAAGCATTGATATCGTCGGCAGTGATGTCGGTCAGGACATAGGCGCCTTCGGATTCAACCTGTGGCTTTACGGAGCCGGAGCTGACGGTTTCTCCCTTGGCCTGCGCAATGCAGTTTTTCAGAGCTACACGAACAGCTTCACTGGTCAGGGATGCACCGCTGACACCGTCGATTTCGGCACTCTGTGCGGTCATCACCTGGGCGAGGAGTTCATCTTTGGCAACCTGGCCGATGGCTGGGGTTTCTTCGGCAAGATCGAGGACAACATCAACGATGCTGTTTTCATCAAAGGTGGCGGTCACGGTGACATTGCCCATGCCGACGGCGCTGGCGGAGTAGGTACCGGGAGTGTAGATACCGGCGGCGGTGGCTTTGGCGTTCAGCGCACCGAGACCGACACCGGCCATGGCGAGGGAAGCGGCACCGGCGAGGGAGCCTTTCAGGAAATCTCTTCTGCTGAGTTCAGACATTTGGTATTCTTCCTTTCTTGTGTTCTTTGTTTTTCTGCGATATAATACAGGGGTAATATCCCTTTGGATGGTAACATGATAAACCCTGTCCTGAGGACAGGGTCAATAAAAAAATAACAATCTTCAGCTTTTTTTCAAGGGCAGGTGATCAGATGAAGATCAATGAGCTCGCCAACGTTGCCGGACTGAATACTGAGACGATCCGAAAGTACAGGGAGCGTGGAATCCTGCAGCCCCGACGCAATCCGGAAAACGGCTACTACGAATACACCCAGGCGGATTTCCTTCAGCTCCTGTATATCAGGAAACTGCGGGGGGCCTATCTTTCACTGGACGCCATTGAAACCACCTGCCGTACCGGGGACGCGGAAACGATTCTCACCGGTTTCCGGGCCACCATCAGGAAGCTGGAGGAACAGATCCGCCAGTTGAAACGAAAAGAAATGATGCTCAGTGTGACCGCCCAACACTATGAGCGGGATGCGAAGATGACGGAGCAGATCCGTTTGATCACGGCCTTTGATACAAAGTACGACATGTATTTTACCGAAGATCCGCCGGATGAGATGCAGAAGCTGTGGATCCGGAATATGGACCTGTTTACACTGGTTGTATGCATCGGGCGTGAATTTTTCGAAGCAGAGGCACTTCCGACGCGGGTTCCGATCCGTATCGGCCTCGGATCCTATGAAAAGATTCTGAGAGAAGAGGCATTCCCCATGCCGGAGAAGGTTGCAGTCTTCCCAAAGGCGCAATATGCCAGTTTCTTTCTGGAGGTGGAGGATCTGGACTCCATTGAGGCGGAAAAGCTGTCACCGATCCGGGAGTACCTGAAGCGGGAAGGACTGCGGGCTGTGAGCGACAGCACAGCCTATCTCTATCGGACGGACATCTCACATCATAAACCGCGATTTATATTTTGTGTGAGAGTGATGGCAGACCCATTGCCATGAAGGTGAAAAAGTGATAAAATACCAGCGATTTTGATTGTTGGGAGGACCCCTATGCTTCCTTTGGAAAAAACCACCGTCGGCGCGCTCCTGCGCAGAACCGTCGCCCGTTATCCCAACCGTCCGGCTGTAATCGACCGCGACGTATGCCTGACCTATCGGGAGCTGGACGATCTGACAGACCGGTATGCGACAGAGCTGCTTCATCGCGGGATCGGGCACGGTGATCATGTGGCCCTCTTTGGAGAACCGGAAGCAGAGGTCCTTTCGCTGTTCTTCGCAATCCAGAGAATCGGAGCGGTTGCCGTGATGGTCAATACCGCACTGGTGAGGACAGACCTTGAAACCGTTCTGAATCTCGGGGATCCAAAGATGATCTGCATCGGGAGCTCCTACCAGCCGGACCGGAATCTGGCAGATGATGTCCAGGCACTGGCCCCTGCTCCGACTGTGGAGGGGATCTTCACCATGGGCAGTGCAAGCTCTGCGTTTTATCCTGTGCTCCCCGGGCAGAGTGAGATCGATCGGGAAGCGGTTGCCGCTGCGGAGAAAGAAGTTCACAGTGAGGATACCGCCGTCATCATCTTTACCTCCGGCAGTACCGGAGTCCCAAAGCCGGTGATGACCAGCCACTATTCACGCGTTAACGGCGGCATTCAGCAGTCGGATGATTTTGCGGCTACCTGCGAAGACGTGTTCTGTATGGCCGTGCCCATGTTCCACTGTTTCTGCATCTCGACGAATATTATGGCTTCCGCGGCGGTGGGCGGCTGCCTCTGTATACCGGATAACCGGCGTACAGGCTCAATTCTCCGGGCAATTCAGAATCACCGCTGCACCGTGCTGCACGCTGTGCCGTCAATGTACAGGGCGATTATGGCACGGAAGGATTTTCATGACTGTGATATCAGCTCTCTGCGTGTCGGCATTATTGGGGGTGCGAGTTATCCGCCGGGAGACTTCAAACGCATTGAAGAGAGCTTTGGCATGACCCTGGTTTCAAGCCTGGGGCAGACGGAATCGACAGCCGGACTGACGGTCTGCAATCTGGATGATGATATGGAGAAACGCAGCACGACCGTCGGCCATTTTATGAATTATGTGGAAGGCAAAATCGCAGATCTGGAGACGGGGGAGACGCTGCCGACGGGGAAGATCGGTGAGATCTGTATCAAGGGCTATCTCGTGATGCAGGGGGTGTACCGTCAGCCGGAGCAGACGGCCAGAGCGATCGACAGCGAAGGCTGGCTGCATACCGGGGATCTGGGCGAGCTGGATGAGGACGGATACATCACGCTCCACGGCAGAATCAAGGAACTGATCAACCGCGGCGGTGAAAAGATCAGCCCGGTGGAAGTAGAAAACCAGATCTGTGCGCTTCCGGGCGTCGAGACCTGCAGGGTGGTACCGGTGCCGGATAAGCACTACGGCGAAGAAGCGTGTGCCTGTGTCGTGACCGCGGAGAAGGCCGCCATTGAAGAAGCTTGGATTCGTGAGCAGCTGCATGAGCAGGTCGCGGCCTATAAGGTCCCGAAATATATCCTCTTCTTCGACGCGCTGCCGCTCAATGGAACCGGAAAGGTTGACAATGCAGCGACGGCAGCCAGAGCCAGAAGAGAACTCGGACTCTGAAATAAAGAAATGAAATGAATTGAATATTGTCCTTCCCGCCCGCGGAATGCGGAACGTGGAATCGGGTGAAATTCCCGGCGAGTCGGTCACTGTGAAGCCTCCAGGAGGATAAGTCAGATACATGGGGAAGGACGGTGCTTTTGCCGAAACCGAAAGCACGTTTCGACAGACGCGAAAGAACGCGTCTGCTGTTGACGTACTCTTGTTTCGAGTACGTCTTTTTTGTTGGGAGGAATCAGGATGGTTCACTTTGTTGGTGCGGGACCGGGAGCGCCGGATCTGATCACACTTCGCGGTGCCGCTCTGCTGGAAAAGGCAGACCAGGTTATTTACACCGGGAGTCTCGTAAACGCGGCACTGCTGGAGCGCTGCCGTGAGGACAGCCGGATTCTGAACAGCGCATCAATGACGCTGGAAGCGGTGATTGATGCGATCCGGGAAGCGGAAAAAAAGGGCCAAACCACGGTACGGCTCCACACTGGGGACCCGAGTGTCTATGGTGCGATCCGCGAACAGATGGATCGGCTGGATGCGCTGGGGATCCGATATGATGTGACTCCGGGCGTCTCCAGTTTCTGCGCTGCGGCGGCAGCGCTGTTCGCGGAATATACCCTGCCGGGAATCAGCCAGACGGTGATCCTCACCCGCATGGAGGGGCGCACACCGGTCCCGGAGAGAGAGAGACTGGCGGACCTGGCCAGACATGGGAGTTCCATGGCGGTTTTCCTCTCCGCGGGAATGCTCCCGGCGCTGCAGGAAGAATTGTTGAAAGGTGCTTATGTCAGGGAAACTCCTGCCGCATTGGTATATAAGGCCAGCTGGCCGGAGGAAAAGTGCATCCGCTGCACCGTTGGGACCCTGGCGGTGAGCGCGGCAGAGAATGGCATCGACCGCACCGCACTGGTGCTGGTGGGAGACTTCCTCTCCGGAGCGTACGAACGGAGCTGCCTCTATGACCCGGTTTTCACCACCGGGTATCGGAAAGGGGAGAACAGCGCGTGAAAGTTACACTGATCGGATGCGGCTGCGGGAAGGAGACCCTGACCGCAGAGGCGATGAATATGGTCAGGCGATCTGGACTGCTGATCGGGGCGCCTCGTGTCCTGGAACAGTTCCAGGAGAATAATGCGGTAAAGATTCCCGCAATGTCGACGAGAGAGATTATCGCGGCACTTTCAGAACAGACTTGCGAAGAAGCCTGCGTTCTGTTCAGCGGAGACAGCGGCTTTTATTCCGGCGCACGGCTGCTCATGCCGATGCTGCCGAAAGAATGGGAGTGGCATGTGCTTCCTGGCATCTCCAGTATGCAGGCCTTCGCTGCACGCCTCGGGGAACCATGGCAGGACTGGCGGCTCTGCTCTGCACACGGCGTGGAATGTGACCCGGTGGCGGAGGTGTGCAGGGAACAGAAGGTGTTTTTTCTCACAGGAGGAAAAACAGGACCGGCCGAGATCTGTGAGCAACTGAAAGAAGCGGGACTCGATCGGCTCCGTGTTGCAGCGGGAGAGAATCTGGGCACCAATGAGGAGCGGATTCTGTTTGGCAGTGCCGGGGAATTTGCCAAAATGCAGTTTGCACCGCTCAGCGTACTGCTGGCAGCTGCCGCTCCGAGGGTGCGGCAGCGCGCGCCGGGACTTCCGGATAAATTGTTTGAACGGGAAGAAAAGATCCCCATGACCAAACAGACGACCCGTACCGCTGTATTGGCAGCCCTGGGGGCAGAGCCTGAAGACATCTGCTGGGACATTGGCGCAGGTTCAGGGAGTGTCGCCATCGAGCTGGCCCTGCAGACGAGGGCTGTCTGGGCTGTGGAACAGAAACCGGAGGCGCTTACGCTCGCCGCACGCAACAGGGAAAAGCTCGGAGCCTGGAATCTCCGCCTGGTTGAAGGAACAGCACCCGCTGCCTTGAAAAACCTCCCGGCTCCGGACGCGGTTTTTGTCGGCGGCAGCGGCGGCAGACTCAGAGAAATCCTGTATGCGGTACATGAAAAGAATCCTGCCGCAAGGATTTGCGTTTCAGCAATCGCACTGGAAACGCTTCAATGCGCGGCGGATACCCTGCGAGAACTGAACGATGAGGTCGAGATTACACAGATCGCTGTCTGCAGAAGCAGAGCTGTCGGGGAACTCACCATGATGCAGGCGCAGAACCCCGTTTTTCTGATCACAGGGAGACAGATATGAAAGCACTGATGCTCAGTGCCATGCAGAGCGGCGCCGGAAAGACCGTAATGAGCTGCGCGCTGATGGCAGCGCTGAAGAAGCGGGGCCTGCGTGTAAGAGCCTTCAAGAGCGGACCGGACTACATCGATCCGATGTTCCACAGCCGGGTCCTGGGTGTGGAGAGCCGGAATCTCGATCTGTTTCTGCAGGGTGAAAACGGCGTAAAGAGAAGCTTTGCTTCCGTCTGCGGCGATGTTGCGGTTGTCGAAGGCGCGATGGGCTACTATGACGGCCTGAACGGCGGAACGGAAGCCAGCGCCTGGGATTTGGCGGTGAAGCTTGATCTCCCGACGGTTCTGTTGCTTCGACCAAAGGGATGCGGCATTACGCTGGCAGCCCAGGTCCATGGAATGCAGACATTCCGAGCGGAAAGCCGGCTTGAGGGAATTCTTCTCTGCGACTGCACGGAGCACAACGCCGATGTTCTCACCGCATTGCTGAAAAGGGAATGTGGCATTCCGGTGCTTGGCTTTCTGCCTCCGATGGAAGAAGCAAGACTGAAGAGCCGTCACCTTGGACTGCTGACGGCGGCAGAGATCGAAGGCTTTCAGGAGCGCTTCGACCGGCTGGCTGCCCAGCTGGAGAAGAGCGTGGATCTGGATCGCCTGCTGAACCTTGCGACAGAAATTGATCCGCCGTCCGGTGCACTCGTACCGGAGCACAGCGTGCCTGGGACGGCTGAAGAGAAGAAAAAGCCCTGTTGCTGCATCGCGGTTGCACGGGATGAGGCATTCTGCTTTCACTATGCAGACAATCTGGATGCTTTGCACAGAGCAGGAGCTGAACTCGTGTTTTTCAGTCCGCTCCATGACGCCCATTTGCCAGATGCAGACGGCCTGTGGCTCTGCGGCGGGTATCCGGAGCTCCATGCACGTGAACTCTCAGAAAATGCCAGTATGCGTGAGGAGATTCGTAGACGCGTCATGAACGGATGCCCCACGGTAGCGGAATGCGGCGGTTTCCTGTATCTTCAGGAGAGCCTGGAGGATCCGGAGGGGAAGACCCGGCAGATGTGCAATGCACTCCCCGGCCGGGGATTCAGGACGGAGCGGCTGCAGCGCTTTGGCTATCTGAAGCTGAAAGCAGAGCAGGACTCCCTGCTGTTTCGGAAGGGGGAACAGATTCCAGCCCATGAGTTCCACTACTGGAACAGCACGGAAAACGGGGAAGACCTGGAGGCAGAGAAGGCGGATGGAAGATGTTGGCGCTGCGGCGTGGTTTCAGATACGCTGTATGCGGCGTTTCCGCACCTGCATTTCGCCGGGGATCTGCCACTCGCAGAACGTTTTGTGAAAGCATGTAAGGATTATGAAAAAAATCAATGAAGTGATCCGGGAAATCGGAACGCCGGATGAGGAAGCACGTGTGCTTGCCAAGGCACGGTGGGATGCGATTGCCAAACCGATGAACAGTCTGGGAAGTTTCGAAGAAATGATCATGCAGATTGCCGCCTTGAAGGGTACAGCAGTCTTCAGTCTTGAAAAACGCGCGCTGATGGTCTTCTGCGCAGATAACGGGGTGGTTGCCCAAGAGGTCAGCCAGTGCGGTAGCGAAGTGACCGGGAAGGTCGCGGTCTCCCTCGCCGAAGGCCGGAGCACGGCCAACACCATGGCAGCCCGGGCGGGCTGCCGCGTGATCCCGGCTGATGTGGGAATGCTGGACTTCCCGGGGCATCCCGGTATCCGTAACATGCGTGTGCGTAACGGTACCGGCGACATCAGCCGGGAAGCAGCTATGACCGAAGAGGAATGTCTCAATGCCATGGCGGAAGGCGCGGCTATGGCGGAAGAACTGTGCCGGGAAGGCATGGAACTGCTGGCTGTCGGAGAGATGGGGATCGGCAACACAACCACCGCCACTGCGCTGGCCGCTGCACTGCTGGGACTGAATCCGGATGAGATCACCGGCCGTGGCGCCGGGCTCAGTACGGCTGGGCTGGAACGAAAGAAATCGGCAATTCGGGCTGCGCTCAGGCGGGCCGCCTCCGGAGAAAAAGATACAGTCCGACTGATGGCGGAGCTCGGCGGCCTGGACATCGCCGCCATGTGCGGCGCCTGTCTCGGCGCTGCGGCAAATCGCATCCCGGTGATCATCGACGGGATGATCACCGCGACAGCAGCGTACTGTGCCTGCTTGCTCTGCCCCGGGGCAAAGGCTGCCATGCTGGCGAGTCACATCTCTACGGAAGGGCCTGATAAGCAGCTGCTGGAGGCACTTGAACTCAAAGCTCCGCTGGATGCAGGAATGCATCTCGGGGAAGGAACCGGCGCGCTGATGCTGATGCCCCTGCTGGATATGGCGCTGGATGTCTACCACAACGGGCAGAACTTCGACAGCCTGGGGATTGAGGCGTATCAGCCTCTGAGGTAAGGAGAGAGCATGCTGAGTATCATCATCGGCGGAGCAGGCAGCGGAAAGAGTGCGTTTGCCGAAAAACTGGTCTGCCGCCTGCCAGGGCAGCGGCTCTATATTGCCACCATGATCGCCCGGGATACCGAGAGCGTGAAACGGATCGAAAAACATCGGAAGCAGCGTGCCGGACAAGGATTCCGTACACTGGAGCGGGAAACCGACCTTGCTGGAGCAGTAGGTACAGACCCGACGGAGACACTGTTCCCAAAACGGGCAAATGCCCTGCTCGAGGATCTCTCCAATCTCCTTGCCAACGAGATGTTCAGCCAGAAGGGCGGCGGAATGGATGCAGTCAGAAAAGGTTTACGGGCACTGCTTGAACGCTGCGGAAATCTCACGGTTGTGACAAATGAGATATTCTCTGACGGAGTCGAATATGAAGGGGAGACGCTTGCATATCTCCGGAATCTTGCCCGGCTCAACAGGGATCTTGCCGGAGAGGCGGATCTCGTCGTTGAGATTGTCTGTGGCATGCCGAACGTATTGAAGGGGAAACTGCCGTGACTGTGCTGAAGAGTGTTTTGATTGCCTTTTCCATGTTCTCGGCTATACCCGTTCCACAGACGGAATGGGATGAGCGTGGAATGCGCTACAGCCTGTGTGCGTTCCCTCTGGTCGGCGTGGCGATTGCCGTCCTGAGTGCCTGCTGGGGATTCCTGTGTACTGTTCGGGCGGTGCCGAACCTGCTGAGAGGGGCGGGCTGCTGCCTGCTGCCTGTGCTTGTCACGGGAGGAATCCACCTTGACGGATATGCCGATACCTGGGATGCCATCTCCAGTCATGCGGATACCGAAAAACGGCAGGAGATCCTGAAGGATCCGCATCTCGGCGCCTTTGCGGCGATCCGGCTGGGCGTATATTTCGTCGCGTCGCTTTCTCTCTGGTGCGCACTGCCAGAGGTAAGTCTGTACAGCCTGATGGGCATCTATGGACTGTCGCGCTGCTTGTCCGGGATCGCTCTGACTAGCTTCCCGATCCGGCCGGGGAACGGCCTGGCCAGAACGTTTGCCCAGACCGCAGAGCGGACAAGGGTGCGGCGCATACTGATATTCATGGCGCTTGTTTTTGCGGGATTTCTGGGCATCGGCGGCGGATTCCTCTGTGCTGTGGCCGCTGTTATGGTTTTCCTGAAATACAGAATGATCTGTGAGAAGGACTTTGGCGGGCTCTCCGGAGACCTGGCGGGCTGGTTTGTCCAGACGGCGGAGCTCTGGATGCTCGGAATGCTGGTTCTCAGCCGATATGCGGGAGGATTGCTGTGATCTTTATAACAGGTCCGCTCTATGCGGGGAAAAAAAGCTGGGTGCGGAAGCAGCTCGGCCTCACGGAGGAAGAGCTCGCCGCGTGCGCGGTATGGGACGTGCAGAATCTTGTTCCCTGTGACGATCTTCCGGCTCTCGTCGAATCTCTGTCCGGAAAACAGATTGTGATTGCGACGGAGATCGGCTGCGGTGTCGTTCCGATGGATCCCTCGGAGCGGGAGAGACGGGAGATGGCGGGCTGCCTCTCATGTGAACTGGCCGGGCGGGCGGAGACTGTCATCCGTGTTTGCTGCGGTCTGCCGCAGCTCCTGAAAGGGGAATGGCCGTGAGAGTCTGGCTGATCCGACATGGAATGACCCGGCTTGGTGAGGAGAAACGATATCAGGGAAGCCTGGATGAAGGGCTTTCGGAGAACGGAAGAAGGGCACTGACAAGGGCAGCATTCTGCCCCGCGCATGTCTATGTATCAACGGCTGCACGCGCAAGAGAAACCGCGGGGATCGTCTTTCCGGAGGCGGAGCAGCTGCTCTGTCACGATTTGCGGGAGATGGACTTTGGCGCGTTCGAAGGACGCGGCTGGTGGGAGATGGAAGAAGACGCCGACTATCGTGCCTGGGTCGACGGTGGATGCGCTGGCCGCTGCCCCGGCGGCGAGGATCGAGCGGAATTCACCAGGAGGGTATGCGGATGCTTTGAAAAGATCCTGAAGGCCGAATCGGGAGAAAACGGCGGAGAGGATAATATCGCGATCGTTGCTCACGGTGGAACGCAAATGGCGCTGCTCGGAGAGAAAGGCTTTCCGCAGCAGGAATACTATCGCTGGCAGAGACCCTGCGGCTGCGGCTGGCTGCTGGATTGTGAGAAGGGGAGCGGCAGACTGCGTGTTATTCAGGAGATATCATTTCTGAGATGAGAATTCTTTTGGCTGCGCTGTGCGGGTTCGGCCTGGATCTCATCCTTGGGGATCCGGAGATGCTGACGCCGATCCACCCGGTGGTTCTGATGGGACACTGCATCACGGCGCTGGAAAAACTGCTGAGGAAACACTTCCCGAAAAACCGGCAGGGAGAGCTGCTTGGCGGGCTGCTGCTGGCAATCACCCTCCCGGCCGGGACACTTTTGATCTGCCTGTTCACGTTGGCATTACTGAATCGGCTCTGGCCGCCGCTCGCCTTCGGTGTCGAGTGCGTCTGGTGCTGGCAGGCCCTGGCGGCCAGAAATCTCCGCGACGAGGCCATGCGTGTCTACCGGACGCTGAGAGAAGGTACGCTGAAAGACGCCAGAAATGCGGTGGCTCGAATCGTCGGGAGAGACACGGATGCCCTGGATCGAGGCGGTGTGATCCGCGCGACAATCGAGACCGTGGCGGAAAATTTCTCCGACGGGATCGCAGCGCCGATGCTGTATATGATGATTGGCGGAGCGCCGCTGGCCCTGTGTTACAAGGCGATCAACACCATGGACAGCATGTTGGGGTATAAGAACGAACGATACCTCTGGTTCGGGAGGGCTGCGGCAAGGCTGGACGACGCAGCAAACTACGTCCCCGCCAGAGCGGCGGCACTGATTCTGATCGCTGCTGCGGGACTGTGCAGGGAAAACCGGAAGTCTGCTCTTCGGATCTGGAAGCGGGACCGGCGGAACCATGCCAGCCCAAACTCTGCCCAGTGTGAGGCCGTGATGGCCGGTGCGCTGGAGTTGCGACTCTGCGGTCCGGCATATTATTTCGGGGAGCGTTATGACAAGCCGTTTATCGGTGATGCCATACGGGATGCGGAGGCCGAGGATATCCGCCGCGCCTGCCGGATGGAACAGATGGGGAGCCTGCTTTGCCTGGGCCTGCTCTGCTTCCTGCGGGCGGGTATTATACTGCTGATGAGGGTGCCATGAAAGAAACACACGGCGGCGACTGGTCCGGTTTTCAAAGTGAATACGGTTTTCTTCCTTTGGACTTCTCTGCGAATGTGAGTCCACTGGGACTCCCTGCCAGCGTGCGCGAGGCCGCGGTTCGGGCCCTGGAGAATGCGGACCGGTATCCGGATCCACTGTGCCGGGAACTGCGTATCCGGCTGGCAGAGCATCATGGGATCCCAGATACACAGGTCGTCTGCGGCAACGGGGCGGCAGATCTGATTTTCCGGATCTGCAGGGCGCTTCGGCCGAGATGCGCGCTGCTCACGGCGCCGGATTTTGAAGAGTATGAGCGTGCGCTGCGTGCCGAAAACTGCGAAATCCGCTATGTGGCAAGATCGGTCTCGAATGACTTTTGCCTCGACCCGGATCATCTCAAAACACAGATCGATGGCGCGGAGCTGCTCTTTCTCTCCAATCCCAACAATCCAAGCGGACTGATCACGGAGAAAGCAGTTCTGAGGAAGATCCTGGAGATCTGCGCCGAAGTCCGCTGTGTGCCGGTTATCGATGAGTGCTTCATGGATTTCACCGAACATCCGGAGGAAAACAGCCTGATCCCTGAGCTCTGCCGCTGGCCGGACCTGGTGATCCTGAAGGCATTCACCAAGACTTATGCCATGGCGGGACTCCGCCTCGGTTATGCGATTTGTGGGAGCAATTCTCTCGCCGGGAAGATACAGAGAGAGGGGCAGCCCTGGCCGGTGTCAAATGTGGCGCAGGAAGCCGGACTCGCAGCGCTGAATGAGAAAGATTATGTAAACTGTCTTCGCCTGCTGATCTCCCGTGAGCGGCAGCGTATGATCGTGGCGATGGAAGTGCTCGGCCTGCGTGTCATTCCGGGAAAAGCCAATTATCTGCTGTTTCAGTGCGGAGACGGAGTGTTGGAGAAAAAGCTCCGCGACAGAGGAATCCTGATTCGGGACTGCGGCAGCTTTGAAGGGCTGTCTGCCGGATGGTTCCGGGTTGCAGTCCGGACTGGGACGGAAAATGACCGGCTTCTCCGGACGCTTCAGGAGGTGCTGTAGGATGGCGAAGTGTATCATGGTGCAGGGAACGATGTCCGGAGCGGGAAAGAGCCTGCTTGTGACAGCGCTCTGCCGGATTTTTGCCCGGGATGGGTACCGCGTTGCGCCATTTAAGAGCCAGAACATGGCGCTCAACAGCTTCGTTACGCCGGACGGGCTGGAACTGGGGCGGGCACAGGCGGTACAGGCCGAGGCGGCAGGAATCCCCTGTGATGTGAGGATGAACCCGATTCTGCTCAAACCGTCCAGCGATACCGGCAGCCAGCTCATCGTGATGGGTGAGGTGCTCGGTCAGTACGATGCGAAGGAGTACTTCCGGATGAAGCGGAGCCTGATACCCCGAATCCTGAATGCGTATGACAGCCTCGCGAAAGAGAATGACATCATTGTGATCGAGGGTGCGGGCTCCCCTGCGGAGATCAATCTGCGGCAGGATGACATTGTCAATATGGGCCTGGCGGAACTCGTGAATGCGCCGGTGATTCTGGCCGGGGACATCGACCGGGGCGGCGTCTTTGCTCAGCTCTACGGAACGGTCGCGCTGTTGCAGCAGGAAGAGCGGAGAAGAGTAATTGGCACGGTGATCAACAAGTTCCGCGGCGATGTGGAGCTTCTGCGGCCCGGACTCAGGCAGCTGGAGGCGCTGACGGAGCTGCCGGTGCTCGGTGTCGTGCCCTGGATGAAAGTCGACATTGATGACGAGGACAGCCTGGCACCTCGGCTGGAGAGAACGGACAAATCTGAAAAACCTCTGGATCTTGTAGTGATCCGCCTGCCCCACATTTCGAACTTTACGGATTTTTCCCCTCTGGAGGAGCACCCGTTGCTCGGACTGCGTTATGCGGACCGGAGAGAACAGCTCGGACATCCGGATCTGGTAATCCTGCCCGGAACAAAGAACACCATGGGCGACCTGTGCTGGCTTCGGGATTCCGGGCTTGCAGAAGGTATTCTCGTGCAACACGCAGCTGGCCTTGCGGTTCTTGGCATCTGTGGCGGATATCAGATGCTGGGAAACCGGATTTCGGATCCGGAAAATGTGGAAGGCGGAGGGAGTGCCGTGGGACTCGGGCTCCTGCCCGGTGAGACGATCTTTACCGGAGACAAGACCCGGACCCGAAGACACGCGGTATGCCATGAGGGACCCTTTGCTGGAGTGAAGCTGGAGGGATATGAGATCCACATGGGGAAAACCGTTTCCAATGGGGCCGCATTCTGCCGTATGGAAGACGGGACGGAGGACGGCGCCCAGGGGGAAAACGTCTTTGGCACGTATCTGCACGGCCTGTTTGACAACGGGGAACTGGTAGACAGGCTCGCTTCGTGGCTTGGAGAGCGAAGAGGAATCCGCATACCCCTGCAGAGAACGGAAAACAGAGCAGCATACCGAAACCGCCAGTACGATCTGCTGGCGGATACGGTACGGGAAAGCCTGAACCTGAGAAAAATCGAAGAGGCAATGGAGGCTTTTGCACATGATCAGCGCGCCGGGACAGATTGAGCGGAAAAGCATGGAGATCATCCGTGCGGAACTTGCGGCGAGAGGAATCGCTCTTCCGGAGGAAAACGAAGCGGTGATTCTGCGCTGCGTCCATGCAAGTGCGGATTTTGATTACACCGAGGCGCTCCGGTTCACACCGGGCGCGGCAAAGAAGGCGGTGGAAGCATTGCGGCGGGGCAGAGACATTGTGACGGATACCAATATGGCCCTCGCCGGGATCAGCAGACCCGGGCTGAGGAAGCTCGGAGCGGCGGCATACTGCTACATGGCGGAAGAAGCGATTGCTGAGCGGGCGAAGGCGGAGGGGACGACCCGTGCCAGCGCCGCCATGGATTACGCCGCGGAAAGAAATCCGGGAGCGATCTTTGCCGTCGGCAACGCACCGACAGCGTTGTACCGGCTTGCGGAGCAGATGGAAAAAGACCTCCGCCCGGCACTGGTTATCGCGGTTCCCGTGGGATTCGTAAATGTCGTGGAAAGCAAGGAGACGGTCTTCAATACCTGTGAGAAAAAGGGTGTACCATGTATTGCGGCAATGGGCCGCAAGGGGGGAAGCAGCATTGCCGCGGCAATCTGCAACGCACTGATCTATTCCGCGGCGGATCTGCTGGAACCCGCGGCGAGAGGCTGGAACTGAGATGAACGAAAAACACTATTCCTTTTTCCGGAACCGGGAGTGCGAATATTTCCCCTGTCATGAGGGGATAGAGGAAGAGAATTTTAACTGTCTGTTCTGCTACTGCCCGCTCTACACACTCGGGGAGGCCTGCGGCGGAGACTTCATCTATACTGACAACGGTGTAAAGAGCTGTGAGCGCTGCTCGTTTCCGCACCGCCGCGAAAACTACGGAGAGATTCTGAAACGCTTTCCGGAGCTCTCCGTGCTTGCCTCAAAACGGAGAAGAGAATCATGAGCTTTGAACACTATATCCGAAGCGGCAGCAGGCGGCTTCGCTGCGGCTATACGACCGGGAGCTGCGCCGCACTGGCCGCATCCGGCGCGGCGGAACTGCTGCTGACCGGAAAGGCGCCGGAAAAGCTGACCCTCCTCACGCCAGGCGGACTCCGGGTAGAGACAACGCCGGCCTGCTGCCGTATGGACGGGGAAACCGCCGTATGCGCCGTGCAGAAAGACGCAGGGGATGACCCGGATGTGACTGACGGAATCCTGATCGTTGCCCGCGTAAGCAGAAGCGCAGAGGGAATCACAGTCGACGGCGGAGAAGGAATCGGCCGGGTAACCAGGCCGGGGCTGGATCAGGCGGTGGGAGAAGTCGCCATCAATTCCGTCCCGCGCCGTATGATCCGCGCCGCACTGGAGACCGTCTGCGAGGAGCTCGGTTATCGGGAAGGACTGCATACGGAGATCTCCGCACCGCAGGGCAGAGAGATCGCAGAGAGAACGTTCAACCCCATGCTTGGGATTGAAGGCGGTATCTCAATTCTCGGTACTTCCGGGATTGTGGAACCGATGAGCGAACAGGCAATCGTGGACACCATCGCCCTCGAGATCCGGCAGAAAGCGGCCGCCGGCAGCAGGCGGCTGATCCTGTGCCCGGGAAACTACGGGCTGGACTACCTCAGCGGACAGATGCCGGAGCTAGAAAATGTTCCGCGCGTCAAGTGCTCCAACTACATCGGGGATGCGCTGGATCTGGCCATTCTGGAAGGAATGGAGGAAGTCCTGCTGGTGGGGCATATCGGCAAACTGGTGAAGCTGGCCGGCGGTATCATGAACACCCACTCCCGTATGGCGGACTGCCGGAAAGAAATCTTCTGTGCCCACGCGGCACTCTGCGGCGCGGATAAAGAGACCTGTGAGAAGCTGATGCATCAGGTGACGACTGACGGCTGCCTGGAGGTACTGGAGAAAGCGGGCCTGCGGCAGCTCGTGATGGAACGCCTGCTGAAGGCGATACAAGCCGTTCTGGATCGGCGCAGCAGCGGCAGCTGCCGCATGGGAGCGGTGCTCTTCTCCAATCTCTGCGGGTTTCTGGGCCGGACAACAGAGGCGGAGGCGCTGCTCCGGAACTGGAGAGATGCAGAATGAGAGAGGGACTTGCGTATCTTTCCTTCACCGATCGGGGACAGGCGCTCGCGGAGAAGCTTTCCGCTGCGCTCGGCGGTGTTACCGCGAGAGCGGGGGGAGACCTGTCCATCGGAACATGGACGGAGAATGCCTTCCGGGACAGGTCGGCGCTCGTCTTTGTCGGAGCGGCAGGGATCGCGGTACGGGCAATTGCACCATTCCTCAGACATAAGTCCGAAGATCCGGCGGTCCTGTCTGTCGATGAGACCGGGCACTATGTGATCCCGCTCCTGTCCGGACATCTGGGAGGGGCGAATGCCATGGCCCTGAAAATCGCCGCAATCACCGGCGGCGAGGCTGTGATTACCACTGCAACGGATCTGAACGGCGTGTTTGCCGTCGACCTTTGGGCCGCACACCAGAACATGAAAGTCAGACAGCCGGAGCGGATCAAAACGGTCTCGTCGAAGCTCCTGGCAGGACGGAAGATCCTTCTGGACTGCCGGTGGGAAATCCGCGGAGAGCGGCCGGAGAATGTCGAAATCAATTCAGAAGCCGGGAAAAAACGGAATAACAAACTGTACAGCACAGACATGTCAAAAGCGGATGTGCTTGTGTCATACCGAAGCTTTGAAAGCTCTTCGCTGCAACTCATTCCTCGAATCCTGACACTTGGGATCGGCTGCAGGAAAGGCACGGGCGATGAGGCACTGGAGGAAGGTTTTGAACGCTTCTGCAGAGAGCGGCGGATCCTTCCTGAAGCGATCCGCTCGGCGTCGAGTATTGACTGTAAAAGCGGGGAAGAGGGCCTGATTCATTTCTGCCGCAGTCATGGCTGGCCGGTCCGCTTCTACGCGGCAGAGGAACTGGGGCGGGCAGAGGGCTGCTTCACGGGATCCGACTTTGTGAGGTCAGCTGTCGGGGTGGACAATGTCTGCGAGCGCGCTGCGGTACTGGAAAGCGGCGGAACGCTGGCGGAGAAAAAATATGCGGGAAACGGAATCACATTTGCCCTCGCAGAATGCGAGACGGAATTTGACTGGAGTTGGTGAAATGGGAAAGCTCTGGGTTGTCGGAATCGGACCCGGGGACGGATGCTTTCTGACCGGGGCCGCCAGGGCGGCCATCGAGGAAGCGGATGTCATCTGCGGCTACACACTGTATGTGGAGCTTCTGCGGCCGCTCTGGCCGGAAAAACCGAGCCACAGCACCGGAATGACCGAAGAAACGGAACGCTGCCGCTGGTGCCTGGAACAGGCCTCGGAAGGGAAGAAGGTTGCTCTTGTCTGCAGCGGAGACGCGGGTGTCTACGGGATGGCAGGACCGGTCCTGGAACTGGCACCGGGATACGGGGCAATTGACCTGGAGATCATCCCCGGGATTACAGCGGCGCTCTCCGGAGGAGCGCTGCTGGGCGCACCGCTGGGCCACGACTTCTGCGTGATCTCCCTGTCCGAC
Source organism: Oscillospiraceae bacterium (assembly GCA_902798545.1). GTDB lineage: Bacteria > Bacillota > Clostridia > Oscillospirales > Oscillospiraceae > Limivicinus. Next base: position 25,096 of record CADBWQ010000027.1, read on the forward strand.
AGACTGACAGACTGGACACTGATCGAAAGGCGCCTGCGCAGCGCGGCGAGAGGGGACTTTGCCATCTGCCTGTACAATCCCGCTTCCCGTCACAGACAGGATTATCTGCAGAGAGCATGTGATATCCTGCTCTCTGAGATGAGTCCGGAGACAGTCTGTGGCCTCGCAAGGTCGATCGGACGGGAGGGGGAAAGCGTTCGGGTTCTGAAACTTGCTGACCTGCGGGATGCGGAAGCCGACATGTCTACAACCGTGTTCATCGGCTCGTCCCGGACCAGAATCATTAACGGGAAGATGGTGACACCGAGAGGGTATCGGACATGAGATTTGTGATCTTCAGCGGAACCACTGAGGGAAGACGTCTTTCCAGACTTCTGGCAGAGAAGGGCGCGAAAGTGACAGTCTGCGTTGCCAGTGAATACGGCTGTGAAGAGCAGGGAACCATCCCCGGTGTGGAAACAAGGACGGGCCCGCTGAGCCCGGAAGAGAAGCAGAGCCTCCTGCAGAACTGTGTCCTCTGCGTGGATGCAACCCACCCCTATGCAACACATGTGACGGATTCAGTCCGTGAGGCCTGCCGGACTGCCGGTGTGCAGTATGTCCGACTGCTCCGCCCGGCGAGTGAGACCGGGGATGCCCTCTGCTTTGAGACAGCGGATGCTGCGGCAGACTGGCTCGTCCGGCAGGACGGGAATATTCTGCTTACCACCGGCGCGAAGGAGCTTGCCGCCTTTTCAGGCATTGCTCCGGAGCGGCTTTATCCGCGAATCCTGCCGAGCCACAAAAGCCTGGAGGCCTGTGAACGCCTTGGAATCCCGCATCGGAACATCATTGCGATGCAGGGGCCATTCTCCGCAGAACTGAATCGGGCTATGATCCGCCAGTACCGAATCCGTTATCTGGTCACCAAGGACGGCGGTGCGCCGGGCGGATTCCCGGAAAAGGCGGAGGCCGCCCGGGAAGCCGGTGCGGAACTCATCCTGCTGTGCCGCCCGGAAGAGGCCGGAACGGATTTTGAGGCGGTGTATCAAACGTGCATGACGCTGCTGCAGGGCGGCGATGCAATAGAATAACGATTCTGCGGAATCGGGAAAGAAAAGGAGAAACCATGAAAAAAATACTCGCGCTTGTCATGTCCCTGAGCCTGATGCTCACCTTCTTTGCCGCCTGGGGCGGCAGCGGAACCCCGGCTTTCGCAGAAGAGGCGGAAGAAGAGGAAGAAAACTATGAAACCGGCGACTCCTCTCTGGACGACCCGCTGAACGCGGACGGAATCGGGGAAAAGGAACTGCTGGTCGTCTCCTTCGGCACAAGCTATAATGACAGCCGCCGTATGACTGTCGGCGGCATCGAGCGTGCCCTGCAGCATGCATTCCCGGACTGGAGTGTCCGCAGAGCCTTTACCAGCCAGATCATCATCGACCATGTGAAGAGCCGCGACGGTGAGGTCATCGACAATGTCTCCGAAGCACTGGACCGCGCGGTTGAAAACGGGGTCAAAACCCTTCTTGTTCAGCCGACTCACCTGATGCACGGCTTCGAGTATACCGACCTGGTGAACGAGCTGGCCGAATATGCCGATGCCTTCGAGAGCATCACCATAGGCGAGCCGCTCGTGAACACCGATGCCGATTTTGCCATGACCGCTGCGGTCCTCGCCGATTTCGCGGCTGCCTATAACGACGGCAGAACTGCCATTGTTTTTATGGGTCACGGCACAGAGGCTGCTTCGAATGAAATCTATGCCAGGATGCAGCAGGTTATGACTGCCGCAGGCTATGAGAACTGCTACATCGGAACTGTTGAGGCAGAACCCTCTTTGGATGATGTCCTGGCAATGGTTCAGGCCGGAGATTATGACCGCGTAGTGTTGCGGCCGATGATGATCGTCGCAGGCGACCACGCCAATAACGACATGGGCGGTGACGACGAGGATTCCTGGAAGTCCGTGTTCGAAAGTGCGGGCTATGAGGTCGAGTGCGTTCTGGAAGGCCTTGGGCAGGTGAATGTCATCCAGCAGATGTTCGTCCGGCACGCTGCGGAAGCCATGGCAAAGCTCGGATGATGGCAGTATTCAGAAAACACGCTTCTCTGCTTTTGATCGCAGTGCTGCTTTTTGCAGCCTGCGGTCAGGCGCAGGCTGAAACGACGTCTGCCGCCTCGCGGGAAGTGGCGGATGCCTCGCAGATGACCACGGTGGAGAATGTTGTGGAAGACGGAATGGTGCCTGTTTCGGGAGAGAACCTTCTGGATGGTGACTATGCCGTCACTGTGGACTGCAGCTCCTCCATGTTCCGTATCGCGGAAGCCGTGCTCCATGTCCTGGACGGAAAGCTTACGGCCACCATTGCTATGAGCGGGACGAGCTATCTCTATGTCTACCCCGGTCCTGCGGAGGAGGCAGTGATCGCCGACGAGAACGCCTGGGTTCGGTATACGGAAGACAGTGAAGGTCGATTCTGCTTTACCATTCCGGTGGAAGCGCTGGATGCAGGTGTTCCCTGTGCCGCATACAGTAAGAATAAGAATCTCTGGTATGACCGTACCCTGCTCTTCCGGGCGGACTCTCTGCCTGTTGAGGCCTTTCAGGATGGATTCTTCGTCACGGCGGAGAGCCTGCAGCTTACCGACGGCGAGTATCTCGTTGATGTTGCTCTCAGCGGCGGCAGCGGAAAGGCGAAGCTAGCCTCACCCGCAAAGCTGCATGTGAAAAACGGAACCTGTATCGCCACCCTCGTCTGGGGGAGCAGGAACTACGACTATATGCGAATCGGAGAGACAAAATACCTTCCGCTTCCGGATATGGAGACTTCCACCTTCGAAATCCCGGTCAGTATCTTCGACCGACCGATGGCTGTGGTCGCGGATACCGTCGCCATGAGCGAGCCCCATGAGATCGAATACGGGCTTCTGTTTTCCTCAGAAAGCCTGCAGCTCCAAAACTCCGAGGCAGATCCTGCCTCGGAGATGGAGCTTGCTGCAGCAGAGCAGTTCAGGGTCGAGTACCGTGAAGACGGGGCAGTACTGCTGACGTTGGGTTCACAGGATTCATATCTACTCCTGGATCGGGGAGCGGAGATTCCGGAAGATGCGGAAGGACTCACAATTATCCGCGTCCCTGTGGAACAGGCTTATGTTGCTAGTTCCTCAGTACCGGATCTGTTCCTGCGCTGTGGCGCGCTGGACAGGATCCGTTTTACAAGTACCGATGAATCCTCCTGGCGAATTCCTGAGCTGCGGGAAGCCCTCCGGGAAGAGCGTATCCTCTATGCGGGAAAATATAATGCCCCGGATTACGAGCTTCTCCTTGAGGAAGGCTGTGATCTTGTAATCGAAAATACCATGATTCTCCATAACCCTGAAGTGAAAGAAAAACTGGAGGCGCTCGGCCTTCCTGTGATGATTGAATACTCCAGCTATGAAACCGAACCCCTCGGACGGGTGGAGTGGATCCGGCTTTACGGACTTCTGACCGGACATCAGGCGGAAGCGGACGCCTTCTTTCAGAAACAGAGAGAAGTGCTGGAGAACACCGCGGCGGAAGCACCGACGGGAAAAACCGCCGCATTCTTCCATATCGCCTCCAACGGCGCCGCAGTGGTGCGACGCAGCAGCGACTATGTCACCAAAATGATTGAACTGGCGGGCGGCCGGTCACCCTTTACGGAGCTTCCGGAAGAGGACAACGCCCTCTCGACGGTCACGATTCAGATGGAATCCTTTTACGCACAGGCGCGGGACGCCGATGTGCTGATCTACAACAGCACCGTCTCCGGGGATCTGGAGCGAATGCAGGATCTGCTCACGAAAAGCAGTCTGTTTGAGGACTTTAAAGCTGTGCAAAACGGTGAGGTCTGGTGCACGGAGCAGAGCATGTTCCAGCAGAGCTCGGCCACCGCAGGAATGATCGCGGATATCCACACGATCCTGAGCGGGGAAGCGGAAGACCTGGATCAGCTGACCTGGCTGCACCGGATCCGATAAACGATAAGAAAGAAAACAAACGCCCGACAGGGGCGAAACGATAGAAAATACCACCTTTCGGATGAAAGCTGTTTCGTGCTTTGAAGAAAAAGACGGGGATGAGGATAAGAATGAACACACATGAACCGGCTGCCGTATCCCATGAGACGGCGGAAAGGCGCATCCTCTGCTGTTTCGGCATTCTGACGGTTCTGCTTCTGCTGCTTCTTACGCTGAACCTTCTGGCAGGGAGCAGCCGCATCACGCCGGGAGAGGCCTTTTCCGCTCTGTTCCGGGGAGAGACGGGAGAAACCTCCGCCCGCATCATAAGGAGCATCCGTCTTCCGCGCCTGCTGGCCGCGGCCGTTCTCGGCGGCGGACTCTCGGTATCCGGATACCTGTTGCAGACCTTCTTCGGAAACCCGATCGCCGGACCCTTTGTACTGGGCATCTCCTCCGGCGCCAAGCTCCTCGTCGCACTTGTGATGATCGTCTCCCTCGGGAAGGGGATCGTCCTGCATTCGGCAGCGATGGTTGCCGCGGCGTTCTGCGGCGCGATGCTCTCCATGGGCCTGGTTCTGCTGGCAAGCCGGAAGCTCAGAAACATGGCGCTGCTGGTGGTATGCGGCGTGATGATCGGCTATGTCTGTTCCGCGATTACGGAGATCGCGGTGACCTTTGCCGACGACAGCAATATCGTGAACCTCCACAACTGGTCCATGGGCAGTTTCTCCGGAATCGACATGGGGGATGTGGCGGTCTTGAGTGGGATTGTGGTTCCGGCGGTTCTGCTGGCGTTCCTGCTCTCCAAACCGATGGCGGCGTATCAGCTTGGGGAAGCTTATGCCCGGAGCATGGGGGTCAATCTCCGGCGGTTCCGGACGGCGCTGATCCTCCTATCCAGCGTGCTGTCCGCGTGCGTGACCGCGTTTGCGGGGCCGATCTCCTTCGTGGGGATCGCGGTGCCGCACCTGATGCGCAGTTTCTTCCGCACGGCAAAGCCGATCCTGATGGTGCCCGCCTGCTTCCTGGGCGGCGGCGTCTTCTGCCTATTCTGCGACCTGATTGCCCGGACGCTGTTTGCCCCGACGGAACTCTCCATCAGCACCGTGACGGCGGTCTTCGGCGCGCCAGTGGTGATCTGGATGCTGCTCACGAGAAAGCGAGGCGATACCAAGTGAGCAATGCTGAAAGCTTCGTCATGGGTTCTGTGGAAGGTCAGGCTCCGACGCTCTCCACCGAAGGCCTGAGCGTCGGCTACGGCAGAACCGCCGTCGTGGACGGCATCCGGATCCGGGTGGAAGCGGGAGAAATCCTCTGTCTCATCGGCCCGAACGGCGCGGGCAAATCCACGATCCTGAAGACCCTGATCCGTCAGCTTCAGCCGATTGGCGGCACCGTCCTGCTGGAAAACACACCGCTGCCGGACATGAAGGAGCGGGAATTGGCCCGGAAGAGCGCGGCGGTCCTGACCGGTCGGATTGCACCGGAACTGATGACCTGCGAAGAGGTCGTCGCCATGGGACGGTATCCCTATACCGGAATGCTGGGGATCCTCTCGGATGCGGACCGGGAAAAGGTGGATGAGACGATCCGCATTGTCGGGATGGAAGAAATCCGAAAGAAGGACTTCGACCGCATCAGTGACGGACAGCGCCAGCGGGTCATGCTGGCCAGAGCTCTCTGTCAGGAGCCGAAGCTGCTTGTTATGGACGAACCGACCTCCTTTCTGGATATCCGGAACAAGCTGGAGTTTCTGAGCATCCTGCGGCGGCTGGTACGGGAAAGGAAGCTCGCGGTCGTTATGTCGCTTCACGAGCTGGACCTGGCCCAGAAGTTCTGCGACAGAATTGTCTGCGTCGGAGACGGAAATGTGAGGGCTGTCGGAACGCCGGAGGAAATCTTTTCCGGAGATGTAATCCGGGACCTCTATGGGGTGGAGCACGGAAGCTATGACTGCCTCTTTGGAACGGCGGAACCGGAGAGAAACAGCGCTTCGCCCCGCGTTTTCGTCATCGGAGGAGGCGGGAGCGGGATTCCGCTCTACCGGAAACTCCAGCGGGAGGGGATTCCCTTCGCCTCAGGTGTCCTGCCGGAGAACGACCTGGACTTGCCGGTCGCGAAAGCGCTGGCTTCCGTGGTCATCACGGACCGGGCGAACGAGCCGGTCTCCGCAGAGCGGGCGGAGGAAGCGCTGGCAGTGCTGAAAACCTGCGAAACGGTCATCTGCACGGTGGATCAGTTCGGCACTGTCAACCGGGAGAACAGACGGCTGCGGGACTATGCGGAAGAGCACGGCCTCCTGAAGCGTGAAAATTTAATGAATTGTAAACATTGACAAATATATGCTAAGAAAGTATAATCATTTGTGTGATCTTCATAACTATTTTAAACAGGAGGAAGAAACATGAAAAAGATCATCGCACTTGCACTCTGCCTGATGATGGTGTTCGCGCTCTGCGGCGTCGCCAGTGCCGACTTTGCCCCGAATGGCCCGGTCTCCATGATTGTCGCCTACAAGGCCGGTTCCGGAACCGACAACACCGCGCGTGTCCTGGCAAAGTATGCTGAGAAGTATGTTGGCCAGACCATCGTCATCGAGAACGTTGAAGGCGGCTCCGGTTCCATTGGCTGGTCCCAGCTGGCGGATGCCGATCCCGATGGCCAGACCATCGGCTTCATCAACCTTCCGAACTTCTCCAGCTCCATCGTCAACGAGATGGGAACCTACACAGTTGAATCCTTTGCACCGATTGCAAACCATGTGACTGAGACCTCCATTGTCATCGTCCGTGCGGATGATGATCGTTTCCCTGATCTGGAAGCCTTGGTTGCATACGGCAAGGAGAACGAGGGCACCAAGAACGAGCTGCTGGCCTCCACCAACGGTCCGCAGGCCTCCAACCACATCGGCGCACAGGCATTCGCAAACTCCGCTGGTTTCATGTATACCGACATTCCCCAGGGCGGTACTGCTGACCAGCTCCTGTCCCTGCGCGGTGCTGAGGCTGACTTCAGCGTTGTGAAGCTGGCCGATATCGCCGGCCAGGAGGCTGAGTACCGCATCCTGGGCGTCTTCGCCGAAGAGCGCCTGCCCGAGCTGCCCGACGCCTTTGTCTGCGGCAACGACAAGACTGCGGCCCGGCTTCGTCAGACGCTGGCGCGGCTCGGCAGGAAGGTTCCCGAGGAGATCATGCTCGCCGGCTTCGACGACGTGCGCTGCGCCGTCACGATGCTCCCGCCGCTGACGACGGTGCACCAGCCGTGCGAGGACATCGCGCTCGTCGCCTACCGTGCGCTTCGCGAGCGCATGCGCGATCCGTCGCTCCCGCCGCGCCGCATCCTCGTTCCCGCTCCGCTCGTCGTGCGCGAGTCGACACACCGAACCCGATAGGGATTCCCCGCAGGCTATCTCACCAGACAGGTATCTCCAGTTCGTCAAAGCGGTCAAAATATCTGCATCGACTACGTAGAGCCGCATGGCGGCAGGGCGACGGTCGCGATGGCTATGGCGAGGCTTTTCATTGGCTATGCGGAAAATGCACGACTCTGCTTCATGAAATCAGGCAGATTCTCATGAATTATGCCGTTGCGCCTTTGTATGATGTCGTTGCGGGTCAAGACGAACTTCGGATAGTTGTCGCGAATCTTCTCCAGAGAATTATATTCCCTGTCCTCGGTTGCCTTGTCGGCCGTTATTGTCATCGCGACTTGGGCGTAGGCATAGTCCGCGTCTCCACGCCGGAAGATGAAATCGCATTCGAGCGCGCCTATTCGTCCGATGCTCACCGAATAGCCATGTGCGCGTGCGTATATATAGATAATGTATATGA
>CADBWQ010000028.1 GCA_902798545.1 Oscillospiraceae bacterium
GTCGGGAAGGCGTTGACCCAGCCGCGGGCCGCGTAGTACTCAGGCAGCGTCAGCGGCAGCTGAGAGAGCATGCCCTTGGAAGGACCGTTGGTGATGGGCTCTTCCAGCAGACGCTTGGGCAGGCGGTCATCCTCGGGCTTCATGCCGGCGGCCTTGTTGAACATACGCTCGATGTTGTAGATGCGGTCGCCGATCTCCAGAAGCTGTTCCACGGTCCAGGTGGTGCCGGTGGCGGCGTTGAGCAGATCCGCGTATTCCTGGGCACCCAGGGCGAAGGAGGTGAACAGGCAGTTGCCCATGGAGTCGATGACGGCGGTCAGATCCTGGAAGGTCTTGGCCCAAGCGGCCTTGTCGGTGGTGACGGTACGATCCAGCTGCTGCGGCAGACCGAGGACCTCCGGAGAGATCATGTAGCCGCGCACGTGAGCGGCGCCGCAGTTGGCGGTGGCGTAGTTGATGCCGATGCCCTGGATGGCGCGGGCGTCGTAAGCGGGGATCTCCTGCTTCTTGACGCTCATGGAGTACTCGGGGTGACCGTAGTGCTCGCAGAGGCGGGCGGAGCCGGAGGACATGAGCCAGTCAAGCTCGGTCTCGGGATCGCCCATGCGCTTGGTCCACTCGACCAGCGCTTCCTTGCTGCCCCACTCCAGCGGCACGCCGGCGCAGTCCTCTTCCTTGATGTAGCCGCGCTGATACAGCTCCATCGCGGCGGCGATGGTGCAGGGTACACCGATGGCGTCCAGGCCGTACTCGTTGCAGAGGCGGTTGCACTCGTCGATGGTGTAGAGATCATCGTTGCCGCAGTCGCTGCCGTAGGCCCACAGGGGCTCGTACTCGGGGCCGCCGACGACCTTGTCGCCGTGGTTGATTACGCGGCCGCAGGCGATGGGGCAGTGATAGCAGGCGCCGGGCTTCTTCAGGTATTTCTCAGCCAGCGTCTCGCCGGAGAACTGGTCGGCGGTGGGGCAGTAGCTCTCCTGCCAGTTCTTGGTGGGCAGGGCGCCGATGCCGTTGATGATGTTGACCAGAACGGCCGTGCCGAGAGCTCGCAGACCCTGGCCGGTGACGCCGTTGTCGGCGATGATCTTCAGCGCGCGCTTGTTGGCTTCCTTCAGAGCTTCCACGTCGGCGATGACGTCCAGCTGCTTGCGGGTGGCCTTGACCACGATGGCCTTGAGCTTCTTGCTGCCCATGACGGCGCCGGTACCGGAACGTCCCGCGGCGCGATCCTTGTCGTTCATGACGGCGGCCAGCAGAACCTGCTTTTCACCGGCAGGGCCGATGTTCAGGACGGAGCAGTCGGCACCGTGCTTTTCCTTCAGCTTGTCGTCAAGCTCTTCGCTCAGAACACCCAGATACTCTCTTGCATCGAGGATCTCAATCTTGTCGTCCACGATGTTCAGGTAGCACCAGTCAGGAGCCTGACCTTCGACGATCAGCGCGTCCCAGCCGGCGAACTTCAACTTGGCACCCCAAATGCCACCGGAGTTGGCGCAGGCGATCATGCCGGTCAGCGGGGACTTGGTCACGACCATGTAGCGGCCGGAGGAGGGAGAGTTGGAGCCGGTCATGGGGCCGGTGATGTAGATGAGCTTGTTGTCCGGGGACAGAGGATCAACCGTTGCCACACCCTCATCATAGAGGATCTTGGTGCCGAGTCCGCGGCCGCCTATGAACTTTTTTGCAAGTTCCAGATCCAGCGGTTCCGCCTTGATCTCGCCGGTGCTCAGGTTTATGCGGGCGATTTTTTCATAGTAAGCGTCGCTCATGTGTGTTCCTCCTGTATAATCTTATCTTATTTTTGTATCTGACTACTTTGATATTATTATATTGTCCGGGGGCTTGCGTGCCAAGTATTTGGCCCGAATTTCGCGCGAACTGATACGAAAATGGACATACCGGACATGACCGGCGGAAAAAGGCTGTGCGAAACGGTATGAAACCGTACGAAACTGCATAAGGGAACCGTCGTGAGCATACTTGTACAGTTTCATCAAAAAAGGTATAATGATTTGCACATTACCAACGGGTTGCGGAGGAATGCCGTATGGCGCAAAACAAATCACTTTCTACACAGGAGGTCGCGGAGATTCTCCATGTGAGCAAATCCACGATCTACGAGCTGATCCGCCGGAGTGAGATCAACTCCTACAGGGTCGGGCGCAAGGTTCGCTTTACCCAAGACGATGTGGACGCCTACATCGCGCGTTCGCGACATGAACAGAGCGTCCAGCCGGTCCGGCGCGTAGAGATCAGCAGTAAACTGCTTCATCCCGCCGACAGGGGAGAACACCCCTTCGTGATCTCCGGCCAAGATGTGGTGCTGGATATCCTGAGCAATTACCTGCATCAGAACGGCGTCGGAACGGACCGGTGCTATCTCAGCAGTTTTGAAGGGCTGCTGGCCTTATATGAGAAGAAAGTAGATGCGGCGGCCTGCCATCTGTACGCAGTGGATGAAAAGAGCTTCAATGTCCCATATGTCAGGCGGCTGATGCCGGGCGTAAAGGCAGTTTTGATCAATGTGTCCTATCGCAAACAGGGCTTCTATGTAGCGGCAGGCAACCCGAAAGGAATCCGTGGCTGGCGCGATCTGGCCCGGCGGGATATCTCCATTCTCAACCGCCGCCCCGGCTCTAGCGCACGCATCCTGCTGGATGAGCAGCTGTTCCGTATGGATCTGGACCCCAGGCAGATCAAGGGCTATGAACGGGAGATGAAATCCCACCTGACGATGGCTGCTGCCATCGCCGACGGAGATGCGGATCTTGCCCTTGGCACGGAGCGCGTCTCCCGGCAGATCGACGGGCTGGACTTCATTCCCCTGTTGGAGGAACGCTATGATCTGGTGCTACGCAGAGAGACCATGGAAACCGCGGAGGGCGAGGCGATACTGGAGATCCTGCGCTCGGCAGCTTTCAAAAGAGACATCCGCCACTTCACGGGGAATGACTACCGGGATATGGGGAAGATCATCTCGGAGGTGTAGAGATGCTTGAGGTAAAGACCCCGGAAGAGGTTCTCCGGCTGATTGAGACAAAATTCAAGCCGCTCGGCAGGACAGAGAACGTCCCGCTTTCCGCGGCACTTGGCCGTGTGCTGGCCGAACCGATTATAGCACAGGAATATGTCCCGGACTTTGACCGTTCCACCGTGGACGGCTACGCCTGCCGCGCTGCGGATACCTTTGGCTGCTCCGACGCGATCCCGGCGATCCTGAGTGTTACCGGACAGGTGCTGATGGGTGAGAGCGCTGACTTTGCTCTTTCCCGCGATACCTGCGCCTATGTCCCAACCGGCGGCGCAATCCCCAAAGGCGCCGACTGCGCGGTGATGATCGAATATACCGAGGACTACGGCGACGGCACCGTTGGGATCATGAAACCGTGCGCGCCGGGGATGAATCTGATCTTCCGGGGCGACGATGTGTCTCCCGGTAAGGAAATCCTCCGCAACGGGCGTGTACTCACTGCCCAGGATATCGGAGCGCTGGCAGCGATAGGAAAGACAAGCGTGCCCGTGGTGTGCCGGGTGAAGGTCGGAGTGATCTCTACCGGGGACGAGCTGGTGCCTCCCGATGCGACACCGGGGCCCGGGCAGGTGCGGGATGTCAACGGCCCGCTTCTGACCGCCTTGCTGGAAGCTTTTGGCGCAGAGGTAATCAACTACGGCATTGTGGTGGATGATGAGGAGCTTCTGCGCCAGAAGATGCAGGTAGCAGCGCAGGAGTGCAATGCAGTGATTATCTCCGGCGGCAGCAGCGTGGGGGTCAAAGACGCGACCTGCCGCATCATCGAAAGCATGGGAGAGCTGCTTCTCCACGGCATCGCCATCAAGCCGGGCAAGCCCACCATTATGGGCAAGGCCGGCAACAAGCCTCTGATCGGCCTGCCCGGCCATCCCGGGGCCGCCTGCTTTGTGGCACAGCTCTTCGTCCTGCCGTTGCTGGGTCGGCTTATGGGAAGAAAACAGGAAGGCTTTACGGTCACGGCGGAATTGACTGAGAGCCTGGGCGCCAACCATGGACGGGAGCAGATCAACGCCTGCCACCTGCTGCATGAGGGTGGTAAGATTCTGGCTTCGCCCATCCGGTCCAAGTCCGGCCTGATCACGCAGCTTGCCGGGGTGGACGGTTTTTTCATCATTTCGCGTGACTGCGAGGGGCTCCCCAAGGGCGCGCAGGTGCAAGTATATCTGTATTGAGGTGTGGATATGGGCTTTGAGTATTTGACCAATGTGCCGCTGGATCGGGCAAAGAAGGAATACTTTTGGAAGCTGCAGGACAATGGCTTCAGAACACAGCTGGAAACTGTTCCGGTACAGGAGTCTTTTGGGCGTATCACGTCCCGAGCTGTCTATGCCAGGATTAACGCGCCGCATTACGCGGCCAGCGCCATGGACGGCGTGGCGCTGCGCGCCATGGACAGCTTCGGCGCTACTGAGACGACTCCCATCACTCTGGGGGAGGATAAGTTCATTGCCGTGGACACCGGAGACCCGATTCCGGAAGACTGCGATGCGGTTATTATGGTGGAGGACATCGTCAAAAACGACGACGGCAGCATCACGATCCACGCCGCCGCCGCACCCTGGCAGCATATCCGGCAGATCGGCGAAGATATCTGCGCCGGGGAAATGATCCTGCCCAGCTTTATGGAGATCACCCCCGCCGCCATCGGCGCCATGATCGCAGGAGGTGTACTGGAGGTCGAGGTCATCCGTCGTCCGGTGGTGGGCATTGTCCCCACCGGAGACGAGATCATCCCGCCCTGCGCCAATCCCAAGCCGGGCGACATTCTGGAGTTCAACTCCTCCATCTTTTCCGCCATGCTGAAAGGCTGGGGCGCCGAACCCAAGACCTATCCCATCGTGCCGGATCGCCTGGAGACCATCAGGGATATGGTCGCGAAAGCTGTCGACGAGTGCGACATGGTGATCCTCAATGCCGGCTCCTCAGCCGGCAGGGACGATTATTCTACCACCGCCGTGCGCGAGATCGGCGAGGTGCTGTATCATGGCGTTGCCATCAAGCCCGGCAAGCCCGCAATCCTTGGCTTTCGCGGAGCCAGGCCCATTCTGGGAGTGCCCGGCTATCCGGTATCCGGCATCATCGTGATTGAGGAATTCCTGCAGCCGCTGATTGACGCCTGGTACGGCAGGGAGAACGACAAGGGCAGCCGCACGTGGGCAAAGCTCACAAGGCAGGTGGTCTCGGGACTCAAGTATCAGGAATTTGTGCGCCTGCGCATGGGCTATGTGGGAAATTCTTTGATGGCCTCCCCGCTGCCCCGCGGCAGTGGTGTGGTATCCTCCTTTATGAAGGCAGACGGCATGCTGGAGGTCCCGCAGGGCAAGGAGGGATATTCCGCGGGCGAAGAGGTCCGCATCCGACTGCTCAAGAGCAAGGGACAGCTGAAGAACACGCTGGTCGTCATCGGCAGCCATGACCCGCTGCTGGATGAGCTGACGGATCTGATCCACAAGGAGGATCACCGCGTCTTCCTCTCCTCGGCCCATGTGGGTTCCATGGGCGGGATCATGGCAATCCGACGGGGTGAAGCGCATGCGGCGGGCATCCATCTGCTCGATACGGAAACGGGAGAATACAACCGCAAATACATCCGAAAGTATTTTCCCCACGGCGGCGTTTATCTGGTGCGCTGCGTGGGGCGGCAGCAAGGGCTGATGCTGCAGAAGGGCAATCCGCTGAGTATCCGGAGCTTCGCGGATATCGGCAGAGACGGCGTGCGCTACGTGAACCGGCAGAAGGGCTCCGGTACGCGCATCCTGACGGACTATCTATGCCAAAAGGAGGGTGTCGACCCCGATCGGGTCTATGGCTACGAGCGGGAGGAAGTGACTCATAACGCCGTGGCCGTACAGATCGCCGGAGGCAGCGCGGACGCAGGCATGGGCATCTATTCCGCGGCAAAGCTCTATGATCTGGATTTCCTGCCCATTTGTGTGGAAGAATATGATCTGCTGATCCCGGAGAGCGTCTGGAACATAGGACTTGTCAAGCAGTTGATCCGCACGCTCAAAAGCAAGGCGTTCCGGGATCGTATCGAGGCCATGGGCGGATATACGCTGGACCGGCCGGGTGAAATCATCGACGTTTTCTGATGAAGGATCTTGACGTAGTCGTCATCGGCGGCGGGCTGCTGGGCTGCTTAGCAGCGAGAAATCTCTGCCGATGGAACCTGCATATTGCACTTCTGGAGGCGCGGGAGGATGTCTGTACGGGCATCTCCCGCGCCAATACGGCTATCGTCTACCCTGGCTATGACCACAAGCCCGGCACGCTGAAGTCAGAGATGTGCGTCCGGGCTAATGCCCGCTTCGACGCACTCTGCCAGGAACTGGATGTGCCCTTTTCCCGCTGCGGCTCCCTGATGGTGAGCTTTGGGGAAAAGGCTGACGCTGTTTTGCGAAAGAAGTATGAAAATGGCCTTCTCCTGGGCGTGCCCGGCCTGCGTATGCTCTCCGGCGAGGAAGCCCGGAAAATGGAGCCTGCTCTCGCGGAGGGCGTCTCTTCCGCCCTGTATGCACCCACAGCCGGAACCGTCAACCCCTGGGAGCTTGGCATCGCTGCCTGCGAAAACGCGACGGCGAATGGTGTGGAGCTCTGTCTCAACACCTGCGTGCTGGGCATCGGTCGGACGGCGAAAGGGTATCGCATCGAGACCGATCAGGAGGTCTTTTCCTGCCGCGCGGTCGTCAACTGTTCCGGACTCTCTGCGGACAGCGTGCAGAAGCTCCTGTTCCCCACGCCGGTGTATATTGCCCCGGACGCAGCGGATTATCTGATTCTGGACAAGTCAGCAGAAAACAAACCTGCCCACATTATCCAATATGAGCCGGAGGACGGCGGCAAGGGCTTCAACGCTGTACCCACGGTGGAGGGCAGCCTGCTGCTGGGCCCCTCGGAACGGAAGAATGAGGTCGATTTTGCTGTGAGCAAGGAGGGGCTTTCCTTTGTCCGGGAGCGGGCCGCACGCGTCCTGCCCGGCTTGAATTTACAGGATACGATCCGCTCCTTCGCCGCCGTGCGTCCGAATCCGCAGCACCCCGACGGCAGCAGCATAGGCAGTTACGTGATCGACAATCCCGATTCGGGCTTTTGGAGTCTGATCGGCATCAAGACACCGGGCCTCACCTGTGCTGACGAGCTTGGACGCTATGTGGCGGATAGACTCGCTGCGGAGCTTTGCGCGGAAGAAAGACCGGGCTTTGACCCACACCGCGTGGGGATCCGCAGAGCCCGGGATCTGCCGCTTTCAGAGAGAGTGGTGCTGGTGCAGGAAAACGCGGCTTATGGCGAGATCCTCTGTCATTGTGAAGGCGTCACAAAGGCGGAGATCTTGGAAGCCATCCGGCGCGGCGCTGTCAGTGTGGACGGTGTCAAACGCCGCGCCGGCTCCGGCATGGGGTGCTGCCAGGGCAGCCGCTGCGAACGCGCCGTCATGGAGCTGCTTGCAGCGGAGCTGGGCGTTCCCGTCGGCGCGGTCAGGAAGGACGGCCCGGGCTCGGAGATCCTGGAGGGCAGCCATGGAAAGAACTGAGCTGCTGATTGTCGGCGCGGGGGCTGCGGGGATTTCCGCCGCCTGTGCCGCGTGGGACGCCGGCTGCCGGGATGTTCTGCTGGCAGACCGCTTGCCGTATGCGGGCGGCATTCTCCCCCAATGTATTCACGAGGGCTTTGGGCTCTCTGCCTTTGGAAGTGAGCTGACCGGCCCCGCCTATGTGGAGAGACTGGCGGAAGGTTTGGCGCAGAGAGGTGTGCGCTTTCTGCCAGGGAAGGAAGTACTGGCAGTGACAAAAGAAAAGACCGCGGTCCTGTCCGGCAAAGGCGGTGTGGAAGAAATCCGCTTTGAAAGGCTGATCCTGGCGACGGGCAGCCGAGAGCGGACGGTGGGCTCTCTCTCCATTGCCGGGACACGCCCGGCGGGGATCTTCACCGCCGGGCAGGCACAGGAAATGATCAATCTCCATCATTGGCGGCTGGGCAGCCAAGTCGTGATTCTGGGCAGCGGCGATATGGGGATGATCCTGGCAAGGCGCTTTACGCTGGAGGGGAAGCAGGTTCTGGCTGTTCTGGAGCAGGATGCGCATTACGGCGGCCTGGCCAGAAACTTCCACCGCTGCATCGAGGCGTATCAGATCCCAATTCGCTATCGCTGCACGGTCCGGGAAATCCACGGCATGCCCCGCATCACGGGAGTGACGGTGGAAGCCCTTGACAACGGCAAATCGGAGTTTCTTCCTTGCGATACGCTGGTCACAGCCATCGGCCTTGTCCCGGAGCGTGAGCTGATCAGAGGTTTTGAGAAAGAGCCATGGCTCTCTTTAGCCGGAAACTGCAGCAGGGTGTATGAACTGGCCGACTCCGCGGCCGCAGAAGGCGCGAAGGTCGGCAGATATGTCGGGAAACAGCTTGTGAAATGAATTCATATCGTTTCAGTTCGTTTCGCACAATCTTTTCTGGCCTGCTTGCATTGCGGAGATGCCCGCATTAGAATACTCATGATTGAATACATGCAGAAAGGAGAAAGCTGTATATGAAGCTCAGTGCGAGAAATCAGCTTAAGGGAACTGTCGTGGAAATCCAGGACGGCGCCGTCAACGGTATTGTCAAGATCGATCTCGGAAATGGCAATGTTGTCAGCGCTGTCATCACCATGTCCTCGATCCGTGAACTCGGTCTCAAGGTCGGCGGCACGGCTTACGCTGTCATCAAGGCAAGCAACGTCATGGTCGGTGTGGAGGACTGATTTCCACAAGACGGAAAAGCTTAAATAACACTGCAGCGGCTCACATCATGTGGGCCGCTGCAGTGTTTTATCCACCCAAGGTGAGGAAACGAATCATGAATTGCCGATGGAAGAGAGTGACATCTTTCTATCTTATAACAAAAGCACAGGATTGAGAAGCGGAAAAAATCTATATATGCTTTCGTTCATTTTCGTATCGTTTGGCACAAAAGCGATCAGCATTTGATTGAAATACCTCTTCGCAAATGCTACACTACAGTCAAGTTAATACGCTTATTGGATAAGCGGTGGACGAGCCTCTTTCCGCGAGCAGGACCGGTACAGCAGAGCTGTGCCTGTTTTGTTCTGGAGAGAGGTAATTTTTACAGGAGGAAAAGCAAATGAAAAAAATCGTATCCCTGATGCTTGCACTGGTAATGTTTTTTGCACTGGCCGTCTGCGGACAGAGCACGGCTCCCGCCTTTGCAGCAGCCGAAGAACCCGCTCCTGCCGAAGAAGCAGCGCCTGTGGAAGAGCCTGCTCGTGAGACTGACGCAGTGGTAGTCGACACCTGCATCCTTCTGGAAGCGGACGACGCCATGATTAACAACTACAGCCTGCTGGCCGTAAACCCCGAGGCACCCTGGGTCGATGCCGACGGCAACCCGGTCAGCGACGTGGCGATCAACACTGTCGGAGCCGCAGCGCTGATCAACTGGCTGCTCTCCGAAGAAGGCCAGGAACTGGCTGCCAACTATGGTTTTGAAGAGTACGGCGAGTACCTGTTCTATCTCAAGGACGACCGCCCCGTCTCCACCGCTGAGATCCCCGCGGCTACCGAGGAGAACAGGCTGATCCGCCTCTCCACCACCACTTCCGTCAACGACTCCGGTCTGCTGGGATACATGCTGCCCATATTTGAAGAGAAGTACGGTTACGAGGTCGAGGTCTACTCCGCCGGAACCGGCAAATCCATCGCCAATGCCAAAATGGGCAACGCCGACCTGATTCTGGTCCACTCCAAAAAGCAGGAGGAAGCCTTTATTGCCGACGGCTTCTCCTGTGTAATCGACGGCATGGAAGCCGAGCGCCTGAACTGGATGTACAACTACTTTGTGCTCTGCGGTCCCTCTGCGGATCCTGCCGGCGTCAAGGATGCTGCTGACGTAAAGGCTGCTTTTGCCGCGATCGCCGAGGGCAAGTTCCCCTTTATCTCGCGCGGCGACGGTTCCGGCACGCACACCAAGGAGCTCAGCCTTTGGCCCGAAGAACTGGGCATCACAGCCGAGGCCGAGAGCTTCAAGGATTACACAGACTGGTACATCTCCGCTAACACCGGCATGGGCGCCTGCCTGGTCATGGCCGAGGAGATGAACGCCTACATTCTCACCGACAAGGCCACCTTCCTCACATTTGTCGCCAACGACGGCGTAATGGGTTGATTCTCTGCTGAAAAATATGTAGAATGATAGCCGCGGGGCTCGTCTCCGCGGCTATTCTCAAAAGGACGGTGTTTTATGGGTTCCTCTATCCGAAAGGCGGTCGAGCTGATCCTCTCGGCAGATCCCGAACTTCTGAATATCCTCTCCACCACAGCGCGGGTCTGCCTGAGCAGTTCGATCCTGGCACTGATTATCGGTGTGCCTCTTGGCATCCTGTTCGGAGCGGAACGCTTCCCGGGGAGGAGAGTGCTGTTGGTGCTCAACCGCACGCTGATCGGCATGCCGCCTGTGGTCTGCGGCCTGCTGTTCTATATGCTCTTCTCCGGCGTTGGACCTTTCCGTCATCTTCATCTGCTCTTTACAGTCAAGTTGATGATCATCGCTCAGGTCGTGCTGATCACACCCATCATTATCGGCGTCATGGAAACCTTTGTAGCGGACACCGCACCGGCCCTGCGCGAGACTGCCAGAGGCCTGGGCTTTGGCCGGATGAAAGAATACCGGCTGCTCATAAATGAGTGCCTGTATTCTATTTTCTCGTCGTATCTCCTCTCCTTTGCCCGTGCCATTGCGGAGGTTGGCGCCGTGGCCATGGTCGGCGGCGCGATCGCCTGGAAAACGAACGTGATGACTACCGCGATCATGATGTACACCAACCGCGGCAGTTTCACCCTGGGAATCGCCTTGGGACTCATCCTGCTGTCACTTTCGCTCCTGGTGAACATTATCCTCAGCGTGATGCAAGGGAGGCTGAGCCGATGAAAACGAACGCCTTTTCAAAAACGTACAACGGCCGTACTGTACTCACCCTGCCGGCGTTGGAACTTCCGACTGGACAGATCACTGCAGTCATTGGCCCTAACGGCAGCGGTAAATCCACTTTTGCAAAAATCCTCGCGGGGATTGAGCGCACGGACGACAAGAAACCGATCCTCTCCGGTATCTCAGTCGGCTATCTTCCGCAGAAGAGCTTCCCCTTCCGCATGAGCACGGAAAAGAATATTCTGCAGAACGGGAAGAATCTCTCTCGAGCGACGAAACTCATGAAGATGCTTGGAATCGATCACCTTGCAAAGCAGAGCGCGAAAAAGCTTTCAGGAGGAGAGTCAGCTCGCATGGCTCTCTGTCGCATTCTGATGCGTCCCTATGACCTGCTGATCCTTGACGAGCCGACGACAGCCATGGATATGGAGTCCACCCTCGTTGCGGAAAAACTCATCCGCCAGACAAGCAGAGAGCAGGGCTGCGCGCTCGTGCTGATCACCCACAGCATCTCCCAGGCCCGGCGCATTGCGGACCGCGTGATTGTCCTGCATCAGGGCCAGTTCATCGAGCAGGGCCAAAGTGTTCAGGTCCTGAGCAAACCGAAGCAGGAGAAAACAAAACACTTTCTGGAATTTTATGGTTTGTAATCGCCGGTCAATGACCGTAATCACCAATTCTATTTGTTTTATTCTCCAACCATATAATTAGAGAGTGTTTCACCGGGACAGAAATAGATTTGTTATATCAAAGTACTGTTTTTTGCCAGAAAGATGTAAACCTTTCACTGTGAAGTCCTGTTTGAAGTCTTGGAAAAAGCAAGCATTTATGCGGGTTTCAGGGAAGCCGCCTTTATTCACACCTTTTTCCAGCTGAATCGTTTGCAGTATGAAAAAACTCGCCAGATGCGGCGAGCTTTTTTCATGCCTGGATCACGCTGAAAATGAATGATTCTGTTTCCTGCATCCTCTTGACTGCGACGGAGAATCATAGAACGATACAAGGCTGGCACTGAATGAGAGCGTTGAATCCGGCGAGGCGTTCGCCGTGGTCTTCACACGGATCCGGCGATGGTGAGGATTTCCGTGCCCGACACCGGCAGAATCCCGATCTCAACTTCCATTCCGTCTGTTGCCTTACAGGCACAGTCGAGCGCAAGGGAAGGCCGGTTATTCTCCTGGCTCAGATGCGCCAGAAAGAAGTGCTTTGTCCCATGCTCGGCGAAGCGGGCGATGGCAGCCGCGGCATCGGCATTGGAAAGGTGCCCGTGCGCGGAGAGAATTCGTCGCTTCAGGTAGATTGGATACCGTCCGTAGCGCAGCATCTCCTCGTCATGGTTGGACTCGATCACAATACAGTCGCAGCCGAAGAGAAGCGCCATAGTACTCTCCGGTATAAACCCAAGGTCTGTAAGATAGCCCAGACGGTGGGCTCCGGATTCCAGAAGAAACCCGATACTGCCCGGACAGTCGTGGGAAGTGGGGATTGCGGTGACATGGATGCCAGGAAGTATTTCTGTCCTCTCTGTATAGGAGAGCGCAAACGCCCGATCCAGCATCAGGGTATCCCGGGTAGCTGCGCTGGTAAAAACCGGTGCCGAAATCCGCTTCATACAGACGTGCAGACCTTTTACGTGGTCTGAGTGCGAGTGGGTGATCAGTACGGCGTCGATGTCTTCAAAGGAATAGCCGTTTGAATTCAGTGCAGCGGTCAGAGCTTTCGCAGTGACGCCCAGATCTATCAGGATGCGCCGCCCGCTGAAGTCGACGAGCATGCAGTTGCCGGTGGAGCCGCTGGCGATCGGCAGGAGTTGAATCATATACCGTTCCTCGTTTTTTATTTGGGCTATTCTAGCACGAAAACGGAAAGAGGGCAATAAGAGAACCTTGACCTTCTCCGGCGGATTCAGTATACTTGAAGTTGTTCATCCGTAAACAGCAGGGACGGATGGAAAACGGCGAGGGAACAGAGGAGAACACGATGAAGCAGCTCAGCACGGAATTGTATCGAAACCGTTACATGGATGAGAGCGACTGCCTCAGGGAGAACGTCAAGCTGTGGGAGACGGGGGCGGAAGACTGTCGGCTCCCGCAGAGATCCACTCTCAGCCATAAGTACAGCTATGGGCGTGCGTTGATTATCAGCGGCTGCGCCGGCTTTTCCGGGGCACCGGTTCTGGCGGCGAATGCATGCGAGCGCAGCGGCGCCGGAGTGACCCGGCTGATGATTCCGGAGAGTATCTACCCAATTGCAGCGTCCCGCTGTGACGGGGCGGTTGTGACGCCGGTGGCATCGACAGAAGACGGGGCAATCAGCCGCACAGCAGCAGAAACGATCCTGTCGGCGCTGAGAAAAGCAGACGCCTGTGCCATCGGACCGGGCCTGGGACTGGGTAAGGATACGGAAGCGATTGTCACATCTGTGATCCGGAAAGCGGACTGTCCGCTGATTTTGGATGCCGATGCACTGACGATCTGCGGAAAAAACATGGAGCTGCTGTCAGAATGCAGTGCGCCGCTGATCCTGACGCCGCATGAAGGAGAGTTCCGGCGGCTGGCCGGTGACCTGAGTGCAGGGAGACTGGCAGGAGCGCTGCAGTTCACGGCGGCGTTTCCAAATGCCATCCTCGTGCTGAAAGGCTTTGGGACGCTTGTGTGTTCCGGAGAGGATGTGAGCGTCAATCCAACAGGCTCCCCGGCTATGGCGAAGGGCGGTTCCGGTGACGTGCTGAGCGGTATGCTCTGTGCGCTGCTGGCACAGGGGTTCGAACCTTTGTTTGCGGCCAGGACTGCCGTCTATCTGCATGGGCTTGCTGGAGATCTGGCATGTGCAGAGCTTGGTGAATACTGTGTCGCCCCGTCGGATCTGATCCGCCATCTGCCGGCGGCATTCCGTGCAGTGAGGTGACATGACGCTTACAGGGGAATAATACACGCCCGGGAGCTGCGCCGAATCTGCCTGCGCTCAGACAATGACATGAAAGTTTCAAAGGACTGGATAAGATGAAGAAGATTGTGCTATTTGGTGCCGGACAGTTCGGGGCGATGATTTCCCGACTGATCGGGACCGGCTATGCCATCTCATGCTTTGCGGACAACTATGAGGGAAAGTGGGGGACGACGCTCGCAGGAATCCCGGTGGTCTCGCCAAAGGAAAGCATGCTTTTCGACCCGGACTGTTTCTGCATCTGCGTCATGGATGAGGAGCGGGCCGGACAGATGGAGACACAGATTCGGAAACTCGGCTTCAACGGACCGATTCTTCGGCCGGATGCACTGAGAACCTTCGATGCCCGCGTTGCCACGATGCGGCTGCTGGCAGAGCAGATCCAGGAGGAGAAGATTCCAGGTGATGTGGCGGAGCTGGGGGTGTTTCGAGGCGATTTTGCCGTACTCATCAATGCGGCCTTTCCGGATCGGACCATTCATCTGTTCGACACCTTTGAGGGCTTCCCGCCAAAGGATGTGGAGATCGAGCAGGAGCAGGGATTTTCCGGCGCAAAGGCTGGCGATTTTGCCGAAACCGCAAAGGACATTGTCGCCAAGCGTCTGCCCTGTCCGGAACAGGCCGTCTTCCATAAGGGCTACTTTCCGGCTACCTTTCGGAGCTGCATGGAGAAGACCTTCGCTTTTGTCTCGGTTGACGCAGATCTCTACGCCCCCACAGCGGCAGCGCTGCCTCTCTTCTGGGATCGCCTGTCCACGGGCGGGGCGATGCTTATCCATGATGTGAACAGCACGCAGTATACCGGGGCCGGCAAGGCGGTACGGGAGTTCTGCACAGAGAAGGGCCTGCTACCGATGCCGGTCTGCGACCTGCACGGCAGCGTGGTTCTGCGAAAGCCATAACAGATCATGCCTTGTTTTCTTCGCCTCAACCTGTTATACTGAACCCAGACAACAACAGCATTTGGAGTGTTTCATGAACAAGAAAACATTCGAACACTGGCAGATGATCGCAATCCTTCTGGCCGTCTATGACACGGTGGCCGTCAACCTGTCCTATCTGCTGGCACTCTGGTTCCGGTATGACGGACAGTTTTCCGGAATCCCGCATGAGTACCTGCATGCGTGGCTGCACTTTGTCCCGGTCTATACGGTTTTCTGCCTCGTGGTGTTCGTCCTGCTGAAACTCTATAAGAGCATCTGGCGCTTCGCCAGCTATACGGAACTGGTGCGGCTCGCTGCGGCGTCGGGCATCACGGCGGTGTTCCATGCTGTGGCCATCTCTCTGCTGATCTGCCGCATGCCGGTGTCCTATTATTTCGCCGGCGCCCTGATCCAGTTCATGCTGGTGGCCGGGATCCGCTTTTCCTACCGCCTTGTGCTCATGCTGCACAAAAAGAATCTGCGGGCGTCCAACGCCGACCGCGTGATGCTCATCGGCGCAGGCAGCGCCGGCCAGATCGTCCTGCGTGATATCCAGCGCATGGATGACATCAATGAGAAAATCGTCTGCATCATCGACGACAATCCCAACAGCTGGGGGCGGCAGATCGACGGGGTGCCCATCGTCGGTGGGCGGGAGAGCATTCTGGAGAATGTCGAAAAGTACGGGATCCGGAAAATATATCTTGCGATTCCAAGTGCTACCCTGGAACAGCGCCGTGACATCCTGAACATATGCCAGGAGACCGACTGTGAACTCAAGAGCCTGCCCGGAATCTCCCAACTGGTCAGGGGAGAGGTCTCTGTTACCAGCATGAAGGACGTCTCCGTGGAAGACCTGCTGGGACGGGAAGTGATCCAGCCGGAGATGAAGGAAGTGTTTGACTTCATCAGCGGGAAGGTCGTCCTGGTGACCGGCGGGGGCGGCTCCATCGGCTCGGAACTCTGCCGACAGATTGCGGCCCACGGCGCGAAGCAGCTCATTATTTTCGACATCTACGAAAACAACGCCTATGACATCCAGAACGAGCTGCGCGATACCCATCCGGAGCTGAACCTTGTGACGCTCATTGGCTCGGTCCGCGACAGCCGTCGTGTCCTGCAGGTGTTTCAGGAATATCACCCGCAGATTGTCTATCACGCTGCCGCGCACAAGCATGTCCCGCTGATGGAGGACAGCCCGTGCGAGTCGATCAAGAACAACGCCATAGGCACCTATAAGACCGCCTATGCGGCCATGCTGAGCGGCTGTGAACGCTTCGTCCTGATCAGCACGGACAAGGCCGTGAACCCCACCAACATCATGGGGGCGTCCAAACGGCTGTGTGAGATGATTATCCAGACCTTTGACAGCAAGATCAAATCCGGACATCCCGAACAGTTGCCGCAGCTCTTTACGCATCTGGGCGATGAGACCGACGGTGCGGAGCGGATTCAGGCG
The DNA here is from genome assembly GCA_902798545.1 of Oscillospiraceae bacterium. Lineage (GTDB taxonomy): Bacteria > Bacillota > Clostridia > Oscillospirales > Oscillospiraceae > Limivicinus. Next base: position 16,283 of record CADBWQ010000028.1, read on the forward strand.
GATCTGAAGCATGTGAAGACCGAGTTTGTGGCGGTGCGCTTCGGCAATGTTCTGGGTTCCAACGGTTCGGTAATCCCGATTTTCAAAAAACAGATCGCCAAGGGCGGACCGGTCACGGTAACCCATCCGGACATCATCCGGTACTTCATGACCATCCCGGAGGCAGTGCGCCTTGTGATGCTGGCGGGGATTTACGCTCACGGCGGGGAAATCTTTGTCCTTGATATGGGGAGTCCGGTGAAAATAGACACGCTGGCCAGAAATCTGATCCGTCTCTCCGGCTTTAAGCCCGATGTGGATATTAAGATTGAGTACACCGGCCTGCGTCCGGGCGAGAAGCTCTACGAGGAGAAGCTGATGGCGGAAGAGGGGCTCCGCAAGACCGACAACGAGCTGATCCATATCGGATGCCCGATTCCGTTTGACGAGGACGAATTTCTGAAGAAACTTGAAGGACTTATGAAGGCAGCCTATGCCAATCGAAAGGATATCAGGGAGCGGGTCTCGGAGATTGTGAACACCTATCACCCGATGAACCCCGCAGTCACCGTTATCAAGGACGGAAAATACATGGCGCTGACGGCGGAAGAGGCCGGACAGAAGAATCCGGAGCCTGCTACGGCAGGCGTACAGGCGGACAGCGACAAAAGGAGAACAGTATGAGAGGTATTATTCTTGCAGGGGGATCCGGTACCCGGCTCTACCCGCTGACCAAAGTGACATCCAAGCAGCTCCTGCCGGTTTATGACAAGCCCATGATCTATTATCCGATCTCCACGATGATGCTGGCGGGGATCCGGGATGTCCTGATCATCTCAACCCCGGAGGACACGCCCCGGTTCGAGACGCTGCTGGGTGACGGTGCACAGTTCGGCATGCACCTGAGTTACTGCGTTCAGCCTTCCCCTGACGGCCTGGCGCAGGCCTTTATTCTCGGTGAGAAGTTCCTCAACGGAGAGCCCGGCGCCATGATCCTCGGCGACAACATTTTCTATGGCAACGGTTTCAGCAGAATTCTGCGGACGGCAGTGGAAGATGCCGAAGAGAGGGGGCGCGCCACGGTGTTCGGGTACTATGTGACGGATCCGGAGCGCTTCGGCGTGGTAGCGTTTGATGAAAACGGGAAAGCAACCAGTATCGAGGAAAAGCCGAAAAACCCGAAGAGCAATTACGCCGTGACCGGCCTTTACTTCTATCCCGGGGACGTCAGCGCACGCGCCAGACAAGTACAACCGAGCGCCAGGGGCGAACTGGAGATCACAACCCTCAACGAGATGTATCTGCAGGACGGGCTGCTGGACGTCCAGATTCTTGGCCGCGGATTTGCCTGGCTTGATACGGGAACCTTTGCATCCCTGCTGGATGCGTCGAACTTCGTCGAGACTATCGAAAACCGCCAGGGAATCACGATCTCAGCCCCGGAGGAGATCGCATACTACAATAAATGGATCAGCTTGGATCAACTGCTGGAGGCTGCCCGGAGATATGGCAAGAGCCCGTATGGAGAGCACCTGAAGGCAGTTGCGGAAGGAAGACTCCGCTTCTGATCTTCCTTTCAGATCCTCGCCGGCGACTTGAAAACAGAAGACGCCCCGCCTTTCGGCGGGGCGTCCTGCGTTTCCAGGTGTAGATCAGAGGTTACTGTTCCGCGGGGACGAAGTCGTCTCTACCGTGCTTGCAGAGCGGGCAGGTATAGTCAGCCGGGAGCTCACCGTCACAGGGCTCAAAGTGGCCGCAGACGGTGCAGACATAACCCTTCTGCTTCTTGGTGGTCACGGGTACAATGTGTTCGAAGTCCTCCTTCCCGTGCTTGCAGAGCGGGCAGACAAAGTCATCCGGCAGATCTGCACCCTCATAGACGTAACCACAGACCCGGCAGACCCAGCTTTCCTTCTGCTCGGGAGCGGGGTTCTTTTTCGGCTTGATGTGCGCGTGGTAGTAGGCGTAGGTGCAGGACGGGGCCTTGGAGAGCACCTTTGCTTCCACAACGTTGGCGACGAACAGGACAGAGGTGTCGAGATCCTCGACAGAGATCACCTCGCAGGAGAGAACGGCGTTTGTGTATTCGGGGATGTAGCGGATGCCGTTGGCCATGCGCTCAGTCCAGGAGACATCGGCGAACTTGTCGGTATCACGGCCGCTCTGGAAGCCGAAACGCTTGAACAGATCAAAGGGCGCGTCCTCGGTCAGAATGGAAATGTTGAACTTACCGGACTTCAGGATCATGTCGGCAGTATGGTTTTTCTTAATGACCGAAATGGTTACCTTTTTTGGATCGCCGGAGGCAGCCTGCCCGGCGGAGTTGATGATGCAGCCGTAATCCTTCCCATCCACAGCAGTGGTGAGAACCTCCACACCGTAGGTGAACTTGTGGAAGGCGCCGCCGTCTACCTCCAGGGGGGCGGAAGCCGCAGCAGGCGCTTCAGCCAGCGCGGACTCCACGACGACAGGCTTCGGGTTGATTTCTTCGGCGATTACATCGGCGAGAGCGTCAAGCGCCTCGGTCTGACCTTCAGCCAGAGCGGACTTGAGGGTGACATTGTCGCCGAGAAATTCGATGTTCTTCATCGGGGCAATGAGCTCGCGCATGACCTTGCCGCTCATGGGGGCCCAGCTGCCATTTTCGATGATGGCGACCTTGCGCTTCTGGAGATTATGGGCCGCAAGATCGTGCAGCAGGTTTTCCATGGTGACGAAAACACCGGCGTTGTAGGTCGTCGCGGCGAAGACCAGGTGACTGCAGCGGAACGCGTCAGAGACAATATAGCTTGCGGGGGTGACAGAAGTGTCATACATCCGAACCCGGACGCCACGCTCAACGAGCTTGGCAGCCAGAATGTTCGCGGCATTTTCGGTGTGGCCGTACACGGAGGCATAGGCGAGCATGACACTCTGCTCCTCGGGGGTATAGCTGCTCCAAAGCAGATACTTCTCGAGAAAATCGCCGAAGTGGCTGCGCCAGACAAAGCCGTGCAGGGGGCAGACAGTGGCAATCTCCAGGGCGGAGGCTTTCTTCAGAACAGCCTGGACCTGGGGGCCATACTTGCCGACGATGTTGGTGTAGTAGCGGCGCGCTTCCCCGAGATTTTCGGCAAAGAAGTCAGTCTCGTCGTTGAACAGACGGCCGTTCAGCGCACCGAAGGTACCGAAGGCGTCGGCAGTGAAAAGTGTTTTGTCCGTCCTGTCATAGGTCATCATGACTTCCGGCCAGTGGACCATCGGGGCCATGATAAAGGTCAGTTCGTGGCGGCCGGCGGAGAAGACATCACCCTCCTTGACCAGATCAATGCGGTCGGAGAAATCCGTGAGAAAGAACTGGGACAGCATGGTTTTGACTTTGGCGTTGCAGAGTATACGGACCTCTGGATGGCGCAGGATCAGACTCTCAATGGTGGCGGCGTGATCCGGCTCCATATGGGAGATGACCAGATAGTCCAGTTTCCGCCCGCCCAGGGCATGGGTGACATTTTCAAAGAAGACTTCATAGACAGCTTTGTCACAGGTGTCGAACAGAACTGTTTTTTCGTCCAGAAGGAGATAGGAGTTGTAGCTGACGCCGTCGGGAACTCCGTAAACACCCTCAAAACAGGCGAGGCGGCGGTCATCGGCGCCGACCCAGATCAGGTCGTCATGTACCTTTCTTGTGCAATGCATGGTAGCTCCTTTCCGTCCGCTTAAGAGGCGGACTGCACAGTAAAATACATTATAGAAAATTTTGGTTGTACATGCAATCTTTTTCTGATAAAATTTTATACCAACAATTCCCAAAGGAGGCAATACTCATGGCAGAAAAGAAATTTGCAGGGGTAAACGGTACGGTTGAAGCGCCGGAGTACAGTGCAGACTATGAAAACGCCAGCGTGTTTGACAAGCTGCGTGTCGGCAGACTTGGCGTGTATTTCCGCGATGGCTTCAAGACGAAGTTCATCCCTTTCGACTATATTGACCGGGCATTTATCCGCGTACAGGAGACCCGGGGACGCATGTGCTGCGGCCAGGCGAACTGGTACTATTACCGTGTTGTGTTCGTCCATGAAGGAAAAGAATTTGCCGATTACATGAGCGAGAAAGAGAAAGAGATGGACGACGCTCTCGCCGCGATCGGGGCACACGGTGTTACGACCGGTTTTGTGAAGCCGGAAGAGACTGCCTGAAAAAAGAGAAAGAAGAGGACCGGAGAATTGAAGCTGATTATTGCAAGCAACAATGCGCACAAATTGATTGAAATCAGGGACATCCTGGGCAACCACTTCGGAGAGATTCTCTCCATGCGTGAAGCCGGGATCGACCACGAGACAGTGGAAGATGGAAATACCTTTATGCAGAATGCGCTTAAGAAGGCGCGGGAGATCGCTGAGATTTCCGGCTGCTGTGCCCTCGCTGACGACAGCGGCATCTGTGTCGACGCACTGGACGGAGCTCCGGGAATCTTTTCAGCACGCTTTGCAGGGACACACGGGGACGATGAGGCGAACAACGACCTGCTCCTGGAGAAGCTCTCCGGTGTAACGAACCGCAGCGCACATTATACCTGCGCCATGGCGCTGGTCTATCCGGACGGGCGGGAGCTCACCGCGGAAGGATATCTCTATGGGGAGATCGGAACAGAGCGCAGGGGCAGCAACGGCTTCGGCTATGACCCGCTGTTCATCCTGCCGGAGCGTGGCTGCACCACGGCGGAACTCTCTCCGGAGGAGAAAAACGCGATCAGCCACCGGGCCAACGCATTGCATGAGCTCGTAAAGAAGCTGGAGGCAGAGTAACCATGCTCCAATGGCAGCATCTCTTTTCCACGGCGATCCTGCAGCAGGGACGGGAGTATTATAAAAAGAATAAAGTTCGCTCCCTGATCCAGGATGGGGATCTCTACTATGCCTCCGTGGAAGGAACCGAGGAATATGAGGTGCAGATCCGGATTCAGGGAAACACGGTTGAATGGATGACCTGTGAATGTCCCTATGCACAGGATGGGAACCGCTGCAAACACATGGCGGCAACACTCTATGAAATTGTAGCCAGGGAAGCTCCGGGCACAAGGAGCGAGAAAAAGGCGGCATTGGCCAGAAACAGCCACGTGAAGATCACACCCTTTGCCGAAGCAGCCGATACGGGCGAATACCGGTATTATATGCCGGAGCGATTCACCCGAAATCTCGATATTTATGCGGACACCTGGGAGAAGGCGCAAAAGCTGCTGGAAGATGAGGAGCTTCAGGACGTTCAGGTCCAGAACTGCTATACCGACGAGAGGGAAGCGGCCGGAAAGGCTCTGATTGCCACGGGATATCTTCGGAAGAACAGCTATTATCCTGCTCGGATCTCGATCTCGAGGGACCGGGTCTACAGCATGAGCTGCCCGGTCTACGGCTGTAAGGGATATTACGGCAATTACCTCGGCCGGGAACAGATGGAGATCTGTGAGCACTGCCTCGCATTGCTGATTCTGACGATTGAGGAATTGAAGGGCAAGCCCTGGTGGGATGGAACGGACCAGCAGGCGCGGAAGCTGCTGGACAGTTTCTGGGGGCGGTATCGAAACACAGCTGTCCCGCCTGCGGAAGAGGAAGCTGCCGAGGCTGAAAAGGGAAACAGCGTTCGGCTTGAGCCGAGAATTGAAGATTCGGATGAGGAGCTGATCCTCGGTTTTCGGATCGGTACGGATGAAAAACTCTATGTGCTGAAGAGTCCGGAGACACTGGTCGAGGCGGTCGAAAATGGAGGGACGTTCCCTCTCGGGAGTAAAATGTCGCTCAACTTTTCCAGAGACAGCTTTGAAGAGCGTGACCGCCGCTGGTATGATCTGATCCGGCAGGCAGTTCTGGAGAAGCGCCACCATGAGGAAAATGCATATGGACGACAGAGAAAGCTGCAGGGGATCACGCTGTACGGTGCGCTACTGGACGATTTTTATGCGCTGGCACTTGGAAGCCGTGTGGAAAGGAAGAGCTCGGAAGCCGGGAAACGATTTCTGGATGTGAGTGAAGAACCACCGCACCTGGAACTGCAGCTTCGAAAGGATACGACGGAGGACGGCACGTTTCACGGCGTGATTCTTCAGGGCTGGCTGCCGAGTGTGCTGGACGGCGTGCATGCGCGATACTGTCTGGAAGCCGACCGTCTCAGCAGAATTGAGGGAGACGATTTTCGGATCCTGGCACCGCTGCTGGCTGCAACCAACCGAGGCAGGCTGGAGATGCACATCGGGAGAAACTATCTGACCGATTTCTATTACCACATCATCCCGGAACTCAGCGAGAATATCGAGGTGGATGAACCGGACCGGGAGGAAATCCTGCGCTTTCTGCCCCCGGAAGTCAGCTTCCGTTTCTTCCTGGATGTGGAAGAAGGGACACCGGTCTGTCGGGCCATGGCCGACTACGGCGAGCAGGCGAGCTATCTGCTGAGCGACTGGAGAACAGACAGCATCTCGTCGACGGAGTTCCGCGACCAGCTGCAGGAGAGCGCGGTGCTCATGCGGGTGGAGGAGTATTTCCCGGAGCTGAGATCGGACGGAAGTCTCTCGGCATTCCCTGAGGAAGAAAGCGTCTACAGGGTGCTGACAGAGGGCGTAGATACGCTCTGCAGGCTGGGTGAAGTGATGAGTACAGCCCGCTTTGACGGCCTGACAGTGCGCAGAAGTGTTAAAGTCCAGGTGGGGGTCTCGGTTGAGAGCGATCTGATGGACCTGAAGATCTCGTCAGAGGATGTGACGCTGGAGGAACTGGCGGAGATCCTGAACAGCTACCGCCTGAAGAAAAAATACCATCGGCTGAAAAACGGCGATTTTGTCCGGATGGACGAGAGCATCGGAGAGCTCTCTGCGCTTGCGGATACCCTCCGCCTGAGCAGGAAGGAACTGATGAGCGGCGATATCAGTGTACCCTCCTATCGGGCACTGTATCTGGAGCAAATGCTGGAGAATGCGCAGGAGATCTACACGACACGCGACCGGCATTATCGGCAGCTGATTAAGGATTTCAACACGGTTCGGGATTCAGACTACGAAGTACCGGAAGAGCTTCAGCAGGTATTGCGTGGGTACCAGGTCTACGGATATAAGTGGCTTCGGACCCTGGCAGCGTGCGGTTTCGGGGGAATCCTCGCGGATGAGATGGGCCTCGGGAAAACCCTGCAGATCATCTCGGCGCTTCTGGCAGAAAAACAGGAAGGCAGCATTGGAACATCCCTGATCATCTGTCCTGCGTCTCTGGTATACAATTGGGCGGAGGAATTCCGCCGCTTCGCGCCGGAGCTCACGGTATGTCCCGTGGAGGGCAGCCAGCCGGAAAGGTGTGAAATAATCGAACGCTGCGGGAAGTGGGATGTGCTCATCAGTTCCTACGACCATCTCAAGCGGGACGTGCAGGCATACGAGGGGAAGCTGTTCCTCTATGAGGTGCTGGACGAGGCGCAGTTTATCAAAAACCAGACCACGGCCTCTGCCAAGGCTGTCAAGGTGATTCGGGCAAAGCACCGCTTTGCTCTCACGGGAACACCCATTGAGAATCGGCTCAGCGAACTGTGGAGCATCTTTGATTTTCTCATGCCTGGATTTCTGTATCGCTATGAGACCTTCCGCAATGAAATGGAGCGGCCAATCGCCAGAGAAGGGGACGAAGAGGCCTCGCTGCGTCTGAAGCGGATGGTTTCTCCCTTCATCCTGCGCAGACTGAAGACCGAAGTCCTGAAGGATCTGCCGGAGAAGGTTGAGGAATCGCATGTCGTCCGCTTTGGGGAAGAGCAGCAGAGACTTTACGATGCGCAGGTGGCGCGGATGCGCAGCATGCTGGAAGAGGAGAACGATGAGAGCTTCCGGAAGAGCAAGATCCAGGTCCTCGCCGAGCTCACCCGAATCCGCCAGATCTGCTGTGACCCGGCGCTGCTGTTTGAAAACTATGTCGGCGGCTCAGCCAAAATGGAGGCCTGCATGGATCTGGTCCGCAGTGCCATGGAAGGGGAACATCGGATTCTGCTGTTCTCCCAGTTTACCAGTATGCTGGACCTGCTGAAGGAGCGTCTGCACCATGAGGGAATCCAATACTATGAAATCACAGGTGCCACGCCAAAGAAAGAACGGCTGCGGCTGGTGTCGGCGTTCAATACCGGCGATGTCCCGCTGTTTCTCATCTCACTCCGCGCAGGCGGAACCGGACTGAACCTGACCGGGGCAGATATCGTGATCCACTATGATCCGTGGTGGAATGCTGCGGCACAGAACCAGGCCACGGACCGAGCCCACCGGATTGGGCAGCAGAAACCGGTCACCGTATTTAAACTGATCGCCAAGGGTTCCATTGAGGAAAAGATCCAGCAGCTGCAGGAGAAGAAGCTGAACCTGGCGGACGAGATCATCGGCGGCGAACAGGTTGCCTTCTCGTCGCTCACGAGAGAAGACCTGCTGGATATGATTCGCTGAAAACGGAAGCATCAGAAGAAAAATGCAGAGAGTGCGGAACCCGCAGAATAACAGGCACCCCCACCGAACGGTGGGGGTGCGGCTGTTTCCCGACAACAGCGGGACAAAAGGACAGAACCGGTTGAAAAGGTGAGGGCCCGAAAGAGGCAGGGAAAGCCTCAGACCGCGATAATGTGGTGCTTCTCGGCGTAGCCGGTGAGGAAGAGCGTCAGAGCGCCGTCTCCGGTGACATTGCAGGCGGTGCCGAAGCTGTCCTGCAGAGCAAAGATCGCGAGCATCAGGGCGGTACCGGCATCGTCAAAACCGAGGACACCGGTGATAAGACCCAGAGAGGCCATGACCGTGCCGCCGGGGACACCAGGCGCGCCGATGGCGAAGACGCCCAGCAGCAGGCAGAAGAGAATCATGGTGCCGATATCCGGAAGCTGGCCGTACAGGATCTTGGAGATGGTCATACAGAAGAAAACCTCGGTCAGAACAGAACCGCAGAGGTGGATGTTGGCAAAGAGCGGAATGCCGAAGTCAACCATGTCGCGGCGGAGCACCTTGCTCTTGCGGGCACAGTCCAGGGCGACGGAGAGGGTGGCGGCGCTGGACATCGTGCCGACGGCCGTGAGGTAGGCAGGACCGTAGTGACGCAGAACTTCCCAGAAGCTCCTGCCGGAGTAGGCAGCGGCGATCAGATACAGTACGGCAAGCCAGATATAATGGCCCAGCATGACGATGAGAATGATCTGAACAAAGGCGGGGAGCTGGTGGGTGATCATGCCTTCATAACTGAGGTTGCAGAAGGTCGCACAGATATAGACGGGGAGAATGGGAATGATAATTCTTTCGACGATCTTCAGAACCATGTTCTGGAATTCTTCCAGCAGGCTGCAGGTGATCGTGCTTCTGGTCCAGACGGCCGCCAGACCGATCAGCAGCGAGAAGGCCAGCGCACTCATAACCGACATGATCTGCGGAATGTTCAGCTGGAAGACAACCGCCGGAAGATCACGGAGCCCTGCGACGTCTGTCACGATGGAGAGATGCGGAATGAGAGCGTAACCAGCAACGGTGCTCATGAAAGCGGCGCAGATCGAGCTCAGATAGGCGATCACAACCGCGACACCAAGCATCCGTGAGGCGTTGTTGCCCATCCGTGTGATGGAGGGGGCGATAAAACCGATCACGATCAGCGGAACGCAGAACATGATGAGCTGACCGAGAATGTACTGCAGAGAGACGACAACCTTCATGGCCCCTTCGCCGAAGAACTGACCAAACAGAATACCGATGGCCAGGGCGACGAACAGCCGGAAGGGCAGGCTGGTAAAGAACTTCTTCATATTATTTCTCCTCTTCTGTGATAAAAAAGGACATCTGCAGATCCATGGCGCAGATGTTCTTTTTTGTTTCAGTCTCATTATAGTGATAAAAACTGCTTTGTCAACTGAAAAGGGAGGAAACGGGAAAGATCAGAACAGGACGGTTTCCGGATTCAGAGGCTCAGGCAGGTATCAGTCCGGATCGCGCAGAGACAGAAGCCCGGAACGGAGCGTCACGGAAAGGCTGAGCCTTCGCCTGCCGGCCCGCTCAAAATCCACGGTGATGATATCGCCGGAAATGTCGCACACCGTACCGGGACCGAAGGCTTTGTGCCTGACCGGCATGCCAGGGTGTATCCGGGAGAGAGAAACACCGATGTCCGACTCTTTCTTTGGAGAAGGGCTGCGGCTGAGAAGAGGCAGAGGGAGGTGCAGAAAGCGGAAGATGCTGCGGCGTTCGGGAGCGGGAAGAGGAAGCTCCTTTGCCACTTCACGGGGAAAGCTTGCTCCATCCGGGGTCAGAAAGAGACAGAGTTCGTCTCTGGCCCTGGTCATGGCGACATAAAAAAGCCGCCGTTCTTCTTCATATTCGCGGATATCGTCCTCTGTTTTTGCCCGGGCTGCGGGCATACAGGGCAGAATCCCGTCCAGCATGTCCAGCAGAATGACCCGGTCATACTCCAGACCCTTGCTGGAATGAATGGTGGACAACACAAGACCACCGTGGTTTTCGTGCGTGGAGATCGCATCACGGAGCCCGCTCAGCTTCTGAAGCAGTGCGATCCCGGAAGGGAGATCTCGCGCGAGCATCCGGAGAATGAAGTACTTCCCGCTGTCCATTCCGCGGTATTCCACATACTTTCCATAGCGCATGTCCTCCCAGATCCGGCGCAGGGCTTCTCCGGCGGAATCCCCGGGCAGTCTGCGCAGGCAGAAGAGCAGGCGGGAAACAGCGTCCCGGGAGGCGGGTTTCAGATCCGGGCAGGAGACGAGCAGTTGAAAGAGATTCTCTCTGCAGCCTCTGCCCAGACGGACAGCCTGTCTGGCAGCCTCACCACCGATGCCAGCACCGAACTTATAGTAGAGACGGAGAAACAGTTCTTCGTCATGCGGATGCAGGGAGAAGCGAAGTGTGTCCAGAATATCGCAGACGACCCGGCTGCTAAAGAAACTGTCCTCATAGTTCCGGCAATGATAAGAGAGTCCTGTCTGCTCAAAGAAATCGATCAGTGGCAGGATGCTGTCGTTGTTGCGAAAGAGAATGGCCGTCTCACTGCCCCATTCGGAAGCATGGCGGAAAAGATAGTCGTACTGCGCCAGGCGGCTTTCAACGGTCAGAATCCGGACGGGGGTTCCGCTTTCCCGAACGGCACGCATGCTCTTTGGGTGGCGGAAACGATTCCTTGAAACAAAAAGGTTTGCGGCGGAGACGATCTCTGGCGTGGAACGGTAGTTTTCCTCAATGAGCAGTTCCCTTGCGCCGGGGTGGTCCGCAGCAAAGGTCATCAGCGCGTCAGGAAACGCTGCGCGGAAGGAGTAAATACTCTGATCTTCATCCCCAACCATAAACAGATTGTGATACCTCGCTGAGAGGCAGCGGATGATCTCGTGCTGAACCTTTGAAGTATCCTGGGCTTCATCGACGCAGAGATAGCGGTACTGCTCCTGAAAGTCGCTCAGAATATGCGGAAAGCGCCGCAGCAGTTTCAGAGCGTAGACCATCTGGTCGTCGTAATCCATCACGCGACGGCTGCGCAGTTCCGTCTGATAATTTCTGTAGATCTCCGGCAGGCGGCTGACGGACCATTTCCGGCTGTCGATCTCCTCATCGGAGAGCATCATGTTCTTGATGAAAGTGATGGCGGTACCAATGTCCCGGACCGTACTGTCTTCAGGGAACTCGTTGTTCAGCGCCTGATAAAGACGGCGGAGAATCCGGGCGCGCTCCCCTTCGTCTCCCAGCAGAGGAAATGGCTCACGTCCATAGCGGGAGGCAACCTGTGAGACCAGTCGGGCGGAGATTCCGTTGATCGTGCGGAATTGGAGGCGGCCGGCCAGGTCCTCGCCGAAAAGAGAGGCGAAGCGCTCCCGCATGTCCTTCGCTGCGGCGCGGGTATAGGTCATGGTCAGGATGGATCGTGGATCGATCCCGCCACACAGTACCATATATCCAAGCCGCAGGACAAGGACGGTCGTCTTTCCGCTGCCGGGGGTGGCCAGAAGCAGAACCGGGCCTTCCACAGTCAGAACGGCAGTCCGCTGCTGAGGATTCAGACTGCTCAGATATCGGGCATCAAACTCTCTAAAATCCATAAAACCTCAAAGAAACCCTCCCACCATAAGGCGGGAGGGTGTGGAATCAATCAGCTTGTCAAAAGGAAGATAAGAATCAGAACTCGAGGTTCTTCTCGGTTTCCTTATTGAAGACGTGGACGACATTGCCCTGGAAGGCAAAGTGGAGGGTGTCGCCGATGCTGTAGTTACCCTTCATGTCGATGGTCGGAACAATGATGATGACGTCGCGGCCTTCGGCAGACACATGCAGGTGCACGCTGGAGCCCATCATTTCAGAGACATCAACCTTTGCGGCAACGCCCTTGTCTGCCAGGTCGGTGTGCTCGGGACGAACACCGAGAACGACATCCTGAGACTGGACATTGTTCTTCAGCAGGCGGGCTTCCTTCTCGGGGGAGAGCTCTACTTTGTAATCAGCAAGCTGAGCAAAGTACTTGTCACCCTCGCGGATGAGCTTGGCATCGAACATGTTCATGACGGGCATGCCGATAAAGCCTGCAACGAAGAGGTTGGCCGGATGATCGAAGACTTCCTGAGGAGTACCGATCTGCTGGATATAGCCGTCACGCATGATGACGATACGGTCACCGAGCGTCATAGCCTCGGTCTGGTCATGGGTGACGTAAATGAAGGTGGTATTGATACGCTCACGGAGCTTGATGATCTCAGCACGCATCTCATTACGCAGCTTGGCGTCGAGGTTGGAGAGCGGCTCGTCCATCAGCATGACCTTCGGGTCACGGACGATGGCACGACCGATGGCGACACGCTGTCTCTGACCACCGGACAGAGCCTTGGGCTTACGCTCAAGATACTGGGTGATGTCGAGGATTTCAGCGGCTTCACGGACTTTCTTGTCAATGACGTCCTTCGGCTCCTTGCGAAGCTTCAGGGAGAAGGCCATGTTGTCATACACGGTCATGTGAGGATACAGAGCGTAGTTCTGGAAGACCATGGCGATATCGCGGTCTTTCGGCGCGACGTCGTTCACGAGCTTGCCGTCAATGATCAGCTCACCACTGCTGATCTCTTCAAGGCCGGCGACCATGCGAAGTGCGAAGGGTAGTGGACTTACCGCAGCCGGAAGGTCCGACCAGAACGATGAATTCCTTGTCGGCGATGTCAAGGTTGAATTCCTGAACGGCGACAACACCTTCATCAGTGATCTGGAGATTGACTTTCTTTTTCTCCGGTTCGTCAGCTTTCTTTTTCTTTTTCTTTTGCTCGCCGCTTACGAAGGGGTAGACTTTCTTGATGTTTTTCAGCTGAACAGTTGCCATGCTTCCGACTCCGGATATCCGGCCTCCGCCAGAGATATCCTCACGGTCACCTGCAGAGAGATGTACCGCATTACGACAGGTCTCCACACTGCCGCACCCCGAGCCTGGGGATGAACACTTCCTCCTTATTAAAGCTGTATACGACTTAGAAATGGAGAGCCGTATACGCAGTCAGAATATGGGTATAAAAAACCCTACGTTATTATAGCGGAAAGACTGCGTCTTGGCAAGTAAAAAAAACCGCTTGTTTTTTGTGAAAGGTGCACAGAGAACGAATTGCGGAATGCAATGAAAAAGCGCTTGCAAAACGCTCGCAGATACGATAGAATAAAGGAACAAATCCAGCAAATCAGTTCTATTCAACTATTCGGAGGTTTATTTATGATCACAGCAGGCGATTTCAGAAACGGTGTAACTTTTGAGATGGACGGCCAGGTCATGCAGGTCGTGGAGTTCCAGCACGTAAAGCCCGGCAAGGGCGCGGCGTTTGTCCGTACGAAGATGAAGAATGTCATCACCGGTGCTGTGACTGAGACTTCCTTTAACCCGACGGCCAAGTTCGAGAACGCAACGGTTGACCGTGTGAGCATGGAATACAGCTATCAGGACGGTAATCTCTACTACTTCATGAATCCCGAGACCTATGAGCTTGAGCCGGTGGACGAGAGCGTCCTGGGTGATAACTTCAAGTTTGTCAAGGAGAACATGGAGTGCACCATCTACTCCTATAAGGGAAAGGTCTTCAATGTTGAGCCGCCTTTCTTCGTGGAGCTCGAGGTAACCGAGACGGATCCGGGATTTGCCGGCAACACTGCCACCAACGCGACCAAGCCCGCAACGCTTGAGACCGGTGCCGAGATCAAGGTCCCGCTCTTTATTGAGCCGGGCGAGAAGATCAGGGTTGACACCCGTACGGGCGAGTATCTCTCCAGAGCATAACAGATTCTGCCCGGCTGGCCATTTTGACGCAGAGGGGGGTATATCCATATGACCATCACAGAAAAAGCCGCGTATCTCAAAGGCCTGGTGGAAGGCAATGCGCTGGATCCGGAGTTCGGCGAGGGAAAGCTTTGGCACGTTCTGTCGGAACTGGTGAGCGATATGGCTTCAGAACTGGCAGAGCTGCGGGAGGATCAGAACAGCCTGTCGGATTCCCTGGAAGAGGTCGAAGTCGGTCTGGACTATCTGGAGGAGCTGCTCCAGGACGGATATGACGAGTACGACAGCGATACGGATGATGAGGACGAGGACGAGGACGAGGATTACTATCCCTTTGGCAGCGGCAACTTCCACGTGGTCGATTCCGACGATGAGGAAGACGCGGAGGATGACGATGGTGTCTTCTACGAAGTGGAATGCCCGAACTGCGGCGAACAGATCAGCTTTGACGATGAGACGCTGGAGGAAGGCTCCATCCAGTGCCCGAACTGCGGTGCTACACTGGAATTCGATATGAAGGGGCCGGTGGAAGAAAGCGAGCCAGCGGACCCGGAAGCGGAACCCGAAAGCGAAAAGGGCGACGACTGAATACTGTTTTGAAGATGATAAGAGCTGCCTTCCCTGTGAGGGCAGCTTTTTTAATGAAAGTGGGAACGAACCATGATGGACAGAGAGTATAAACCACTGGCAGACGAAATCCGTCCGAAGGATCTGGACGATGTGGTGGGACAGCAGCATATCCTGGGAAGAAACGGGCTGCTTCGCCGCATCGTCGAGAGCGGAAGTACCCCGAATATGATTTTCTATGGCCCCTCCGGAACCGGAAAGACCACCGTGGCGCGCATCATCGCGGACCGGACGCAGAGAAGCCTGCGGAAGCTCAATGCGACTACGTCAGGCATCGCGGAGATCAAGCAGATCATCGACGAGCTTGACACCTTTCTGACGCCGGGCGGCGTCCTGCTTTATCTGGATGAGATTCAATATTTTAATAAGAAGCAGCAGCAGAGCCTTCTCGAGTTCATCGAAGACGGACGGATCACGCTGATCGCGTCGACGACGGAGAATCCGTATTTCTGCGTGTTTGGGGCGATTCTGAGCCGTTCGACGGTGTTTGAGTTCAAGCCGGTCAGCGCAGAGGATGCGGAGATCGCCGTGAAAAGAGCGGTTGACATTCTCAACAGCCGACGGGATATACCGCTCGAGGTTGAGGACGGTGTGACCCGACGCATTGCACAGGCCTGCGGCGGCGATGTACGGAAGGCCATCAACGCTGTGGAGCTGCTCTTTTCCGCCGGTGCATCGGGCGGCGTAATCACATTGGAGGACGCGGTCCTGATCTCCCAGAAGAGCTCCATGCGCTATGACCGGGACGGCGATGAGCATTTCGATATCCTGTCGGCGATGATGAAGTCTCTCCGGGGGTCCGATCCGGACGCCGCACTGCATTATCTTGCGAGGGCAATCGAAGTCGGAGATCTGACCGGGATCTGCCGCCGGATTCTCTGTTCGGCCAGCGAAGACATCGGGATGGCTTATCCGCAGGCGGTGCCGATTGTAAAAGCATGTGTGGACAGCGCGCTTCAGCTTGGACTGCCGGAAGCAAGGCTTCCACTGGCAGAGGCCTGTGTCCTGCTTGCCACGGCACCCAAATCCAACAGCGTTGTGATGGCCATCGACGAAGCGATCGCAGATGTCCGGGCGGGCAAGGTTGGTTCGATCCCAAGGGAACTGCAGAATGTCCACGCGGACGGCGCCGGATTTGAGCGGGATCAGGGCTATCTCTATCCACACAATTACCCCGGACACTGGGTGCAGCAGCAATATCTGCCGGATGCGCTGAAGGGCAGAAGGTATTACGAATACGGCGATAATAAGACGGAGCAGGCAGCGAAAAAATACTGGGACAGCATCAGGGGACAGAAGTAATGGATATCCGGGAATACGACATTCTGACCATGAAAAAAGCGCATCCCTGCGGAGGGAAGCGCTGGCAGGTGCTCCGCAGCGGTGCCGACTTCCGCCTGCGCTGCCTCGGATGCGGGCGCACTGTGGAAGGACCGCGGAGCAGGTTTGAAAAGAACATCCGCCGCCTGGAACGGGACGGTGCGGAGGTGCAAGACCCGGGGAAAACGTCCAGCCCGCCGCAGACAGCGGAATAACGGGCAGGTCAGACAGAATACCGGAAGATGGGAACCGGCGGGCGAAAAACGCCCGCCGGTCTTATGCTACCTGATATCACCGAAATACTTCTCGCGCACGGTGTCGGAGAGGTGCAGTTCCCGGCAGAGAGAATCGACATTGAACCTGGCCCAGTTGTTGCCGGTGATGAACGTACGCAGGGAATCAACGTTGGACACCCAGCTGGCATAACTGCGGTTAAAGATGGCCTGGTCACGGGCAACTTCGGGATCAATCTGATTCGCGAGGCGGTCAATCTCTGCGAGGACGGACGCATTGCTGAGCGGCCCTTTGAGCAGCTCGGCAGCACGGGAGAGAAAGCGGTCCTGAAAGTCTTCGTTGCTCCACAGGTCAACAAACAGCCCCGACACCAGGGGACACTGTACGGCGTTACGATGAAGAAGAATCGAGTGATTGAGGTAGGGCTTGAAGAGTGTGGCATCGAGATCATAGAACATGAGACGCCACCTGCCGTCATCCTCGGAAGAACGGCAGAAGCGGAGGTTGCCGTAAGTGAGGTCGTTGTTGGCAAAGAATCCCTCCAGGAAAACCCAGTCGATTACATTGTCCAGATCAATCAGGCTTTCCAGGTGAGCATAGTTCTCCGGATCCGTCATGTCGTTCTGCGCGGCAAACTGGAATACGTCCAGATACAGGTCGCTGTTGCGGGGGACTTCAGCGTCATAGGTGACGACACTGTTGCGGTCAACCCCGGCAAGATGGGCATAATGCTGCTCATTCATCTTCTCCGAGAGCGCATAGATCCCGGAATAATTCCCGTTGATGAAAAGAACGCAGTAGCGGCTGCGGGAGCCGATGATATTGTCGGATGCGGCCAGGGCAAGGTTTTCACAGAGCTCATTACGGATGATACTGGCGGTCTGATCCTGGCCGCCGCGGATAACAAGATTCGTGAAGCTTGTGACACCGCCTCCGAAGATGTCGCAGTTCAGCTCCTCCAGTCCGTAACTCCCGCGGAAACGGATGCTCATGTTCTTTTTCAGGAGAATGAGACTGGTGTCTCCGTGCATGCTGATGCCGCAGGGAGCAGAGAAACAGCTGCCGCTGTCATCATAGAGGGAGAGATTCCCGGACCATTCCAGACCTTTCCAACCGGAATTGTACATTCCGTAAAATGCGGCTTTGTCGTTAGGGACAAGACAGAGCACAGGGAGCGAAAAAGACTCGCCGATAAAATAGTTTAATGTGAGAGGCCTGCTGGGCAGGGCGTTGTCTTCATATGCGACCGCCCGGATCACACAGGACGCGGGGACTGCCGTGGGGCCAACCCAGGGGAGCGAGGACTTTGTCGGATAAGAGGTATCAAAAGTATAGTAGATCTTCCCAGGGGATTCGAGATCGAGAATGACTTCCTCACTTCCGTCAAAGATCCCGTCCGGCGTCAATGCGACCGGCATGGCTGATACACGTCGTCTGCCATTCTGGTTTTCGGCGTCGGGTGAGGCCTTTTCAAAGAAAAAGCTGCCATTTCGCCCCGACATCCGGCCGTAACTGCCGCCATACGGAATATCCCGCAATACCAGCCAGTCCTGCAGGCCGCTCTCGTCCTGCCACAGGAAGAGAGATTCGTTTTCGGAATTGAGAGAGAGGCCGAGCTGGTCGCAGCGCAATACGGTCAGCGCACCGGGTTCCAGCGTGACGGAGGGAAGCCGCGCTTTCCGATAATCGTCTTCGTCGTCGGAGAGATACCAGCCTTTGAGACTGACGGCCTCGGAAGAGATGTTCTTCAATTCTACCCAGTCGCTGCCGTCATAGGGAGAGAAGCTGCTGTTCGGATCCGAAACCATAACCTCGTTGATCTGCACAGGACTGGAGATCACATGCTGTTCCTGCAATTCGTCATAGGAAGCAGTTGTGTTCTCATACCAGGGGGTGGGATAGAGACACTCTTTGAAGCTGCCGTCGGGCTGCAAGGCATAACTCCGGTCGGCGTCAAGCGCAGGGCACAGAAGAGAGCTGACCACCTCTCCCTCCGGATTCTTAAGGAAGATTTCCTCTTCTGCAGAGAGAGAAAAGGGGGCCTGCAGTTCCTCCGGAATGTCTTTCCCGGAAGCATAGACGACGAAATACGCATCGGTGGGGAGCAGAAAGGCAGGAAAAACAAGACCGTCTCGTGACCGCCGGTCAGACAGGCTCCATCCCTCCAGGTTCAGATCCTCTCCGGAATTGTTATACAGTTCGATCCAGTCCGGAAAATCCCCGTCCGGATCCTGAACCGTGGCATGGTTCTTCACCATGATTTCAGTGATGATGATATCTCCGCTGTTCCCGGAATCCCCTGATTCTGCCTCTGCCAATGCCCCGCCGGAGACCAGGGCAGCCAGAAGTAAAAAAAGAAGGAGAGAGAAAAAGAAACGGAAGAAAAATGTGATACGTTCAGTCAATTCAGCACTCCGTATGACAGATAAATGAAAAGATGGATTGATTGCAAAGTGAAAACATTATAACGCGGCACGGTGTTTTTGTCTATCCTTTTGAATTGTTTGAAGATTGTTCATTGCATTGTCCCACTTAAAGTGATAAATTACATTCAGCGTAAACAGAAGCCGAAAGTCTAAGCATGAGTGTGTGACACTTGTGTGACGGAAGTTTTGATAAACTGCACACGTAAACAAGAGAAGCGGTCAGCGAAACACTTGATTGCTCTTTTGTAATAAACCAGAACAGAGGAGGAACCTGAAAATGAGTGAACTGAAGAATGTTGAGAAGCTGGCCGAGAACGAACTGGAGACAGTTGCAGGCGGCGCCACAAGAAACTATCTGGCGGCTCTGGATGTCATGAAGGGCCTCTACGGTGCCGGCGAAGAGCGGAAGCAGAGACTGACGGCGGCAGGGTATGATTACTGGGCAGTGCAGCATCTGGTGAACGGCCTTGCCCAGGGCTATGACCAGGTGGCAAGAGATGTCATCGCGGGCAAGTACGGCAATGATCAGGCCCGCCTGAACGCCCTGGCGGCAAAGGGTTACGATGCCCGTCTGGTTCAGGACATTGTTAACGGAATGCTCATGAACTGAGCAAAAGAAACGTAGAAGACGACATTTCAGGAGGAGACAACTAATGGAAAAAGTTTTAATGAATGATGACCAGCTGGATGCCGTGAGCGGCGGCTCCATCCTTCCTTATCAGGTTCAGCAGGGTGATTCCCTCGGCGCAATCGCAAAGAAATTCAACTGCTCGGTGGAAGATCTGATGCGTTGGAACAACATCCAGAATCCCAACATCATCACTGTCGGTCAGCAGCTGAAAGTCAAGTTCTGATTCCCAAAAGAAAAGCATATGCAGAGAGCCAGCGGCAATAAAGCCGCTGGCTCTCTGTATGTTGAAGAGCAGACTGCTGAAAAGAGCGGGTTGTCTGCCGCCGGCGCGATTGGTCCGGGAGATTATTCCTCCTCGTCGATGGTGATGTCAGCCGGAAGATTCGGCCGGCTGCCGGGGATATGCGGACGAAGCCTGGGACGACGGATCGAAATCCGGGCACCGAGAACCTGATTGATGATCCAGAGAGAGAAGGCAAGTACCAGAAGCGGGATGACACAGGAAGTCACGATCATGACAGCCAGGCTCTCCATAAAGCGATTCAGAAGCTCCGCGCCCCGATCCGCGATGCTTGTGGCACCTTCGGAGAGAATGCCGAATACTTTTTGGATTGCGTTCTGATCTTCTCCGGCCTCGCTGAGCTGATTTGTATCGTCGGCCAGTTCCTCTGCCGCGGTAATTGTACTGTCAATGGATGCCTGATAGGTGTCATAGATCTTGTCAGAGACATGTACACTCAGGGGAATGACAAAGTACAGCGCGAGACTCACAACAGCAATCTTGCTCAGAATCGGCCTGATCCCTTCCAGACGGCGCAAGAAACCCAAAGGATAGAGAATACAGGCAGCGGGAATAATAAAACGGAAGACACCGGAGCCAAGAATGGTCAGAAGGTATTTCTCGGCGTAAAGCACGCAGAGAATCAGAATGCCGTACTCGGAGAAATCAGCGAGCTTTTCAGCAATCGGAGTTCCGGCGTCACCAGGGATCGCCGTGATCCCGGCAGAAGCAGCAGTGGATGAGGCCGTCAGTTTCAGAACGCTCTGCACCTTGTCATCCAGGGATTGGAAAATGCCGGAGTAGGTCTCCGGCGCGGACAGAAGGCGGCCAAGCACAAAGAACGAGACCGCAGCGAGCGCGATGCAGAAAAGAGATTTCAGTATAAGACCGAGCCGGTTTTCTTCCTTCATAAACAGTTCCTCCTGATTTCCGGCAGAATTATTTGGCGCTACCATACCAAAAAGGAATGCAATTTGTCAATACTTATACAGTACACAGCCGGAATCCCACAAAAATCATCGCAGAAATCTGAAAAGCAAAAAGCCACAGCATAACGAAGGTTGTGCTGCGGCTTAAACGATATCAGGAATGATTCACATCCTGTGTCAGGCTGCGTTGTATGTAATGTAGCCCTGATCAATGACAAAGCTGACCGAGTCAGTCACATAGCTTCCGCCAAAGATATCATCAATGACAAAGGAATACAGATAAGCTCCATCGGGAAGAAGTCCAAATGAGATGTTATCATTCGATCCCCAGATATAATCCTCACCGGAGTATTCCGATTCTTCGAATGTATCCGGATCAACAGCGTCAAAGCGAGGAACAATCCGATCACCGGGCTTCAGTGCTTCTTCCGGGCGGGCGGCTATGCCGTTGTCATCAACACCGTCCCAGAGGTCCATAAGCCTGATCTCGCTTGTGTCATAGTACCAGGCGAAGCGCAGATTGGTGTCGTTCCCGTTAACTGTGACCGGACTGGTAAAGATGCCGTAGTCAAGGGTTTCATCGATAATCTTGCGCAGAAGTGAAAAGAAGATAGCGTGTTTTGCATCTCCCAAAGCCTGGAAAGCAGACTGTCCGGCGAACTGCAATGCCATGAAAACAAAACCAAAGAAATAGATTCTAAGCAAGCCGACGCCTGCACTGATCAGAGTCGCATCGTCCGTGAAAATACCAAACCACAGCCTTGGAAACAGGTGGATAAGCAGCCAGGCCGACAGTGTGTATCCTGCACCGACAAGCGTATTGAAGCGGATCTCTGCCCGATCTGCTTACCGTTCAATCTTGCGGTTTCGATCCCTTCTTTTGTGCGCTGGTGCAAGTCGGAAACTTCTTTTTCTGCCTGGCCAAAACATATTTCGATCTGCTTCTCTGATAACTTCACAAAATAATGTAGACTTTAGCGAGAGAGCCTATTATATCTAGAATACTTTTGATTGGAGCGATACTATGACGCTATGCATTCATAACTGCGGTATTAAGTTGCTCATGCCAAAACCGGCGCCGAGAGCAATCACGAGAGTCTGAAGCACTCCGATTGCAGCCTGGAAAAATGCCATATACACTCCAACAGCCGGTTCCTCCGGCTGCTGTCGTGACCAATGAATGTCTTAGGGAAATGTGAAAGATGCGGGGCCTAAAGGTGGCTGTTGTCCGACCTCCTTTCCTGATAGATTTCCCGCGCCGTGCGCACACGCGAAATGCATTTGAGCATGAAAAAAGCCAGCCGGTATTTCTACCAACTGGCTCTCATGCCGATATGAGATTGTGCGTGTCTCCACAGATCCTTTATGATAATGACTGCTTTGGGCGATCTGTTAAGCCCGCCGTAACGGTCAGGCGGTCATTCTTCCTCCAGCCGTAGGTGGGCGGAGGGAATTGTTTATAGTGAGCAATGAGCGAAAGCTCACAGACAAATTAGCGTAGGTTCTTATTGTTATGATTTGCTTATGAATCAGAAGCGAAAGTGCTTCTCAAACTCTTCCGTAATGGAATCGCCATATTCTCTCTTGGCAGTCGGATAAGTGATCCAGAAAGACTTCAATCCATTGTCAGTTGAACTCTCCTTGGAGTAGAAAATCTCTTCTCCGTTATTGTTATATCCACTCTGGACAAACCAGTTTTCGCCCTGATTGAGATAAGTTACATCTGGATTGTTCCTTGCGATATTGTAGTCTGTTTCATACGCTCCTTCCGGAATATATCCTGGAGCGATCTCATAGACCACAATCCGAATCTCTTGATCCGGATGCCAGAACGTATATTGATATCCGATACTCGGATTTTCATCCAGTTGGATGAAGCCCTCCGGAATCATGAATTCTGATCCCATCACGCCAACAAACCTTTCGGCAGCAGATTTTTGATCTTGACCGGATGGCTGCTCAGAAGGAACATCCATGACGGAAGTTCCGGCCTCAGATGTGACGGGTTCATTCTGGCTGGTGGGGTTGATCTCCGGATTTGGTTCCCTGTCTTTTGCCTTACAGCCGACTAACAGAAAAGCAATCAGCAAGGCAAAGATAATTGTGCATATTCTTTTTTTCACAGTTGTTGTTTCCCTTTTCTTTGGGCAATGATTTTTCATATGAGGATACCGTTGCAGTGATCTATTTCATGCTGAATAATCTGCGCGGTCCAGCCGGTATAGGTCTTGAGCCGTGTTTCAAATCGCTCGTTCTGATACTGCACTTTAATAGTTCCCTCCAAAATCATGTCAGGATACTGTAATAATACTTGATTGAATGTTAAAAATCAATATGTGTTGACTGCTTCTTACAGCCATTGGAGAATGAGTAAAACAGAATCAGTCTCACCGTCCAGGCGGATTCATTGCATGTTAACACTCAAATATATTTGAACATTTGATCCCGCTTTTGAAGTATGCAAAGGAGTTGCAAGTTGCTATAATGTCGTAATAAGGAGCGGATCGGAGTCGATCCAGTTCCACATCATTCTTTGAAGTGAAGCTCATGGCACTAGAGCGCGTCACTAAAAACTATAACTACAAAAGGGGACCTTGACACAATGGACATAACCAAAATGACTCCCGAGCAGGCAATCGCCTTTGAACGCTGTACAGATTTTCTTGCAGAGATGATCATTAAATATGGACCCGAGCTCGATCTTGAAGCACTCGCTCGGGAAAGGGGTGCTGCCTCTCACTCAGACGAACAAAAAAAATCCGTTCCTGACGCATTAGATCAGAGCACGAAAAGAGGCTTATACTGAAACAACACAGAAACTATTAACCAGTTCCACGTGTTCAATTTGCGGCTGAAAACCTTTGATATTTCACTAAGTGAAAACGAAGCCTTCAAAAAGGTGCAAGATAGATTCGGTGTTTCCAGAGATTATATAAACAATAATATCTGGAACTACCATGCATATGAGGATTACGCGCTTTATCGATAGGAAGCAAAAACATTTGTCCCGCGCTCTTACCACAGCTTCATTCTATGGAGATGTCATAACAAATATAAGAAAAGGCCGGTGCTTTTCGGGCATCGGCCTTAAGTTTATATCCACATTTTTGCTTTCATTTGTCGTAAGATTGTCGTATGGTTTAATTTACCCACAGTGAAAAGTTCTGAAAAATCAAAGCATTCAGCGGATTGCTATGTGTTTCTGTGTTGGAGAGTTATCTATCAATACATGCCGCCCATGTCGGGAGCTGCGGGCACTGGAGGATTCTTCTCCGGAATGTCGGCGACCAGGCTCTCGGTGGTGAGGACCATGGAAGCGACGGAGGAGGAGTTCTCCAAAGCACTGCGGCAGACCTTGGTCGGGTCGACGATGCCGAGGGCGATCATGTCGCCGTAGGTATCGTTGGCAGCGTCGTAACCGAAGTTGACGTTGTCGTTGCCGGCAACTGTGTTCAGGATGACAGCGCCTTCAACACCTGCGTTGGCAGCGATCTGCATGATCGGGGCCTTCAGAGCCTTCGCGA
This sequence comes from Oscillospiraceae bacterium, assembly GCA_902798545.1. Classification (GTDB taxonomy): domain Bacteria; phylum Bacillota; class Clostridia; order Oscillospirales; family Oscillospiraceae; genus Limivicinus. The sequence continues at coordinate 40,494 of CADBWQ010000028.1, forward strand.
CGATGGAAGCACCGGTCTTCTCATCGCCCTCGAGGGTGGCGACCAGCTTCTCGGCGGCCTTGGAGGCGATGACGTAGGCGGTACCGCCGCCGGCGACGATGCCTTCCTCAACGGCTGCACGGGTAGCATTCAGAGCGTCTTCGATGCGGAGCTTCTTCTCCTTCATCTCGGTCTCGGTGGCTGCACCGACCTTGATGACGGCGACACCGCCGGCCAGCTTGGCCATACGCTCCTGGAGCTTCTCACGGTCATAGTCGGAAGTGGTGGTCTCGATCTGACGCTCGATCTGAGCGGCACGGGCGCGGATTTCGGCCTTGTCGCCGGCGCCGTCGACGATGACGGTATTTTCCTTGGTAACCTTGACCTGGTGGGCCTGGCCGAGCATGGAGATTTCAGCATCCTTCAGCTCCATGCCGAGTTCGCTGGAGATGACCTGGCCGCCGGTGAGGATGGCGATATCCTGCAGCATCTCCTTGCGGCGATCGCCGAAGCCTGGAGCCTTGACGCAGATGCAGGTGAAGGTGCCGCGCAGCTTGTTCAGCACGATGGTGGCAAGGGCTTCGCCCTCGACGTCCTCGGCGATGATGAGGAGCTTGCCGGCCTTGACGATCTGTTCGAGCAGGGGGAGAATCTCCTGAATGTTGGAGATCTTCTTGTCGGTGATGAGGATGAGAGCGTCATCGATGACAGCTTCCATCTTATCAGTGTCGGTGACCATGTAGGGGCTGAGATAGCCGCGGTCAAACTGCATGCCTTCGACGACCTCGCTGTAGGTCTCGGCGGTCTTGGACTCTTCGATGGTGATGACGCCATTCTGGCTGACCTTCTCCATAGCCTCGGCGATCAGGGAACCGATCACTTCGTCACCGGAGGAGATGGTGCCGACACGGGCGATGTCCTTGGAACCGGAAACCGGTTTGGAAACTGCCTTGACAGCTTCAACAGCTGCGGCGGAAGCCTTCTGAATACCCTTCTTCATGACCATGGGATTGGCACCGGCGGCGAGGTTCTTCAGACCTTCGCTGATCATGGCCTGGGCGAGAACGGTGGCGGTGGTGGTGCCGTCGCCGGCGACATCGTTGGTCTTGGTGGAAACTTCCTTAATGAGCTGAGCGCCCATGTTCTCAAAGGCGTCCTCAAGCTCGATCTCCTTGGCGATGGTCACACCGTCGTTGGTGATCAGGGGAGTGCCGTACTTCTTGTCGAGAACGACATTGCGGCCTTTGGGTCCGAGCGTAATCTTAACGGTATCGGCGAGCTGGTTGACACCGCGCTCAATCGCCTTGCGTGCTTCTTCACCATAAATAATCTGTTTTGCCATAATGATAAATCCTCCTGAATTACTCGATCACGGCCAGAATGTCGCTCTGGCGGACAATGGTATACTCCTGCTCTTCCAGCTTGACCTTGCTTCCGCTGTACTTGCCGACCAGAACCTTCTGACCGGGCGTCACGATCATGGTGACTTCATTGCCGTCGACAAGACCGCCGGGGCCGACTTCGACCACTTCATAAACCTCAGGCTTTTCCTGTGCGGAAGAGGTGAGGAAAATACCGGAAGCGGTGCGCTCCTCGGCCTCGTTCTGCTTGAGAACAACACGATCTGCTAAGGGTTTGAGCTTCATATTCTTAACCTCCATGAAAATAAATTACAATAATCATTATCGTTAGCACTCAAATTACCTGAGTGCTAACGATGCTAATAATACCACACTTTTGTTTTTTTTCAAGTCCCGGAAGGAGAAAATTTATAAACTTTTTGTTACGGAGAAAAATGCAGACCGCCCCGCCGGGGGGCGAGGCAGTCCTGAGATGATAACATAAGCACTGAAAGGGAAAATGCGGTTATAACGCAAGCGGAGGATTATCCATTCCGTGGCCGAGACCTGCCGGGACGATGAGCTTCAGCGCCTTCGGCAGGAGTTTCATTTTGACCGAAGTGGCCCGAAGCGCTTCTCCGTCGAGATTGATCACGTCTTCCTTTTCAAACTCGATGAAGAGCTCAGTTCCACGTAGATGTGTGATAAACTGGGGGAAATCATCCGCATGTCCGGATGCATACTTCCCGATGCAGCGGGCAAAGGTGAGCAGGGACACCTTCTTGACAATATAAAAGTCCAGCAGCCCGTCGTCCAGTGTGGCGGTAGGGGAGGGGTTGAAGCCACCGCCGTAGAAACGACCGTTGCAGGCACAGATGAGAGAGTATTTTTCGGTAGAATCATAGTCACCGCAACGGACGTGCATCTGTGTAGCGATGCCTTTGAACGCATTTACAACGGCGGAAATCACATAGCCGCCGGCGCCGCCGATCAGGGGGAGCCCTGTGTATTTGTGAACCTCGGTACCGATGCGCGCGTCGATCCCAACGGAGCAGATGTTGGCGCTGTAGGTCCCGTTGCAGGAAATAAGATCGATCTCTCTGACCGTTCCGTCCAGCAGTGCGTTCAGATCCCGGAACAGACCCGCATCCGTCCCGAACATGCGGCAGAAGTCATTCCCGGTTCCGGTGGGGAAGGGACATACCGCCACATTCGACAGAAGAGCGGCTCCGCAGACACACTCATTGAAAGTGCCATCCCCGCCGCAGGCGTAGACACGCAGCTCTTCCCCGGAAGAAGCCTCCTGACGGATCTTCGCTGTCGCATCGCGGGGTTCCCGCGTGACATAGATTTCATATGAGTCTGAACGATCACGAAACGCTGCTTCCACCTGGCTGCGGACATCCTCAGTGGCATCACGGCCACCGGCAATGGGGTTGACAATAAACAGATGCTTCAAGTTTTATTCGCCTTCTTACGACTTTGATAAGTTGAAGGGAGAAAATCGGGGTTGCTAACAACACTAAACTATTTATAGTACATAAAGAGATCACACTTGATCATGCCGTTATAGAGTTTGCGCTTTTTGTCCGCCTGTCTGCCGAAGCAGCGCTCAAACTCCGTATGGGAGGAGAGCAGATAGAGAGACCAGTTTTCTGTGCCGGAGAGGGCGGCGCCAAAACCGCGGTAGAGTTCCTCCGCCTGTTTCTGGTCCAGGAGACGTTCCCCATAGGGAGGGTTGGTGATGATGACGCCGCGCTCGGTTGTCCGGGAGAAGCTGCAGGCGTCTGCCACAGAGAAGCTGATCAGATGATCCACGCCGGCACGGACTGCGTTTTCCCGGGCGATCTGAACGGCCCGCGGATCAATATCGGATGCAAAAATGTGATAATCACCGGAATACTCCGCGGCAATCGCAGTTGCGCGGGCCTCCTGCCAGAAAGAGGGATCCATGAATGACCATTCCTCGGCGGCAAAGCTGCGGTACAGACCCGGCGCCCGATTCAAAGCCGCGAGTGCGGCTTCAATCGCAATTGTTCCGCTGCCGCAGAACGGATCACAGAAATCGCCTTTTCCGCGATAGCGTGCAAGCTTCACCATGGCGGCGGCAAGTGTCTCGCGCAGCGCTGCTTCCATATGGGCAGGACGATAGCCTCGCTTATGCAGTGCCGTGCCGGAGGTGTCAAGATAGACAGCGGCGAGGTCCTTCCGAATGGAAAAGCGGATCTTGTATTCGGCACCACTCTCGGGAAAGTGTTCCAGATGATAGCGGGACTTCATCCTCTCCACAACCGCTTTCTTGATGATGCGCTGGCAGTCCGGGATGGAGAAGAGGGAGGAGTCGAGACTGTAGCCTGTAACGGGAAAAGCGGCATCCCGGGGAAGGATGTTCTCCCAGGGGAGTGCGCGGACACCTTCAAACAGCTGGTCGAAGCTTCTGGCAGAGAAACTCCCGATTTCCATCAGGACACGCTCACCGCAGCGCAGGCTGAGATTGACCCGGGCGCAGTCGGTCAGACTGCCGGAAAAGAATACCCGGCCGTCTTCTGCCCGCACTTCCGGAAGGTCCATGCGGCGGAGTTCATCGGCAACAAGCCCTTCGACGCCGAACAGGCAGGGAACACAAAACTGAAACTGTAGTTGATCACTCATAACGAATTCCTGTTTTCTTCTTTTATCATTTTATCAATAGAGTATAAATATGATTCCTACTCACTCCCGATTCAGTTTAAGGCGGGCCGGAAAACAGCACGGAGAGTTCCCGGAACACGCTTTTACTGCGGAATACACAAATCATACTGCAAAATATGAGGCCTGTAAAGTCGAAAAGGCAGATTTTGTGGCAGGCTGAAAAAGCTTAACACAAGCACTTCCAAAATTGTAAAGATTTTTTAAATAAACTATTGATTTTTTTTGATGATTGCGTTATAGTACAGCATGTATTCAGGGTGGGAACGTTTCCACCTGTTCAGGAAGGGTTCCTGCAATGGCTATTCCGCGTCCAAAATTCCTTGAAATTCTGAAGGATTCCTACAGCGCCTATTATTCGATCCACGATAACCCCGCCGAGTTCGGAACGGAGCTCCCCCTTGCATTCCGTGCGGATTATGCGTCCCGGGATGAGCGCTACTGGCTGACCAAGAGCGTCAAAATGTGGGGAAATGAAAAGAACGAGTATGCATATATATTCGCGGCGGACTCGTTTACACCGGAGCTTGCAGAACGGTGCATCGACTGGGCATGGCAGGACGGAATACCCAGAGTGAAACCGCACAGTGAACACCAGTGCACCAATGTAAAGGTGATTTTCATTGCTGACTCGGTCAGTGCGGAAACCGCCAAAGCAATCCAGAAAAAAAGCCGGACCAAGAGTTACAAGTTTGGCCTGCATGGATACAGCAATCTGCTGACCGGTGCAACGGACCTCGGGACGGAAAAGACCATGACCAACAAAGAAGGCCATGAGCTCGTCCCCTATTTCAAGAAGCTATTTGCTGCAAGAGCTTAAGCAAAATCCCGATCAAGCTTGAGCGGCATTTAGTGATAAAACTATATTTTTCATCTAAGGAGTGAAAAGTGTGAGCGCATTACTTATCCTCGTCGTCGCGATCGTTCTGCTTGCTCTCGGCTACGTGTTCTACGGCAGCTGGCTGGCCAAGCAGTGGGGCGTAGATCCCAATCGCGAAACCCCGGCCCACACCAGCTATGATGGCAAGGACTTCGTCCCTGCCAACCCGGCTGTCCTGATGGGTCACCATTTCTCCTCCATCGCCGGCGCAGGCCCGATTAACGGACCGATCCAGGCTGCAGTCTTCGGCTGGGTGCCTGTTTTCCTGTGGTGCGTCCTCGGTGGTATCTTCTTCCGTCACAACGGCGGATCCGTCGGTGAGATCATGAAGGACTCCATGGGTGTCAAGTCCCAGCGCCTCTTCATCATCTTTGCTCTGGCGGTTCTGATCCTCGTCATCGCCTCCTTCACGGCGGTTGTCGCAGGCACCTTCGTGTCGGTTGATCCCGCTGCCCCGACTTATGCGGCCAACGGCTCCACGGCAATGACCTCCATCCTGTTCATCGTCATTGCTGCCATCTTCGGCTTCTTTGTGTATCGCAAGAATGCCAAGATCGGCCCTGCCACCATCATCGGCATCATCGGCATTGTCGCGATTGTTTTCCTTGGCCAGCACATCGGCCTGCACTTCAGCCGTACATTCTGGGTGCTCTTCATTGCTGCGTACGTCACGGTTGCTTCTCTGCTTCCGGTATGGATTCTGCTCCAGCCGCGTGACTACCTGAGCTCCTTCCTGCTCTATGCAATGATGATCATCGCGGTCATCGCCATTGTCGGCGGCTCCTTCACCGGCGCTGCCACCATGGAAGGCCCTGCCTTCTACGGATGGAAGAACCCGGCCGGCCAGCCGCTCTTCCCGTTCCTGTTCATCACGGTTGCCTGCGGCGCCTGCTCCGGCTTCCACTCCCTGATCAGCTCCGGTACTTCCTCCATGGTCATTGAGTCCGCTCTCGGCGTTATCTCCCTGATCGCCATCATGGTCGTGTGGAGCCAGACCTCCGCCGGCGGCGGTGACAAGTTCCAGCTGAGCGCACCTCCCACGATCTTCGCCGGTGGTATTGCCACCATGTTTGCGTCCTTCGCGGGCGAGAAGAGCTATCCGGTGATCTACAACCTGTTCACCCTGGCTGTCTCCGTCTTCGCGCTGACCTCCCTCGACTCTGCAACCCGTCTCTGCCGTTACCTGTTCGCTGAGCTCCTCACTCCGGAAGGAAAGACCCACGAGGATCTGACCGGCGCTGCGAAGTTCTTCAGCACCCCGATCGTCTCCACCCTGATCATGGTCGTC
>CADBWQ010000029.1 GCA_902798545.1 Oscillospiraceae bacterium
CTCCACCTCCACCCTCGCCGGTGCCGGCGCTCCCTACGAGCTGGTCAAGAAGGTCGCTCTGACCAACCACTTCATCGCAACCCGCTGGCTGTTCATGGCAGAGGATGTCTATGAAACCATCCCTGAGAAGTGGCGTGACATTCTCGACGAGTGCGCGCTCGAGTTCGGTATGTGGGAGCAGACCTCCTGCGCCGATGATGAGCAGGTTCAGATTGAGAAGATGAAGAACGAAGACGGCGTGACCTGGAACGAAGTCGACATCGATGCCTTCACCGAAGCCTGCGCTCCGGTCTATGACTGGATCGTCGAAGAGTACGGCGCCAACCCCGACCTGCACCAGCAGCTGGTCGATGCCCTCACCGCGTTCCGCGCTGAGAAGGCCGCCTGATTCCCATCCGAATTCTCTCATTACACGATATCCGCAATATCAATATCATTTCCAAGACACAAACGACTGGACTGCCCGGTTTTCCGGGCAGTCCATGTCGGGTATTAGCCCCCGTTATAATTCTGTAAAGAAAGCAGATTGCCTATGAAAAAGAAACCTCTTTTTAAGCGGATTGTGACCAACCTTGACGCAGTCATCTGCGGCGTTACGCTGACGATCTGCGTGATTCTCGTCAATGCCAACGTCATCTTTCGCTATTTTCTGAACAACCCCATCAAGTGGACAGATGAAGTGGTGACCAGCCTCTTCATATGGACCGTCTTCATGGGCAGCGCCTATGCCCATCGCAAGCATGCCCACCTGGGCGTGGACATTGTTGTGAACCTCATTCATGGCAGGGCCAGGGACATCATTGAGTTTGTCATGGATATTCTGCAGATTCTGATTCTGATTCTGCTGACCTACATCAGCGCCCAGTATGTCTGTGCGCTGATCTGGAAGCGCGGCATCGTCTTCCAGTGGGTGGACGGCGCGCTCAAATACGTCGGACAGATCAAATATACCTACACCGACACGCTGCGCATCCCCAAATGGTATACCGGCATTGCAGTGCCCCTCGGCTTCGGCCTTTCTCTGATTTATGCAATCTACTTCTTCCTGCGCGACCGCCTGCATCTCATCAAGGCGAAGCCGCAGGAAGAGTCTGAAAAAATCATCGAGGAAGGAGGAGCGTATTGATGCTGACATTTACCAACCTGATTCCGATCTTTCTGGTCTTCATTCTCTACTTCCTCGGTATGCCGATCGTCTATGCGCTCTTCGGCTCCACCTTCTTCTACTTCCTGTTCATCAACACCACAGTTCAGCCCTGGACCATTCTCCAGAAGGTCATGAACTCCACGGGTTCCTTCTCCATGCTGGCAATCCCCTTCTTCGTTATGTCGGGCTCCGTTATGAACTACGGCGGCATCAGCGACAAGATGATGGACTTCTGTGAATGCGTCACCGGTCACATGAAAGGAGGCCTTGCGCAGGTCAACGTGCTGCTCAGCATGCTGATGGGTGGATGCTCCGGTTCCGCCAACGCTGACTGTGCCATGCAGTCGAAGATGCTGGTCCCGGAGATGGAGAAGCGCGGTTACTCCAAAGCCTTCTCCGCCGCCATTACCGCAGCCTCATCGGCAGCCACTCCTGTCATTCCACCCGGCGTCAATCTGATTGTCTACTCGCTGATCGCCCAGGCCTCCCTCGGCCGCATTTTTGCGGCAGGCTATGTCCCCGGCATTCTGATGAGCATCTCGATGATGATCGTCGTGACCATTATCGCCCATAGGCGCAACTACCCCACCACGCGCGACAAGTTCCCGCCCATCAAGACGGTGCTGAAGCAGGCGTTCATCTCCTTCTGGGGCCTGTTCTTCCCCTTCGGCATCATCCTCGGTATGCGTTTCGGTCTGTTTACGCCGGCTGAAGGCGGTGCGGTCGCTGTGCTGTACTGCTTCATCATCGGCAAGTTTGTGTATCGTCAGCTGAGCTTCCGGAAGCACTTTATCTCCATCATGCTCGACACCATTGCCGGTACCTCCAGCGTCGTGCTGATCATGGTCTCGGCCAGTACCTTTGGCCAGTACATGAGCATGATCAACCTTCCGAAGATTGTCGCGAGCTCCATCACCAACCTGACCACGAACCGCTACGTCTTCCTGATGCTGGTGAATGTGGTTCTGCTGATCATGGGCATGTTCCTTGAAGGCGGCGCCGCGCTGATGATTGCAACCCCGCTGCTGCTGCCGGTGGCCAAGAACCTCGGCATCGACACCATCCATTTTGGTCTGGTCTGTATCGTCAACATCATGATCGGCGGCATCACGCCTCCCTTCGGTTCCATGATGTTCACGACCTGCGGCATCACAGGCTGCAAGATCAGCGCCTTTATCAAGGAAGTCTGGCCGTTCATCATATGCCTTTTCCTCGTGCTGCTGCTGGTCACCTTTGTGCCCTGGCTGGTCACCATCGTTCCCGACCTGGTCTACGGTACGGCGAGCGGCAACCTGGTCAACTTCTAGCAGAGCAACAGACTGTTCCTATAATAACCGCAGAGGGCGAGCACGTTTCCTTACGTGCTCGCCCTCTGTTATCTTTACAGATGTTCCGGCTCCCGTTCCCTTGCCCGGAGCCAGTCGCGGACTCTCTGAAGAGGTGACGGCCGTTTCCAATAAAATTTTTTCCCTGTTTTCCACTCGACGAAACGGACAAAATCCTTTTCTTTGTCTCCGAGCTTCTTTTTGGGAATACAGTAGCCGCCGGTGCTGGAAGGGAATAGATAGTAGCAGTTCATATCCTCGCCCAGCTTCAGGATGTCTCCATAGCCCACCGGCGGCATTTTTTCTTCGTCCGCCTTTCCGGGGTGGAATGTGATCTCAATCCCCTTCTCCGTGAAGGAATAGCGGGAAGAAGGAAAGCCTTCTCCGGAGGCTTTGAGCGTTTCGATGAGCTTCTTCGCCGTATGGTTGGAAGCGCTGTAGGTGCTGGTCATGAGATAGGCGCCATAGGCCACCAGCGCAATCCCCCAGAAACGGGTGAAATGCACTGCACCCACCACCACGACGACAACGCTGAGGACCGTACGGGCAATATAGTTCCTTGTACAGAAGAGGTCATACTGCATGTGAGACAGCGCAACAAGACTCTCCTCAGTATGGGTCATGGTCACTTCATACTTTGCCATCAGACGATCTGCTCAGCGCTTCAGGATATCCCACACCGCTTCCGGATCGGGCATGGAGCGGATCGCGCCCTTGCGGGTGGTGACGATATAGGCCGCGGTATTGGCGAAGCGAAGCATTTCATGGAGATTCCCCTCCGTCAGGCCGTCAAGTCCGTGCTCAAGGACATAGTTCAGCACGCAGGCACAGAAGGTGTCACCGGCGCCGGTGGTCTCAATGACGCCGCCCAGTTTGCAGGCCGGTTCAAAGACTTTGTATCCGCCGTAGTAGGAATGGCTTCCGTCTCCGCCGGCGGTCACGTTCAGGAGGCGGATATTCGGGTAACGCGCCTGCAGGATGGCCGCGCCCCGGTCGAAGTCCTCCTCGCCGGTCATAAACAGGATCTCATTGTCCGCGATTTTCAGTACATCGCACTGGCTGAGGCCCCAGGAGATCTGTTCCCGCGCAGCTTCCTCGCTGCTCCAGAGCGGCGGTCTCAGATTCGGGTCAAAAGAGATCACCGCGCCGGCGTCCCGCGCAACCTCCAGCGCCCGGATCGTTGCGCTGCGGCATGGCTCGTCCGTCAGGGACAGCGTGCCGAAATGAAAGATCCGGCAGCCGCGCAGCAGATCCTCGTCCAGCTCGTCGGCGCGCAGAAGGAGGTCCGCGCCAGGCTTTCGATAGAAGCTGAAGTCCCGGTCGCCGTTGGGGAAGGTGTTGACGATGGCGAGCGTCGTCGGAATCTCCGGGTCCCGCTTCAGGCCGCGGATGTCGATCCCGGCGTCCCGCACGGTATCGGCCAGGAGGTTGCCGAAACCATCCTGTCCGACCTTGCCGATGAAGGCGGTCTTCTTTCCGAGTTTCCGGAGCATTGCCAGCACATTGGCCGGGGCTCCGCCCGGGTTGGCCTCAAAAAGCGGGTTCCCCTGGGCGCTGTCACCGTTGCGCGTAAAGTCGACCAGCAGTTCTCCCAGTGCAACAACATCAAATTCCTTCATGATATGTCTGTCCTCTCCGCGGCGCCACGCTCCGCAATGTTGTTATTTTTCTTCGAACTCACAGGCGAGCCACATAAAGCCGCCCGGCGCCAGAGAAAGATGATATTTATCCACAGCCTGCCCGGTCAGCAGATCGTGATAGTCTCCGAGCTCGTCAATGGAGACCCACCGCTCCGTCTCGGCAAAGTTGAACAGGGCGAGGAGCTTCTCCCCCTGATGGTAGCGCCCGATGCCAAGGACAGCGTTGTCTCCGGTCCGGAGCAGCCATACGTCGGCGCGGCTGTCGAAAACGCGGTGTCCGTCCCTGAGGGTCTCCAGCGCGCGCAGAGCGGTGAAGATCTGGCCTTCCGGGGTTTCGGGATTGTGACGGCGCTCCGCGGCCGCCCAGTTCATGTTCCCCCGATGCAGATAGCGGCTGTCGGCCGCCTTGTCCGGATCGTTGTGGTAGGTATAGTCGTTCTCCTGGGCGATCTCATCGCCGCTGTAGAGAACCGGAATTCCACTGAGCGTGAACATGTAGGCATGCAGGCTGATGTCAAACCGCAGCGCCCAGGCGAGTTTCTCCCCGTCCTGCTCATAACGGGCCGCCTCTACGCCGCAGAGCGAGGCAGTCGTGCCGCAGAGGCGCGCATCCCCGAGTCTGGGATCGTCGTTATAGAGCTCACCACGGCTCGGACTCCCCTCCCGGCGTCCGGTCAGGAAGTCGTTCAGAAACTTCTTGTGAGGCACTTCGCCCATTCCAAAGCGACTGAGGAAGGCGTAATCCAGGCCCCAGCCAATATCGTCGTGACAGCGCAGATAGTTGAGGAAGGTGTACTCCTTCGGCAGAGAGAAAACCTGATTCAGCTGGTACTGGAGCAGGCGTACATCCTTCGTCGCCACGGTGTGCCAGGTGCTCGCCATGGTGGTGACGTTATAGAGCATGTGGCACTCCGGCTTCTCCACGGTACCGAAGTAAGGCACCACCTTGGAGGGTTCCATGACCACCTCGCCCAGCAGCAGGGTGCCCGGGCAGACGATGTCCGCCGCCATGTGCATCATACGCACCAGGGAGTGGACCTGAGGAAGGTTGCGGCAGCTGGTGCCGAGCTCCTTCCAGATATAGGGAACCGCGTCCAGGCGGATTACATCCACGCCGCGGTTGCAGAGATAGAGCATGTTCTCCGTCATGTCGTTGAAGACAATGGGGTTTGCATAGTTCAGGTCCCACTGATAGGGATAGAAGGTCGTCATGACGACCTTCCCGGCCTCTTCGCACCAGCTGAAGTTGCCCGGAGCCGTCGTCGGGAAGACCTGCGGCACCGTTTTCTCGAATTCGTTGGGAATCGTCCAGTCGTCGTAGAAGAAGTACCGCGCCTGGCATTCCGCATCCCCCGCGCGGGCACGTCTGGCCCACTCGTGGTCCTCGCTGGTGTGGTTCATGACGAAGTCGAGGCAGAGGGAGATTCCCCTCTTATGACAGTCCCTGGCCAGTGCGTCCAGGTCCTTCATCGTGCCGAGTTCCGGCTCGACCTTACGAAAATCCGCCACCGCATATCCGCCGTCGCTGCGCCCTTTCGGGCTCTCCAGAATCGGCATCAGGTGCAGATAGTTCACGCCGCAGTCTTCGATGTAGTCCAGCTTCTCACGGACACCGTTCAGGCTGCCCGCAAAGGCGTTGACGTACATCAGCATGCCGAGAAGATTGTGCCCCCGGTACCAGTCCGGGTTCCGGAGCCTCTCGCGATCCTGCTTTTTCAAAGAGGGTCTGCGCTCCTTCCAGCAGCGATAAAGCATCTCCGTGAAGTAGTTCCATGCGAGCTCATCCCCGTGATAGAGCTCAAAATAGCGCGCCCGCAGTTCCTCTTCACAGGCGGCGAAGCGGGTACTGAATTCTTTCTCCCAGTTCTGTTGGTTCATACCGTTACCTCTGTCTGTTGAAGTCAATCATCAACCGAATTATTGTATCGTTCTTTCTGAGTGCTGTCAATGAAAAATAGATCTATGCGAAATGCAATTTCTGTGGTATGATACGTTTCATGACGGTCGCCATGGATTGGGCGGCACAACGATCAAAAAACAAAAGGAAGCTGTGCAATGAGTCAGATCTTACAGGATGCACGGGCCTTCGAGGCCCTCCACGGACCGACGATTCTCCCGGAGCAGCGTCCCGCCTTCCATCTCTCGCCGTATATCGGCTGGATGAATGATCCGAACGGGTTCTCCTTCTATGGCGGGCAGTATCACATGTTCTATCAGTACCATCCCTACGACTCTCACTGGGGGCCGATGCACTGGGGTCACGCCGTGAGCCGCGACCTTCTGCACTGGGAGTTTCTCCCCTGCGCGCTGGCGCCCGATATGCCCTATGACAAAGACGGCTGCTTCTCGGGCAGTGCCATTACACTTCCGGACGGCAGGCAGATGCTGATGTACACCGGGGTCCGGCATGAGACGGATTCCAGCGGGCAGACCCGTGAGGTTCAGACGCAGAATCTTGCCTTCGGCGACGGAATGAACTACGAGAAATACAGCGGAAATCCGGTACTCACAGAGGCAGATCTCCCGGCAGGCGGGAGCCGCTATGATTTCCGCGATCCGAAGATTCTGCAGGCCTCAGACGGGACATACCTCGCTCTGATCGCAAACGACCAGAAGGGTGTCGGCGGGCAGATTCTGGTCTATCGCAGCAGGGACGCGCTGCACTGGTCCCTGGTCGGACCCCTGGCCTCCAACCACAACCGCCTCGGTCTCATGTGGGAGTGCCCGGACTTTTTCCGTCTGGACGGATACGACGTTCTTCTGGCCAGCGCGCAGGACATGCTGCCGAAGGATTTTGAATACCACAACGGAAACGGAAGCTTCTACCTGCTCGGTCACTGCGGGGAGTCCGACGGATCGTATACGGTGGAGTCGGACCATGCCGCCGATTACGGCATCGACTTCTATGCGCCGCAGACTGTTCTCACGCCGGACGGAAGGCGTGTCATGATCGGCTGGATGCAGAACTGGGATACCTGCAATCTGCACACGCGCTGGGTTCCGTGGTTCGGTCAGATGAGCCTGCCGAGAGAGCTCTCGGTTCGCAACGGAGTTCTCTGCCAGCGCCCGATTCGAGAGCTGGAGCTCATGCGAAAGGACGAAGTCCGTCATACACATGTTCTGATCAGAGACGAAGAGCGCCAGCTGCCCGGTGTGTCCGGCCGTATGGCAGACCTGGAACTGGAGATTGAATCCGTTGGGCCTGTCTTCAGCCGCTTCGCCATCCGCTTTGCAAAGAACGATCTCTATCAGACGACCGTCAGTTTCCGCCCGCATGAGTCCGTCCTGAAGATCGACCGGAAGTTCTCCGGGTCCCGCAGGGCGATCATCCATCAGCGCCGCGCCAAGGTCAGACACGATCAGGGCCGCCTGAAGCTGCGTCTGATCCTGGACCGCTTCAGTGCCGAGGTCTTTGTCGGCGACGGCGAACAGGTGCTCTCCGCCACCGTCAGCACCGACCTCAGCGCCCAGGACATCAGCTTCTTTGCCGACGGCGCTGTCCGTCTGAATGTTGTCAGCTACAGGCTGGAGGCCTGATTTCCCCGCATATGCTTCTGCTGTCCGTTACAGGACGCTTTCCCGGAGACCGTACAGGTTTCCGGGATTATCTTTTTTCACGGTACTTCCGTGTTTCTGTCTTCTGTTTTTGCATTCCCCCGTGCGCCGGAATGCCTCTCAGCCGAAAAGCAGCATTTTTGCCTCATAGGGGCGGAGCAGATCCGGATCTGTCCCGGCCTCCGTATAGCTGCTCACCAGCAGCCGGCCGCCCTTCTCTTCCCCGCACAGCGGGTTCTCCACGGATTCGCCGAAGAAGTTGCACACGACCAGCAGCCTGTTCTTGCCGTCGTCACGGCGGTAGGCGAAGATACGCGCATCCTCTTCCAGCAGCGGTTCATACGTGCCGTCCGTCAGCACAGGCAGCTCTTTTCTCAGCCGGATCAGCGTCTGATAGCAGGCGAAAACCGAATCGTCCCGCCCGACCTGGTCCTCGGCGTTGATTTCCCGGTAATTCGGGTTCACCACAAGCCACGGTTCACCGGTCGTAAACCCCGCGTTCGGGCTCGCGTCCCACTGCATGGGCGTCCGTGCGTTGTCGCGGCCTTTCCGCCGGATGGCGTCGCGGATCCATTCCTCTGAATATCCCTGTGCCCGGCGCTCGCGCGCCATGTTCAGGATCTCGATATCCCGGCACTCCCCGACCCGGAAGTCATAATTGGTCATGCCGAGTTCTTCCCCCTGATAGACATAAGGGGTGCCCTGCATGCCGTGCAGAAGAATTGCCAGCATCTTTGCCGACTCCACCCGATATGTGCCGTCGTCCGCGAAGCGGGAGACGCTCCTCGGCAGGTCGTGGTTTTCCCAGAAGAGACTGTTCCAGCCCTGTCCGTAAAGCTCCTTCTGCCAGCGAGAGAAGATTTTTTTCAGCGTGACAAAGTCGATTGGCGCGCGCTCCCATTTCTCTTTGCCTGGGATCTGGTCGATTTTCATGTGCTCGAACTGAAACACCATGGAGAGCTCAGAGCCATCCGGATTGCTGTAGCGCTTCGCTTCTTCCACGTCCGCGCTCCACGCCTCGCCGACGGTCACCAGACCGGGTCTCTGAAACGCCGCCCGGCTCATCTCGCGAATATAAGGATGCAGGGTGGGGGCGCATTTCATCAGGCCGTGGTCGGGGTCTTTGCCCAGGTGGTCCACCACGTCGAGGCGGAAGCCGCCCACGCCGCGGTCTGTCCACCAGTTGATCATCCGGTAGAGCTCTGCTCTGAGCGCAGGGTTATCCCAGTTCAGGTCCGGCTGCTTGACGGAGAACTGGTGGAAATAGTATTGTCCCAGCTCCGGTACCCATTCCCACGCCGAGCCGCCAAAGCCGGCCTTCAGATCATTCGGAGGCGTGACGCCGTCTCCGTCCCGCCAGATATAGAAGTCATGATACGGGTTGTCCCGGCTCTTTCTGGCTTCTTTGAACCAGCGGTGCTCGTCGGAGGAGTGGTTCAGCACCAGATCCATAATGATGCGGATGCCGCGCTTTCCGGCCTCGCGAATGAGCGCGTCCATGTCCTCCAGCGTTCCGAAGATCGGGTCGATGTCCTGGTAGTCCGAGATGTCATAGCCGTTGTCGTCCTGGGGGGAACGAAAAACCGGCGAGAGCCAGATGGCATCGATGCCGAGGGTCTGCAGGTAGTCCAGCTTCGACAGAATGCCGGGAAGATCCCCGATGCCGTCGCCGTTTGAGTCGCAGAAGCTGCGCGGATAGATCTGGTAGATCACCGCCTGCTTCCACCAGGGTGTTTCAGGATGTTTCAAGATTCGTTTCCTCCGTCTTCCTTTTCTTCTTCCAGCTGTTCGAACATTTTTCGCATCAGCAGGACGCAGACATAGCACGGCAGTGAGAACCCGAACATGATCAGGATCGGCGTACCGTAGCGCCAGAAGTGAATGCAGATCAGCCAGAGGGCAGCTGTGAAGCACACCATGCCAAGCGTCTGGGGAAAGTAGCCGACAGCCAGCATCGCCGCGTTTTTCAGTGTCGTCCCGAAGGGGTTTTCATACCTTGCCATGAGAGCCAGCGTATAGATCGTCAGCGCCAGCAGCAGTACCGACAGTGCCGCGATCCCGTAGCGGAACATGGGTGCGTAAGTCAGTGCGCAGAGATAGTCAAAGTAGAGCAGTCCGATTGCCGCGAGCAGAATGAGACTGAGCAGGATTCCGTTTTTCAGGTTCTGGCGGAACGCCCGGCCGTAGCTCTTCAGGATGCCGCTCCCCTCCTGATTTACAATATGAATGACCACATCGTTCATGGCGGCCAGCGCGGTGCCCATGGTGATCAGCGGCGCGCAGCAGAGCAGCGTCAGCAGATTCAGGAGCAGCATGTCCGCAATCACGCTCAGCCCCTGCCAGAACGGGTTTTCCATATCGAAGATTCGTCTCATCGTCTGTGCTCCTTCTCAGGTCCGGCGCTTCGGCGGGCTTTCTCCCCGTCTTCGCGCCGCAAGAGATTTCCCCGCCCGGCCGGGCGGGGAAATTATCATTCCGGTTTTATATTGCAGACCGATACGGTTCCGATCAGCCCTTGACAGCGCCGGAGGCAACGCCTTCGACGATGTAACGCTGCAGGAACACATACAGGATCAGGATCGGCAGCATGGCCAGCAGCAGCGCAGCCATGACGAGGCCGATATCGGTGGAATAGGTGCCGTAGAAGGCCTGTGTAGCAATGGGGATTGTGTACAGGGGCTTCTCTGTCAGCACCAGGCTGGGCAGCAGGTAGTCGTTCCAATAGGCCATGGCGTTGATGATGCCGACCGTGGCGATGGTGGGCTTGAGCAGGGGGAAGACAACCTTCCACCAGGTCTGCCAGCGGGTGCAGCCGTCAATCGTAGCCGCCTCTTCCAGTGCCAGCGGGATGTTTGTCTTGATTGCACCGTGGAACATAAACACCGCCATCGAGACCGAGAACCCGACATGCATCAGAATCAATGTGATCCTATGGTTCAACACGTTCAGCATACCGCCATAAATGGACACCAGCGGGAGCATAAGCACCTGGAAGGGAATAACCATCGAGGCGATCATCAGGGAGAAAATCAGTGTGCAGAACTTCCATCTGCCGTTACGCACAATGACAAAGGCGGTCATGGAGGACACCAGGATTGTCAGAACCGTTGCACACACCGTGATGATCAGCGAGTTGCCGAAAACCTTCCAGAACTGCATCTTCTCCATCGCTGCGGGGAAGTTGTCTAGCGTAAACCCCTTCCGCGTTCCGATCAGGGACAAGGGGTTTGCGACAATGTCAACCTTGCTCTTGAAGACGTTGATGACAACCAGGATAAAGGGGAAAATGAAGCAGATAAACAGAAGCAGGAGAACAATCCACATGATGACATGGGCTATCTTCTTATTGCGTGCAGCTCTTTCATTTTCTGTCATTATGCTTCAACCTCCCCTCTCTTACCGACCAGAACCTGGGTCACGCCGACAATGGCGCAGACCAGGAACAGGATCACGGCCTCAGCCTGTCCGAGGCCGAAGTTTCTGTACGTAAAGGCCTGATTGTATACATGCATGGCCGCCATGACCGAAGATCCAAACGGCTCGCCCTTGGTCAGGGAGAGGTTCACATCGTACACGACGAAGCAGCGGGTGATGCTCAGGAAGATGCACTGCACAAAGCTGGAGCGCATCAGAGGAATCGTGACGTTCTTCATGGCCTGGGCCGGGGTGCAGCCGTCAATCAGGGAGGCTTCCTGGACATCCTTGGAGACGCTCATGAAGCCCGCCACATAGATCAGCATCATGTAGCCGGCATACTGCCAGACCGAAACCAGGATCAGGGCGAACATAGCACCGTTGGGGGTAGCCAGAAGCGAGACAGAGGAACCGCCGATGGCCTTGCCGATGGCGACAAATGCGCGGTTGAAAACAAACTGCCAGACATAACCGAGGACGATACCGCCGATCAGGTTTGGCACAAAGAAGCCTGCGCGGAAAAAGTTCTGCCCCTTGACACCGCTGGTGACAAGATAGGCCAGCGCAAAGGCGACAATGTTAATGAGAATAACGGCAAACACCGAATATATGAGGGTGCGACCCATGGCCTGCCAGTAGGTGGTGTCATTAAATGCGGCCGCAAAGTTCTGAAGACCGACAAAGGGTTTTGCTCTGCTGACGCCGTCCCAACTGGTAAGGGTGAGATACAGACCGTAAAGAAACGGAGCAATCACCACGCAGAGAAACAGCGCTGTGCCAACCCCACCGAACATCAGATATTGCTTGACTTTATAGCTCAGGGTATTTTGTTTCATCAGAATACCTTCCTATCTGCAGTTGTAGTGAAACCCGCGTGGCCCAGTATGCGGTTACTTCATCAGCAAAGCCTGCGCGGTCAATCTGATCGCCCAGATACTTCTGGAAGGAGATACCGATTTTTGCATAGTGGTCATCCGGCAGGTAGTTGTAGTTGCCGACCATGGCTCCGGTATCGGCAAAGCTCTTGACAGAGGCGCCGAGAGGATCGGAGACCGGCAGGGTGATGTTGGAGAAGGCGGGAACAAGCGCGCAGGTATTGACCAGGAAGTCCTGGCCCGCTTCGTCATAGACCAGCCAGTTCAGGAACTGCTTGGCAGCCTCCTGCTGCTCGGCGGAAACGGAATTATCAATGAAGAAGTACTTGGAGCCGCCGCCGACAAGCTTTTCGTTGTAGCCCTCAAGTGCGCTGGGGATCGGCATCATGCCAAGATTCGCATCAGGCTCAAATTCCTTGATGTCGGACCAGTCCCAGTTGCCGCCATACTTGAACGCGATCTCGCCGAGGGCGAGGTACATCTCGGTGTCCTCACGGACAGCGGAGAGCGGGGCATCCTTCATCCAGTTGTTGGCCTTCATGACATCAAAGGTGTCCATCAGGGCATTGAAAACATCGTCGTCCGCAAGCTTCACAGAGCCGTCCTTGATTCCGGCAATGAAGGCGTCGGGATCATCATGCATCTCATAGACCGAGGCAAAGAAGTGAGCAGCAAGAGACCAGTCCTCTTTCTGGAGGCCGCAGGGGGTTGCCATGCCGCCGGCAATCAGGGCATCGATCAGGGCCTGGAAATCTTCGGTTGTCTTAACAGCAGCAGGATCAAAAGCTTCGCCGGTGGCAGCCTCGATGGCATCAGCATTGTAGAGGATGCCGCGGGCTTCGACGCAGACCGGGAATCCGAGGACCTTACCGTCTACCGAGATGGCCTGAGTGGTGTCCTTGACCTAAGTCCTGATCGCTCATGTCAAGAGCATGCTCGGGTCCGAGGGAGTAGATGTCCTTCGCGTCAACCATGGAGATGACATAAGGATTCTTTGCGGCATAGCGGGAGGCCATGTGTGCCGCGACGGTATCGGAAGAGTAATAGACCGTAATGTTGACATCATCGTGATCGGCGTTCCACTGGTTGGCGAGTTCCTCCAGCTGGCTCTGGATCTCCATCTTGGAGTTGAAGATCGTGACTTCAACCGGCGCCGCAAAAGCGGAGGTACCGGCCAGGGCAAAGACCATGACCAGCGCGAGAATCAATGCAATTGTCTTTTTCATGTTTGCTTCCTTTCTTTTTTCAGCTTATCTTTTTCATAACGGCCATGTTACCCTCCGGATCGTAGGAGCGAAGCGCTTCATGAAACGTTACATCACTGTGAAAAATATATTAACATACGGGATTATCCGTGTCAATCGCTCCCTTTTTCGAAAACGTTATCGCTCGGAATTTTTCGCAACTTGCATAAATTTACTTCTTATTTTTGT
Organism: Oscillospiraceae bacterium; assembly: GCA_902798545.1. GTDB lineage: Bacteria > Bacillota > Clostridia > Oscillospirales > Oscillospiraceae > Limivicinus. The sequence continues at coordinate 13,390 of CADBWQ010000029.1, forward strand.
TGCAAAATGCCGAAAGCTCTTCCTGCAAATCGGGCTTTTCTTCTCTTTGTTTGCTTGCTATAATACTTAATGAATACTGTCCAGACAGAAAAAAGAGAGGAATCCGGCTCGATGAATCGCAATTTACAGCCAACCATGAAGGATGTTGCCCGGGAGGCGGGGGTTGCCCTCGGAACTGTCTCCCGGGTCTTTAACGGGTATCCGGTCGGTGAGGAATACCGCGAACGGGTGGAAGCCGCCGCAGAAAAGCTGAATTACCGCATCAACAACTATGCCCGAGGCCTGAAGACAAACAAGACCTTCTGTATCGGACTGCTGATGCCGTCCCTGCGGCATCCCTTTTTTGCGGCGCTGATCGATGAGCTGACTGCAGCTCTGATGCACCGCGGTTATCTCACCAACGTTATGATCACGAACTTTGACCCGGGCGCTGAGCTGAAATGCTTCAATCTGATTGAGCAGAACAAGGTCGACGGCATCATTGCCCTGACCTATCGTCCGGATCTTGTTGTCGAGTCTGCCGTTCCGGTTGTCACCATCGACCGCCAGTTTCACCCGGCCATTCCCTGCGTGTCCTCAGATAACTTCCGCGGCGGCCAGATGGCCGCGGAAAAGCTGCTGGAGCTCGGCTGCCGGAAACTGCTCTTCCTGCGCATCGGCCCGGAAATTCAGAGTGAAGCGGACCGGCGCGGGCCCGGCTTTGAAGACGTATGCCGACGCACCGGGACGGCATATGATTCCCTTCTCGTGAACGATGAAGAGACCGAGGCTCCGGTCTATCAATTTCTGAGCCGGCATCTGCAGGACGGACATCTTGATTTCGACGGCATCTTCTGCAACACCGACGGCCTTGCCAGGCGCGTCATGGAATTTCTGGAAAGGAACGGCGTCCGGGTTCCCGATGAAGTCCAGATCATCGGCTATGACGGGATCATCGATTTTGCAACCGGCTGCTATGTCTGTTCCACCATTGTCCAGCCCCTCCGTCAGATGGCAGAGGCCGCCGTGAATCTGCTGCTCTCTTCCGAGACGCCCGCCGGCGAAGCCGTCTTACGGCTTCCCGTGACTTATGTTCCGGGTGGAACGACAAGGGACGGGCCGGCCGCTGTCGGAGACAGCGGTGTCTATAACCCATTCCATACCGAATTCCGGTAACGCTGACGGCCTTCTCTGCGCCCCCTCTCCCCGGAAGACGAAACCCGATGAAAAACGCAACTCAGGGTAAATGCGTTTTTCATCGGGTTATTGTTATCAGGTTATTCTATATATTATTGATTATGGAACACTTACAGTTCCGCGCGATCTGCGAGAATGGTTACCCGGTTCTCCCGGACATCGGCCACACCGGCGGCATGCCGGACCGTTTTTTCCGTCCCGTCCTCCATCCGGCAGAGGGTCTCCCCTTCCGGCATCGCACAGAGCATCGGCGCATGATCGGCCAGAACCCCGACAGATCCCGCTGTCGTCGGGATATGGCAGTATTCCGCCTCCCCCTCCAGCAGTGTGCCTTCGGCAGTCATGATCCGCAGATGAAAAGACTTTGCCATTGCCTCTTCCTCCGCTCAGAAGCTGCCGCGCTTGGCGATGACCTCATCGATGGTGCCGCAGAGCAGGAAGGCCTGCTCCGGCAGGTCATCCACGTCGCCGCCCAGGATCGCCTGGAAGCCCTTGATGGTCTCCTTCAGCGGGACATACTTGCCCTGCATGCCGGTGAAGTTCTCCGCAACATGGAAGGGCTGGGACAGGAAGCGCTGGATCCTTCTGGCGCGGGCGACCGTCGCGCGGTCCTCCGCCCCCAGTTCGTCCATGCCGAGCACCGCGATGATGTCCTGCAGCTGCCGGTACTTCTCAAGCACCTGCTGCACGGCGCGGGCGGTCTCATAGTGATCCTTGCCCAGCACGTTCGGCTCCAGAATACGCGAGGAGCTCTCCAGCGGGTCGACCGCGGGGTAGATGCCGAGTTCCGCGATGGAACGGGACAGAACCGTGGTCGCGTCCAGATGCGCGAACGCCGTAGCAGGAGCCGGGTCCGTCAGGTCGTCGGCCGGGACATAGATGGCCTGAACCGAGGTGACCGAACCGTTACGAGTTGAGGTGATGCGCTCCTGCAGGTCACCCATTTCGGTGGCCAGCGTCGGCTGATAACCGACGGCGGAGGGCATGCGCCCCAGCAGGGCCGAGACTTCCGAGCCCGCCTGGGTGAAACGGAAGATGTTGTCGATGAACAGCAGCACATCCTGTCCGGACCGGTCACGGAAGTTCTCCGCGATCGTCAGGCCCGACAGCGGCACGCGGAGACGGGCTCCGGGCGGCTCGTTCATCTGGCCGAAGACCAGCGCCGTCTTGTTGATGACGCCGGACTCGTTCATCTCGTTCCAGGTCGTTGCCTTCACGGCTGCGCTCGCCTACCCCGGCAAAGACCGAATAGCCGCCGTGCTCATAGGCGACGTTCCGGATCAGTTCCATGATCAGAACCGTCTTGCCGACGCCCGCGCCTCCGAAGAGGCCGATTTTACCGCCGCGGGCATAGGGGGCCAGCAGGTCCACGACCTTGATGCCGGTCTCCAGCATCTCGGTGGCGGGCAGGATCTCGGTAAACTTCGGGGCCTTGCGGTGGATGGGAAGGCGTTCGGCGCCCTCCACCGGGCCTTTTCCGTCGATGGGTTCGCCGACCAGGGTCGGCTCACCCACCGGCATCATGATCGAAGAGCCGGTGTCGACGGCGTCCATACCGCGGGAGATTCCGTCCGTGGAGGACAGGGCGATGCAGCGGACATCCCGGTTGCCCAGCTGCTGTACCACTTCCAGCACGACTTTGCGCTCGGGCAGCTGGATTTCAATGGCGTTATAGATTTCCGGAAGCTTTCCCTCCGGATAGTGGATATCGACCACAGGGCCGATGACCCGTTTGACTGTTGCATTCTTCATGTTTTATCCTCCGGCAGTGTTGTTCCGAAGTGCTTCCGCACCGCCTGCGATTTCGGAGATTTCGGTGGTAATGGCTGCCTGGCGTGCGTGGTTGAGTTCCAGGGTCAGATCGTTGATGAGCTCTTCCGTGTTGTCCGCCGCCGCGGTCATCGCGGTCATGCGGGCGGAATGCTCGCCGGTCCGGGCCTCCAGCAGAACGGCATAGACGGTGTTGCCGATGTACATGTCCAGCAGCGTGTTAAGCAGGCTGTCACGATCCGGTTCAAAGATCGTGCTCCTGTCCACACGTTCCGTCTCTTCCTGTTTCTGCAGGGGAAGCAGCTGCGCCTGTTCCGGCACCTGCGACAGAACGGAACGGTAATGCTGATACACCAGACGGATCTCGTCGACGGTCCCTTCCCGGTAGAGTTCCTTGAGCCTTTCGGCCAGGGTCAGCGCTTCCTCATGGGTCGGGGTATCGCCGATCTCATAGCTCTCCCGGACTTCCAGTCCGGACGCGGCGATCAGATCCTTGCCCCAGCGTCCGCAGACGATGACATAGTTTTCTTTGTCACTGTCCTTGATGAGGTTTTCGCAGTAGCGCAGCAGGCTTTGATTGTAGGTGCCGCAGAGGCCGCGGTTGCCGACGATCAGCACGTAGCAGATTTTCCGGCATTCCGCGTGCGGCGTCAGGTAAGGATTCTCGATCCCCGTCTGTCCGGCCGACGCCTCTTTCAGCAGCTTGCCGCTCTCCTCGGCATAGGCACGGAGACTGGCAAACGCGGTCTGGGTCTTGCGCAGTTTTGCCGCCGCGACCATCTTCATGGACTTGGTAATCTGGCGGGTATTCTCAACGCTCTTGATGCGCGTACGGATGGCTCTCAGGTTTGCCATGCTTCAGCCCCCTTACGCTTCAAAGCTCTCGGTGTACTCCGCAATGAGCTTCTTCAGTTTCCCAAGCTGTTCCTCACCCAGCTTTTTGCCGCTCATGATGTGCTTTTTCAGATCCGGATACCGGCTGTTCACATAGGGCAACAGGCCCTTTTCATAGCGGGCAATGTCCTTCAGCTCAACGCCGTCGGCATAACCTTCGCTCACCGCATAGATGGAGATCACCTGATCCGAAGCCTCCATCGGGGCATACTGGCCCTGCTTGAGAAGCTCTGTCATACGGTCGCCGCGGTGCAGCGTGGAACGGGTCGCCTTGTCCAGGTCGGAGCCGAACTGCGCAAACGCAGCCAGCTCTCTGTACTGGGCCAGATCCATTCTCAGACGTCCGGCCACCTGCTTCATGGCGCCCAGCTGGGCCGAGCCGCCGACACGAGAGACCGAGAGGCCGACGTTGACCGCCGGACGTACACCGGAGTTAAAGAGGTCCGTCTCCAGGAAGATCTGTCCGTCGGTGATGGAGATGACGTTCGTCGGGATATAGGCGGAGATATCACCCGCCTGCGTCTCGATGATGGGCAGGGCCGTCATGCTGCCGCCGCCGGCTTCCTCGCTGAGTCTTGCCGCGCGCTCCAGCAGTCTGGAGTGCAGATAAAAGACGTCGCCGGGATAGGCCTCACGTCCGGGCGGACGGTGCAGCAGCAGGGAGATCTCACGATAGGCCACCGCCTGCTTGGAGAGATCGTCATAGATGATGAGAACATCCTTTCCCTTGTGCATGAAATATTCGCCCATGGCCGCGCCTGCATAAGGCGCGATATAGAGCATCGGGGCGGACTCGGACGCGCTGGCGCAGACCACGATGGTATAATCCATCGCATTGTGCTCGCGCAGCTTCTGCACACAGCCTGCCACCGTCGACTCCTTCTGGCCGATGGCGACATAGATGCAGATCATGTCCTTGCCCTTCTGGTTGATAATGGTGTCGATAGCGATCGCCGTCTTGCCGGTCTGACGGTCGCCGATGATCAGCTCACGCTGGCCGCGTCCGATGGGGACCAGGGCGTCGATGGCCTTGATACCGGTCTGCATCGGAACCGACACCGGGCGGCGCGAAATCACGCCGGGGGCCGGGCTCTCAATCGGCCGGGTCTCGGTGGTGTGGATTTCACCGCCGCCGTCGATAGGATTGCCGAGGGAATCGACCACACGGCCGATCATCTCCTCGCCCACCGGAACTTCGATGATGCGTCCGCTGCGGCGGACCTCATCGCCTTCCTGCAGGCCGGAATAGTCGCCCAGCAGCACGACGCCGATGTTGTCCTTCTCCAGGTCCATCACCATGCCGCGCAGATCCCGGTTAAATTCAATCAGCTCGCCCGCCATGGCATCCGATACGCCGGCGATGCGGCAGATGCCATCGGAGACGCTGATCACGGTCCCCTTCTGGTAGACCGCCGTTTCATTGTCTGCCTTGGCCAGCTCTTCCTTCAGCGCGTCAATGAGCGCTTCGTCGTCGTGTTCGAGGACACTGACCGAATCCCTGACCCGCTGCAGCATGCCCTTGAGGGTGCTGTCATAGACGGTGTCGCCGACTTTCAGGTAGGCGCCGCCGATGAGACTTTCATCCGCGCCGGTCGTGATCCGGATCTGATCCTCTGTCGCGGTCTCCCCCGCCTCATGCAGGGCGTGCAGGATGGCAGCCTTTACCCGGACGATGTCCTTTTCCGGCGTCTCTGTCACGCCGTGCATCTCCACCGGGATGAAGCCCTTCTCCTGAAAGGCCATCAGGTCGCCGCGGGTGATATGGAGCTTTTTCTCCGCCCGGTCGATCAGGCGTTCCGTCATCCGGGCCCGGGCATCGGCGTACTTTTCGTCCGCCAGCAGAACCGCCGCCTGATTGATCACCTCTTCCATGGTGTCACGGGTCAGGGCGGTGCGTGCGGACTTTGTCTGATACTGCAGGGACTTCTCGTTGTCCTCGTTCAGCTCTTCCACCGCTCTGCGGCTCAGGGCCTCCGCGCGCTCCTTCTCCGCCGTTGCGGACTCGCGCGCCGCACTCAGGATGCCGGCGCACTCCTTCTCGGCATCACTGTTGGTCTGGTCGATTCCATCCAGAAGCGTCTTTGCGTTTGCCGACGCAGCGTCCGCCGCCTGGAGCGATTCTTCCACCTGGGCTCTGCGCCCGCCGAGCATCTTCGGTACGAGTTTTCTTCCGATAAAATACAGTGCCGTCGCAAGGATGGCAAAGTTAATCAACCCGTAAATCAGGGTATATCCCATTCTCATAGTCCGGTCATCCCTCCTTTCTGCCGTAATGGTTCATTCTGTTTACTCTTCGCTCAGGAGCTTTTCCGCCAGCATGGCCGCAAGCTCCGGCGCAGCCTCATGAAGCTGCTGCGCGGTTTTTTCCTGTCTCTGAGAAAGTGCCGCTTCCGAATCTTTCCGGTTCTGCACCGAGGCTTTTTTTGCTTCCTGCAGCACTTCCGCGTTGTGCTTTTCGATTTCTTCCGCGTTCAGAGCAAGAAGCTTCTTTGCCTCTTCACGGCTTCTGGTCTTTTCCTCCAGAATCCGGGCATCGTTCTCTTCGATGCGTGCTTTGGCTTCCTCTTCTTCCCGGAGTTTTGCGTCGATTCGGGCCTGACGCTGCTCCATGAAAGAGATCACCGGTTTGTACAGAAAGCGATTGAGTAAAAACAGCAGCAGAAAGAAGTTGATGACTGTCCATATGAGTTCAGATATGTTGATACTGATCATGAGATATGTTGATACTGATCATGGACTGTCTCCTCTTCGTGATCCGATGGTAGCCGCCGGATCAGACTTTTGATACCAGCATGAATGCGATCAGCAGGCCGTAAATCGTCAGTGCCTCGATCATACCAAGGGCGACAATCAGCGTGGAACGGATGTTTCCTGCCGCTTCCGGCTGACGGGCAATGGCGTCCATTGCTTTTCCTGCGGTGATGCCCTGTGCAATAGCCGGGCCGAGGGTACTGACAGCGATAGCAATCGCAGCTGCGATAGCGATAAGTCCTGAAGATGCCATAGAATGATTCCTCCTAATGAATATAATAATGTAGAAATGAGCTTATTCTTCCTCTTCTTCCGCTGCTTCCGAGACATAGATGGAAAGCAGCATCGTGAAGACCAGCGCCTGAATCAGGCAGAACAGCAGGCTCAGCACCTGCATGACCAACGGAGCCAGAATCGGGAAAATGTTATAAAGATTCTCGGTCACCGCTTCCTCTCCGTACAGGTTTCCGTAAAGACGGAGCGCCAGCGAGAACGGGCGGACAAACTGCTCGATAATCGCCAGGAAAAACAGCGGGATCGTCATCGAAGTGAGGACTCCGATCAGATATTTCCCGAACCCTCTCTCCTTCACCCCGACAAAATGAGTCGTGAAGAACGCGACGATTGCGAGGCCCGCCGTCACGGAAAGACTGGCCGTCGGCACATGGAACGCTTTCAGATGCCCGGCGCCCGGAAGCAGGCCGGAGTAGTTGCTGACGATGATGAAGATAAAGAACGTCGCGAACACCGGGAAGTACTTTTTGCACAGCCTGGTTCCCAATGTGCCGTTAAAGTAGTTCTGAAGGCTTCCTACCGCCATCTCCGCGATGTTCTGCAGCTTTCCCGGCACTTCCTTCATATTGCGCGTGGCCAGCCAGCTGAGCAGCGTGAGAATTAAAATGATGGCCCACATCGTTGTTACAGTGCCCGTGACTTCCAACGGTCCGATTGAAAATAATGCATGGGTGGTTTCTTCCATTAACTCACCTCCTTTTGGATTCGCTTATCATACACTATTTTTTGGATTTTGAAAAGGCCTTTTTCCGCTCATCGCTTGGACATTTTCTCTTTTTTGCCTCAGTTTTTCCTGAAGAACACGCCGTTCATCCTGCCGCGGGAACAGTTACAGACCGACAAAGGTCCCCTCCGCGTGACGGAGGGGACCTTTCGCAGTCTGAAATTGATTATTCTGACAGATTACACACCGAAGAGCAGATCGCCATAGGTTGGGAAAGGCCAGTAGTCCGCTGCGGTCATAGTCTCGGCCTCATCGCAGAGCGCGCGGAGCTCGGCCATCTTGCAGAGCACATCGTCCCGGATATGGAATGCCTGCTTCGTATTGTCCCCTTCCAGGGCCAGCACGCTCCGCTCCAGCACCTCGGTCGCATCGTCAATTCCGTCGATGAGGACCGAGAGACGCCTGATCTGTTTCGTTTCATAAGCGCAGGCGAGTTCCGGCGCCGCCGCTTTCTTCGCATTCAGCGCCGCCGACAGATCGCCGCAGTAGCGTACCACCGCCGGGAGTATTTCCTTTCTCGCCATGTCAACCATGGTCAGGGCCTCGATCCGCACCGTGCGGACATAGTTCTCCATGGAGATCTCATAACGGGAATGCAGTTCCGTCTCGGAGTAGATTCTGTGGCTGGTCAGCATTTCGACATTGCTCGGATCCAGCACCATCTGCAGTGCGTCCGGCGTCGTGCGAAGGTTCTCCAGCCCGCGCACTTCCGTTGCTTCCCTGATCCATGCATCATCATACCCGTTGCCGTTAAAGAGGATTCTCTTGTGCTTTTTGATGGTTTCCCGGATCAGATCATGCAGGCAGCTGTCAAAATCTCCCTCGCAGTTCTCCAGCACGTCCGCAAATTGCCGGAGTGACTCGGCGACTGCGCCATTGATCATAACGTTGGCACAGGAAATGGAATCGTTGGAGCCCACCATACGGAACTCAAACTTGTTGCCGGTAAATGCAAACGGAGAGGTGCGGTTGCGGTCTGTGGTGTCCCGGTTGAATCGCGGAAGTACGTCCGCCCCCAGACGCATGCGGTGTCTTTCAGTGCCCGCATAAGGGCTGTCGTTCTCGAGCGCGTCCAGAACTGCAGTCAGTTCATCGCCCAGGAACATGGACACGACCGCCGGCGGCGCCTCATTGGCACCGAGGCGGTGATCGTTTCCGGCGGAGGCAACGCTCATCCGCAGCAGGCCCTGATAATCATCCACCGCCTGAATGACCGCCACCAGGAAGAGCAGAAACTGTGCGTTCTCATATGGGGTTTCGCCCGGGCTGAGGAGATTCACACCCTTGTCCGTCGCCATGGACCAGTTGTTGTGCTTGCCGCTGCCGTTCACGCCGGCAAAAGGCTTTTCATGCAGCAGGCAGACCAGTCCGTGTTTCCGGGCAACCTTCTTCATGATTTCCATGGTCAGCTGGTTGTGGTCGGAGGCGATGTTTCCGGTCGTGAAGATCGGAGCCAGCTCGTGCTGGCACGGGGCGACTTCGTTGTGCTCGGTCTTGGCATAAATGCCCAGCTTCCAGAGCTCCTCATCCAGCTCCTCCATGAAGGCCTTGACCCGCGGCTTGATGGCGCCGAAGTAGTGGTCATCCAGTTCCTGGCCCTTGGGCGGACGGGCGCCGAAGAGCGTGCGGCCGGTGTAGATCAGATCCTTCCGCTTCAGGTACATTTCCCGATCCACGAGGAAGTATTCCTGCTCCGGACCGACGTTTGTGACAACGCGCTTGACATCCGTGTGCCCGAAGAGCTTCAGGATGCGCATGGCCTGCTTGTTCAGTGCTTCCATGCTGCGCAGCAGCGGGGTCTTCTTGTCCAGCGCCTCGCCGCCGTAGGAACAGAATGCCGTCGGGATGCAGAGGGTTTTCTCCTTGATAAACGCATAGGAGGTCGGATCCCAGGCCGTATAGCCTCTCGCTTCAAAGGTGGCGCGCAGACCGCCGGATGGGAAGCTGGACGCGTCCGGCTCACCGGTGATGAGGTTCTTGCCGGAGAACTCCATGATCACATGACTGTCCGGTGCCGGGGTAATGAAGCTGTCGTGCTTCTCTGCCGTGATCCCGGTCAGCGGCTGGAACCAGTGGGTAAAGTGGGTCGCTCCGTTCTCCACCGCCCACTCGCACATCGCATCCGCGACGGCGTTGGCGAGGGACAGGTCGAGCTTCTTGCCTTTGTTCATGGTGTCGCGCAGGCTGCGGTATACATCCGCGGAAAGTCTCGCGCGCATGACCTTGTCGTCAAATACCATGCATCCAAACAGTTCCGGTACCGTACTCATGATCATTCCTCCAGACATTGTTTAAATAAAAGAGAGACACAGGCGTGCAGGACAAGACCTGCGAGACGCCTTTGTCTCTCAACATGCGCGTATCTTACGCCTCATCCTTCCATTTGTCAATATCACAGATGGATAAATTGAAGGAATTCGGCGCTTATGATATGTTTTTCGTATCGCGATGCAAATCATTTGGATATATCAGGGAAATAGTGCTCGTACCACAGCTGAAAGAGCAGAAAGGTCCAGACCTCCCGGGCGTAGTCTGTCGTATTCGTTTTCCGATAGCTCTGCAGCATTTTCTTCGTGACCGCAACATCAAAAAGGCCCTGCTTCCGAAGGAATTCTTCTGAAAAGTACCACTGTACCAGATGGTTGTAATCCTTTCGCAGCCAGTCTGCAAAGGGAATTCGAAAGCCCATCTTATTCTGTCCGATCATTCTCTTCGGCACTTCCGCATAGAGAAGATCCTTCAGGATTCTCTTCTTCTCTCCGTTCTGGAGCTTATACTCCAGGGGCAGACCGAGCGCGAATTCCACAATCCGATAGTCCAGCAGCGGAGCCCTCGTCTCGAGCGAAACCGCCATGGAGGCCCGGTCCACCTTGGTCAGCACATCATCCGGCAGATAGGTGGTCAGGTCGTGCAGCATCGCCTTTTCATAGATTCCTTCTCCCAGCGGCATTGCCAGGCGAAAGACGGAAAGATCCGCCCTTCCCCCGGCAATATCCCCGTATCGATCCAGCCACGCGGAGAGGTCCGCGTCGATGATTGCCTCATCGTCGGTCAGATGGAACAGCTTGACCCATTCCCGCCGATTTCTCCTTGCCACTGCTTCCCGGAGCGGGAGAAGCTTCTCCGCCGCTCTGAACCCCCGGCTGATTCCGCGGAGCTTCCGCAGTTTCTCAAAGTGCGTGTAGGTGTTATAGCCGCAGAACAGTTCATCTCCCGCATCCCCTGAGAGTGCCACCGTCACATGCTCTCTCGCCATGCGGCTGACCAGCATGGTCGCAATCGCCGAGGGATCCGCCATCGGTTCATCATAGTACAGCGGCAGCTCCAACAGCAGCTTCTTCCCTTCGTCCATGGACAGAATCCGGGTCTCATGGTCGGTACCCAAATACGCCGCCACCAGCTCCGCTGCCCGGGATTCATCAAACACCGTTTCCCTGAAACCCACGGTGAATGTCTTGACCGGCGCGGCGGAGAGACTTTGCATCTTTGCCGTGATCAGGGATGAATCCACACCGTTACTCAAGAAGGCCCCCAGCGGCACATCGCTGATCATTCGAAGCCGCACTGCGTCCTCGATCAGCGCATTCAGTTCTTCTTTCGCCTCTTCATAGCTGCCGTGAAATGCAGTCTGATGCTCCATAACTTCCGGCACCGACCAGTAGCGCCATTTCCGGATGCTCCCTGGCGACCATTGCAGGATCTCTCCCGGGAGCAGCTTGCTGGTGTTCCGGAAAATGCTCCGGCTTCCGGGAATATATTCCGCCGCAAGGTACATCGTCAGGGCATCCCGATCGATTTCTTTTCGGAACCCAGGGTACTTCATGATGGGCTTGAGCTCAGAGGCGAAGACAAGCGTTTCTCCATCCGTATAATAATATAGCGGTTTGACCCCCATGCGATCCCGAACCAGATACACACACTGTGCTTCCCGGTCATAGAGCGCAAAGGCGAACATGCCGTTGAACCGCTGCACCGCTTCGATGCCCCAGGTCTCATAGGCGTACAGGATGACCTCGGTATCCGTCCCCGTTCGAAAACAGCAACCCTTCTGCTCCAACTGGCGTCGCAGCTCCTTGAAGTTATAGATTTCACCGTTGAAGCTGACGACGGTTCTTCCGCTTTCCGAGATCATCGGCTGGTGCCCGTTGACGCTGAGATCCAAGATTGCGAGCCGTCGATGGGCCAGCCCGAGCTGATACCCGCACGGCAGCTGCTCCAGGTATATGCCCCGGTCGTCCGGTCCACGATAGCGGATCTCGTCGATCATATCGAAAAGCAATGCTTCCGAATGGCTCTTTTTTTCGATAAACCCGCAGATTCCGCACATACACTTTCCCTCACCTTTGTCATACCGTTTTCCTATCGTTCCGTTTTCCCGGGCAGGATGTCTCTTGCGTCCCGGTCGCTTTTGCGGTAAAATCTGGGCAAATCAGGAAGGAGGCAGGTCCATATGGTTTTCTCTGACAGCACCTACAGCGTTCTGCTCGTGTCTGCCTCCGACGCCTTCAACCGCTCAGTTCTCTCTCTTCTGCCGCCATCCAGGTTCTACCCCGTTGCACAGGTGCCGGATCTCCGCGCAGCCAGAGAATGCGCCCCCGCTGATCTTGTGATTGTCAACGCCCCTCTCCCGGGTGGGGACTCTTTTCCCTTCTGCACCAGGCTGTCTGAAACATCTGACTCCGCGATCCTTCTCCTCGTCCCGCAGGATCAGCTGGAGCTCGCGGAAGAAAAGATGCTGCCCGCCGGCGTCATGACGCTGGGGAAACCGCTCTCCTCCGTTCTTCTGACACAGACGCTCCGCGCTCTTTGCACCATGCGGGAACGCATGCGATCCCATGAGAAGAAGCTCCACACCGTCGAGGAGACCATCGAGGAGCTGAAGCTTGTCAACCGGGCCAAGTGGCTGCTGATCACCTGTCTGAACATGACCGAGGACGAAGCCCACCGATACATCGGCAGGCTCGCCATGCAGCAAAAGCGCCCGAAGCGCGACATCGCCGAAAGCATCATCCGCACCTATTCCCAATAACGCGGGAACCGGCGCGGGTGATGTTTTTTCTTTTCCGGGAAGATGTGCCCATCCCATTCTTCGTGGAGCATTTCCATTTTATGAGCCCCACATGCGCCTGCTCATTTCCTCGTAGGCCTCTTCCACGTTTCCCAAATCCCGGCGGAAACGGTCTTTGTCCAGCTTCTCACCGGTCTTGCTGTCCCAGAATCGGCAGGTATCCGGGCTGATTTCATCGGCCAAGACGAGCTCGCCGGCTTCGGTTTTCCCAAACTCCAGCTTAAAATCAACCAGCGTAACGCCCACAGCTGCCAATGTATCCTTCAGCAGCTCGTTGACTCTCAACGCATAAGTACGGATCTGTGCGATTTCATCCCGTGTCGCAAGTCCAAGGGCAATTGCGTGGTCGTCGTTGAGCAGGGGATCGTGGAGCTCATCGTTCTTGTATGAAAACTCCAAGACCGGGCTTTCAAATACGATACCTTCCGACACGCCGTATCGGCTGGCGAAATGGCCGGCAGAGATGTTCCTCACAATAACCTCCAAAGGAACGATCCGAACCTTTTTAACCAGAGTCTCACGGTCATTCAATTCCTCGGTATAATGGGTAGGAACTCCTTGTGCTTCCAACTTCCGCATCAGCAAATTTGTCATTCGATTATTGATAGCGCCTTTTCCGACAATCGTTCCTTTTTTTGTTCCGTCAAACGCTGTCGCATCGTCTTTATAGGAGACGATTACATAATTCGGGTCTTCCGTTGCAAATACTTTTTTCGCTTTTCCTTCGTAGAGTTGTTCCCTCTTTTCCATTGCGGCGTCCCTCCTCATACAAGACAAAAGTGTTCTTCACTGCCATAAAGGGGCACTACGCCCCGGCTTCGAAGAACACTTTTGTTTTGAGTTGTTGTTCAGGATGAACAGATCATATCATGTTCCGAAGCTTCGTGTCAAGCCGATTCCGGCCGCGGGGCAGCCTGATGATACTTGAAACATATCATTAATATACGGAGAAGATATCCTTGGCAGATGATGCAGATAAGGTGGCTGGAATACACGGATGCAAATGATTCTCCCGTTTTGCATGGTCTATTCCCCCGGGATCTGCAGTGCGTCATAGCCGGATTCTCCTGTCCGGATACGCACCACATCTTCCACGTCGTAGACAAAGATCTTCCCGTCTCCGATCTCTCCGGTGTGAAGCGCCGCATTGGCCGCCGCCACCACGAGTTCCGGGTCCACCTTTGAGACCACAATATCAATCTGCAGCTTGGGGATCAGGTGCATGCTCATCTCGATCCCGCGGTACTGACCGGACTTTCCTTTCTGCGTTCCGCAGCCCATGACATTGGTCACGGTCATGCCGGTGACGCCGATCGCCGCCATGGTATCACGCAGGGTGCCGAACCGCTCTTCGTCGCAGAGGATACGGACCAGGGTATAGCGCTTCTTCCCCACCGGTGTCTCCCGCAGACCGGAGGAGAGCTCCAGCGGAAACGGAACCAGTGTCTCCGTCGATACCGGTCCGTCGGAGTGTACGCCGAGAGTCGACTCGATCGGCAAGAAGTCGGCATATGCACTTGTGAGGCCGTGCTCTGTCACGTCCAGACCTTCGATCTCCTCTTCTGCGCTGGCACGCAGCCCCACAGTTCCCCGGATCAGGCGAAACACCAGAATCATGCAGAGCACCGTATAGGTTCCGACCGTGAGCACACCCAGGCACTGCGCACCCAGTTGCCGGAGGCCTCCGCCATAAAAGAGGCCTTTGGTTCCATAGCTATCGTTGCAGGCAAAGAGTCCGACGGCCACCGTGCCCCAGATTCCGTTCACGCAGTGAACCGCCACTGCGCCGACCGGGTCGTCCACATGGAATCTCACATCCAGAATCTCTACCGCCAGATCCACCAGGATGCCGGATCCGATCCCAATGAGGATCGCACCCACCGCATCGACACTCGCACAGCCTGCTGTTATGGCAACCAGCCCGGCCAGGGAGGCGTTGAGGCACATGGAGACATCCGGTTTTCTGTTTTTCTTCCAGGTGAAGAGCATGCATGTCACCGTTGCCACCGCGGGAGCGATTGTTGTCGTACCGAAAATCCTGGCCATTTCATCCACATCTGCCGCTGCCGCACCGTTGAAGCCGTACCACGCAAACCACAGGATGAAGCAGCCCAGTGCGCCCAGTGTCACGGAGTGCCCCGGGATCGCATTTGAGACCAGCTTTCCGTCTTTGCCCTTCGTATACTTTCCGATCCTCGGCCCAAGTATGATGGCGCCGACCAATGCTGAGAGCCCTCCGACCATATGAATCACACAGGAACCTGCAAAGTCGATAAACTGCAGCCGACTCAGCCAGCCGCCGCCCCAGACCCAGCCCGCTTCGATCGGGTAAACCACCAGGCTGATGATCGCTGAGTAGAGACAGTAGGCGGAGAACCGGGTTCTCTCAGCCATTGCTCCTGAGACAATCGTTGCCGCGGTTGCACAGAAGACCAACTGGAAAACAAAACTTGACCAGTCGAAGCCTTCAAAGTCCCCGAACATTCCCCATTCCGGCCTGCCGATCAAGCCCAGTCTGCCGTGATCTCCCATCATCAGCCCGTATCCGAGGAAAATGAATACCACTGTCCCTATGCAGAAGTCCATCAGATTCTTCATGATGATGTTTCCTGCGTTCTTCGCTCTGGTGAAGCCCGTCTCGACCATGGCAAACCCGCACTGCATAAAGAACACCAGAATCGCACCGATCAGGAACCAAATTGACATGTCCATACCGACACCTCCAAAAAAGATCGGCAAAGGCACCCCTTCTGAAGTTGGCGCCTTTGCCGTCTGAACATGTCAGGGATTATATGTCGAGGTCATCGAAAAGTCAATCGGTTCGGTCATACCTCTTTGGTATCGCTTTTTGTCTGCAAAAAGTATGTTTCGTGCGCAGAATGCTGTGTTCCTTTACCTGAGAAGCTCTCTATTCCACCGTCACACTCTTGGCCAGGTTGCGGGGCTTGTCTACATCGAGGCCGCGGGCGACGCTTGTATAATATCCCAGAAGCTGCAGCGGAATCACTGCGAGGCTCCCGATGAAGTGCTCGTCCGCCTTCGGCACGTAGACCGTGAAGTCGTCGCTGTCCTCCACGCTGTAGTGACCGGAGCTGGTCAGGCCCATCAGATAAGCCCCCCTCGCCTTGCATTCGGCCATGTTGCTGACGGTCTTTTCATAGAGGCCGCTCTGAGTCAACACCCCGATCACCAGCGTGTTGTCCTCCACCAGACTGATGGTGCCGTGCTTCATCTCGCCGGCGGCGTAGGCCTCGCTGTGGATATAGCTGATCTCCTTCATCTTCAGGCTGCCCTCGAGGCAGATGGCGTAGTCCAGCCCGCGTCCGATGAAGAAAATATCCTTCGCCATTGCAAACTTCGCCGCGAACCACTGGATGCGCTCCTTGTCCTCCAGAACACGGTTCATTTTCTCCGGCAGCGCGATAAGCTCCCCGATATACCCGGCGTACTGTCCCTCTGTGATTTTTCCTCGCACCAGTGCCAGCTGAACCGCCAGCGCATAGATTGCAAGCAACTGCGCGCTGTAGGCTTTCGTCGTCGCCACTGCGATCTCCGGTCCGGCGAGGGTATAGAGCACATTGTCCGCCTCTCTTGCAATGGTGGACCCGACCACATTCACGATCGCAAGCGTTTTTGTTCCCTGCGCCTTTGCCTCCCGAAGGGCGGCGAGGCTGTCCGCGGTCTCACCCGACTGGGAAATGACGATTGTCAGCGTGTCATCCCCTGTCAACAGCTTGCGGTAGCGGAACTCCGAGGCCAGCTCCACCCGCACGGGGATCTCGGCCAGGTCCTCCAGAACATACTGCGCCGCCATCCCCACATGCCAGGCAGAGCCGCAGGCCACGATGCAGACAGCCCGGATCCCGCTCAGAAATTCCTCCGTCAGTCCTGCCCCAGAGAGGTCAATTCTTCCCTCCTTCAGCAGGCTGTTCAGCGTATCGCGGACCGCCGTCGGCTGTTCGTGGATCTCCTTGATCATGAAGTGCTCGTACCCGTTTTTCTCCGCCGCTTCGGCATCCCAGGTGATCTCCACCGTGTCATGCGCAACTTCATCGCCGTTCAGATCATAAAAGTGCGCTGATCCCGGCGACAGTCTTGCGACCTCCAGATTCCCGACGTAACAGACCCGGCGCGTATATTTCAGAATCGCCGGAACATCCGAAGCCAGATAGCTCTCTCCGTCCGCAATGCCGATGATCATCGGACTGTCCTTCCTTGCAGCGAAGATCTCTTCCGGACAGTCGCGAAACATCAGCGCCAGCGCATAGGAACCCCGCACACGGACCATGGTCCTCGTTATGGCATCGATTGGTCCGAGTTTGTATTTCTTGTAATAGTAATCCACCAGCTTGATGACAACTTCGGTGTCAGTTTCGGAATAGAACGTATATCCGTGGCGCAGCAGCTTCGCCTTCAGTTCCGCAAAGTTTTCGATGATTCCGTTATGGACCCCAACCACATCGGCCTCCACTTCTCCGGAACCGGAGCCGGTACAGTTGCCGCTGACATGCGGATGCGCGTTGGTCTGGCTGGGTTCCCCGTGGGTTGCCCAGCGCGTGTGGCCGATCCCGCAGGTGCCGGTAAGCGCTGTCCCATTATCTGTCTTGACGGCCAGATTTCTGAGTTTTCCGGTTGCTTTCACAACCTCCGCGAGCCTCTCTCCGTCCCGAACTGCCAGTCCCGCAGAATCATATCCCCGATACTCAAGCCTGGACAGCCCGTCCAGCAGAATCGGTGCAGCCTGATGCTGACCGGTAAATCCCACAATGCCGCACATCACAATTCCTTTCCGCCTGAATGATAACAGACCTCCCACAGATGCTGCAGGCGGTCCGTTTTCAAGGCTCTCTATAATATCAAAGCCATATTAACATGTCGGCAGAAATTTGAAAAATACCACTTTCTTTTCCATGATCATACGGAAAAGATATAACAGGCAGCTTTTTCCGCCGTCTGTTCAACGGCCCGGCAAAACGTTTTCAGTCACAGTGTCCGGATGGCCGAAGTGCCGTCACAGATATCTTCCTGTGATACTCTCCGCACAGCCGCGAATCTCCTCCGGTGTGCCGGCAGCAACCAGTCTGCCGCCTCGTACACCGCCGCCCGGCCCCATGTCAATCACGTAATCCGCGTTCCGGATCACATCCAGGTCGTGCTCGATGACGATCACGGTGGCTCCGTTGTCGATCAGATGGCGAAAAACGTTCAAGAGCGTCTGTACGTCCAACGGATGCAGGCCGATGGTCGGTTCGTCAAAGACAAAGACAGAATCCGACTGGCCACGCCCCATTTCGCTGGCCAGCTTGAGTCTCTGCGCTTCGCCGCCGGAGAGGCTGGGTGTCTCCTCGCCCAGTGTCAGATAACCCAGTCCGAGATCGCTCAGCACCTGCAGACGTCTCGCGACAAGCGGAAGATCGGCGCAGACATCCAGCGCCTCGTCCACGCTCAGCGCCATCAGCTCCGGAAGAGACAGCGCATTGCCGCCATGCTTCGGCATACGGCGGATCAGGTATGCCTCTTTCGCGTAGCGGGAACCGCGGCAGCCGGGACATGGAATGTCCACATCCGGAAGGAACTGCACATCCAGGCTGATTGAGCCGGTACCGTCGCAGGTCGGGCAGCGAAGCGATCCCGTGTTGTAGGAGAAATCACCCGCCTTGTGACTTTTTGCCTTTGCGTCCGCAGTCCTGGCATAGACCTTGCGCAGTTCGTCATGTACATCGGCGTAGGTTGCCACGGTAGAACGAACATTGATCCCGATGGGGGTTGCGTCAATCAGCTTCACCTGTGCAATGCCGTCGGCAGAAACAGATCTGACGTGTGCCGGGAGCTTTTCGCCCCTGATCGACGCCGACAGCGCCGGAATCAGACTCTCGAGCACCATGGTCGTCTTTCCGGAGCCGGAAACCCCCGTCACCGCGATCAGGCGTCCCTTCGGGAAGTCCACTTCCAGCGGCTGCACGGTGTGAATCCGGGAAGTCGAGAGGTGGATTGTTCCGAGTGCAAACAGTTCGCTTGCCGGTACCGGCTGCCGGACACGCACATGCGTCCTTCCGGACAGGAATCCGCCGATTCGGGATGTGGGATTATTCTCCACCTCTTCAACCGTGCCCTCTGCAATCACCGTTCCGCCGCCGGCGCCGGCTTTCGGCCCCAGCTCAATCAGCCAGTCCGACTGCTTCAGCACGTTGGTGTCGTGATCGACAAGAATCACCGAATTCCCGTCGGCAAGCAGATCGTGCATCACACCGCACAGGCCCTCCAGGTTGGCGGGATGCAGGCCGATGGACGGCTCATCCAGCACATAGAGGACGCCCGTTGTGCGGTTGCGCACCGCCCGCGCCAGCTGCATCCGCTGGCGCTCTCCCGTGGAGAGTGTGGAGGCTGCGCGGTCCAGTGTGAGATAGTCCAGGCCCAGTTCCATGAGCCGTTTTGCCGCGTCCTGGAAGGACTCGCAGATGCGCTCGGCCATGGGGCGCATCTCCGCGGGAAGCGACGCCGGCACGCCGGCCACCCATACCACCAGATCCGAGAGTGTCATGGTGCAGGCCTCCGCCAGGCTGATCCCCCGCAGCTTCGGCGCGCGGGCAGCCTCCGAAAGCCTTGTGCCGCCGCACTCGGGACAGATGCTCTGCTTCAGGAACTTCTCAACGCGCTTCATTCCCTTTTCATCCTTGACCTTTGAAAGGGCGTTTTCGACCGTATACGTGGCGTTGAAGTAGGTAAAGTCCATGTCGCCCGCCGCGCCGCTGGTCTTATTCTGGTAAATGATGTTCTTCTTGACGGCCGGACCGTGGAAGACAATATCCCGCTCCTTTTCGCTCAGATCCCTGAATGGCACATTGGTCCGGACCCCCATCTCCCGGGCAATATCCTTCATCAGCGACCACATCAGCGTCTGCCATGGAGCAACCGCACCCTCGTCGATGGTGAGTGATTCATCCGGAACCAGGGTCGATTCATCCACCGTGCGGACGATTCCCGTACCGTCACAGCACTTGCAGGCCCCCTGGCTGTTGAAGGCCAGTTCCTCCGCGCCGGGCGCATAAAAGCGCACACCGCACACCGGACAAACCAGCGGCCGTTCGGCCGCCACATTCAGGGAAGGCTCCACATAGTGTCCGTTGGGGCAGCGGTGGCTGGCCAGCCGTGAATACATCAGCCGAAGACTGTTGAGCAGCTCTGTCCCGGTACCGAAGGTGCTGCGGATGCCCGGGACCCCGGGGCGCTGATGCAGCGCCAGTGCGGCGGGAACATACAGAACCTCATCGACTTCCGCCCGCGTCGCCTGTGTCATCCGCCGGCGTGTATAGGTGGACAGCGATTCCAGATAGCGCCTGGACCCTTCCGCGTACAGAATTCCCAGCGCCAGAGAGGATTTCCCGGAGCCGGAGACGCCCGCGATTCCCACGAGCTGATGGAGCGGAATGTCCACATCGATGTTTTTCAGATTGTGTACCCGTGCACCGCGTACCTCAATTCGTGCAGGCGCCGGCTGAATGTCATTCTTCATATTCTGAAACTGTTATCCTTCCTGATTTCAAGTGTTTCTTTGCCCTCTGGCAAAAATTATGTAAACCGTATTTTCTTCCGGCTCAGGCAGAATGATAACCGTTCCGTCTCAGCCTGTCAAGAACCCATTCCCAGGTGTTCCAGTACGAAACCGCATACCGCGGCAGGGAGCATTTCCCGCCGCAGTATGCGGTTTTCGGACATATTGTTCTGACAGGTTTTTTGATTCACTCCAGTTCCACCGTGGCAGGGGGTTTGGAGGTGATGTCATAGAGGACGCGGTTGACGCCCGGGACCTCGTTCACGATGCGAACGGACACACGGTCCAGCACCTCATAGGGGATCCTTGTCCAGTCCGCAGTCATAAAGTCTCCGGTCTGAACACTGCGCAGCACCACGGCGTAGTCATAGCTCCGTCCGTCTCCCATCACGCCGACCGAGCGCATATTGGAAAGCGCCGCGAAATACTGGCTCATCATGTTCTGCAGCCCGGCTTTCGCAACCTCATCGCGAAAGATCCAGTCCGCTTCGCGCACCATGTCCAGCTTCTTCTTTGTGATCTCCCCGATCACGCGGATGCCAAGTCCGGGTCCCGGGAAAGGCTGCCTGGTCACCAGATAGTCCGGCAGGCCAAGTTCCCGGCCGAGCTCACGCACTTCATCCTTGAACAGCATGCGCAGCGGTTCGATGATCTCCCGAAAGTCCACATAGTCGGGCAATCCGCCTACATTGTGATGGCTCTTGATCACCGCGGCCTCTCCCGCTCCGGACTCGATCACATCGGGATAGATGGTTCCCTGCGCCAGGAAGTCGACTCGGCCGATCTTCTTTGCCTCGGCCTCGAAGACGCGGATGAACTCCTCGCCGATGATCTTGCGCTTCTGTTCCGGTTCTGTCACTCCCGCGAGGCGGGAGAGAAAGCGCTCCTCCGCATCCACCCGGACGAAGTTCAGGTCCCAGCGGGAGAAAGCGGATTCCACTTCGTCGCCCTCGTTCCTGCGCATCAGGCCGTGGTCGACAAAGACGCATGTCAGCCTGTTTCCGACCGCTTCCGCCAGCAGCGCAGCCGCGACGGAGGAATCCACCCCGCCGGAGAGCGCCAGCAGAACCCTGCCGTCGCCGACTTTTCTCCGTACCGATTCGATGGCGTTCTGCTTGAAGTCTGCCATGGTCCAGTCCCCGCTCGCACCGCAGATCTCATACAGAAAGTTGCGCAGCATCCGGCTGCCGTATTCGGTATGATTGACCTCCGGGTGGAACTGTACTCCGTAAAACTTCCGCTCCTCATCGCAGATTCCCACAGTCGGACAGACTTCAGATCTGGCCACCAGGCGGAACCCCGCCGGCACCTTCGCCATATAATCCCCATGGCTCATCCAGGTGACGCTCTCCTCCGGAAGGCCGTGAAACAGGAGGCAATCGGCATCAAAGTACGTCAGCGTCTTTCCGTATTCTCTGGCGCTGTTTTCCTGCGCTGCGGTCACCTGGCCGCCCAGTTCCTGTGCAAGCAGCTGGCAGCCGTAGCAGATGCCGAGAATCGGGACGCCGAGGGTATAGACACCGGGATCCGTATGGGGCGAGTGTTCCGCATACACGCTGTTCGGTCCGCCCGTAAAAATGATACCGATGGGGTCATAGGCCCGGATCGCTTCCAGGCTCATCGTCCAGGGGTGTACCTCACAGTAGACATTACATGCTCTTACTCTCCTGGCGATCAGCTGATTATACTGACCGCCGAAGTCCAGAATCAATACCTTCTGATTTTCCAAATCCGTCTTCCTCCATATTTTTTATATCTTCACACGCTCTCCCATCGAAGCCTTTAAAGCCGGTGGGAAATCGGGTGTTGGAAGTAACCCGCTTCTATGATCTGTTTTCCAGCGATGCCTTCACAAACCCGTGGAAAATCGGGTGGGGGCGGTCCGGCCGGCTCTTGAATTCCGGGTGGAACTGGACACCGACAAAGAACGGATGTTCCGGCAGTTCCACTGCCTCGACGATGTAGTCGTCCGGACTCATACCGCAAAGCAGCATTCCGTGCTGTGTGAGAATCTCACGGTAGTCATTGTTGAACTCGTAGCGGTGGCGGTGCCGTTCCTGCACCTGTTCCTTTCCGTAACAGCGGCGCAGAAGGCTCCCCTCCCGGAGCTTGCAGGGATAAGCCCCAAGCCGCAGGGAACCGCCCTTGTCCACCTCGTCGCTCTGATCCGGCAGGAAGTCGATGACCTTGTGCGGGCTCTCCGGATTGAGCTCTCCGGAACTGGCCTCTGTGAGTCCGCATACATTTCTGGCATATTCGATGACCGCCACCTGCATTCCGAGGCAGATCCCAAAGTATGGAATTCTGTTTTCCCGCGCATAGCGGACCGTTTCGATCATTCCCTCCACGCCGCGGCTTCCGAAGCCGCCGGGGACGATAATCCCGGCGCAGTTCCGGAAAAGCTCCGGCGCCGTCTCTTCCGTCACCTTCTCGCTGTTGATCCAGTCGATCTCCACCGCCGCGTCAAGGGAGTAGCCCGCATGCCGCAGGGCTTCCGCCACGGAGAGATAGGCGTCATGGAGCTGGACATACTTGCCCACCAGACCGATCCGGACGGTTTTCTTCAGATGATGGATCCGCTGCACCATCTCGGTCCAGCCGGACAGCTCCGGCGCTCTGGTCCAGAGTCCAAGCTCCCGGCAGACAATGAGCGAGAAGTTCTCTTCCTCCAGCATCAGCGGTGCCTCGTACAGGACCGGCAGCGTCCGGTTCTCGATCACGCAGTCGGGCTTCACGTTGCAGAACATGGCGATCTTTCGGAAAATCTCCTCTTCCAGTGGTTTGTCACAGCGCAGAACGATGATGTCCGGACTGATACCCATGCCCTGCAGCTCCTTAACCGAGTGCTGGGTCGGCTTGGTCTTGTGCTCGTCGCTGCCCCGCAGAAACGGGACCAGTGTCACATGAATGAAGCAGACGTTCCCCTTCCCCTGCTCCAGGCCGACCTGGCGTGCGGCCTCCAGAAAGGGCTGGCTCTCAATGTCGCCGGTGGTGCCGCCGATCTCGGTAATGACGACATCCGCCTCTGTCTTCCTGCCGACGGCGTAGATGAATTCCTTGATCTCCTGGGTGATATGCGGGATCACCTGCACCGTCTGGCCCAGATACTCTCCCCGCCGCTCCTTGTTCAGGACGTTCCAGTACACCTTTCCGGTGGTGAGGTTCGACCAGCGGTTGAGATTCTCGTCGATGAAGCGCTCGTAATGCCCCAGATCCAGATCGGTCTCCGACCCGTCCTCGGTCACATAGACCTCTCCGTGCTGGTATGGACTCATGGTGCCGGGGTCCACATTGATATACGGATCCAGCTTCTGCGCCGCGACCTTCAATCCTCTCGCCTTCAGCAGCCGCCCGAGGGACGCCGCCGTGATCCCTTTCCCGAGCCCGGAGACCACACCGCCGGTTACAAAAATATACTTTGTCATGGATATTCTTCCTTTCCTTGTCTCATATATAACAAAAACGTTCTCCGATGCCTTAAGGGGGCACTTGGCCCCTGACATCGGTGAACGCCGGAATAAAAGATATCCATAAAACGCGAATTAATATACAGCATTCCGTCACAATTGTCAAGGGCTTTCTTTTCGTTTTTTCTTTTCCCTGTCGATACTTGCGTATGCTTTTTATTATTCCCTGCCCTGGCGTGTTTGCTTTACAAACCTGCCCGATACTCAGAGCAGGTTTGTATATCCCATGAGGAAACGGTCCACTTCGACGGCCGCCGCTCTTCCCTCGGCGATGGCATGAACCACAAGAGACTGTCCGCGGTGCATGTCCCCCGCTGTAAAAATGTGGGGCACACTGGTCTGATAGCTTCCCTTCCCGGTTTTTACCGTCCGGTCCCTCTCCACACCGAAGGCTTCGCACACATCCGCCCTGCAGCCGGCAAAGCCGGTCGCGCCGACAAGGAGCTCACAGGGATAGCAGTCCCCGTTCTTTGTCGTAACTGAGACCAGCTTCCCGTTTTCATCCGTCTGCAGGGAGGCCACGCTCTGGCCAAACTTCCGCGGGTCTTCGCCAAAGACGCTCTCCGCTTCTTCCTGTGCATAATCCTGCGGAAGCACCCCGGATGGATCCAGATAGTCCTCCATGCCTCTGCGCACCAGCTGGATCACACTCCGGCAGCCCTGGCGCAATGCCGTCGCCACGCAGTCGCTGGCGGTATTTCCGGTCCCGATGATCACGACATTTTTACCGGATGCATCCGGCTGTGCCGCCGGCTGATCCGCCATTGTCTGCTCCGATGCCGCATGCAGGTACTCCATGGCGTAGCAGACGCCGCTCACACCGTCGCTGTTCACCCCGATGTTCCGCGGCTCTTCCGCACCACAACACAGCACCACCGCGTCATATTCCGCTGAGAGCCGCCGTGCAACGGCCGGATCGGAAGCATCCACGCCCGTGACGAAACTCACGCCCTCATCGGTCATCAGGCTGATCCGCCGCATGACAACGCTCTTCGGCAGTTTCATATTCGGAATTCCATAGGTCAGAATGCCGCCCGGCCTCGCGTGCTTTTCCACCACCGTGACACAGTGGCCGCGGTGGTTCAGCTGATCGGCAACGGCCAGGCCCGCCGGTCCCGAACCGACGATCACAACATTCTTCCCGGATGCGTTCTGTGTGAAGCGCGGCTTCATCATTCCGTTCTGAAAGGCGAATTCGATGATGCTGCGCTCATTGTCGTGCACGGTAATGGGCGCGTCGTACAGGCCGCAGGTGCAGGCCTGCTCACAGAAGGCCGGACAGACCCGTCCTGTGAACTCCGGAAAATTGTTGGTCTTCAGGAGTCTCGCCAGCGCGTGGGCGTAGTTACCGTCCATGAGCATATCGTTCCACTCCGGGATCAGGTTGTGCAGCGGGCAGCCGAGCTGCTTCCCCTCGAACTGGACCCCGGCCTGGCAGAAGGGGATCCCGCAGTTCATACACCGGGCCCCCTGCTTCAGCCGCTCTTCTCCCTCTATCGGGAGGTAGAGATCCTCCCAATCCCTCACGCGCTCCAGAGGCGGACGACGCCTGTTCTCCACGCGTTCATATTCCAGAAATCCGGTTGGTTTTCCCATCGGAAACACCCCCCTCTCAGTGTTTCACTGCGGCCTTGAATGCCGCGATCTCGGCCTGTTCCCGGCTCTCGCCCTTGCCCTCGAAGGCGGCGATGGCTGCAACCATCCGCTCATAATCCTTCGGTATGATTTTCTTGAACGCCGGTATATATTCTTCAAAATGCTCCAGAATCCGTTTTCCCTTTTCAGAACCGGTCGCGGTGACGTGTTCCCGGATCATTCCCTGCAGTTCCTGGATATCGTGGTGCTCATGCAGCGTGGTCATCTCGAGCCCCGTTTTATTGAGCTTTGTATAGAGATCGTGCCTCTCGTCCAGGACGTACACGATGCCTCCGGACATGCCCGCAGCAAAGTTTTTCCCGGTATCGCCGAGGATCACGACACGGCCGCCGGTCATATACTCACACCCGTGGTCGCCGACCCCCTCTACCACCGCGCTGGCGCCGGAGTTGCGCACACAGAAGCGCTCTCCCGCCACCCCGGCAATAAACGCTTTCCCTGAGGTCGCGCCATAGAGGGCAACGTTGCCGACAATGATATTCTGATCCGCCCGGAAACAGCTCCCCTTCGGCGGGAAGAGCACCAGCTTCCCACCGGACAGGCCTTTCCCGAAGCCATCGTTGCTGTCTCCCTCCAGCCGCAGAGTCAGCCCCTTGGGGATGAACGCGCCGAAGGACTGGCCGCCGCCGCCGTGACAGCGGATCACATAGCTGTCCTCCCGGAGGCTGTCACCGCAGGTGCGGGTAATCTCTGACCCGAAGAGTGTACCGAAAGCGCGGTCCGTGCTGGAGACCTGCACGTCCAGTTTCCCGTGGCGTGCGCTCTTCAGCGACGGCCCCAGCTTTTCCAGCAGCAGGCTGTAGTCCTTGGTCTCTGTCAGCCGGAACCGGTAAACCGCTTCCGGTGCGAAGTGGGGCACGTCCTCCCCGTACGGGTTTACCAGCAGTGCGGAGAGATCCACGGTCTCGGCACGATGGGTGATGCGCTTCTCCCGCACGGTGAGCAGATCGCTTCGTCCCACAAGTTCATCCACCGTCCGGATTCCGACCGCCGCCATGCATTCCCGCAGTTCTTCTGCAACAAAGCGCATAAAGTTCATGACATATTCCGGTTTTCCGGAAAACCGGGCACGGAGCTTCGGATTCTGTGTCGCGATGCCCACCGGGCAGGTGTCCAGGTTGCAGACGCGCATCATGCAGCACCCCAGTGTAATCAGCGGCGCAGTTGCAAAGCCGAATTCCTCCGCTCCCAGCATGCAGGCGACTGCCACGTCCCGGCCTGTCATAAGCTTGCCATCCGCTTCAATCACGACTTGTTCCCGCAGTCCGTTTTTGACCAGCGTCTGGTGTGCCTCGGCGACCCCCAGCTCCCACGGCAGACCCGCATTGTGGATGGATGACCCCGGTGCAGCGCCGGTTCCCCCGTCATATCCGGAGATCAGGACCACCTGCGCGCCGGCCTTCGCAACCCCGCAGGCGATGGTCCCAACCCCCGCCTCCGAGACCAGCTTCACGCTGATACGGGCATCCCGGTTGGCGTTTTTCAGATCAAAGATCAGCTGCGCCAGATCCTCAATGGAATAAATATCATGGTGCGGCGGCGGACTTACCAGCGAAACGCCGGGCGTGGAGCAGCGGGTTCGGGCGATCCAGGGATAGACCTTGTTCCCGGGCAGATGTCCGCCCTCCCCCGGCTTCGCGCCCTGGGCCATCTTGATCTGCAGCTCCTGGGCGCTGTTCAGGTACGCGCTCGTTACGCCGAAGCGCCCGGAGGCGATCTGCTTGATGGCCGAACAGTGCAGCGGGTCCTTCAGACGGTCCGGGGTCTCTCCGCCCTCGCCGGAGTTGGAGCGGCCGCCGAGGGTGTTCATCGCTTCGGCGAGACACTCATGGGCCTCCTGTGAGATGGAGCCGTAGCTCATGGCGCCGGTCTTGAAGCGTCTGACGATGCTCTCCACCGCTTCGACCTCGTCCAGCGGGATGCCGCCGTTCGGATCCCGCCTGAGGTCCAGTAGACCCCGCAGGGTATGCGGGACCTCCAGATTGTCCACCATCGAGGTATACTGCTTGAAGGCCTCATAGCTTCCCTCTCTTGCCGCCTTCTGAAGGAGCCTGACCGTCAGCGGATTGTACATGTGGTCTTCCGCACCGTTGCCGGAGCGCAGCTTGTGAGAGCCAACGGAGTTGAGCGTGGTGTCGATGCCGAGGCCGAGCGGTTCGAATGCCTGGTCATGCTTCCATTCGACACCCTCGCCGATCTCCTCCAGGCCGATGCCCTCCACGCGGCTTACCGTATTGGTGAAATACCGGTCGATGACCTTCGTGCTGATGCCGACGCACTCAAAGATCTGCGCCGCCTGATAGGACTGAACCGTGGAGATCCCCATCTTGGACGCAATCTTCACAATGCCGGCAAGAATGCCCCTGTTATAATCGTCGATCGCCGCCCCGGTGTCTTTGTCCAGCATATCGAGGCTCACCAGTTCTTCGATACACTCCTGCGCCAGATACGGGTTGATGGCCTGTGCACCGTAGCCCAGAAGCGTTGCGAAGTGATGGACGGTGCGCGGTTCCGCACTTTCCAGGATGAGAGACAGCGCCGTCCGCTTCTTGCTTCGCACCAGATACTTCTGCACCGCCGAGACCGCAAGCAGCGACGGGATCGCCACGTGGTTCTCGTCCACGCCCCGGTCGGAGAGGATCAGAATATTAGCCCCCTGCTTATACGCCCGGTCGCAGGCGACGAACAGCCGTTCCACTGCGCTCTCCAGCGGTGTTCTCTTGTAATAGAGCAGGGAGATGGTTTCGACCCTGAACTCCGGGTTATCCATATGCCGGATTTTCATCAGATCCACACTGGTGAGAATGGGATTCTGGATCTGGAGAACAGAACAGTTCTCCGGTCTCTCTTCCAGCAGGTTGCCGGAGGTTCCCAGATAGACCGCCGTGTCCGTGACGATCTTCTCGCGGATGGCGTCGATGGGCGGGTTTGTCACCTGCGCAAAGAGCTGCTTGAAGTAGCTGAACAGCGGCTGTCTCGCCTCTGAGAGCACAGCCAGCGGAATATCCGTTCCCATGGAGGAGATCGGCTCCGCGCCGTTTCTTGCAAGCGGAAGGATCTCCTCCTTGACATCTTCATAGGTATAGCCGAAGGCCTTGTACAGCTTGTCCCGCAGGAGCTGCGAGTGCTTTTCCACCTTCTGATTGGGGATGGGAAGATCTTCCAGGTGGACAAGATGCCCGTCCAGCCACTCCCCGTACGGGCTCTGTGAGGCATAGCGGCTCTTCAGTTCGTCGTCTCCGATGAGCCGCTTCTGTCGGGTATCCACCAGGAGCATCTTTCCGGGCTGCAGACGGGACTTCTTCACAATGTCACCCGGATCCAGTTCCAGGACGCCCACTTCTGATGAGAGGATCAGATAGTCATCCCGGGTCTGGTACCAGCGGCAGGGGCGGAGACCGTTGCGGTCCAGCACCGCACCCACGCTGTCTCCGTCGCAGAAGACGATGGCCGCCGGTCCATCCCACGCTTCCATCATCGTGGCGTAATACTGGTAAAAGTCTCGCTTTTCCGGGCTCATCTTCCGGTTGTTTGCCCATGGTTCCGGAATCGTCATCATGACGGCCTGCGGGAGTTCAATCCCGTTCATCATCAGAAACTCCAGCGTGTTGTCCAGCATCGCCGAATCCGAGCCTCTCTGATCCACGACCGGGAGGATGCGGTCCATATCCTCATCGCTGATGAGGGGCGAGTGCATGGTCTCTTCCCTGGCCAGCATGCGGTCGACATTGCCCCGGATGGTGTTGATCTCTCCGTTGTGCATGATATAGCGATTTGGATGTGCCCGTTCCCAGCTAGGATTGGTATTGGTCGAAAAACGCGAATGCACCATCGCCATGGCGCTCTCGCAGTCCGGATCCTGCAGATCGCGGTAGAATGCCCGCAGCTGATGAACAAGGAACATGCCCTTGTAGACGACGGTCCGGCTGGAGAAGGACGCGATATACGTCCCGATGTCGCTCTGTTCGAACTCCCTGCGGATGATATAGAGCAGCCGGTCGAAATCCAGCCCCTCCGCCACCTGGGCGGGGCGCCGCACGAAGCACTGCATGATGCAGGGCTGCGCCTGACGCGCGGTCTGGCCAAGCACCTCCGGACATACCGGCACCTCTCTCCAGCCGAGGAATTCCACACCGTGGCGCGCAACAATGATCTCCAGCATCTTCTTCGCCTGCAGACGCTTCAGCGTTTCCTGCGGCAGGAAGAACATCCCGAGGCCGTAGCTTCTGGCCGCGCCCAGATCATCAATCCCGATCTCCCGGGCTGCCTTCACCATCAGCCTGTGCGGGATCTGCATCATCAGCCCGACACCGTCTCCGGTCTCGCCGCAGGCGTCCTTCCCTGCGCGATGCTGCAGCTTCTCCACAATCTTCAGCGCGTCGTCCACGGTACGGTGGCTCTGCTCGCCCCGGATGCTGATGACAGCTCCGATCCCGCAGGAATCATGCTCCATCGACGGACAGTACAGCGGATAGTTCTGTTCCGGCAGCATGGTACGTCGTCCTCCTTCTGTCTCTTTGATCTCCGAACCGATTCAAATAGGAAAGGACCGCCTACAAGTGCCGCAGGCAGTCCTTTTTCAAAGTTCTGAAAACACTTGCCTGATGCTAACACAGCATCAGGCAAATGAACAATACTTTATCCTTTGCAATTATCATACGAAAAGGATATGGTAACATCCCTCACAGCAGACCGAGGAGACATTCCTGGTTCTTAACCTCGGCGTAGAGCGTGGCCCCGTTTTCCCCCAGGTCATAGACCTTTACCACATCTCTGAGCTTCTCATCGCCTGTGAGTTCGGTGTAGAGATCCGGAAATTCATCAAAGCCCGATTCGTTGAAATCACACCCGGGTTCTCCCTGATAGATGGCCGTGTAGAAGATTCCGGACTCCACCAGATCCTGGAAGAAGTGGCTGCCGTAGCTCAGCTCCGGGCGCAGCCCATGGGAGTGATACGCCATCTCGCACATGCAGGAATAGTGGCTGATTTCGGCAAAGCGCACCGGTACCCCGAGGCTCGGCGTTGTCGTCCCCCAGCGTCCCGGTCCGATCAGGATGGCATTCTGCCCCCGAAGGTTGCGGTTCAGTTCGCCGACCGCCCGCGCCACCGCGTATTTCTGCTGCTCCGGCAGGTTCAGGTACGGCTCCACCTTCACAAACACCACATAGCGGACAGGGATCGCCGCGTTGCCGCCCATGAAGTTGCCGCGGATCCGCCACAGCATTTTCCGGAAGTCGGGCTTTATACCGGCCTTCCCCAGTCCCGTGGTCTGGATTGTGCGGCACTGCAGCAGGTTCACCCGGTAGTCTCCCTGCTGGGTGAAGTTGCAGGCATACTCGACATCCACCGGATAATTGTACTTCTCCGCAACGATTGCCATGAGCCGCTTCATCACCTGGGCAAAATCGGTTCGCCGCAGCAGCTTCTGGAAGTTGACGATATCCGGGACCGGCTCGTTGTAAAGGCCCATCTCCCGGAACCTCGCCGCCGTCGCGGTATCAGGTTCCATGAACAGCGCCGCGTCCGTGCGCATGCTGTATTTGTTGAGCTTTTCGATCGGGATTGTCGTGAAGCGGTTCTCCGCCAGGTCGATCACGTCCACCTTGTGCTGGCTGTAGCGATATTCGTCGCCGTATTCCACCATCGGCGGAGCCAGCGGCGTGTCCAGATTGACAAAACGGGCATAATCATCCGCTTCCCGGTCCACCGCCCTCGTCCCCAGGCCGAAGACCAGGCGCAGCATGCCGCTGTTCTCTTCACTGGCCCTGGCGCCGCTCACATACAGGTTTCTGGAATGTCCCACGCCCGCCAGATGCGGGTAGTAGTAATCCCCGTGCACATCCCCGCTCACACGCATGACCAGCAGGGCCATCTGCTCGTCCCGGTCAAGCAGGCCGCGGTCGGCGCGGTAGCGGAAGGCGTCCGGGCTCACCGTACTGGCATACACCGTACGCACAGCGTTTTCGAACACCTCATAGCGCTCTTCCAGACTGCCCTGGCTGGGGCAGAACACACTCTCGTACTTCCCCGCGAAGGCATTGCCGATTCCGTCCTCCAGCAGTGAGCTGGAGCGCACGATGATGGGCGACTGGCCGAAGTATTCCAGCATGGAGAGGAACTGTTCCTTGATCGTCGGCATGAATGTTCCGTTCAGCAGCCGCTCGCGGAATTCCGGTGCCACACGGAGATAGTCCTCGGGCTTGATCATCTTGGTCCGCAGATCCCAGGTGTTGTTCTGCACCGCGTAGGTGTAGAACACATCCGCCCCGATAAAATAGGAGTCATGGGGTTCAATGCGTTTCGAATAGAGTTCCGGATCCGTATCCCGGATAATGTGACGCGCCAGCAGCATACCGACGGATTTTCCCCCGATGCAGCCTGTCCCGATTTCCCGGCGCTTAATCGCCATCAGGTCCCGCATGGTAAAATACTTTCGGCAGAGTTCCAGTCGGGTTGGCTCCGTCCCCAGCAGGCAGCGCATGATGTTTTCCTTCAGTGCAGTGCCCTCCGGGTCCGTCGGCTCCGGGTGATCGGCACTTACCGAATCGAACATGCTGTCCCAGCAGTCCCGGCGCTCTCCCGTCTGGGTGAAGATGTCGAAAATGGCAAACGTCTCGCTGCTGGAGGTGATGGTCTCGCAGTGGGTTCCGTGGACCCGCAGCGGAAAATACATTTCCCTGCTGCTGCGCCCGTCCGCTTTCACCGGGTGGATATAGGTAAAGCCGTCCTTCGTCCGGATGTTCATCAGGACGGAGGTCGCATGGCGGATGCGGGAAATGGTTTCATAGATGTGCCGCTCATACTGCAGCGACACGTAGCAGATCGAACCTCTCGATTCGATAAAATCGCTGGTCAGGCAGAAGAAGTTGCAGACCATCAGATCCGAAAACCAGTAGCGCTGCAGATCCGAGAGACAGTCAAACAGGAAGAAGCTGTCCTCCGCCTCGGAGGAGATGATTCTGTGCACCTGAACGGCGAAGGTCTCAAATCCCACAGCGGGGTCCAGCGTGATCTTCCGGATGTTCGCGCCGCGCGCCTGCAGGATCTCCGTCGGGATCAGCTCGTCATGATCCCCGAAGCGCAGGTAGATCATGGGGCGACCGGTCAGCGCCTCGTCCACCACGAACTGCGTCGCCACATACATGTAATCCCCGATATCCTCGATCTGCCAGGTCACGGTATCTCCCGTCCTCAGGCTGTCGATCACTTTGTCGAGGCCTTTGATGCCGGTACTGACGTATTGCTGTTCACACATGTTGATGCACCCTCATTTCAGACTTTTCAAAAGCAGATGAACGCCTTTTTCATGACGTTCCAGACATGAGTTGGACACGTACCGGTCGGGATTCTACCCCTGTTTATTCTATCATAGTGCCGAATTGCGTTATCATACGGATTTCATTATGGGAATCATATACAATCGGTATGGTATAAAGAGTATTTCTGCCTGTTCTCAGATTCATTTTTGACTTTCCGCCGGTAACAGGGTATACTCTGTCCGTTCCCTTTCGGGAATATGCTGAGAAAGAGAGGCTGTCAACATGAAAACCTGTGCCATCGTGGGTATCAACTGGGGCGATGAGGGAAAAGGCCGCATGGTCGACCTGCTGACCGAGTCCTATGATATTGTCATCCGCTATCAGGGCGGGGGAAACGCCGGCCACACCGTTGTGAACCGCTACGGGAAGTTTGCGCTTCATCTGCTGCCCTCGGGCATCTTTCATCCGAATGTCGTGAATATACTCGGGAACGGCGTCGCTCTGGATCCCGAAAACCTCTGGACAGAGATCGAGGACGTCCGCGCCAGAGGCGTCACTGTGTCACCGGAAAACCTTCTGATCAGCGACCGGGCTTCTCTTCTGCTCCCCTGGCACCGGCAGCTGGACGGGCTGGAGGAAGCCCGTCTGAAGGACAAAAAATACGGCTCTACGAAGCAGGGTATCGCCCCCTTTTATTCCGATAAATACCAGAAGAAAACGGTTCTGGCCGGCGAGCTCTTCTATCCGGAGCATCTCCGGGCCCATCTGCAGGAACTCCTTGAGTGGAAAAACCTGATCCTGACCGGCGTGTACGGGGCAACGCCCTGGACCATGGAGCAGCTGATGCAGTGGGTCGGGGATTACGGCGAGAAGATCAGGCCTTTTGTCTGTGACACGGGTACCTGGCTGCGCCGCGCGGCAAGTGAGGGAAAGAGCATCCTGTTTGAAGCGCAGCTCGGCGCGCTTCGTGATCTCGACTACGGGATCTACCCCTATACGACTTCCTCCAATGCCATCGCATCTTACGCGCCGGTGGGCTCCGGTCTTCCGACCGCCCGTCTCGACGAGGTGATTGGTGTGGTAAAGGCCTATTCCACCTGCGTCGGCGAGGGCCCCTTTGTCTGCGAGATGTTTGGAGACGAAGCGGAAAAACTCCGCGAAGCCGGCGGGGAATACGGCGCCAAGACCGGGCGGCCGCGCCGTGTCGGTCCCATCGACCTGGTGGCCACCCGCTACGGGGTTCAGGTTCAGGGCGCCACGGCCATCGCGCTGACCAAGCTGGATGTTCTGAGCGATATGGATCGGATTCCGGTCTGTGTGCAGTATGAGCTGAACGGTGAACGCAGCGACCGCTTCCCCTTCCCCGCCGCGCTGGATCTTGCAAGGCCCGTGATTGAAACCATGGAGGGCTGGAACTGCGACATCTCCGGTGCCCGTACATGGGAGGACCTGCCGGAGGCGGCCCGCCGCTATGTGGAATTCATCGAAGAACAGATCGGCTGCCATATCCGCTATGTCTCTGTCGGCGCCGAACGGGATGCGTATCTCGTTCGTTGAATCCGGAATCAAACGAGGAACAGACCATGTATGATCGTTATGAATCTCCCCTGATTACCCGCTATGCCTCCGACTCCATGCAGCGGCTTTTCTCCGCCCGGCGTCGTGCGGAGACCTGGCGAAGGCTCTGGCTCGCGCTGGCGAAGGCAGAGCATGAACTCGGCCTCCCGATCACAGAAGAACAGATCCGCGACCTGGAGGCCCACCTGACGGATATTGATTTTGACTGCATCTCCCGCCGCGAGAAGGAGGTCCGCCATGACGTCATGGCGCACATCTACGCCTATGGAAAAGCCGCCCCCTCGGCGGCGGGGATCATCCATCTCGGCGCCACCAGCTGCTACGTCACCGACAACGGTGATCTGATTTTGTACCGCGAGGGGCTGAGAGCGCTCCGCGGTCAGCTCTGCTCGCTGCTCTCGGTTCTGGCGGACTTCGCCGACCGGTACAAGGCGCTCCCGACTCTTGGCTATACTCATTATCAGCCGGCACAGCTTGTCACGGTCGGGAAGCGGGCCACGCTCTGGATGCAGGATCTGATCGCTGACCTGGAGGAGCTGGACTTTGTGCTCGGCAGTCTCCGCTTTCTCGGCTGCCGCGGCACCACCGGAACCGAAGCGAGCTTTCTGGACCTGTTCGAAGGTGACGAGGAGAAAATCGACCGGATGAACAGGCTGCTTGCCGAAGAATTCGGCTTTGAATCCTGCTTTCCGGTCTGCGGCCAGACCTATCCGCGCAAGACGGATTCCCGCATTCTGAACAGCCTGAGTTCCATCGCCCAAAGCTGTTACCGCATGGCACAGGACATCCGCCTCCTGCAGCATGACCGCCAGCTGGAAGAACCCTTTGAGGACAGCCAGATCGGCTCCTCCGCCATGGCCTACAAACGCAACCCCATGCGCTGTGAGCGCATCTGCTCTCTCTGCCGTTACCTGATGGTGGAATCCATGAACGCCCCCCTCACCGCCTCCGCCCAATGGCTGGAGCGCAGCCTCGACGACTCGGCCAACCGCCGTCTCTCCATGCCGGAGGCCTTCCTCTGCGCGGATGCGGTCCTGCGTCTGGCATACAATGTCTGCGCCGGTCTCCGCGTGAATGAAAAGATCATCGCGCGCACCGTCCGGGATCATCTCCCCTTCATGGCCACGGAAAACCTCCTGATGGAGGGTGTAAAGCGCGGCGGCGACCGCCAGCAGCTGCACGAGGTGATCCGCCGCTGCTCCATGGAGTCTGTCGCCGTCATGCGGGAAGGGCTTCCCTGTGACCTGCTCTCGCGCCTGGCAGAGCATCCGGAATTCGGTCTCTCTGAGGCTGAGCTGAACGCGGTTCTGGATCCGAAAGCGTATATCGGGCGCGCACCAGAACAGGTGGAACGCTTCCTCTCACAGTATGAGCAGCTCTGGGCTGACGCAGCCGCCGAATCT
Source organism: Oscillospiraceae bacterium (assembly GCA_902798545.1). Classification (GTDB taxonomy): domain Bacteria; phylum Bacillota; class Clostridia; order Oscillospirales; family Oscillospiraceae; genus Limivicinus. The sequence continues at coordinate 48,983 of CADBWQ010000029.1, forward strand.
GCCGAGATCACGGTCTGATCCGGGGCACACTTACAACGAGCGCTTCTTCAATGTGAAGAAGCGCTCGTAACTGTTTTATAGGGTTCGACTCAGCTTTCCATCCACACGGCCTCGAAGCTGACGTCGCCTGTAACCTTGAATGCCACACCGGGCGTCGTGGCAGTGACGCTCTTGTCGCTGCACTGCCAGTGATCGAATTTTGCCCC
>CADBWQ010000030.1 GCA_902798545.1 Oscillospiraceae bacterium
GGTACGTTGTCGAAGAATTTTTCAAGGTCTATGTCCACGATCCAGGTATATCCGTCGTTGAAATATTCCAGCAACTGTAAGATCGCCTGTTCGCAGCGCCTTCCTGGCCGGAAACCATAACTGTGATCATTGAATAATGGTTCCCAGATCGGGCTAAGCACCTGTGTTATCGCCTGTTCTATTACTCTGTCGACAACGCTCGGAATTCCGAGTTTTCGCATTCCTCCGCTTTCCTTCGGTATTTCTATCCTCAGTGCAGGCTGAGGTCTGTATTTCCTTTCTCGGATTTCCTCTCTGATACGTGTCCAGTTCTCCTGCATGAATTCTGCAAGTTCCTGGACTGTGACTCCATCCACTCCACTTGCTACCTTGTTTTGGTATACTCTTTTCTGGGCAAGCCGAATGTTCTCATCACATAGTATCTTCTCAAGCAGCTCTGACATGCCTCCGTCTTCCTCCTTTCCGCTTCCCTGCGCATCGCCCTAAGTTCTGCCGCTTCTGCCTCATTTACGTTTTGGCGCCCCGGCTCGTCGGGTTCGTGCTGGGAACATACATTCCAGTTGACGTCTCAAGTTGTCCAGCCCTTCCCGGTATCCCAGTACTACGGCCTCGGCTGACTCCTTGCAGTTCGTTGTTACTACAGTCCAGTTACCATCTGCTCACCGCTCTATCCGGTTTCGACCTTTCCGCCGTCTGTCCTGCCTGCAAGGCCTCGCGGGATAAGCCCCGAGCCTTTCCTCGTTTACCCGTCCAATTAACACATCAGGGTCACGGTTGCCTTTTGGATTTTACTGCCTCTTGCCAGCTTGTCCGCCTGATGCGCCTGATTGGCCGTCGTGCTTCAGCCTGCACGACTTCCTGTTCGTCGGGCCACGATTTTGCTATCCCTTCTTCTCGCCTAAGCGTCGCCGCTTAAACCTTGGGAGTCGCTATCGGGTTCGTTTGCAACTGCGCCCCTTGGGACTTTCACCCAAGGCTCGGGTCATGCCCGTCATACAAAAAGGCACTCTGCAGCTCGCAGAGTGCCTTGCTGGTTTTGAGGTCAAACGGCTTTGAACAGTTTAGCGGGTCCCTCTTCTGTTTTCAGCTTTGTTTCTGGAGAACGATGGATACATCACAGTAGGTATCCAGTGCAATGAATTCCTCCGCATTCTTCTCATACCCTGTGGGAGCCTTCAGAACATGAACCGTATAGGGATGTCCTTCCGCGGCATCCGGGAAGGATACGATACCTTTATCATCCGTCTTGCCCATCATGCAGGCCGTATCGTCACAGAACTGGATCGTGGCTCCCTTCACAGGTTCCCCACTGTTGTCCGTGACGATCACGCGATAGACACCCTCATCATTTTCAACGGCCGCTGGCGATGCTGCGCTTTCGGAAGCAGGCGCGGCTGCTCCGATGAATATATCAATCAGCTGTTCATACTTGGACAGATCACTCGGAACACCCTCGATAGGCGCCAAAAGGATAATGCCGTCCCGGTTGACAAAGAGTGTCGTGGGGAGGGTGGAGAGGTACAGCTGCTCATCCATATTTTCAAAGGGCAGAAGATTCAAATAGTCCACGTTTCTCTCGGCAAGGATTTCTTTACAAGCCTCAAGTTCTTCGTCCGCGTCATTACAGATTCCGACGATAGCAGCGTCTTTTCCTTCTGCCTCAATGCGGCGTGCGAGGTCACCGAGCTCCGGCATCTCGGCCTTGCAGGGACCGCACCAGGTCGCCCAGATGTTGACCATCGTGACTGCATGGGCAGCGAAAAGTTCCCCGCTTTTCACTACATTGCCTTCGAGGTCAGTGGTTTCAAACTCTAGAGTCGTGCCAAGGAGATCCGCTGTTGTGGAATGAGGCGAGAAGTACTCCGCGTTTTTCAGAACATCAATCATAGAGGCCTGGAGATCAAGATACTCTTCCGCATACTCGGAAGGAATCCTCTCCGCAAAACCGTCGTACAAATCTGGTTCGGTCAAAGCGTAATAGGAAATCCCGTCGTTCTTCCCCACCAGGATGAAGTTACCTTCCTGAGCACCTTCAAGCCCCATCACTTCCATCAGATCCGCGAGACTGCGGTCACCGTCGATTCCCATCACGATGAGCAACGTGCCCATGGCGTTTAATATTCTGGCGGTATCTTCTGCTGACAGGTCTCCTTTTTTGGTCTTCTCGTTAAAAGCGTCAGACTCTGCTTTTGAGAAAGCATAATAGTTGAACATCATGGTATAAATGCCGTCCTTCACCACAGGGTAAGGGTTCGGCAAAAAAATACCTTTGGTGTTGATGAATTTTTCAGGATATGTGAGTGTAAACCCCATTTTATCCCAGGTTTCCTTTTTTCCTTCAGCAAAGGCAGGCCTGCTGAGAACGAAGATCATCACGGCGATCAATACGAGTGTTACAATTTTCTTCATTGGTCTTTCCTTTCTGATAAGATATCCTGATTCTGTATTTTTGCCTTCTTCAGTTCTTAGTTCGTTTTTTCCCAAAGAATTTATTAATTTTTCAGCCTCCAAATCCCAACCCGCCGGGATCTTCCCGTCACACACTAAAATTTGGTATTATTATACACCATAACTACGGATTTTTCCACTATAAAACATCAGGGGCTGTCTCAAAACAAGAGATAGCCCCCAGGTCACAAAAAGTGCAAATTGCCTTATTTTCTCTTTTTACCCGTAAACGGGTCTGTGAACTCTTTCAGCGATATTTGATCGCTCGTATAATCTTCCTCCAGCTGATTTCTGATGTAGTCCTTTATCTTTTTTTCGTTCTTCCCTACTGTATCCACATAGTATCCCCTACACCAGAAATTCCTGTTGCCGTACTTATACTTGAGGTTCGCATGTCGATCGAAGATCATCAACGCACTCTTGCTCTTGAGTGTTCCCATAAATTGTGCTACACTCATGTATGGTGGGATATTGACCAGCATATGAATATGATCTGGACAGGCCTCCGCCTCGATGATTTCAACCTTCATTTCATTACACAGCTTTCTCAAGATTTCTCCAATGTCCTTCTTGATCTCGTTATATATTACCTTTCTGCGATACTTAGGTGCAAACACCACATAATACTCGCAACGGTAACTTGAGTGTGCTGTGTGCTTTAGTTCGTTCTTCACTTTGGATAAAACCTCCTTGTATTCTGTTGATGCGGTCGGCAAACCAACATCACTCTATACTTGGGGGGTTTATTTGCCAAGGCTTTTTTATTCACCCCTGGTAGAACCAGGGGTTTAGTCAAGCTAAAGCGCCAATCAAATGGGAGCACCGAACAGTTTTCGGTACTCCCAGAGGTTGATTTTGCTCTTTTCGGATCATTTCGACAGCTTATGAACATCATGTGCCGATTTAAGGGGGCGTTGCCTCAATTCAGCCTATTTTGCTGTTTTGAGACAACGCCTGTGCATATCTTTATGGAGTGAACCGGATTGTCTCAGGCCGGATCAGTCATAGTCCTTCTCGAACTTCAGGATCTTTCCGCTCTCGGCGTCGACATCGTATTCATACTCAAGATCGCCATTGTAGAACTTGATCTCATATACCTTTCTGCCGTGCTCCCAGTCCAGTTCGACCTGCTTGACAAAATCGGCTTTCTTCAGCCCGGCATGAGCAAACGCCTTCGCGAGCGCCTGATCCTGGGTGAGGGTTCCGCCGGATACATTCTCGAGGACTTCATCATTGAGTTTGTTTGTTTCTTTCATTGTTTTTCTCCTTTTTTATATTTTTTATATTATTGTTGTGAGGTCTGTCGGCCTCTGTTTTTGTTTACGTGCATATCATAGCACAGCCATTGTCACACAATAGTCACAGTGAATCAACTTTTTTTTAAAAATATTATTCCGGAGTTTCTTCCGGTATCAGGATGCCTCCCCGGCTGCAGATGAGCCCAGAATGACCCCCGGTCCATTGGAAGAAGTCACATCACCTTCTACGGTAACACTGACGCTGCTGTCTTTTGACGCCGACATCTGTACTCCGGTGCTGCTGCCGGATCCGGAAGCGGAGGCCTGGACATTTCCCTCAAATTCAACGGCAAGGCTTTTGCCGCCGGAGGCAGAGGCCTGAATTCCGACGCTGGATCCGGAAGAACTGGCCCGCATTCCCTCACCGGTTTCAACTTCCATCCGGATGCTCTGGCCGGATGCATCCGCAATTACGCCGGCTGCCCCGCTGTCTCCGCCGGTTACGCTGATCGCGTCGTCGACGTCAACGTCCCGGGATGCGGTGGCATCGATACCGACAGCCTGTTTGTCCGTGACATTCACCGTGATACTGTTAACGTTCAGCTCTTCATCGTTATCTTTTGTGATCTTTACCGTTTCCGTTACATCAGGGCCGTCATTATCGTCATCATCATCGTCATCATCGTCATCGCGGATGTCGCGGACATCATAAGCTGCTCCGGTTTTCAAACTGCTGCCTGCATCCCAGACGGCGACAAAAACAACCGTTTTCGCAACTGTAAATGTCTGTCCGGGCTGGGTTGCCGTGATTTTCGGGCAGCAGGGTTCCCAGCGAACAAAGCGGTATCCGGGCCGCACCGGCGCCTGGAGCAGAGCAAAGACTTCTCCGACTTCCGCAGGAATGAGAATCGGGCCGGCGGTTCCGGCCAGCGTTCCGCCATTCAGTTTGAAGACAACAAAGGTACCGTCGCATTCAAAGGTGAAGTCGCAGTTCTCCTCTTTCACCTCAGGCTTTTCTTCAGGAGGTACCGCAACGGAAACCGTGACGCTGTTCCATGCATAAGGATAATAGCCGGAGTCATAGGAAGAACTGCCGCCGGAGGAAGAACCGCCGCCGGTGCTGATTTTCTCAAGCTCGGCGCTGAGATATACGCCGCCGCTCATGGGAACTTCGACGAAATAAGCGCCGCCGGCGTCTTTTTTCAGTTCAATCTCTTTTCCATCGTCACCATACGCCTTTTTCAGTCTGTATCCCGAGGGGACGTTGATCTGCATGGTGACTTTCTTTCCCTGCGCCGCAACATCATAGGTTTTTCCATTATGCTCTAATTTACCAGCCCCGGAGAGCAGGTTGAAATATGTCTCCTGGGATGGCTTTATTTTGATGATATAGTTTATTTTTGCTTCAATCTCTTTGGAATCAGCTGTTGTCTCAGTTCCATCCGGTGTTTGCTCATAGACGACATGTTCCTCCGATTCGCCAGGAAGCTGGACAGGGCTTTCGATCTTCCATACGGTAATAGTGACATTATCAGGGTCGACTTCTTCGCTTATCAGGATTGGAACCCCATTGCTTTTCAGAGTACCGTCGATGAACAGGTCTAACTTGCCTTCGGCCTCTTCCGCTGTATCATTCTCGCCGGGGGCAGCCTTAGCCATTTTCAGGCTTTTCAGGCTTTCTCCCTCCAGGTCCACTTCGCTGACGAGTTCCGGATCTTCCTCATCGGATTCCGGGTCAGATTCACCTTCACTGCCGTGCTCCAAATCACCTTCGTCAGATTCCTGATCAACTCCATCTTCGCTGCCAGGCTTCGAACCTTCCCCGTCAGCTTCCGGAACAGCTTCGCTTTCACTATCGAGTTTCGACTCTGCACCCTCAGGCTCCAGAGCTGGTTTATTCTTCAACGGATCGGTTTTTTCTGTCTCTTTATCGTTTTCCAGTGTAATTGCATCTACGGATTCCGATTCCGTCTGTGTGTTGTTCTCACCAAATCCGCCGGATTTCAGCGTTTTCCCGATGGTCTTCTCTTCCGCAGTATCTACAGGCTGTTTATCGGATTCAGGTTTCTTTTCCGGCTCTTTCTCAGGCTCTGCTGCGGATTTTGTGTCAGATTCCGCAGCATCATTTCTGTTTTCTGCTGCGGTGTTTTTGAGTTCGGTGTTCACCGCATCATTTTCATATTTAACAGGATCCTGACGGATCGCAGAAGAAGCGGGAGGCGTTTTTTCGGTTGCACCGGTTTCATAAGTCACACTGTTTGAATCTTCGGCATGTGCATTATTTTCACCCGAAGCGGCGTTCGACGAATCCGGAACGGATGCCTCTCTACCGTCTGGGAGGCTGCCCGTCGTCCCCTGTGGTTCTGCAGCCGGTATGCTGCTCCCTGTGGATACAGAGGCAGGGGCAGGAGCCGCGACCGGTGCGGAGGCAGGGGCCGCTGCAGGAGCTGCGACCGGTGCAGGGGCAGGAGCCGCTGCTGGAGCCGCGACCGGCGCGGAGGCAGGAGCCGCTGCTGGAGCCGCGACCGGTGCGGAGGCAGGGGCCGCTGCAGGAGCTGCGACCGGTGCGGGGGCAGGGGCCGCTGCAGGAGCTGCGACCGGCAAGGAGGCAGGAGAAGCCTGCTCATCCCCGACAGAAGCAACGGTTACCTTAACCTCTGTTGCTTTCTCTTCCGCAGAAGATGAAAAGCCACAAAGACTCAGCATCATGCAAATAACAAGTATAAAAGACTCAACCCTTGCAGATTTTTTCAAGCTAATCTGCCTCCTTCACGTTATTCGATCGTCAAATCCACCGCTGCAAGGAATCCAGTGTTTTGATCTGGTCGTTCTTTGCAGCGCGCAGATCGTCTGCTTCAGAAACCTATGCCGCTGTAAGACCGGTAAGAAGTTTTTCCAGTGTCTGCGGGTACCTGGTCAGCAGAGCCCCGTTAATGACACCATCCAGTACAATGCCATGCATCGTATTCTTCAGATGGCATCGCAACATAAGTTGCAGCGGCCTGAACAATTCCGCAGCCGGGGTTGACACCTTCGCCCAGGTCACTAAAAGTGATAAAGCCTTTCAAATCATGGAATGCATCTGGGATGGACATCTCAAAGCCGGATCGCTCTGCCGTCCAACGATCCGGCTCGGTGCCGGTCAGAGCAAATGCCGGCACGGCAAAAGATGTGAGCAGCAGAAGCGCAAGCAGAATACTCAGAATATTATACACTGTCGCGAATACCCCTGTTGCGAAGAGGAGCCCCCTATGATAAAATCAGTTCTGCAGCTGCCTTTTGAAGCTCTGATGACATTCAGGGAAGAAAAGAACCGGCTCTATGGCTAATGACACGCCTCGGTCCGGGATGGAGGTATGAAATGGAACAGATCATTCTCTGTACAATTGTTTCCTGCTACGCAGTTTACGTTGATTTGACAGCAGCGGTTCTGCGCGGCAGCGGAGACATTTATCAGACCTTGCCCATGACCGTCTGGGGTGTGATTGTAAGTATCGCAGCGATCATTGATGCCATGGTGGTATTCCGCAAACAGATCCGCGCGGAAGTCAGACGGAATAAGAAGCACTAAGGCAGGTCAGTCCTCCGTCCGGTCCTGTACCGTTTCATTCCGGTCCACCCCGTCAGCGTCCGGACTGCCTTCGAGAATGTTCCCCTTCCGGAGCTCTTTCAGGAGTTTCCGGAAGGCAGAGCAGAGCGACATGGGCCAGAATCTGGATTCCAGGTCTTCATCCACCGCACGCTCTACAACATGTTCCATTCCGTCTCTGGAAAAGCGGACGAGAATTCTTCTCTCTTCAAAACGAATATCAATATCGCGATATCTGATATGCGCGATAAAAAGCATGACCTTCAGGAAGAACATGGGCGTCGCGTAATAATATGACACGTAGAGAATATATAATCCCAGCAAAATGATCGGTATCATCTGCAGTTCCACCGCAACCCCTCCTCGGCAGTCTCTATCTGCTCTAAGTATATCAGAATAAATACCTCCGCGCAAGAATGATCTCAGGGAACTATGAAAGATATGAAAGCATATTACCATCTTCCCGGGCTGTTTGAATTCTACGAATTATACATGGTTTTTCTTCCATTGTTTCGCAGTCACCGGGAGTACTTCTATGACTGGTGCGAAATCGGTTCCATCTACGGTGCACCCGCCGACTGTCTATGGGGTGGGGGGCGCGTCGGTTTCGGTGAAGCACCGCCGGCGGCAGTGGCGGAGATGGTTCGACAGTATGGCGTTTCCGCCCGTCTCACCTTGAGCAACTCGCTTCTCAGAGAGGAACATCTCACGGACAAGAGATGCAATTCACTGTGTGCACTGTTTGAAAAATGCAACTCTGTACAGAACGGGGTGATTCTCACCTCCGACCTGTTGCTGCACTATCTTCAGGCGCAGTATCCGGGATTCTACTTTGTCTCTTCGACGACAAAAGTACTGACGGAATTTTCGCAGTTTGAAGCGGAGCTGAATCGCAGCGAGTTTCGTTATGTAGTGCCTGATTTCCGCCTGAACAGGGCATTTTCCGAATTGAACACCCTGACTGACCGGCAGAAGCAGAAGGTGGAGTTTCTGTGCAACGAATGCTGCTGGTTTGCCTGTCCGGACAGGAAGGCGTGCTATGAGAATGTCAGTCTGAAAAACCTCGGAGAAGACTGTTCCGATCACGTCTGTGTCTCACCGGAGGCCGGAAAGGGCTATCGGTTTTCCGATGCGATGGAGAATCCGGGATTTATCGGAATTGAAGCGATACAACGCACCTATCTGCCAGACGGCTTTTCCCATTTCAAGATTGAAGGGCGAAGCCTGGGCAGCGCCATCATCCTGGAATTCCTGCTCTACTACATGACGAAACCGGAATACCATCTGAAAGTGCGGGAAGCGATCTACCTGGACAGCAATCTGGATCTGTTTTGAAAAGCAGCCCTGACCTTTGCCGGTCAGGGCTGCTTCGCACTGATGTTCAAATCTGTTATCCTGCGCTGTGTGTCACGTCTGTATGGGGAGCTCCTCGTCATCCAGACACAGAGAGAAGAGACTGGCAAGCGGAACGGCTGTGCCGTCTTCGAAGACCATCTGTCCAATATATTCATCCAGCTTTTTAACCACGCCGACGGTGGTCCGATAGGCGCCACCGCTCTTCCGGCTGTCCGCTTCAAACCAGGTTGCTGAGACCGTCGGACGATCCTTCAGGCGCGGCCGGAGCTGCGAGAGTGTCTGATTGATTGCATCGATGCTTGTCTCATCCAGCCAGCGCTCCGCGTCTGTTTCCCGTGCTGTCTCGGCAATGGCATCACTGTATCCTTCCAATGGATCGAAAGGCTGAAACTGTGCAGCTCTCTTCTCCATCGGTATCCGGGGGCGGCTCCGCGGGTTCCAGTGCGGGGCATTCAGAATGGCGTCATATTTCATCGCCGATGTCCTCCCACCTGTTCGTTCCGCTCTCTGCCGGTTGCACCCTCCAGATAGCTGGTCCCATGGAGGATCGCGTTCTTTCCGTGCTTCTTCTGGATGCTGAGCATCGCAGTCTGAATACGGGATTCCTTCTCCTTCTGTGCCTCGGTCTCCTCGTACTGCCGCTCCCCTTCCATGGCGCTGAAGAGATCAAGCTGCTCATATCCTCGCTCCGCCTGATCCACGGGGATAATATGGTTCGCAACGACATACATGCGCCGGACCGTGAGCTTTGGATCGACAATCCTGTCATAGAGTTCCAATGTTTTCGGAATAATCTCGCTCCGCGAAGCGGTCCGCCCGGACAGGTTCACAGAGCTGTGAGCCATTTTCGGCATGACGCGTCCATACCAATCGACCGTCATCGGACCGGAATATTCTTCCGCACCCTCCGTATCGTACCCGACCGTCAGGACCATCTGATCGCAGAGCAGCCGTTTCTCCAGCAGGTTCAGAATCAGGTTTTCAGTCATTTCCCGGACAATGATTCTGGCCTGTTCCTTGGTATACGGAGTACTCAGCACCTGACCGAGGCTTGCACTCCTGCTTTTCGGCCGGATACTTTTGATGTCCCGGATGGTGCATGGCTCCCAGCCCCAGGCGTGATCAATCAGCAGTTCGGCGTTGACCCCGAAGAGCCGGAAGAGCAGTTCCTCATTATAGTGGTCAGATTCTTTCCCGACAGAGCACAGCGCTACATCCCCCATGGTAAACAGACCGTTTTCCTCCAGCTTCCGGCAGATTCCACGACCCACACGCCAGAAGTCCGTCAGCGGCCGGTGATCCCACAGAATTCTGCGATAGGAGAGCTCATCAAGTTCCGCAATCCGGACTCCATCCTGATCCGCCGGCAGGTGCTTGGCATAGACATCCATGGCCACTTTGGCCAGATAAAGGTTCGGTCCGATCCCCGCAGTTGCCGTAATACCGGTGGTCTTCAGTACGTCCCGCACCAGGATTTCGGCAAAATCGTGCGCGGACCTCCCACGAAGGTAATTCGTTGCGTCAATGAACACCTCGTCAATGGAGTAAACATGCATGTCTTCGATGGAGACATACCTGAGATAGATATTGACAATCCGTGCGCTCTGCTCCATATAGAACGCCATCCGTGGTCTCGCGATCTGATAGGTCAGCTCCAGTGAGGGGTTCTTCGCCAGTTCATCCGCGTCTGAGCTTGAGCCGGTAAAGCGGTGGCCGGGCGCGTTCCGCAGGCGCTCGGCATTCACCTCCCTGACACGCTGTACCACCTCAAAGAGTCGGGCACGCCCGGGGATTCCAAGCGCCTTCAGCGCCGGGGAGACCGCAAGGCAGATCGTTTTTTCCGTTCGGCTCCGGTCGGCGACGACCAGATTGGTTGTGAGCGGATCCAGCTTCAGGTCGGCGCATTCAACGGAGGCATAATAGGATTTGAGGTCAATGGCGATATAAGTCCTGTCCGTATGAAGCACCTCCCTTCGACAGATTCCCGTCCGTATCCGCCTGCGTTAATGTCAGGCCTTCCGGTTCTTCTGATAAAGGATCCAGAGGCCCTTGAGCAGGAGATCCCGGTCACAGGTAATTTTCTTTTTGCAGAAAGCTGTGATTGTCTCTGTGAGCTTCCCGGTGGCAATGACCTTGCAATGATAGCCAAGTTCCTCCTCCATCCGTTCGATCATTCCATCGATCATGGCAGCAGAGCCATAGACAACCCCCGAGCGCATGGCGTCCACCGTGTTGGTACCGATTACCTTTCTGGGGGCAGCGATCGCGATATCCGGCAGGAGACTGGCTCCGGCGGAGAGCGCCTGCAGGCCGAGCTCAATGCCGGGAATAATGCTCCCGCCCCGGTAGATACCTTTCTGATCGACAACCGTCATGGTCGTTGCGGTACCCATGTTGAGGATGATGGCAGGCGCGCCATAATATGCGATAGCCGCGACGCTCCCGACCACAAGATCCCCGGCAAGCGTCGCCGGGTCGTCAATACGGACGTTCATTCCCGTCTTCATTCCCGGTCCTACCACCATGCTCTTCAGCCCGGTCAGGTGCAGGATCGCATCACGCAGCGCCGCAGTTACCTGCGGGACAACCGAGCAGATGATCGCGCCCTTGATCTCTTGCAGATCGATTCCGTAGTAGTCCATCAGCTGCCGGATTTTGATTCCGTATTCGGCCGCAGTGCCGCTGACCTCAGTGTGGATGCTGACAATACTGCCTATCTTTCCTTCCTCAATGGTTCCAAGCACAATATCCGTATTTCCGACATCGATTGCAAGTATCATGGTGCGCCCTTCTTTCTCACATCATCCGCAGCAGGTGCAGTCGACTGTTGCACATTGTTTTGAATCTATTATACACGATTTTCCTGCCATTTCAATTGTACGTCACTTTTCTGTCAACCGTTGCGGGACAGGGCTGTTTGTGCTATATTATCTAAGTCCAAAATTTAATACGTTTAACGCGGCAGCCAGCCGCGGGAAAGGAACTCAATGAAAAACTCAGAAAAAACAATGGACAAGATCGTCGCCCTGTGCAAAAACCGCGGATTTATCTTCGCCGGCAGCGAGATCTACGGCGGGCTTGCCAACACCTGGGATTACGGTCCGCTCGGCGTGGAGCTGAAGAACAACGTCAAGCGCGCCTGGTGGCAGAAGTTTGTCCAGGAGAACCGCTATAACGTCGGTCTGGACGCCGCCATCCTGATGAATCCGCAGACCTGGGTCGCCTCTGGTCACCTCGGCGGTTTTTCCGATCCGCTGATGGACTGCCGCGAGTGCCATGAGCGTTTCCGCGCCGACAAGGTCATCGAAGACTGGTGCCAGGAGGTCGGTTTTGAACTGCCGAAGCCCATCGACGCCTATTCTCAGACTGAAATGAAGGATTTCGTCGAGCAGCATAATATTCCCTGCCCCAGCTGCGGCAAGCACAACTTCACCGACATCCGTCAGTTCAACCTGATGTTCAAGACTTTCCAGGGTGTGACGGAAGACGCCAAGAACACCGTGTATCTCCGTCCCGAGACCGCGCAGGGCATCTTCACTAATTTTGTCAATGTCCAGCGCACCACACGCCGCAAACTGCCCTTCGGCATCGCCCAGATTGGAAAGAGCTTCCGGAATGAGATCACACCGGGCAACTTCATCTTCCGCGTGCGCGAGTTTGAACAGATGGAGCTTGAGTTTTTCTGCGAGCCGGACACTGACCTTGAATGGTTTGACTACTGGCGCTCCTTCTGCAAGCAGTTCCTCCTGACCATCGGTCTGAAGGAAGAGAATCTGCGGCTGCGTGACCACGCTCCCGAAGAGCTGTCCTTCTACTCCAAGGCCACCACGGACTTTGAGTTCCTCTTCCCCTTCGGCTGGGGTGAGCTCTGGGGCGTCGCCGACCGCACCAACTACGACCTCTCCCGCCACCAGGAAACCTCCGGCCAGGATCTGACCTATTACGATCAGGAAAAGAATGAGCATTACATTCCCTTTGTCATTGAACCCTCCCTCGGTGTGGAACGTACGGTTCTCTCTGTTCTATGCGACGCCTATGACGAAGAAGTCGTCGGTCAGGATAAGAAGGGCAAGGACGACGTGCGTGTGGTGCTCCGTCTGCATCCGGCCCTGGCTCCCTTCAAGTGTGCAATTCTCCCGCTCTCCAAGAAAGAAGTCCTGACCGGCCCCGCCATGGAGCTGTATCAGGAACTTTCCAAGGACTTCATGTGCGACTATGACGAGACCGGTTCCATTGGAAAGCGCTATCGCCGTGAGGATGAGATCGGCACCCCCTTCTGCATCACGTTTGACTTCAACACGGTCGGAACCGAAACCGACCCTGCTGATCACTGTGTCACGATCCGTGAGCGCGACAGCATGGAGCAGGTCCGCATTCCCATCGAAAATGTGAAAGCCTATATCTCTGAGCGCATCAAGCTCTGAGTGGAGGCTGTTCATGAAAGATGGATTTGTTAAAGTTGCAGCTGCGTCACCTGTGATCCGGGTCGCAGACACGGACTATAACGCCGAGCGTATAATTGCGGTCATTCGCGACGCTGCCGGACAGGGTATCCGTGTTCTGGCCTTTCCGGAGCTCACGCTCACGGGCTGCAGCTGCTATGACCTGTTCACCCACAGGGTTCTGCTGGACGGTTCCCTTTCCGCCTTGCTCAGGGTTGCAGAAGCCACTGCGGAGATCGACATGCTTGTTTTCGTCGGACTGCCGCTGGCCGTAGGCGCAAAGGTTTACAATGTCGCCGCAGCCATCTATAAGGGTGAGATTCTCTCTTTTGTCCCCGCAGAAGGGCTCGCCGACGGATACTTCTCTGTTCCGGACCCGGACAGCGATTACGAAGTGAATCTTCCGGATTACGGGCTGGTCCCCATGTCCTGCAGTGTGCTTTTCGAGCACGAAGCGCTCCCCGATCTGCGCGTTGCGGTTGAAGTCGGCGCTGGGCTGCAGCGCTTCCTCAGCCCTGCCATTCGCCACGCCGAAGCCGGTGCGACGCTTATCATACAGATGGCTTCGTTCGCCGAGACCGTAAGCTCCCGGGAAGAGGCGGAACTGAACCTTCGTTACGAATCCAGGCACTATGCCTGCGGACTGGTTCTTTCAGCCCCGGGAAAAGGCGAGAGCAGTACGGACCGCGTTTTCTCCGGTCTCTGTGCTGTTGCCGAAAACGGGAAAATTCTCGCTCTGGAAGAAGCGCCGGACAGCTTTGCCGTGTCTGAGGTGGACGTGGAACATATGACCACCATCCGACGTGCACTGGACTGCTTCGACGCGCCGTCAGATTACCTCCGCTTCAGCTGGGGCGAGAAGCTCTCCCGGACTTCCCTCACCCGCAGCTATCCCCTGCATCCTCATCTCCCTGAGACGGCGGATGCTCTGCCCACATACTGCAGACGCATGCTGGACATTCAGGTGTCCGGTCTGGTCAAGCGGATGGAATACGCCCATCTTGATCACTGTGTGGTCGGTATTTCCGGCGGCGTGGATTCCACACTCGCCGTAATGGTCAGCGCTATGGCCGTTAAGAGGATGGGGCTTCCCGCAACCAATGTCATCGCCTGCACGCTCCCCTGCTTTGGTACCTCCTCCCGCACCAAATCCAACGCCATCGTTGTTGCGGAACAGGTCGGTGCGGAGGTACGGGTTATCGATATCGGCAAGGCCGTGTATCAGCACTTTGACGACATCGGGCACGCGCATGACGACTACTCCATCGCCTTTGAAAACGCTCAGGCTCGCGAGCGCACCCAGGTTCTGATGGATATCGCGAACAAAGTCAACGGTCTCGATGTCGGTACCGAAGACCTCAGCGAGTTTATTGACGGATGGTGCACCTACAACGGTGATCATATCAGCATGTACGATGTGAACATCGGTCTCACCAAGACCCAGGTACGGGCCAACGTCCGCTATATTGCCGACACCACCGAGGATCGGGTGCTGAAGGCCGCTCTCTTTGACGTTCTGGACTGCCCGGTCACGCCGGAGTTGCTGCCTATCCATGATGACATGATCGAGCAGAAAAGTGAAGACACGGTGGGTTCCTACAGTCTGCAGGACTTCTTCACCCACAAAATGCTGATCTGCGGTTTCACGCCATCCAAGACCTTCCGCCTTGCCAGACAGGCCTATGCCGGAGAATTTACGGATGATGAGCTGATTCGCTGGCTTACCAGTTACTGCAGGCGTCTCTTCAGCCAGCAGTTCAAGCGCAGCTGCCTGATGGACGGACCCGCGGTCGAAGCTTTCACTGTCTCTCCACGTGTCGGGTTCCTGCTTCCTTCCGACGCGGAAGCCGCTCTCTTTCTGAAAGATCTGGAGAGCCTAAGCGGCGAATTCTCCACCACGGCACAGAAGTAATCCGGCGATTCCTCTTTCGGATTTAACCGGAAGAGGAATCCTTATTTTGCTTTGTTTCAGCATGTATTTAATCTTGTTTTATGTATTAGAATTCTTCATATCTCTGGCAAGTTTTTTTCTTGACCTTTTACAAGAACATGGTATACTTGAATAAAGCCGACCGGTTTAACGGGTCGAAAATTTATGAAATATCAACAAGGAGGCACTTATGCTTACAAACGAATACCTGAAAAAAGTTTATGCCGATGTTGAAAAGCGTGATGCGCATGAGCCGGAATTTCTCCAGGCTGTAGAAGAGGTTTTTGAGTCTCTGCAGCTGGTTATAGACAAGCACCCCGAGTGGGAGAAAGCCGCGCTTCTCGAGCGCTTCGTTGAGCCGGAGCGCGTGATCGAGTTCCGCGTTCCCTGGGTGGATGACAACGGCAATGTTCAGGTCAACCGCGGCTACCGTGTTCAGTACAACTCCGCCATCGGCCCCTATAAGGGCGGTCTCCGTTTCCATCCCAGCGTGAACCTCTCTGTCATCAAGTTTCTCGGCTTTGAACAGATCCTGAAGAACTCCCTGACCACCCTGCCCATGGGCGGCGGCAAGGGTGGCTCTGACTTTGACCCGAAGGGTAAGTCCGATGCCGAGGTCATGCGTTTCTGCCAGAGCTTCATGACAGAGCTCTACCGCCACATTGGTCAGTTCACCGATACCCCCGCCGGTGACATCGGTGTCGGCGCGCGTGAGATCGGCTTTCTGTTCGGTCAGTATAAGAGAATCGTCGACCGTTTCGACGGCGGCGTGCTCACCGGCAAGGGCCTGACCTACGGCGGATCTCTGGCACGTACTCAGGCCACCGGCTACGGCCTGTGCTACTTCTCCGCGGAAGCTCTGAAGCACCTGAAGAACGATTCCTATGAAGGCAAAACCGTGGTGGTCTCCGGCTCCGGCAATGTTGCACAGTACTGTGCCGAAAAGGTCACCCAGCTCGGCGGCAAGGTCGTCGCCATGTCCGACTCCCAGGGCTATATCTACGACCCGAACGGCATCAACCTGCCGAAGCTCTTTGACATCAAGCAGAAGCGCCGCGCCCGTATCAGCGTTTATGCCGACGAGGTTCCCGGATCTGAATACCATGCCGGCTGCCGCGATATCTGGACGGTCAAGTGCGACATTGCCCACCCCTGCGCTTCTCAGAATGAGATGGACGAGAAGGGTGCCCAGGCGCTCGTCGATAACGGCTGCATGGCCGTGTTCGAGGGTGCCAACATGCCTCTGACACCGGAAGCCATCGCTGTTGTTCAGAACAACGGTCTGCTTTACAGCCCGGGCAAAGCCTCCAATGCCGGCGGTGTTGCTACCTCCGGACTTGAAATGAGCCAGAACTCCATCCGTATGAGCTGGAGCTTCGATGAGGTTGACGAGAAGCTGCACGGCATCATGAAGAACATCTACAAGGCCTGCTATGATGCCTCCGTCGAGTGCGGCAAGCCGGGCGATCTGATGGTCGGCGCAAACGTTGCCGGCTTCCTGAAGGTCGCTGAAGCCATGATGGCACAGGGCGTCGTGTGATCCCAATCTGAACGATTCGACAATAACCTGTTTTTCCCTGCCGCTCCTGCGGCAGGGAATCTTATTTACCGCTCTGCGTAATCGGGCCTGCACTTTTTGCTTAAAAAACTGAAAATTTATCGTGCATTGTCTCCCGCTCTGTGGTATACTAAGCAGGCGTGTTCAGAAGCATACTTTTCGGAGGCTGTCTCCTATGAATTTTGTCGTTTTGGATTTGGAATGGAACCAGGCCATGAGTTCCAAATCCGAAGTTTTCAATCACCTGCCTATTCATCTCCGCGGGGAGATCATAGAGATCGGCGCTGTAAAGCTCAATCCCGATCTCTCTCTCGGTGAGGAGTTTACCATAGATGTCCGACCGGTCTATTTCCGACGGATGCATTATAAAGTCAAGAAGATCACCGGCTTTGACAAGGACAGGCTTTCCCATGGAGTCAGTTTTCCTGAAGCCATGGATCGCTTCCGTGACTGGTGCGGAGACGATGTCACATTCCTCACCTGGGGCTGGGATGATCAGGGGATCTTTGAGCAGAACATCATTATCCACGATCTCGACTGGGACTGGATTTCCGGCTGGGTCAACCTGCAGATGATCTACAATCTCCAGACGGGCGGCGACAAGAATCAGAAGTCCCTCGCCTCTGCCATGGAGCACTTTGAGATTGAGCAGACCCGTATGGCCCACGATGCGCTGGGTGACGCCTATAACACCGCGCTCGTCACCACTCACCTTGATATGGAAGAAGGCATGCGCCTTTATCCGGAGGCGGAAGAGATCCTCGCCCGCCGCATGCCGAACTATAAGCCACCTCAACCCGATCTCTCCCCTGCGCAGGAGGCATTGGTCCACGACAGCTCTTCCGGGTTTCAGAGCAAAGCTGACGCTTTCGCTGAGGCCAAGGTTCACGGGCTCTCCTGTCCGGTCTGTGGCGTGGTTCAGCCCGGCAGCCGGTGGATCAGCCAGAGCGACGGACGTTATATGAATCTCTTCAGCTGTCCGGAGCACGGGGACTTTCTCTCCCGGATCCGTCTGAAAAAGGATCCGGACAATGAGCTCTGGACGGCGCACCGCCTGGTTTATGCGGCAGATGATGAGATGCAGAATTTCTACCGTTCCAAGCTCTCCCAGGCCCGTCGCCGGGGGCGCAGCCGCAGCCCACGAAAAAATCGGCCTGCATAAAAACACAACAGCTGATCTGTTTGACAGGTCAGCTGTTTTCGTATATAATTCACCAAATTTGTTTAATTATGCGCTATTTTTTGTCAAGATTTGTAGAATCCGCTTTTCCTCCCTTGACAAATTCTGACAGAGAGACTATGATCACGCACAAGATAGAGGCGCGAGGTTCATCAGTAAGTTCCTGCACAGGAGCAGCATTCCGCAGGAGCCGAAAGGGGACATCGCCGAAGCGAAGAACAAGCATCTGCGCTCTTTTTCGCTGGGCCGCCGGAGAAAATCCGTCGGACTGTCACGCAAGTGGAGCGCTATCGAGTACAGATTGCCATCTGGGGCCCCAGTGGAACAGATTTTGTGCCGTAAACGCTCACATGCGTTTACGGCTTTTTGTTTTGCGTCTCATCTGAATACTTTTAAAGGAGCAACAAAATGAATAATCTGAGAAGAATGCTTGCCCTGCTGATGGCGCTTATGATGATTTTGTCCCTCGGTGCTGCCGCCATGGCAGAAGAGGACACGATCACCCTCACCGATGAAGATGTCGCCGCTCTCTCCTACCTCAATGGCCAGCTCCGTGTCGGTATGGAATGTGCCTACGCCCCCAACAACTGGCAGGAATCCGAAGCCAGCGACACCAACGTCCCCATCGAGAACGTCCCCGGCGCTTATGCCGAAGGCTATGACGTTCAGATCGCCCGCATCATCGCCGATCAGCTCGGTCTCGAGCTGGTTGTCGTGAAGATGGACTGGGACGGTCTGATTGAAGCTCTGAACCAGGGCCAGATCGATGCCATCATCGCCGGCATGGCTGACACCGAGTCCCGCAAGGAAGCCATCAACTTCACCTCTCCCTATCACGAAACCGTCTATGCCCTGATGGTCAATGCCGGTACCCCGTATGAGAACGCCACCAGTCTCGCCGACTTCAACGGCGCCAGCGTCCTCGGTCAGAAGGACACCGCACTCGACTGGACCATCGACCAGATTGAGGGTGTCAATCACCTCACCGCTGTTGCCAGCGTTCCCGACATGATCGCCCGCCTGCAGCAGGGCACCTGTGACGCAATCGTCATCAACCTGGAGAACGCTCCCGGTTATCTCGCCTCTAATCCGAACTTCGTCGTCATCAGCTTTCCCGAAGGTGAAGGACTGGATCCCGGCTTCAAGGGCGCCTGCGTCGGTCTGCGCAAGAGCGACGAAGCCCTGCTGAGTCTGGCGGATGCGGTTCTGGCCACCATCGACCAGGAGCAGCGTGACGAGCTCTGGGATACCGCACTGAACAACCAGCCCGCCTGATAGTTTCCCCTTATTCGAAACGCCATTCAACCTGACCTGAAATCGGCTCCCCGGTAACTCCGGGGAGCCAGGCAAAAGGAAGTACAAGCATGAATCGAACCGCCAAGGGCAATTTCATTACACGGGATCACCCCTATGTCTGTCTGGGAGGCAGTCTGATCGCGCTGCTGGGCCTGAGTCTTCTCGCCGGCGAGCCCCATCCCCTCAGCTTCCTGACGGGTAACCTTCCCGGTACTCTCTGCCGGATCATCTTTTCTGGCTTCCTCGCGCTGAGCGCGCTGGCTCTGGTGATCAAGCTGACAAACTGGAAGAACTACCGTGGCAGCTTTCTGTGCTCGCCGGGCATGAAGCTGATCTCTCGCTGGTTTTCCTATCTCGTGGTGCTGGCCTGTCTCCTTGCGCTGCTGGATCGCGGTCTGCTGCAGCTGATCTATACCGTGCAGACCTGCATGCAGCTTGAAAAGAACCCTCAGGGCTTTGGCTCTTCCATGATCTACATGAGCGTAAAGAGCAAGGATATCCTTCTGGCCGGTGTCTGGACCACTGTCCGCATCGCGCTGCTCGGCACCGCCATTGCCTTTGTGCTTTCGATTTTCATGGTCTTCCTCCGGATTCAGGAGCCTGACAAGCGGGATCATGATTTTGTCAAGGCACTGAAGTGGCTGGCAAGTCACTTCTCCCGCTTTTACATTTTCGTCATCCGCGGCACGCCAATGATGGTTCAGGCCTTGATCTTCTATTACTTCGGCTTCAACCTCTTCAAGCGCACAAACATGTCCGTCACCGAGATCAACCATGTCTGGAGCTTCTTCATTTCCGGTCTCTGCACTGTCTCTCTCAACTCCACTGCGTACCTGACAGAGGTTCTGCGCGGCGGCATCCAGGCCATCGACCGGGGCCAGACCGAGGCCGCCCGGTCCCTCGGCATGAGTAACTGGCAGAGCATGATCAAGGTGGTCTTCCCCCAGGCCGTGAAGAACTCCATCCCCGCCATCGGCAATGAGTTCATCATCAACATCAAGGATTCTTCTGTTCTCTCGGTCATCGGCGTGATGGACCTGATGTACGCCACAAAATCCGTCAGCGGCATCTATTTCCGCTCTCTGGAGATCTACTGCGTGGCAGCGATCCTTTATCTGATCCTCACCTGGCTGTCCTCGAAACTGCTTCAGTTCTTAGGCAAAAAGCTTGACACCCCGGTGAAGGGGATCCCCAGTTCGAACTGAGGAGGCACAATATGGACGAATGCGTACTGAAAATCGAAAAGCTGGAAAAGTCCTTCGGTGACCTTCATGTGCTCAAGGGCATCGGTCTTGAGATCCATAAGGGCGAGGTGGTCTGCATCATCGGCGCCTCAGGTTCCGGCAAGTCGACCCTGCTCCGCTGTATCAATCTTCTGGAAGAGGCCGATGACGGGCACATCTGGTTTGACGGCCAGGATCTGATGGACCTGCACGTGAATCTCAATGCTTTGCGTCAGAAGATCGGCATGGTCTTCCAGAGCTTCAATCTGTTTAACAACAAGAATGTCATTGACAACTGCACATTGGCGCCGATGACGGTCAGAAAAGTGCCGAAGGCAAAGGCGGAAGAACTCGCTGTCAGGAACCTCACCACTGTGGGTTTGGCTGACTTCATTTACGCCGATTCCACCCGTCTCTCCGGCGGTCAGAAACAGCGCGTCGCCATTGCCCGTGCCCTCTGCATGGAGCCGGAAATCATGCTCTTTGACGAGCCCACTTCCGCTCTGGACCCGGAGATTGTCGGCGAGGTGCTGGATGTCATGAAAGCACTGGCGGCCGAAGGCATGACCATGGTGGTTGTCACCCATGAGATGGCCTTTGCCAAGGAGGTCAGTGACCGCGTTGTGTTCATGGATCAGGGTGTTATTCTCGAACAGGGCAGCCCGAAGGAGATTTTTGGCAATCCGAAAAACGAGCGTACCAGGGAATTTCTCAGCCGCTATCTGGAGGACAAGCAGACATGAAGCCTGTCTTTTCGTATTTTGCCAATGAGACCCTTTATCCGGATCTGGATGTGGAATCCGCGGTCTCCCATCTCTCGGATGCGATCCGCTGCAGGACTGTAAACTACGAAGATCACAGCCGCACGGATTTTTTGGAATTCGACAAGCTGCAGGAACTGATGCGGAACAGCTTTCCCGCGGTTCTGGCCTGCGGGCAGTTTGAACGTATCGGGCACTCGGTACTGATCACCATTCCCGGCACAAACCCGGAGCTCCTCCCCTGCCTCTACATGTCGCATCAGGATGTGGTCCCTGTGGTCGCAGGGACGGAGCAGGACTGGACCCATGACGCTTTCTCCGGCGCGGTAGCGGACGGATACATCTGGGGACGCGGCACACTGGACATCAAGGAAATGGTTTTCGGCATTCTGGAGGCGGCGGAATACCTGCTCTCGCATGGACGGCGCTTTTGCCGGACTGCCTACCTTGCCTTCGGTGACGACGAAGAAACCCTGAATCTGGGTGCTCTCGATATTGCTGAGACGCTGAAAAGCCGCGGAGTCCGCCTGGAATTCGTTCTGGACGAGGGCAGCTGCAAGCTGGAAGACGGGGCTGGTTTCGGTGCGCCCGGTCTGCCCATCGGTTTGATTGAACTGATGGAAAAGGGCTATGCCGATCTGGAACTCTCCGTCGAGAGCCGGGGCGGCCACTCCAACCGTCCCTTCGGCGGAAGCTCTCTTGAACACCTCGCCCGGGCGATCACTGCCATCACCGACCGTCCCTTCCCCTTCCGTCTGCCGGAACCGCTGATCGGGACCTTTGAGTCGCTCTCTCCCTATATCACTGAAGAACCGTTCCGGGGACTGGTCAGCGATGTGCACGGGAACGCTGATGCGATCGCTGCAGTCTGTGCAGAAAGGCCTGAGACCTTCTCCTTCGTGACTACGACCATTGCTCCCACCATGATTGAGGGTGGAAGCGCCGCCTGCAATGTTCTTCCTCAGAACATGCGTGCGGTCATCAACTTCCGCCTGAATGAAGGCGACAGCATCGACGCTGTTATGGAGCACTGCCGTACAGCCGTAAACAACCCGGAGGTCCACCTCCGTTATCTCCAGGCAAACAACCCCTCCGCCACCGCCCGGAGCGACGGTTACGGATATCAGAAGCTCTGTGAAGCCATGAAACAGTTCTTCCCCGATGTCATCTTCGTCCCGTCCATGACCGTCGGAGCTACAGACGCCCATCAGTATGAGCGTATCTGTGACACCTGTCTGCGCTGCAGCCCGTTCCTGACCGAGCCAGAAGATGTTCGCAGGGGCATGCATGGCACCAACGAGCGTCTCCCCATCCGCTCCTACGCCCAGGGCATCCGGGTTCTGATCCGGCTGATGGAACTGGCGAATGTGAATCCCTGACCAGTTTTCCGCCTTCAGGAACCACATCGGAATAAACAAAAAGAATCTCCCTCTCAGCTTTCATGCCTTGAAGGAGATTCTTCTTTTTTGCTAATGAGATGTGGTTGTGAAGATCAGACGGAGTCTTCCTCCGTGAGCTTCTCGAGCTCGTCCATGCCGCCGGCGTTTTCTGCCGCATCCGCTTCAGCCTTCTTCTCCAGCTTGTTCATAAAGATCGGAGAGAGAATACCGAAGATGCAGAGAGCGATCAGCACCCAGCACACCACCGAGGAGAAGAGCACGCTGATGCTGCCGCGCGAGGTACGCAGCGCGTTGCGCAGGCCCTTTTCACCGATGGGGCCGAGGATCAGCGCCAGCACAACGGCCGCGGTGTTCAGGTCAAGCTTCCGCATCAGATAGCCCAGAACGCCAAAGGACAGCATGACCACGATGTCCATGATGTTCTTGTGAATGGCGTAGGAGCCGACAAAGCAGAGCACTGTGACGCATGGAATCAGGATGGCGTCGGACAGGCGGGAGATCTGTGCAAATCCGCGGCATCCGATCAGGCCGATGCCCAGCATGAAGAACTGTACCAGAACGAATCCGGCGAAGAAGGTGTAGGTCATCGGGGCATACTTTCCAAAGAGTTCCGGACCGGGAGTCAGACCCTGAATGACCAGGCCGCCCATGAGAACCGCGGTAACGCTCTCGCCCGGGATACCGAGGGTCAGGGTCGGGATCAGAGAGCCTCCGGTGACAGCGTTGTTGGCCGCCTCAGAACCCGCGACGCCTTCGATGGAGCCTTTTCCAAACATTTCCTTATGCTTGGAAAACTGGCGTGAGGTGTTGTAGCCCAGGAAGCAGGCGATAGAGGCACCGGCACCGGGCAGAATTCCTATCAGGTTGCCAATAATCCAGGAACGGACAATTGTCGGGCGGAGAATCTTGCGCTCTTCGCGGCTCAGGCTCATCTTGTCGGAGAACTTGGTCGCCTGTGCGCGTGCCTTGATCTTTTTCTCCGCCAGGATAAAGACCTGGGACATGGAAAACAGGCCGATCAACGCACAGGTAGTATTGATGCCTTCCGCGAAGTAGCTGCTCGGCATAAAGCGTTTCACACCGGTGATGGGGTCGAGGCCGATGGTGGAAATCAACAGGCCGAGTGCGCCGGACATCAGGCCCTTGACAATCGACTTGGAAGACACACCCGCGATAATAGTCAGGCCGAAGATGGAGAGCCAGAAATACTCTGCCGACATGAACTTCAGCGTCAGCTTGGCCAGCAGCGGTGAGAAGAAGTACAGCGAAACGCAGCTCAGCAGGCCACCCCAGAAGGAGGCGTAGCAGGCAGTGAAGAGCGCCTTACCGGCCTGCCCACGCAGGGTCATCTGGTAGCCTTCGATCGCCGTCGCCGCTGATGCAGGCGTACCGGGAGTATGGATCAGAATGGCGGAGATTGAGCCTCCGAAGATGGCGCCGCAGTAGATGGCGCCGAGGACGATCAGGCCGGTTTCCGGTTTCATCGTGAAGGTCATCGGGAGCATCAGCGCAACGCCCATGGCTGCGGAGAGGCCGGGCATACAGCCGATAATAATACCCATGGCAACGCCGGCCGCCATCATCAGAAGATTGATTGGGGTCAGGGCATTGAGAAAGCCCGCACCCATCAGAGATAAGGTTTCCAGCATGTTCTCAAGCCTCCTTTACTTTCCCAGCGCTTTCATCACCGTACCGACCGGAAGCTTCACACCGAGGAAGCGCTGGAAGGCAAAGTAGATAAGCGCCACAATCACCACAACCGTAATCGCTGAATACAGGGGCGGTACTTTCAGATACAGGAGAACAACCGCCATAAACAGGACCGTGGAGATATAGAATCCGAAAAAATAGATGCAGACCAGATACAGAATTGCCGCAATGAGGCAGACAAAGAACTGCGCGGCCTGGAAGTCTTTGAAAACTTCATCCACGCCGCTCTCCACGCCATGCTTCTTTGCCGCGACAATCATCTGGATCAGATAGAGTGTCGTCAGCCCGAAGAGGAGAATGATCGTGAAACGCGGATAGGTCTGGCTTGAAGCCTTCAGCTTCGTCATATGGTAGTAGAAATAGCCGCAGACAATGTACATGAAAACAACCACGCCAATGTCTGTTTTCTTCATTTTCAAGGGAGTTTCCTCCTTTCCTTCCTGCTCTTTTCTGTTTCTAAAAAAGGGCAGGTAATCGCCTGCCCTTTCTTATTTTATGGGACATTTCAGATTCTGAAGGATCTGTGACCGGTTGGATTACCTATGAATCTCAGACCAGAGATCAGAAATCGTACCAGAATCCCTCTACCAGGCTCTCGGCAAATTCCTGCTGCTGCTGAATCAGCGCACCAGTCGCTTCAGCATCCTTATAGTCGGTGGCCATGCCAGCCTGCTCAGCTGCTTCGAGATAATCAGGATCTTCCATGGCCTGCTTGAAGGCATCCTCATAGAACTTCACAACGTCCTCGCTCACACCGGCGGGAGCAACGATGCAGCGGGAGGAGCCCAGCCAGCCTTCGTAGTAGCCCAACTCACCCAGCGTCGGGACATCGGGCAATTCAGGCAGGCGCTCATCAGCGAACACACCGAGAATACGATATTCAGCTTCCTGACCGGCAATATCAGCCAGCTGCCCCAGCCGCAGTTCATCCATATAGTTCTGGGCGATGAAATTCTTCACTTTCAGGATACGGCGCGAATCATCCTGCACGGCCACCTTGGCATAGCTTGAGCTGGCCAGCGTGCGGATACCATCACATTTGGAGAGTTCGTAGAGAATCGTCATGAACTGCATCACGGCATAGAAACCATCCTGAATAGACGAGAGCGTGTCAATCTCCTTATAGACCTTCATGATGGCGCTGATGGGGAAGCAGATACCTTTGCGGGCCTCGTTCATCATCTTGCGTACTGACATGAAAGGATTGCGCCCAAAGAGCGAGTCTTCGCTCATGCCCAGATCGAACTGAACGGTCACCTCGCGGATATCCTCACTCGTACAGGTGTTCTGCTCCCAGACGTGTTCCAAATCGGGTGAGGTGATTAGCACCAAGTCATATTCGCCGATAATCTCATTACTATCGCCCACGATGCGGCGCACTCCCGGTGCATGCTCCACGAAGTTCAGTTCGAAAACCTCATGATTATGTATCGGATAGGTAAACTCTTTCTTGTGACGGTCGGCTATATATAGCACGTCCTTACCCATCAGGGGCGTAATCTCATGAATAATTCTCCTTTCATCCATGGCCTAAAGCTCCTTTAAGATTTCGGAAATGCGCTGCTTGGTCGTGATTCGCGTTGGCACCAACGGCAGACGGAGCACATTCTCGATGAAGCCCATCTCGGAAAGCATGGCCTTCACACCGGCTGGGTTGCCATCAACGAAGAGTAAGGAGAAAAGGTCGGTAAACTTATGATGAATCTTGCGGGCAGCGGCAAACTCATTGTTAAATTCCAGTCGCAACATCTTGGAGAACTCACGAGGTAGAGCATTGCCGATTACGGAGATCACGCCCACAGCACCGCATGCCACCATCGGATAGGTCAAGGCATCGTCGCCACTGATAACGGCAAAGTCTTTCGGAGCATTCTTCAGGATTTCGTCCACCTGCTCCAGCGAACCGCTGGCCTCCTTGATGGCCACGATGTTCTGGCAGTCACGAGCCAGCCGGACGGTAGTCTCGGCCTTCATGTTGATACCCGTTC
>CADBWQ010000031.1 GCA_902798545.1 Oscillospiraceae bacterium
ATGTGCCCATTTCCGTGGTCGATTGCTTTTATCCAGTTATGCGATTGTCACTTTCCTTAAGCTTAATCGGAATAGTAGTCGCCGTCGTCAGTAAAGTATCGCCTCTAAGTTCATCTGTAAAGGTCAGGCTGGCAGTAGATGCTATCCTCAAAAATTTCTTTCCGGTTTTTTTCTTCCGAAATATCTGATATGAGAGAGCTTTTTTTTGCTCTTCCCAGGTCAATACAATTACAATGCCAGCTTTGAACGGGTATGTATCAGCAACTGGCTGAAGAAAAAATATCCGAGGCAGATCAAAGAGCATTACGACTTTGATGCGCACGGTGGCTTCCTCAATCCGGCAGCATGGCGCTGTGACATGGTGTGGGCGGCATACAACGGACTGCCGCTCGCCCTGGCACAGGTGGGGGCCGTCCTGAAGCTGGAGCAGCAGAAGATGAGCGAAGGAAGAACCCTGATCCGGTACTTCTGCACACCGACCATTGACGAGGATGGCAATTGCCATTTTCACTCCCCCTCTGACGCACCGGAGAAATGGAAAGTCTTCAAGGCCTACAACAAGCGGGACGTGGAAGTCGAGATGGCCATTCAGGAAAAACTGCGGAAGTACCCGTTGCCGGATTTTGTGTGGGACGAGTACCGCGGCGGCATGATGTTCATCCGGCTTCCGAGCGGAAGGAGCCTCGCCTATGCGATACCGAGGATCTGCGAGAACCAGTTTGGCGGCGAAGGGATCTCCTACTATGGCATGACCGCTCAAAAAAGTTTGAGCGGATCGAGAGCTACGGTCCGAAGCTGGTGGAAAACATCACGCAGGCCATCAGCCGCGACATTCTGGCCCACGCCATGAAGACGCTACGCCAGCGTTCAGGACATCTGCGAACAGATGGGCAGGACACCGGCGTGGATTTCCGGGCTCGTGCTGCGGGCCGACGGGTATGAGTGCGAATACTACAGGAAGGACTAAGGAAATGAATACAAACCAAAAAGGCACTGATTACTAAAAAAACTGCCCTAGCAGAAAGACAGGGTCCCCTTTATCGTGCACGTAACATGAGGTATCAGTTTCAGTGAAGTCTTCTTTTTTATGCTTCAGCATCCACACCAATCTCAACATACCCCTTCAGCCTCGTATCATTTTGCTCAAGAAAGCGACAGTCTCCACGTGGCACGGAGAAAAAATCCATGCCCAGGACAGCAAATCAGTTGTTCACAGAAAAAACACAGAATTTTGTAAATTGCGCCACAAATAAGCTATACAATTTTTAATTGGAAAAACGATAAGGCTTCCGGGCGGGAAATATCCGGGAAGCAAAAAGAAAGAAGGCCAAATATCATGAAAAAGACTGCAGGGATGTTGCGGAAAAGGGTTGTTCGGTCCGTGTTCGGACTGCTGGCGGCAGGTTTGCTGACCGTGACGGCAATGCCGATGCAGGCTGCTGCAGATGAAGAAGAAGCTCAGCCAAAGATGATTACGGAAGCTGAAACGGGGAAAGTAACGTTCAGTACGGATTATCCCGGGGTTACTGTCAAACCCGGCGGGACCTCGACATTTACTCTTTATATTACAAATACCGGTTCGGAAGAAGCCACTGTCGAACTTGGCGCCGAAGATCTTCCGGAAGGGTGGGAAGGAAGATTTAAAGGCAGTTCCAATGAAATTTCCATGGTTCATGTGGGTGCGTACCAGACAAAGGAGGATTCTCCTTCTCTGAGCTATTCGCTGACTGTTCCGGAAGATACGAAGGAAGATACTTACACCGTCAGCCTCAGTGCGAAAGGCGGAAACATTGATGAGGTACTGGCGCTGACCGTAAAAGTGGATGCGGAAGAAAAAAAGATCGGCGCAGGTAAGTTCACAACAGACTATGCGCAGCAGGAAGGCGTTGCCGGCACGAAGTTCAGTTACACCACCACATTGACCAATAACAGCGGTGAGAACATGACCTATTCGCTGTCTGCAGAGGGAGCTCCGGAGGGCTGGAACGTGACATTTACGCCATCTGGCACAACCACCACCACTTCTTCCGTACCCGTGGATGCCGGTGCAAGTTCTACAATCAAGGCTGCCGTTGTTCCCGCACAGAATGTGACGGCCGGTGAGTATCCGATCACATTTGTCGCAGCCTGCGCAGGTGAGACACTCGAACTTCCGGTCACGGTCAGGATTACAGGAACATACAGCCTGACGACTACGACACCAACCGGCAATCTTTCCGCCAGCGCTTACGCGGGTGAGCCCAAAGATATAGTTCTTTCCATACAGAACACGGGGAATATCGATCTGACAGCCATCAGTCTGAAAGCACAGGCTTCTACGAACTGGGAGGTCACCTTTGACCAGGATACGATTAACAGCATTCCTGCAGGAGGGAATGTAGAAGTGACTGCACATATTACGCCGGCAAAGGATGCGATCCTCGGCGATTATGTGACTGTGATAACAGCGTTTAATGACGCAGTTTCGTCGGATTGCGCGCTCAGAATATCCGTGCAGAACCATACAGGCTGGGGAATCGCGGCAGTTGCCATCGTTGCGTTCCTGGTTCTCGGACTGGTGCAGATCATTCGCAAATTTGGCAGGAGATGAGAATCATGACGGATTCAACCATTATCCGTACCGAAGATCTGACCAAAGCCTACGGCAAAAAGGTAGCTGTCAACCACCTCAGCCTTGAGATCAGGCGGGGGGAGATATTCGGGCTGCTTGGACCAAATGGTGCAGGAAAAACAACAACGATACTGATGCTTCTGGGTCTGACCGAGCCTACGCAGGGCAGGGCACTGATCGACGGATATGACTGCACAAGGCAATCCATGCAGGTCAAGCGAATCACCGGATATATGCCGGACAACGTCGGCTTTTACAGTGACATGACAGGCCGGGAAAACCTCCGCTTTACGGCAAGACTGAACGGAATTCCGGAAAAAGAGATTGATCCGCTGATTGACAGACTGATTGAAAAAGTCGGAATGACATACGCAGCAAACCAGAAAACAGGAACCTATTCGAAAGGCATGCGCCAGAGACTTGGTATTGCAGATGTCCTGATCAAGGATCCGGCGGTCATTATTATGGATGAGCCGACAGCAGGACTTGATCCGGAAGGAATGCGCGAGTTTTTAAGCCTGATCAAACAGCTGAGTGTGGAGGATGGAAAAACGATCCTGGTCTCCAGCCATCAACTTTACCAGATCCAGCAGATCTGCGACAGGGTCGGCATCTTTGTGGATGGAAGTCTGATCGCGTGCGGCGGAATCAGCGAACTGGGATCACAGATTGCGGCACAGGGTCATTATACACTGGAGATTTCAGCGGAACCTTGTGATGAGAGATTCCTGGGATTTTTAAAAGAACAGGATGGGATTACCGGAATATCCATGGAAGGCAGTACTTTTTTGATCAGTTCTTCCAAAGATCTGCGCACCGATATCACAAGGTTCCTCGGAACACATGAATATAAACTGCTGCATATGCATCAGAAAGGCGGAGATCTGGACGAAATCTACCGTGTGTATTTTGAGGAAGCTGAAAAAGAAGGAGATGAGAACCATGACAAGAGCGGCAGCAGGAAGCACCGTTTCAGAAACAGAGGAGCATAAGTGCAGGAGCATCCGCTACCACAGTCTGAAGGCGCTCTATCGGAAGGAAATGGCGGATCATGTGACCAGCAAAAGGTTCATCATTATTCTGATCCTCGTGATTGCGATGACGATCGCAAGCGTATACGGCGCGGTTACGGGAATTAAAAGTGCGATTATGAATGCTGCCATAGATAAGAATGCTTCATTTGATGCAAGCTACATGTTCCTCAAACTGTTTACCACCGGCGGCAGTTCCATCCCGTCATATATGTCACTGATCGCGTTGATCGGTCCGTTCATCGGGCTGATCCTCGGATTTGACTCGATCAACGCCGAGAAAAACAACGGGACACTGAACCGGCTGGTATCTCAGCCAATTTACAGAGATGCCATCATCATCGGCAAGTTTCTGGCATCCTCGACACTGGTCGTGGTTATGGTCCTGAGCACAGGTATTGCAGTCGGATGCGCAGGTTTCCTGGCGTCCGGTATACGGCCGTCAGGCGAGGAGGCTGTCAGGGTTCTGATCTATCTGCTTTATACAATCGTGTATATCTGCTTTTGGCTGGCGATGGCACTGCTGTTTTCGGTCTTCACCAGGCATGCGGCAACGTCGGCACTTGCTTCGATCGCACTCTGGCTATTTTTTGCAATCTTCATGAGCCTTCTGGCAGGCATTATGGCGAATGCGGTCTACCCGGTCAATACAGAGTATGAACAGGCGGTCAACGCGCTGAACAATTACAATCTGAACCTGAATCTGAACAGAATCTCTCCCTACTATCTGTATTCAGAAGCCAGTTCCGTTCTGATGAACCCGGCAACCCGGGCGATCAACGCTGTGTCATATGCACAGCTGGTCGGCGCACTGAGCAGCTATCTGTCTCTTGGGCAGAGCCTGCTTCTGGTCTGGCCGCATCTGGTTGGTCTGCTTGCCCTTTCCTTCGCGGCATTTACGATCTCGTACGTCGGCTTCATGAGACAGGAAATCCGGGGGAACTAAAGAGCAAGACGTAAAACATGAGGGGAAACGGTTTCGCATAGACGTCAGCTGCGCAGCAAGACAGGCCTGTGTCCTGGTTCTGACTGCGATATCCGGGAAAAAGCCGGCAGAGCATACCTGCCGGCTTTTTCTCGTACAAATTCATCGACAAGGTTCGCGTAACAGAGATGCGATACCGAGGATCTGCGAAAACCAGTTTGGCGGCGAAGGGATCTCCTACTATGGCATGACCGCTCAAAAAAAGTTTGAGCGGATCGAGAGCTACGGTCCGAAGCTGGTGGAAAACATCACGCAGGCCATCAGCCGCGACATTCTGGCCCACGCCATGGAACAGATGGGCAGGACACCGGCGTAGATTTCCGGGCTCGTGCTGCGGGCCGACGGATATGAGTGTGATTATTACAGAAAGGACTAAAAATGCGGCTCTATAGAACAGAGCTAACGATGTTAATTGAAAGAACGGGGGTAATACCATGTTTGAGTGATCCATTTGGACCTTCTGAACCGATTTCGCCTGTAGCGCCGGCGGAGCCAGAGCCTGAAACGGCGGCTCCCACTGGCCATCAGGTAAGTTTCGGAAATGAGTTAAACACGCTTCATTAACCTCCACAATTCCAGAAGATAATCGGTGAGACTCTCTCCTCATCTGCCTCCAACATGCATCGGTGCAATTGGTACCGGTAATATCAGAAGGCCGAGGACAATCCCCGACCTTCTTTTTCACTATTCAAGATTTTCCTCACAGAGTTGATGTACTCCTGAGTAATTCCGTCGTGTTTAGCCTATTTCTTCTGTTATTGTGCGGGCTGCAATAATGCTCTCTTCCATTCCCTGCCCAACTTGTCCAGTATACACTCCAAGGTTTTTGTAATCAACACTTCCTGTAACCTCACCTGCGGCATACAAACCGGGTATGATTTCATCTGAAGAGTTCAGTACATGTCCTTTTTCATCAATATCAATTCCGCCATAGGTAGAATAAGCATAAGGTTTTACCGGGCAGACATAGTAGGTATCTTCCGCCGAATAACCGAGTCCACTCATGGTTTCCTCAAGATTCGGCAGATTGTATGCTTCCGCAATCTCTGCAACGGAATGAAACTCAAATACAGATCCGGAGGACAAACCATGCGCAACCTCTTCTTCATTCATCGTTGCTGCAACATCTGCCGGTGACTGAATCTGGTAGAAAGTGTCGTTTCCGTTTTGTTTAAAGGCATCTCTAGCACAGTCGCTATAGAAATAACCATCATTAATGGTATTCCCTTCCTGGTTGACGTAGACCATAGGCCCTCCATTTGCGGAGCCAAGAGAATGAGCCGCCAGAGCAGCCGAGGCAGGGAACCATTGGAAACCGGCATCCATGTTGATCAGCTTACCATCCAGCTCAGAAACCCATTCGACAGCTTCGCCAAGGGCGCCCGGCAGATTGCAGTTTCTGGCTTCAGCATACTGCGGCATATATTGATTCACCAGGTCGTGGTTTCTGGCGAAACCACCCGTGGCAAGGATAACAGCCTTTGCGGAAACAGAAAAACTCTCTTGCCCGCGTGGAGCAGCTGTTACACCCGTAACAGTGCCATCTTCCACAATCAGCCCTGTCACGCTGGTGTCTTTCAGAATGGTTACGTTGTGCTCAGCCGCATATTTCTCAAGGTAGGCCATCGCAGTGCCCATAATGGAGCGTCCTTCATCCGGCTGTGCGGCAATCATATTGAAAGGCAAGCCGCCAAATTCTACTCCGACCTTGGTGCTCTGGATGCCGGCGCTCTTAAAGAGATTCTCTAATGGCTCCTCCGCCGTTCTCATATATTCTATCGGCGTCTCAAAGATGACGGCATCACAAACAAGAGATGTTCCGCCCAAAAAAGCGTTTCTTTCAATCAGTACAACATTCAGGCCATAGGTACCGGCCTGTGCGGCTGCAGCCAAGCCCGCAGATCCGCCTCCTACAACGACGACGTCTGCTTGCATATCGCTCTGGGCGGCTGCTTTGTATTCTATCTTCTCATTCAAACCACTCACGTCATCTGTGGCTTTCTTAACCGCATCTGTTATCGCATTCCTGAGGAAAAGCGAAGTTAATGTTGCACCGGAGACCGCATCCACATTCAAACTCTGATTCTCCAGGATCTGGGCTGGAATTCTTTCCAGCGGTACATTTTTGATTCCATCCGTATCATTGCAACGGACAATCTCAATACTCTCAATGGCATGATCTGAGACAGTAACCGAAACGATCAGCTCCCCACCGGTACTGGTGGCTTTCCCTTCATATGTTCCGGGTGTGAATGCGACCTCGGCAGCTTCTGCAACCGCTGTTGCTCCGAAGCATGCTGCAAGAATTGCTAAGACCAGTAACAGTGAAAATGCTTTTTTCATTGAGCTCTTCCTTTCTTTTCTCTTGATTTTTATTTGCAAAACGCTATAATTATAAGTGTAATCATCGGCGAACTTAATTTCGTAATTAATTACGAAATCGATTATATGACATCTTTCTGAGAATGTCAAGCTCTATTATTATATTTTGTTGGTGGTCTTATGCTCAAATCTACAGAAGAGAAGAGAAGAATTAAAAAAGCAGAAGTAGCTAATTCTATCATTGAAGCCGCAATTCCCATGATCCATGATCGTTCTTTTACCCAGATATCGATCCAGGAATTCTGCGAGAAAATAGGTATTACCACGGGGATGTTCTATCGCTCCTTTAAGACAAAAAACGATATTCTGGCTGTAGTATATTCCAGAGAAAGCAAGCAGGCTCTGGCAGAATTGCTCGAGAGAGTAAAAGATCTTCCCTTGGCAGAACAGCTGAATGAACTCGGAATGACTTTATGCAGTTGCAGTCTGATGTTTGGACCGAACGGACTTCTTATGTGTCTGCATACTGAGAAGGGCGGCTTTGACTGTGAAGATTTCCGAAATGACCTGGAACAGGCAATTCAGAGAATCGTAGAGAATTCAGTAAAGAATGGTGAATTGCTGCCCCGCGGAAAAACAGCAAAGGCAATTAGCGATGATATCGCTATTCTCCTGAAAGGGATTTTATTTGAGTGGTATTCCTGGGGAGATTCCTTTGATTTTGAAACACGAAGCAAAGACTTGTTTGAGAGATTTGTTCCAACAATCATCGGCAGTAATTAGGCCATGCTCAAGACATGATAGTCTTACAATCAATTCCAGGTTATCAAGATCTCATACGTCCAGGGAAATACTCCCCGGGCGTTTTCTTTTTACCCGTGTGCCGGTTCTCCAATTCATAATTGTCCTCATTTGGGGCTTGACTAGGGATGGGCAAGGTCTTTGATATGGCAAACGAGATATACGGAAAGGACTTTTACCGTTACGAATAGTGGAAAGGCACGTAAGAAGCAGAAAGCCCCATCCCCTGATACGTACTGGACGTACTGCGGGCCGACGGATATGAATGTAGATATTACAGAAAGGACTAAAACCCAACAAGGGATGCAGTGGTCAGAAGCCACTGCCCCCCCTTGTTGGGGATGCTGGGAAGTGTGTCAAAAGGCGCATGGTGTGTAGCGCAAGATCACCTGTTAAGTTTTTTTTATATTCATACAAGTCTTTATCCAAATCGCTGGACTTTATCAATCAATACACTCTGCAATCCGGCGGATTTTCTGCAGCATACGGTAAAGTGTTGTACGCGGGATGTTGAGACGTTTTGATATCTCATCAAGCGTCAGGCCGTCTGCACGCAGATAGACTATATCCAGAAAGACAGGATTTTCTTCCCGCAGATGACGGAGTACATCGTCAAGATACAAGGAAGACACCACCGGATCGGCAGTCGTATCATCACTTCCCTCTTCATAGCCATCCTACAGCAGGCTGTCCAGACTGACCACTTTACTACTACGGTCATCAGCATTCATACCATAGGGGCAGCAATCACAATGATTCTTCGCCGGGCAAGTAACAGGACGATTGTACTTGCCAGGCACCTGGCAGCGTGTCTCACGGCTACGATTCACATACTTCCGACGCAGATCCTGAATCAGGAAATCACGCGTCTCCTGATCAGCCGGTACCAGAATCACTTTTACAGGTGTCACACCGATTCTCCAGGTCTTGCAGTCCTCCCAGGTGGCGCCGAGGGCGTGGAGCTGATCAGCGGATTCGATTTCGATGGGTGCATAGATGATTTCTTCATTGGCAATGGTTGTCATTGGTTTTTCCTCCATTTCGTTTTTCGGAGGAAAAGCCGATGACAGTAAAAATGGGCGCGACTGACCGACAAGGCATTTCCTCCTTGTTTCGGACGTCTCCGATGGCATAAACGAAAGTGTGAACGCCTCAGGCGCTCAGAGAAACCCGACTTGGAAGAGGCAGGCTTCTCTCAGAGTCTGAAATAAAAGAAAAAACAAACTCTATTCATGTGACAGATCTGTGATACTCAACATGCTATACTCCGCATGTGCTCAGGAAGAGCAGATCAAAAACAAAAAACAAATCAAACAAATATAGAATTAAAGGAAATATAAAAAAATGAAAAAACTGATCTCTATTGTACTGATTCTTGTTCTGGTTCTCTCTGTCGGAACCATGGCATTCGCAGACAGCAACGCCTTTACTATCACAAAGAACCCAACCGATGAGGTACGGTTTGTCGGCGACAACGCGATCTTCAAGACCGCCGCAACCGGATACAGCAAGTTTGCCTGGAACTTCCAGAGCCCCGACGGCAGGACCTATACGGTTCAGGACTTCCGGAACATGTTCCCCTATGCGCGTGTTGAGGGCGAGGATACCGCAACTCTGACGATAAAGAACGTGAGCACCGCCATGAGCGGCTGGGCCGTCTACTGCGCCTTCTTCAACGGTGATACCGAAGTCGACACCACTCTGGCTTACATCTATGTCACCGTTCGCAGCACCGCAAATCCTGCTTCGGAAGCTTACACCACCTACTGCACCTACACGCTGCTGTACAGCGACGAATACGGTTATTACTACATCCCGGACGATGATGATGTGATCCTGTATGCAGACGAATACGGCACCTTCACCCCGGCGCACCCCGACGCCTACGACCATGACGAGTATGACTACGGATACAACTACGACGATGGCACCTGGGAAGATGAGTACGGCACCTTCACCCCGGCGCACCCCGATGCTGACGACTACGACTATGACGATTTCCTGTATGAGGACGATTTCGGCTACTTCATGCCGGCTCATCCGGATGCTTTCTAAACTGACAGATTAAACTTCATAAAAACAAAAAAGGCCGGACACAGTGATCCGGGATTCTTCAGAAGAATCTCAGATTCAAAGTGTCCGGCCATTTGGTGACGATGGAAAACCATCGACCCGTTGCACGGTACGACTTAAAAGGAGGCAGCAGAAGCGCCCGCTTTCAGCCCGATTCAGTTGTCAAAAAAGCTCAGAACCCGGAGACGGGAAGAAAACTCCGATCAGAGCAGCGATGAGACATCCGCAAAGCAAGATTAGTCAATCGCGAAGGATTTTTCCTATCATCTTTTTCTCACGATTTTCGCAGGATTTTCGCAGAATGGGATATAAAAACCGCCCCGGCGGCGGTGAAAAAGGGGCATCAGAGGAAGCGCTCTCGCCGTTGAAACGGAGAGAGGTCGGGCGTCACGCGAAAAACGAAACGAACAGACATATGCCTAAATTCACTGGGCTTTCAGACGAAGAGAAATCATTCGTGTGATGGTCGTGATACTCTCTTATATAACTTTCCTTATAGAACAAAATAATGAGATAAAGAGGATATATAGAATAGAGATGCAAGAGCTTCACACGTCAGCGACCGGAGGAAATCACTGCGCGACTGCAGGCGAGGAACGAGCCAAAGAAACGCAGTGATTTCCGGAGGGCGAAGGAGCAGAATATCATCCTGACGGAGCCCGCGGAGACAGAATGATATTCTGTGACAGATCAGCAGCGGCTTTTATTCGGGCAGAGCGAGGCACGAGCAAAGCGCGAATAAAAGCCGTGAGAGGAAGAACCGGCTGCCCGCTTCGGAGCTTGCGACGAAGCTGGCTGCCGGTGATGGTGCCTGGTGATGTATTAGAGGCAGATTCTGCTTTGGCCGGAGCCTGCGAAGGACAAAAGAGAATCTGCCGGCAGGTCGGGAAAAAAGGCTCCTGTGATTGTTCTCCCTGGCGACGCAGGAGCGCGAGAACAGTCACAGAAGCCGGCAAGCGACTTGGAACGCTGTGATGATCAGAGCTGCTGCAGATTCTTTGCGGGCGAAGCACGCATAGAATCTGCCCGTTTGAAGGATCCGCTTGTGTTATGTGCCTGGTTATGATAAAATGCAATGCAGAGACAGGTTATCACACAATATAAGCAAAGTCACAGGAGGGTTACCGGATGGAAAACAAAAAAGCGCAGGCACTTGATGACGATCTGCTTGAAAACATCATCGGCGGGATCAGCCTCCGAGGGGTTTTCGATGCGGAAGCGCGAATACCAATTCGTGGCCGTCATAATTTACGCTACGCAATAGAAAAGCCCTGGGTTGAACAGAACCCGGGGCTTTTCTATTGCCGGTGGTTGGGATTGGTCAGATGTCGAGGTATCTTCACCTGAACGGACGGACAAAAGTATGAACCAATAAGTTAATGAAAACGGAGCCGGTTCACACCGACTCCTTCATAGTATCACGCATTGTACTATATATGAGCAATCTGCGTACTTGATTTGATTTCGAAACTCAGTATAATAACTGTACAGTGAATGATGCAGGAGGAAATTATGGAGAAAACAGCCTTTGCCGGCGGAGGGAAGAAAGCCACCTTGTACGGCAGCGAGCAGCCTGCCGCGCCGCTGATCATACTGAACAATTACTCGGATGACGGGGAATCCGTTGTCAGGGCCATGCAAGAGATCGACGCGCCGGACTGCAGCCTGCTTGTTGTAGGGAATCTCAACTGGAATCACGACATGACACCCTGGTACTGCCCGCCGCTTTCAAAAAACGATGAACCCTGCACAGGTGGCGCAGATGCGTATTTGGACCTTCTGTTGACGGAGATCCTGCCAAAAGCAAAGGAAACGATAAATGGCACACCATGCTTCATCGGGATCGCAGGATATTCCCTCGCAGGTTTGTTTGCGCTGTATTCGGCTTACCGATGTGATGCTTTTGACCGGGTCGCGAGCATGTCCGGATCACTGTGGTTTCCGGATTTTAAGGAGTATGCGCTGACTCATGAAATACAAAAGCGTCCTGCGAAGCTCTACCTCTCCCTCGGTGACCGGGAGGCGCATACAAGAAACAGCGTTCTCATGACCGTGCAGAGAAACACCGAAGAGCTGGTGGATCACTATAAAAGCCTTGGCCT
This sequence comes from Oscillospiraceae bacterium, assembly GCA_902798545.1. Classification (GTDB taxonomy): domain Bacteria; phylum Bacillota; class Clostridia; order Oscillospirales; family Oscillospiraceae; genus Limivicinus. The sequence goes on from CADBWQ010000031.1 coordinate 11,926, forward strand.
CGAGGTGACCTGGGAATTGAACCCGGGGAACCATTTCAAGGATGCTGCGCTGCGGAGCGCAAAAGGCATCAAGGCGATTTTGGAATAATACGGGCTCCCGGTTCTCGCCAACAGAAAGCAGACGGCCGAGAGGCAGGCCGCCCGATCTGGCTGAGCTTTCAGGGAAAACCCCTCGAGTTCAGGCTGTCTGTGCCGCCTGCTCATAGAGCGCGGCCAGCATCTCCGGTGTGACAGACCCCTTCTGGTTGTAGATTACGATACCGTTTCTGTCCAGCACAATGGTCTGCGGCATGGTGGAAGACCCGTTCACGACGCCCCAGATCATGTCGTCATCCGTATCCACCGCGAATGGGATCGTCCAGTCCTTCGTCGCCAGATATTCGCCCGGATCGTCCACGACGATGGAGGAATGCACCGCAAGCATCGCGATGTCTCCCTCATGCTCATGGTAGAGTTCGTTGAAGTGAGGCAGTTCCTGTACGCACGGCGTGCAGTAGGTTGCCCAGAGATTGATGATGGTCGGTTTTCCGCGGGTGTCCGCGAGGTGGAACTCGCTCCCGTCCAGACAGGTGATCGTGAAGTCCGCAAGCTGCATGCCGACATCGTAGCCCACCGGCACTGCGGGTGCGGTGTTTTCCGCCGCAGTGGATGGCTCTGCTTCCGTTCCGTCCCCGGCCTGCGGTGTCTCCATGACCGCAGAGCTTTCAGCTGACGTCGAATTACCGGCCGGCTTCCTCGCGTTCTTCACTGCGGGATCCAGGAGGTTGAACCACAGCAGGGCAAAGCACAGAACCGCCAGCGCGATTCCCCACGCAATCTTTCCGGCATTCCGCCGTCTGGACGATGCGTTCTCCGGCTCGCCGGGAACACCGCCCTCCGTGGCTTTCAGTGTAACCTTCCCTGCCTTCAGACTGATTGCCTTCTGCGCACAGACATCCATGCATTTGGAGCAGTGGATGCACTCATGATCACCCACATGCCGCACATCCATGCCGCAGTTGCGTACACATGCGCCGCAGCCGTTGCAGCGGCTCTCATCCACGCGGACTCCGACCAGGCAGAAGCGGTTGAAGAGGCCGTAGATGGCACCCAGCGGGCATATAAAGCGGCAGAAGCTGCGATAGCAGAAGACACAGGCCAGTCCGATGATCAGCATGATGACAAACTTGCGTGTGAAGAGAATGTTCAGCATACTGAACAGATCGGCGTTGCCCGGATTGGCGAGCAGTCCGATGGCGCCTTCAAAGGTACCCGCCGGGCAGATATACTTGCAGAAGCCGGGCAGAGGCATATCATGCGCAAGTCCGTACCACAGCGGAATTGCAATGACGAACACTGCGAGCAGCACATACTTCAGCCAGGACAGCGCCCTGGTAATCCGGCTCTTTTTGAGCTTGAACGTGGGAATTTTGTTGAGCAGTTCCTGAATCAGCCCCAGCGGACAGAGCCAGCCGCAGATCGTGCGTCCGAGAATCACACCAAAAAGCAGAATGATGCCCATCACATACCACCCGGCGCGGTGTCCGGCAGATGCCAGCGCATTCTGAATAGCGCCAAGCGGACAGGCACCGACTGCTCCCGGGCAGGAATAGCAGTTGAAGCCCGGAACACAGGCGTATTTTACGTTTCCCTGATAGATTTCGCCGTCAATAAAGCCTTTTATGTGTGCGTTGTGCAACAGCGCACTGTAAAGCTGAATCAGCCTTCTGGTCGACGGGCGGTTCGCCTGCCGCCATGTTGTTTTACTATTATCCAAGGCCCACACACTCCGTACAGATTTTTACTGCTTTTCCGAATACATCTCTTGCGCTTCCGTTGAATACGCCAGCAACGATCAGGCAGACTGCCAATGCGAACACCGCAAGTCTCAGCAGGCGAATCCGCTTGTCCGGCTGACTCACGGGCTTCTTTGCCTCGGCTTTGACACCGCCGGCCTTCTCCGATTTGATCTGCTCCTGCGCAGCGTCGATCTCTTTCTGCATGCTTTTTTCCTGCAGAACGGTGGAAATCATCAGCGCGGCCAGGCCAATGGCGATCCATGGGACAATGTGTCCGATCAATGCCAAAAAGACCGGCTCCAGGTTTCCGTTCGGGAAGTGTTCCCCGTTTGTCATATAGAGCAGCACCGGAACCATGCACAGTGCGAAAGCACCCCATCCACCCCAGAGGAGTTTTTTCTGCCGGGCGCGCTCTGCATTCATCGCTTCATTCGGCACCGCAACACGGCGTACGGTCAGGTCGCGCAGACATTCCGTGTCTTTCACCGGCTTTCCGGCATTCTCATCCCGGATTCCCAGAACAAGCCCCAGAACCGTCATCACCAGACCGGCGATAAGCAGCGGCAGGATCGGCCGAAGGCTCTCCCCCACTTTTTCCCGGCTGTAAATCCAGTTCAGGGGATTTTCCGCCTTCAGAACGACGCCTTCTCGATAGATGCTGATTGCCGCCGAGGCCAGCAGCACAATCAGTACAACGCAAAGAACCGATTGTACAATCAGAAACAATTTTTTCTTATCCAATGTCTGATTCTCCTTTTCCTCCGCCGAATGGAAGCGGATCCGGGCGCAGAGGCCGTTTTATTTGATCTCGTCGATATCGATCGTCAGCCGCTCAAATGTACAGAAAGGAGCTGTGCTGCTGAAGAGCCGCAGGAATGTATAGATATCAATTCTACAGGTATTTTATTATAGTACACGATCGGTTCCATTTCCAGTTCCCAGTTCCCAATTTCCAATTCTATTATTTCCCTGTTTCTGCTTTCCGTCATCCTGTCCCATTTTCGGGTCAGGTTTTTTGTTATTATATACTCATAACAGGCCGGAATGAAAAACGAGACCTGTACTTAATGCGCTTCCGGAGGTGTTTTATGATCGGTGATATGTCCATGCCGGACGATTTCCGGCATCGTGATCTGTTCTGTGCGGGACCTCCCGTACACGAAAGGCATGACGAATTCTGGTTACGCCATCCGCCCATGAATCCTGGCCGCAGGGCGAAGCTCTTTGCTCCTTTTGACGCACTGAGAGGGTTCTCAGAGGCTTTGGAGCTTGTCCGGCAGACATGACAGAAGAAAAAGAAGTCCTGGAGATTCCCTGGCTGACCCAGCGCCTGAAGAGTGAGAAGAACCTCGGCGCTTTGGATGATATCGACTTTGCCGTCATGCTGGAAGAGCTGGAGTTTAAGTAGGGGTTGGTTTTCTCTGTGGTCAGGCGGTACTTGACGCATAAAAGACTCGGCGGGAGACACGGATCCCGTCGAGTACATATACATGCGCCTATTTTTCGTTTGCTTTGTATTCTTCGATCAGCCGCAGCTTTTCCTGCCGGCTCAGTCGCTTGAGGTGCCATTCCCGGCTCAGCGCTTTCTGCTTATCGGTATATTCTTCGGAATAAACCAGCGTTACCGGTCTCCGGCTGTGGGTATATTTGGCTCCATTCTCACCATTGTGCGCTTTGACCCTCTTCTGCAGATCCGTGGTCCAACCGCAGTAGAGTGTCCCGTCTGCGCACTGGAGCAGATAGACATAGTGCATCTTCAGTCGAAGTGGATTACTTTCTCCATCAGGTCTGTCGCTTTCACGTTGGGATTGTGGTAATGCTCGCGCTTATCCGTGATGCTGCCGAGAGAGATGGCACCGGTCGGACAGAACTGCAGGCAGCCCAGGCATTGTGCGCAGTTCGTACCGATCACAGCTTTGCCGTTTTCCAGCCGGATGTTCCCTCTGGGACACAGTTTCACACACTGGCCGCAGGCGATGCAGCTGTCACTCACCCGGAAGCCCTCGGCTTTTTTCTTTGCGATCATAGGCCAGCCCTTGTTCTCTGCCGCGTTCAGGATATTTCTGCGTGGCTTTTTTTCAGTCTTTGCCATAATCAACACTTCATGCGCGATTTCCGTCGCCAGTTTTTCACTGCGCTTCTGTGCCTCTTCCGGTGTGCATGGCGGCATCATAAGGGTATGCGGAAACAGCCAGATGCAGGAGCATTGGTGTGTCACAGTCCTCCAGTAGTCCAGCGGAACAATCCGGTTGAGCTCTGCTAGGCCGGTTCCGGCATAGCTTGCCGACTGACTGACAGCAAAAGTATAGGTGCCCGGCCGGATGTGGATATGCCGGGCGTACACCAGCACGTCCGCCGGTGCTCCGCCGCCGAAACACGGGAAAATGAATCCCACTCTCTTTGCTTCGCTCGCATCGGTCACCGCCGGGAAAGAACGCATCATGACCACGTCGGTATCTCCGAGCTCTCTTGCAATATTCTTCGCCATATCCAGACAGTTGCCTGTTCCGGAGTAACAATAGATGATATTGGTACTCATATTGGTTTGGATCCTCCTGTTCTAATCCGTCGTTTTTATCAATAAGGGTTTTTCATCATATTTGTCTGTACAGTGCAGTTGGCAGATTGATCAAGCTGTATGGTCAGATTCCTCTCACTGCGACCCATGCGATGAGCAGCTGTGCAAGAAGAATGAGCGGCATTCCGTATACGAAATACCAATGCTGAGTTTTATGGCGGCAGATCCACATGCCCGCGATCGATCCGATGCTGCCGCCGATGGCCGCCGTCACAAACAGTGTTTTCTCCGGAATACGGCGCTTCATCGGTCTGGATGCCTCCGGCTTTCTTCTCCGTTTCGCCTTTTCGATCTCCCCGTTATAGACCGCTCTTTTCTTGTCCGCGGCAAAAAACACGAAAGCTATCAGATTGACGATCGCAAGATAGACGAAAAAGATGAGGAAATATCGATTCATTGTCATTTCACCCGCTTTTCTCTTCTGTTGATCCTGCCTCTGCCCGAATGGCTTTTATTTTCAGGCTGCGCTCTCATCCCTGAAGAACATCTGCAGCGTATTGAACAAACCGACCAGATAACTGTGGTCCTCATGGCCCCAGCCGTTTACAAGGGTAAACCGGACGTTCTCCTCGCCAAATGCGCCTCCGGCATTCCTGAGCCATGTATAGGACATCTCCGGTCCCGCGCGGTCATCATATTCGCCCTCACAGATATAGAGCATTTTCAGGGGGAGGTCATCCGTCCCTCTCTGGGTCCAGGCATTGGTCAGGTAACCCGGGTCGATCTCTCCGCCGCCGCAGAAAGTATACCAGGCCGCCTTATCGAAGTTGTCCCCAATGACGCTGGCATATGCCGCATATGCGCCAAAGCTGGCCCCCAGCACCCCGAAATGTTCTCTTGCCGCCTTCAGGGTTTCACGTTCTCCATCGGCGGCCCATGTGGCATAGTTCTCCACCACCCACGGCAGGAAATCCTTTCCGAATTCCAGCGCAAACTGGGAGTAATCATATCCATTGCCCGCTCGGCTGGGCTGCCGGTCATAGAGATAGATGCAGGGGCTCACCACGATCAACGGTCTGCAGTATCCTTCTTCAATCATCCGATCCAGGAGGTTCGGCACTGCAACCGGCACCGGCTGCGCCTCGGTCCCGTAGTTTCGGTCCTGCCCCAGCCAGAAGCGGTGATCCGCCCAGGCACAGTGCAGCAGGACAAGCACATCATATTTCTCTTCCGGGTCATACCCGTAGGGCAGATAGACCATGACGTCCTTGTTGATTCTGTCCGGCACATCCGAGACCATATCTCTTGTTGGATAGTCGTCCTCTTCGACGGTTCCGCAATGTGTCGCCGGCAGAAGCAGCTCCTCAGGGAGATCTCTGTCTGTGAGGCAGATCGGTCGAAGCGGGTGTGGGGTCGCCGCCGGTTCCGGAGTCTGTCCCGAATCAGGTGCTGGCATCAGGTCTGCCGTCTCCTCCGGGCTGGGCGTTTCCATTCCCTCTGTTTCCGAGGGGAGCTGTGTATGTTGGTTGTTCTTCTCCCGGACAGCCGATATCGGCTCTTCCGCTTCCGTTGTCTCTCTCTGTGCCGCCGTGCTCTCCGCATGCCGCGTTCTCACAACCAGAACCCCCGCAAGAAGCAGCATCAGTAACAGCAGGACTGTGGCTCCCGTCGATGTCTTTTTCATTGTTCCTGTTCTCGCCGGGTCACAGGAAGATATCATAGAACTCCTGGAGTCCTTCTTCAATGGATTCCTTCATCTCATTGCTTCGCCGGATTCCCTCTGCGCGGCGATCGGAGAAGTCAGATCCGATTCCCTTCTTCCACTCCGCCAGTCCGCTCTTCGCAGTGCGGAATACTGCGTCGGTCACATCCGGGCCGAACGGGTGCAGCCATTCTGTGCCCGGCCGCTTCTCCATCACCGCCCTGAGGTGATCCCGGATCTCTTTCCGTCGGCGCTCGTTGGTTCCGATCACGTTCATGAGTTCGCCGATCCAGTTCAGAAATTCATCCTGCGGTCTTTCATGGGTCGGATACCTGCCGGCCCTGTAATTTTCGATCACGGTGCCGTATCGTTCCACGGCACCTTTCACCGCAGTGTCCCATGAGATATAGATATCGCGCTGTGCACCTTCCCCGATCTCCTGCATCTTCTCCGGGTTGGCGCAGACCTCGTTCAGGCAGGCAGCCATGGACTCTGCGTTTTCCTCAATCTCGAATCCGTCCACGCCGTCGGTTACGTCCTCTGCCGCGCAGCTTCCCTTGACCAGGACGCTTCCCAGGCCGCAGGCCGATGCCTCCCTCACCACAAGTCCGTTTGTGTCAAATGTCGATGGGAACAGAAAAAGATCCGCTCTGCAGTACCAGGCGCGGATCCGGTTGCGGTCATGGATCGGATCCACAAAAAAGACCTTTTTCTCCAGGCCCAGCTGACGGCTGTAGGAGACGATGTCCTCCTTTTCGGTTCCGCCGCCCACGAATACCATCCGGAAATCTCTGCCCGCATCAAGCAGTCTCTTCAGGGCGTCCAGCGTGATACGGATCCCCTTGTACCACATCATTCTGCCCACGAAGAGGAACAGCGGTATTCCTCTGGGGAGATCATAGGCTCCGGTCACTTCATCGATCAGTGTCTCCGGCACCCGTTCCTTCGGAATATCAACGCCGTTCGGCATGACAATATAATCACCCTGATAACCGAGTTTCCGCAGATTCTCTCCGGCTCCTTTGGATACGGTCCATACCTCATCACAGGAGGAGATGTTCTCGACGAGGATCTTTGCCGCTTCTTCCTGCAGGCGTCGGGAACGGATGGCCTTGGTGATCTCGATATCAAACTTGGTGTGATACGTGAACACCACCGGCACCTTCAGCCGCTCCCGCACGGAACGGGCCAGGATTGTGGATGTGATCGGGCAGTGACTGTGGAGGATGTCAAAGCGGGATGCTTCGAGCCTTGCCGTGATTTCCGGAGAAAAGGGCAGGCCGGCGCGGTATCCCACCAGCTTGGTCATGTCCACGCTGGGGTATCGAATCACCGGGAAATTAAAAACAGAGTCGTCCGCGTCCGGGTAATAGGGCGTTACCACAGTAGGAGAACCATAGTCCCGGGCAATGATTCTGGCATAGTTGGTCACGGCGTTTGCCACACCGTCGATGGCCGGCGGGAACGAGTCATTGATAAGGCATACGTTCAGTTTTTCCATCTCGCCTGCTCCGCCTGTCCCTGTCTCTTCAGCAGCATGGCGGCTTTGAGGATCGCCACCTGGGTTTTCCCATCCGTGAGCTTCCCTGTAAGAATCTCTTCGATCAGATCTTCGATCGGTACAAATTCCACATTCAGGAACTCATCCGGATCAAGATGCTGTTCTCCCATGTGCAGCCCCTGAGCAAGATACATCGTGATCTTCTCGTCGGAATATGCCGGAGCACCGTAATAGAGTCCCATATCGGTCCAGATGTCTGCCGTAATCCCTGTCTCTTCCATCAGCTCGCGCTTTGCCGCGCTGAGGCGCTCCTCTTCTTTGCTGTCCAGCTTTCCGGCAGGGATCTCCGTGATTACCTGATCAATGGGATAGCGATACTGACGCTCAACAACGACCCTGCCGTCCTCCGTAACAGGCACCACGCACACCGCGCCAACATGCCGGATTACTTCGCGCACGCTCTGGTGCCCGTTCGGCAGGCGGACCTGATCCCGCTTGACATTCAGGATCACACCATCAAAGATATCTTCCGTTCCGGTCTGGATCTCTCTCAGTTTCTTTTCTTCCATCTATGTTATAACCCCCTGGTTTGAAGCTTTAGTTTCTTTATCGTGTTATCTTATCATAAGCTCCGCTTTCCTGCAAGGCGGGAATTATACTGCTCTTGCCGCTCTCCCGGAACTGTGGTACAATTTTATACCACCATATCATCGGGAGACGACGCCATGACTGATCTGGAAATGGCCAGGGAAATCGCGCTGCTGGTCCAGGCTGCTGGCGGACATGCCTATTTCGTCGGCGGCTATGTGCGCGATCTCCTGCTGGGCCGTAAAAACAAGGATATTGATATTGAGGTCCACGGCATCACGCCGGAAGCTCTGACAGGGATTCTCTCCACACTTGGAGAGATGACGGCTTTTGGGGAGAGTTTCGGTATTTTCGGTCTTCGTCACAGCAGCCTGGATATCGCCATGCCGCGTTCTGAGCGGGCTGTTGGTCCCAGGCACAGGGACTTTGTGTGTACGATGGACCCGTTCATCGGGACGTATCAGGCCGCGCTGCGCCGCGATTTCACAATCAACGCGCTGATGCAGGACATTTTGAGTGGGGAAATCATCGATCATTTCGGCGGTGTCGAAGATCTGCACCGTGGTCTGATCCGTCATATGGACGACCTGCGTTTTGCAGAAGATCCCCTCCGGGTCCTTCGCGGCGCGCAGTTTGCCTCCCGCTTTGAATTTACTCTTGTCCCCGAGACGGTCGAAGTGTGTCGACGGATGGATCTCTCCGCTCTGGCACCGGAGCGGGTCTTCGGTGAACTCGAAAAAGCCCTCATGAAAGCTCCGCGCCCCTCCCGATTTTTTGCGGAATTGCGCAGGATGGACCAGCTGAACCTCTGGTTTCCGGAAGTTCAGGCTCTTATCGATGTTCCCCAGCCGGCGCGGTACCACCCCGAGGGCGATGTCTGGAACCACACCATGATGGTACTGGATGAGGCAGCCGCGCTGCGGGATCGGGCGGAGTACCCTCTTGGGCTGATGTTCTCTGCACTCTGCCATGACCTCGGGAAAGTCAGCACGACCGCGATCGAAGAAGACGGCCAGCTGCACGCCTTCGGGCATGATAAGGCCGGCGTTCCCATTGCGGAGGCATTCCTCTCCCGCATCTCTCATGAAAAGCGTCTGATCCGGTATGTGAAGAACCTGGTGGAACTCCATATGCTCCCCAATATGCTCGCGGCCCAGCACGCCGGAGAGAAGGCCTGCTGCAGGCTGTTTGACCGTGCGCTCTCCCCTGCGGATCTGCTTCTTCTCTCCAGAGCGGACGCACTTGGCAGCGGCGTTTCTCCGGAGACATATTCCCTGACAGAGGAAACCCTGAAGGAACACTATGCCGTTTTTCGGGCGCGCATCGCTGCTCCGTCGGTAACCGGCTCGGATCTCATTAACGCCGGCTTTCAACCGGGGACAGCGTTCCACGAGGCTCTGGAATATGCCCATAAACTGCAGCTCGCCGGTGTCGACCGTAAAAACGCACTTGCACAGACAGTCGCATTTCTCCGCAAGCGGGCAGAAGCGTCCTCCGGCCGGATTCCATGACAGGATCCTGTATTCTTATCTGATCAAATCAATACATTTCGGGTACTTTTTATATTCTGTTTAGAAAATGTTTGCCTTTTTGTGTTCTCTCAACTATAATAACAGGTGTTATATTGTAACGTTCACCCTGGTTGATCACGAACGATGATTAACGATTGGAATGAATGCTTCAGCTTTCAATGTGTAAAAAGGTCAAAGAGGACGTGACTTATGAGTCAGAGAACTTTTCGAAACGAATCCCGGGATGATTACCTGGAAGCGATCCTCCTCATTACCGGCAGGAAGGGGTATTGCCGTTCTACGGATATTGCCACGGAACTGGGAATCTCCAGACCTTCTGTCAGTGTGGAACTCGGCAAGCTGATGGACCAGGGATTGCTCTGCTTTGATGATGAGAAGTTACTCCATCTAACCGAAAGCGGAAAAGCCCTGGCTGAGATGACCTATGCCAAGCACATGTTCTTCAAAAAATGCCTTCAGACCGTCGGTGTTGATGAGGACACTGCAGAACGGGAGGCCTGCGCCATTGAGCACACCATCAGCGATACATCCTTTCAGAAGATTCAGGCGTACGTCTCGGAAGGCGGCTCTTTCACCCCCTGAAACCGGCTGAACAAACCGGATAACAGATAACAAATGATAACTTCCTGTTCTCCACACGGAAAACAGGAAGTTTTTCTGTCTCTTTGATGTCGTGATCGTCTGACTCTCTTATCTGGCAAACTCGATGCTGTCGTCGGTCATGCTGGCGATCCGTGCCAGTGATTCCACTCTCATTCCGGCCTGCCGCAGCGCGTCTCCGCCCCCCTGAAATACCTTTTCGATGGCGATCCCGGCGCCGACCACCGTACCGCCCGCCTGCTCTACCAGAGCCTTGAGGCCTTTGAGCGCCGCACCTGTCGCCAGGAAGTCATCGACGATCAGGATCTTGTCCTCCGGACCCAGATACTGTTTGGAAACGATGACCGTGTTGGTGTTGCCGTGGGTGAAGGACTCCACCTCCACCGACCACACATCATCGGCAATGTTCTTCGTCTTGCTTTTTTTTGCAAATACAAGGGGACAGCTGAAGACAAAGGCTGCCATGACGCCCATGGCAATTCCGGACGCCTCGATGGTCAGGACCTTGTTGATCTCGCAGCCCTCATAAATGCGCTTCAGCTCCATCGCCATTTCATAGCTCAGCTGTGGGTCGATCCGGTGATTCAGGAATCCGTCCACCTTCAGGATTCCACCCGGGCGGAGTTCTCCCTCTTTCAGGATCCGCTGTTCCAGTTTTTCCATCTTTCTGTCCTCCCTGAAAATCTGCCTCTGCTTCTTCTGCAGGTTTTCCTGAATACCGAAAAAGCCCGTCGCGGAAAATCTACGACAGGCTTTATCGGGTAATGTTCAATTACACAGCGCGGGTGACCTTTCCGCTGCGCAGGCAGCGAGTGCAGACGTAAACATGCGTGGGCTTTCCGTCTACAATGGCCTTGACGCGCTTCACATTCGGCTTCCAAGTACGGTTGGAGCGTCTATGAGAGTGGCTGACCTGAATGCCGAAAGCCACATCCTTGTCACAGAACTGGCACTTTGCCATAGCTGAAGCACCTCCTTGCTTGTGTTTGCTGAGACCGCGCCCAGAAAAGCAAGCTCTTTTTTACGGATTTGTTTACTTTTTACGCCCGGGTGCGTGTAAATTTCTGCTTGCCAAATACCCCGCTGAATTCTATAATAAGATTTATAACAGATCATCGGTATTTCGAACAGGAGGATGTATTATGCGCAGCAAGTATACCGTTCCGCTCAAGACCATCGTGAAGGATATGAACCTGCAGCCGCTCCACCTATCCAAGGATTACGAGACCACTGTTTTGACCATGGCCGATGTCAACCGCCCTGCCATGCAGCTGACCGGCTTCTACAACTACTTTGACCCCAAGCGCATGCAGGCCATCGGCATGGTTGAATCAACCTATCTCGACACGCTCAGCCATGAGGCGCGTCTGAATGCTTTTGAGCGTTTTATGGCCTATGACGTTCCCGCTCTGGTCATCTGCCACAGGTGCGAACCCTTCCCGGAGTGTCTTGAGATGGCCGAGAAGTACGACAGAAATGTTTTCTATACCAATACGGACACGAACGACTTCCAGGCCCGGGCGATTTTCCTTCTGCATGACTATCTGGCGCCCCGTCTTACGACCCACGGCGTACTTGTGGACGTCTACGGCGAAGGTCTTCTCCTCATGGGCGACAGCGGCATTGGCAAGAGCGAGACTGCGCTCGAACTCATCAAGCGCGGCCACCGTCTGGTGGCCGACGACGCTGTGGAGATCAAGCTGATCGGCGAGAATATGCTGATCGGCTCCGCGCCGGAGATCATCCGTTATTATATGGAGCTGCGCGGAATCGGCGTTATTAACGTCCGGTATCTCTACGGCGTTGGCGCGGTCCTTCCCCATTCCAGCATTGACCTCGTCGTCTTTATGGAACATTGGGTCAACGGCAAGGCCTATGACCGTCTCGGTCTGGTCAGCGAAACGGAGGAGATTCTCGGCGTCAAGCTTCCCCGGGTCACGATCCCTGTGACTCCCGGCAGAAACCTCGCCGTCATTCTGGAACTCGCCGCTATGAATAACCGGCAGAAAAAGATGGGTTATAACGCCGCAGAAATGCTGACCGCCGCGCATGATCACGCCATCGATAACAACATGTTTTAAGGAGTATTCATGGAAAACCTCGAACAGGCCATAGCCGCTGTCAAAGAACAGTTTCCCGGTATGAAGCTGCTGGAGAACGAGCCGATGAAGGCGCATTCTTCCTTCCGCATCGGTGGTCCGGTACGCGCGCTGGCCAGTCCTTCGGATGTCACAAGCCTCACAAAGCTCTGTGACGTTCTGAAGCAGCATCATATTGCTCCCTTCATTCTCGGCAACGGAACCAATATTCTGTTCCCCGATGAAGGTCTGAACGATCTGTTTATCATCAGCACCGAGAAACTGCAGAAGCTCTTTCTGCTGCCGGATGGCGCCATCTACGCCGAGGCGGGCGTTTCACTGGCGCGGCTCGCTGCATTTGCCCAGGAGAGCGGGCTCAAAGGTCTCGAATTTGCCGGCGGCATTCCCGGAACGCTGGGCGGCGGCTGTATCATGAATGCCGGCGCCTACGGCGGCGAGCTCAAGGATGCCATTGAAAGCGTTGTCTTTCTCTTCATCCCGGACCAGTCTCTCTATGAACTGTCCAATGCCGACTGTGCGTTCAGCTACCGGCAAAGCTACTTTCAGAAGACCCCCGGCTGCGTCGTACTCAGCGCGGTATTCCGTCTGGAGCAGGACGATCCCCAGACCATCGCTGCACGCATGCAGGAGCTGTCCGAAAAGCGCCGTTCCAAGCAGCCGCTCGATCTCCCCTCCGCGGGGAGCGCCTTTCGCCGCCCGGAGGGCCACTACGCCGCTGCCCTGATTGAAGAGGCAGGGCTGAAAGGCTATACGATTGGCGGCGCACAGGTCTCTGAGAAGCACTCCGGCTTTGTTGTAAACCGCGGCGACGCCACCTCTCATGATGTCTATGACCTCATGATGCATGTGCGCAATACCGTTTATCGGCAGACCGGCGTCTTTCTCGAGCCGGAAATCATGATTCTTCCTCCAGACTACAGATTGGAGGACAACGGCCCCCAGGTTCCGCGCAATCGAATCTCCTGTGCGTCGGAGCCGGCCGGAGAATAGGAGCCGAATATGGAATTTCTGATCATTACCGGGCTCTCCGGGGCGGGAAAGACCCGCGCCGCGGATGTGCTGGAGGACCTGGATTACTACTGCGTCGATAACCTGCCTGTCGCCCTCATGACCCGTTTTGCCGAGCTCTGTCTGGATACCCGCGGCCGCTATGAAAAGGTTGCCCTGGTGACGGACATCCGCGACCGTGAGGGCTTTGGCGAGCTGCCCAACACCATCGAAGAACTGCGCAAGATGGAATGCGACGTCCGGATCCTGTATATGGACGCCGATGTCCAGACGCTGGTCCGTCGCTACAAGGAGTCCCGCCGCCCGCATCCGCTGGCGGAGAAGGGCATGACCACCGAAGAGGCCGTTGCGAAGGAGGAAGAGCTTCTCGCCCCCATCAAGCGCAGTGCTGACTATGTGGTGAACAGTTCCTCCATGACTCTCGGGGTCCTGCAGAACCGTCTCTTTGCTCTCTTTGCCGGAGAGGGGCGCAAACGGGAGCTCGCGGTTACGGTGATGTCCTTCGGTTTCAAGCACGGGATCCCGCTGGATGCGGATCTGGTATTTGATGCCCGTTTCCTGCCCAATCCCTTCTATGTGGATTCACTCCGCACGATGTCCGGGCTGGACCGCCCGGTCGCCGAGTTCGTGTTCAGCCACCAGCAGACCCGTACCTTCCTTGAAAAGCTTGAGGAGATGATTGCGTTCCTCCTGCCGTATTATATTGAAGAGGGCAAGGTCGCGCTCACCATTGCCATTGGCTGCACCGGTGGCCGTCACCGCAGCGTGGCCCTCGCCGATGCCCTGCACAAGCATCTGCTTGCCAATAATATCAACTCTGTCAACATCAACCGGGATATCGACAAGTAAGGAGCCTGCCATGTCCTTTTCCTCAGACACAAAAGCAGAGCTCTGCGGCAGCCGGCTGGACCGGCGCACTCTTGCCGTCGCCGAATGCTATGGCGTCCTTCTCTACTGCAATACTTTCCGCGCCTCTGAGATCCGCATCATCACCGCTTCCGCGCCATTCGCCGAGCTGCTCCCCCGCCTGTTCAAAAAGGCCTTCTCTGTCAGCTTCGATCTGCTGCCTCCGGAGGATGCCAAAGGGAAGCGCAGTTTCTGCATCCATGAGCCGGAGAAGATTGCCCGGATTCTGGAGAGTTTCGGCGGTGACGCCGCCGGTCCCATCTCCCATCATGTGAATCTCGGTGTTCTGGAAGAACCGGGCTGCCCGGAGGCTTTTGCCAGGGGTGCCTTTCTCGCCGGCGGCAGCGTCACCGATCCGGAAAAGCGTTTTCATCTCGAACTCGCCACCAGTCATCACAGCGTCAGCCGGGAACTCCGCTCCATGCTCCTGGAGATGGATCTTGAGCCAAAGGAGGCTGACCGCGGCGCTCATTCCCTGCTTTATTTCAAGAAAGCGGATCAGATCTCCGATTTCCTCACCCGGATCGGTGCACACGTCGCTGCCATGAACATTCTGACCGCCAAGGTCGACAAGGAGATGCGCAATACTGTCACCCGGCAGATCAACTGCGATTCCGCAAACGCCGACAAGACGGTCTCTGCCGCCATCCGCCAGACTGAAGCCATCCGCCGCCTGATAAAGCGAGAAGGGCTGGATGCTCTGCCGGAAGCGCTCCGGGATGCCGCACTGCTGCGCCTGGCCAATCCCGAAGCCAGCCTCGCGGACCTTGCTCTGCTCTCCAATCCCCCTGTGACCAAGAGCTGTCTGTCTCACCGTCTGAACAAGATCATTCTTCTCGCTGCAGAGGAGCCAACATGAGTTTCGTTCACCTCCATGTGCATACCGAATATTCCCTGCTGGATGGCTTCTGCCGCATTGACCAGATTGCAAAGAAGGCAAAGTCTCTCGGCCAAAATGCCATTGCTATCACTGACCATGGTGTCATGTACGGTGCCGTGGCGTTTTACCGCGCCTGCATCAGGGAGGGTATCCGTCCCATCATCGGCTGTGAAGTCTATGTCGCTCCGCGCACCCGTTTCCAGAAAGAGCACGGCATCGACAACAACTATTCTCATCTGATTCTGCTCTGTAAGGACGAGACCGGCTACCGCAATCTCTGTGCTTTGGTCAGCGCCGGCTTCACAGAGGGCTTCTACATCCGTCCCCGGATCGACTGGGAGCTGCTGAGCGCCCATGCCGAAGGCCTCATCTGTCTCTCCGGCTGCCTCGCGGGAGAGATTCCCCAGGCGATTCTGAACGGCAACGCTGCCAAGGCCAGAGAGCGTGCACTGAAGTTAAAGGAACTCTTTGGTGAGGACTTCTTCCTGGAAATCCAGAACCATGACATTCCCGAGGAGCAGCGCGTCACCGAGGGGCTGGTGGCTCTCAGCCGGGAGACCGGAATTCCTCTTGCGATGACCAATGACGCCCATTATCTGGAGAAGAGCGACGCCTATTACCAGGATGTCCTCATGTGCATCCAGACCGGCAAAACGGTCGATGAACCGAACCGCATGCGCTTTGAAACCCAGGAGTTCTACCTGAAGAGTGAGGCGGAGATGCGCAGTCTCTTCCCCGGCCTCTCCGAGGCTGCCGACAACACCGTTGTCATCGCCGACCGCTGCCACTATGACTTTGAATTCGGCCACTATCACCTGCCCCGTTTCCGGCTTCCGAAGGGCGAGAGCGACAGCGCCGCCTACCTCCGAAAGCTCTGCGAGCAGGGCTTTGCCGTGCGTTACCCTGATCGGCCTGAGGTTCACAGGCAGCTGGACTATGAGCTGGGAGTCATAGAAAAGATGGGCTTTGTGGACTACTTCCTCATCGTTTCCGACTTTATCGGCTATGCCAAGCGCAACGGCATCCCTGTCGGGCCCGGCCGCGGCAGTGCCGCCGGCAGTGTTGTGGCCTACTGTCTCTACATCACCGATGTTGATCCAATCAAGTATTCCCTGTTTTTTGAGCGCTTCCTGAATCCAGAGCGCGTCTCCATGCCCGATATCGACGTGGACTTCTGCGTCAACCGCCGCGGTGAGGTCATCGACTACGTCAACCGCTTCTATGGTGAGGACCACGTCGCTCAGATCGTTACCTTCGGAACCATGGCGGCCCGTGCTGCCATCCGCGATGTCGGCCGTGTCCTGAACATCAGCTATGCCGAAACCGACGCTGTCGCCAAACAGGTTCCCACATCTCTGAACATGACGCTGGACGAGGCCCTCCGTCTCTCCAAACCGCTGAAGGAATTCTACGACACCAACGAGAAGCTTCACACACTCATCGACGTCGCCCGCGCGCTGGAGGGCATGCCCCGGCACGCCTCGACTCACGCTGCCGGCGTCGTTATCACCGAGCGCCCGGTCAAGGATTACGTCCCCCTCGCCAAAAACGATGAGTCTGTCGTCTGCCAGTATCCCATGACCACTCTGGAGGAATTGGGCTTACTGAAAATGGACTTCCTTGGCCTGCGGAACCTCACCGTACTCGAGGACGCCGCCCAGCTGGTCCGCCAGAAAGAGCCTGGTTTCCGTGTGGAAGACATCCCCGAGGACGATCCAACGGTCTTTGAAATGCTGTCTGCCGGCCAGACGGAGGGTGTCTTCCAGATGGAGAGTGCCGGCATGACCGGCGTGTGTGTTCAGCTCCGGCCGAAGAGCATCGAAGACATCACCGCCATTGTCGCCCTGTACCGTCCCGGTCCCATGGACAGCATCCCCCGGTTTATCGAATGCTCCCAGCATCCGGAGCATGTCACCTATAAGCATTCCCTGCTCCGTCCGATCCTTGAGGTCACCTATGGCTGCATTGTCTATCAGGAGCAGGTTATTGAGATTTTTCGCCAGCTGGCGGGCTTCTCCCTCGGGCAGGCGGATATGATCCGCCGTGCCATGAGCAAGAAAAAGCACGCCGTCATTGATGCAGAACGGGTGGCTTTTGTCCACGGGGACCCGAAGCGTGGGATTGCCGGCGCGGTGGCTAACGGCGTTCCGGAGGCGGTTGCCAACAGCATCTATGACGAGATTCTGGACTTTGCGAGCTATGCCTTCAACAAGGCCCATGCCGTCTGCTACGCCATTGTCGCCTATCGCACCGCCTATATGAAGAAGCACTACCCCGGCGAGTATATGGCGGCGCTTCTCTCCTCTGTTCTCGACAATGGGCAGAAGATTGCCGAATACACTGCCGAGTGCCGGGAGCTCGGGCTCTCGCTCCTGCCTCCGGATGTTAATGAGTCCCGGTCCGGCTTCTCCGTCTCCGGTGGGAACATCCGCTTCGGTCTCGCCGCCATCAAGGGCATCGGCCGAAGTGCTGTGGCCCAGCTTGAAGCCGAGCGCAGGACTGCCGGTCCCTTCCGCAGCTTTGAAGATTTTCTTCGCCGTATGAACGACAAGGACTTCAACCGTCGCGCGGTGGAAAATCTGATCCGGGCAGGCGGTTTCGACTCCTTCGGCTACAAGCGTAAGGCGCTGGTCTCAGTCGCCGGCTCCATGATCGACAGCATCAGTCGTGAAAAACGTGACAACATCTCCGGGCAGATTGACCTCTTCGGCGGCTGGGGCGACGAAGAAGCAGAGGACAGCGGGGACAGTCTCCCGATCCCGGATATGGAGGACTATTCTCCCCGGGAACGCATGGCCATGGAAAAGGAGATGACCGGCCTTTATCTCAGCGGTCATCCCATGGATGAATACCGCACCGCCGTGCGGCGGGTGGGTGCGGTCCCCCTCGGGGCAATCCTTTCGGATTTTGCCTCTGAAGAAGGACCTCAGGCCTTCTCAGACAACCAGACCGTCACCGTCGCCGGCGTTATTGATTCCCATCGAACGCGTACCACCAAGAACAACTCCCTTATGTGCTATGTCCAGCTGGAGGACGACAGCGGCACCCTGGAACTTATCGTTTTCCAGAAGGCATTGGATCTGTGCGGCTCGTACATTGTCGACAACCAGGCTGTTCTTGTCCGCGGAAAGATCTCTGTCCGGGACGAAAAAGAAGCCCAGATCATGGTCGATTCCATCCGTCCTCTCTCCGATCTGAACGCTCCCGGCAGTGTGCCTGCACAGGAGCAGTCTTCCCGGAGTCATACGCCTGTTTCTCCCGTATCCCGCCCCGCTCCCACCCCGGCGCAGAAGCTTTATATCAAGGTTCCTTCCAAGGATGACCCTGTGTTCAGACGCATCACGCTGATCCTTACCATGTTTCCCGGCAACGGCTCCCTGATCATCTGGTGTGAGAAGGAGAAAAAGAAACTCGGCACCCGCTGCCTGCTGCACGAAGGTCTGATTCTCGAGCTGCAGGAGCTCCTGGGTGAAGAAAACGTCGTCCTGAAGTAGGCTGCCCGCAGAACATACACATCCCCCGATCCTGAAACCTGCCAGGATCGGGGGATGTGTACTGTTTCGTGTTATGGTTCAAATGCGCGTTCGATAATCTGCGCTGAGAGTTTCTCCGTCAGACCGAGATCATAGACCAGCTGCAGCAGCGTATACCGGTCGCGTGTCTCCTTGGCATAGAACAGGGTATCTCTCAGGAGCGCTCTGTCGATGCCGATTTCCGCCGGCGTGCAGGGGCTGCCCACCTTTCTGAGGAGGCTCTGCAATTCTCCGGCTTTCGGGAGTGTCTCCAGCTGCTTCAGAATCTCATTCCAGTGCGCTTCAATCCGATCGATGCGCTCAAGGCGCTCCGGCACGGCGTTCTTCCGCGCTTTCTTCTCCAGGTCCAGGACTTCCTGCGCCGCACTGCCGTAGCAGCGGTGGATCTCCTGTTCCCATGCCGCCTCGTCGAAGCTTTTGGCAATCGCTCTTGCCGCATCGAAGTCGACCGCCGTCTTCTTCAGTGCCTCTGCCAGCATCAGGACAAGCACCGTCCCGACCGCGACCTGTTCGCCGTGCATGGCACCCTGGGTTCCGCGTTCCTCGTTCACCACCTCCCAGAAGTGGGACATGTGATGCTCCGCGCCCGAAGCCGGCCGGGAGGAACCGTAGAGACTGATGGCCGCACCGGAGAGGACCAGGCCCTCCATAACGCTGCCAAGGACTTCCGGATCGCGCTCGGCGATCCGCGGTGCCTTCTTCAGCACGCTGTCCAGACAGTTTTCTGTCAGCGCCACGATGTTGGCGCAGTAGTGCTCCCCGTTGATGATTCTTGCCAGCTTCCAGTCGTTCAGACAGGTGACTTTTCCGATCAGGTCACCAAAGCCCGCCACCGTCATGCGGTATGGCGCGTTCTTCAGGATGTCTGTGTCTCCAATGATGAGTTCCGTGCAGTGGGCCGGCATGGTTTTCTTGAGTCCGCCGACGTTCATGATGCCGACGCTCGCGGCGAAACCATCCATTGGCGCTCCCGTCGCGATTGTAAAGCAGGGCAGCCCGAGACGGAAGCTGGAGTATCGGGTCATATCCGTGATGGAACCGGTGCCGACCCCGATCATGAGATCCGCATCACCCGGGACACTCACGACGATCTCTCCCAGCGTGGCCTCATCAAAGCCGGTATGCTGCAGCACATGAGTATACGGCTCGATCCCCGCCCCGGTCAGGGCTTCGGCACAGCGCTGCCCGGCAATCTTCCATGTGATCTCATCACAGAGAATATAGGGTCTGCGGTACGCAAAACGCTGTACATACGCTGGCAGGGTATCAAGCACGCCGGAACCGATCTCCACCGCACGGATTGGCACATAGTGCCGCCGTCCGCAGTCACAGTCCAGTTCGACGCCGAGATACTTCTCCAGGGGCTGCGGTTGCTGATACATTTTCAATATTTATTCCTCCAAAAAACGTAAGGCCGCAGAAGCGGCCTTACAGGAATCGTTATGCTGCGGGAAATTATCCCTGGATCTGACCGACGAGCTCGTTCCAGTGCTCAAGCAGCTCGGCCTTTCTCTCGATCAGCTCATTGACAGGACGGGGAACCCAGGTCATGTCGGCGGAAGCCTCGAGCCATGCGCCTTCGGGAACGACATAGTTGGCATTGGTGAGGCGCAGCGTGCCTTCTTCGTACTCGGCGATGGCGGTCTGGCCTTCGGCGGAGGTCATGAAGTTGACCAGGGCTTCAGCAGCGGCGCGGTGCGGGCAGTTCTTCACGATGGCCATGCCGTAAGCCGCAGCGGAAGTGCCCTCGGTGGGATAACGGACCTCGGTGGTGGTAGAGCCGTTCTGGTTCAGCTTGATGGCGCCGTCTTCGTAGGTGAGACCGACGACATACTCACCGTCATAGACGGAGTTGAAGCAGACAGAGGACTTCTCAACAACAACCATGTTCTCCAGGAGCTTGCTGATATAGTCCCAGGCTTCATCGGTGCCGACACCGAAGACGGAAAAGATGTTGCAGAGGTTGTTCCATGCGGCGGAGGAGCTGTTCGGGTCGGAGATGACGATCTTGCCCTTCAGAGCCGGATCCAGCAGGTCTGCATAGGAACGGATGTCGAGGCCCAGCTCTTCCTCGAGTTCGGTGTTGACGCAGAAGCAGACGGTGGACAGGTGGTCCATGCTGTAGAATCCGTTCGGAGTGGAGTAGCCTTCCATGGCCTCGTCGTTGTGGATGGAAACCCATTTCTCGAAGAGGGCCTCATGGGTCATGCCGTCGCTGTCGCAGAGGCCGCCCCAGGTCACGTCGCCCTGCGGGTTGTCGGCTTCAGCGGCGATACGGGAGGTATACTCACCGACGCTGCCGGAAACGACTTCGATCTCAACATCAGGATAGACTTCGTTGAAGCAGGTCTCGAGCGCTTCCAGGTCGAACTCCGTCATGGAAGAGTAGAGGACCAGCGGGCCGCTGACTTCTTCGTCATCCGCGGCGTAGGCGGGCACGGCCAGTGCGAAGGCCATGCACAGTGCGAGAATCAGTGCGAGTACTTTTTTCATGCTTTTTCTCCTTGTATGAAATATTTATTTCTTAAATCCCCGCAGGGATAATAAGACGAAAAGAGATTTCTGCAGTGTGGAGGTCACCCGTGCAGAATCAAAGCTGGATATCGTCCTCCGACTTGCTGATGGCCATGTACAGGAAGAGGGAAATGGCCGTGATCACCGTCAGGATGGCAGCGAAGGCGGCGGCAGTTCCGTACTCACCGCGGCCGATGTAAATATAGGCCTGCATGGTCAGCGTCGCGGTCTTGTTGCTGTACAGGATGACAGAGCTGGAGAGTTCGGTCACGATGGCAACCCAGCTGAGGATGGCGCCGGAGATAATGCCGTTGGACATCATGGGGACGGTGATTTTTGTAAAGGTCTTCAGCTTGGAGGCGCCGAGGCTGACGGCGGCCTCTTCAATGCTGATGGGGATCTGCATCAGTGTTGCCGTCGCCGAACGGATCGTATACGGCATTCTTCGTATGGCAAATGACATGATCATGATGGTCATGGTACCGGTCAGAGCAAAGGGCTTGGCGCCGTAGGCGATCAGCAGTGCGATACCGATGACGGCACCGGGCATGATGTAGGGCAGCATGGAGATGGTGTCCAGCGTGTGGTTCAGGGCACTGCTGCGGCGCACCACCAGATAGGCGAGGATGACGGCGATCACGATGATGATGAGAAGCGCCAGGACGCCCATCACCACAGTGTTCTTAGAGGCCATCCATAGCTTTTTCTTAATGGCCTGCTGGTAGTTGCCGAGGGAGAAACCGGGGCTGAATACCGCGCCTCTGCACTTGCGGAAGGACAGATAGATGATGTAGATCTGCGGCAGGAACGCAATCGCGCAGAGCAGATAGCAGTAGAGGTGCATCAGAAATCCGCCGAAGCCCTTGGCGGGCTTCTTCTCCACGGGGTGCAGGGCGTTGATGGAGAACTTGAAGCGGCTGGTCGCCCACTTCTGCAGGAAGAAAATGACGGCGGTCACAATGACGGCGATTACGGCCAGGGCCGCGGCGAAGTTGTAATCGCTGCCGTTTTCACCCAGGTACTCATTGTAGAGGAGCACCGGGAAGGTCTTGAAGCCTTCGCCCAGAACAGTCGGCGTACCGAAGTCTGCGAACGCCTGCATGAAAACCATCAGGGAGGCCGCAAGGATTGTCGGCATGGTCAGATTCAGGACAATGTTGAACAGCCGCTTCACACCGACGCAGCCCATGTTGGAAGAGGCCTCCATCAGGGTGTTGTCGATGCTCTTGAAAGCGCCGTTCATGTAGATGAACACCAGCGGGAAGAACTTCAGTGTCTGGGACAGGGCAATACCGCCGAAGCCGTAGATGCTGGGCAGGCGGATGCCGAATGCGGACTTGAAGAATTTCGTGATGACGCCGGCGCGGCCCAGAAGCATGACCCAGGAATATGCGCCCAGGAACGGGGCGGACATGCAGCAGAGAATGCTGATGACAAAGAGGATCTTCGCACCCTTCAGGCGGTAAAATGCATAGAAATAGGCAAAGGGGATTCCGATGAGCAGGGTCATGAAGGTCACGAAAAAGGTGATCTTAAAGCTGTTGACAATCGTCTTGGAGTAATAGCTCTGGCCGAAGAACTTCTGGAACTGGGACCAGGAGAAGCTGCCGTCCGGCATGATGACCGACTGCTTGATGATGCCGAACATCGGGTAAATCAGAACCGCGATGAACAGCAGAAGCATTACGATGGATACGATGAACCATCCGTCAAAGCGTTTCTTTACCATGGCGTTTCCCCCGCTCAGTCCTCAGGACGGTCGTTGTGAACACCGGTCAGAATGTTCTCGCTGCCGTCCTCAGTGAAGACGTTGACCTTTTCCGTGTTCAGTGTCAGCATGATCTTGGAACCTGGTTCGATGATGCTGTCAATGGAGGACTCCTGGATAATCTCCACTTCCTCGCCCGAAGTCAGATGGACGAAGTAGTGAGTGTTCAGGCCGAGGAACACACAGTCATCCACGACGGCCTCGATGCCTTGTGTCGCGTCGCGGTCCAGCAGGAACTCTTCCGGTCGGATGGAGAGAACCACATTCTGGTTCTTCCTGTGTTCCTCGCGTACGCCCTTAATCTCAGCCCTGTAACCGCTCTTGGTCACGATAAAGGTCTTGCCGTTTTCGACCTGGAGGGTACCATTGAGGATGTTGGAGCGGCCGATAAAGGTGGAGACAAAGAGGTTGGCCGGCCGCTGATAGATGGCCTTCGGCGTTCCAATCTGCTGGATCACTCCGGCGTTCATAACGGCGATGCGGTCGGAGACCGCCATGGCCTCTTCCTGGTCATGAGTGACATAGACCGTGGTAATGCCGACGTTGTGCTGGATATTCTTGATAACGGTACGCATCTCCACGCGGAGCTTGGCGTCCAGGTTGGAGAGCGGTTCATCCATCAGAAGCACGTCTGGCTCAATGCAGAGCGCACGGGCCAGAGCGACACGCTGCTGCTGGCCGCCGGAGAGCCGCTCCGGCATGCGGTCGGCGTACTGGTCGATCTGCATCAGCTTCATGAATTTCTCAGACTGTTCCTTGATCTTCTCCTTGGGGAACTTCTTGTTCTTCAGGCCGAATTCCACGTTCTTGCGCACGGTATAGTGCGGGAAGATGGCGTAGTTCTGGAAAACCATACCGATGTTGCGCTTGGACGGGTCAAGGTCGTTGATTCTCTTGTCCCCGAAATAGAAATCGCCGCCCTCAATGCTGTTGAACCCTGCGATCATGCGCAGCAGTGTGGTCTTCCCGCAGCCGGAGGGTCCCAGAAGGGTGAAGAACTCACCTTCCTTGATCTCTACGCTCAGGTCGGGAATCACGACGTTTTCTCCGTATTTCTTGACTGCTTTTCTAATAGAAATGTTGTTGCTCACGACACTCGCTCCTCTATATCTTCATTTTCCGTTACCTGGAATTCAGGACAGCTTGAGCATGCGCCTCGTGCGCATGAGGGTGAGCCGGTTTCGGACCGACGGGGAATGTTGGACGAGGACCGGGAGCAGTTCTTCCGGCACCCCGATATCTGAGAGGGATCTTTTTGCCCCAAGCTTTTCAAACTTTTCGTATATTTCTTCTTCCGAAGGGATTTCCGCGATGATTTCCCGGATTTTCGGCCAGGCCTTCACAATGGCCTCCGGCGTGACTGCGGCAAGGCAGTCGTTTCTGTTCTCCTCCACGGCTGTCGGATAGAGCCTCTCGCCGTAGAAGCTCCGGATCCATCCGTCGTCCAGGGGCTCATAACCCTTTACCAGATCAGAGATGTCTTCGATCTCCGCCATCTGGTGGTAAACCCGGGAGGCGATCAGCGTGCCGACGCCAACCTTCTCTCCGTGCAGGGCAGGGCTGTTCACACCGCCGAGCCCGTCAGGTCTCATCTCGATGAGGTGCGAAATGTGGTGTTCCGCACCGGAGGCAGGGCGTGAATTGCCCATCATCTGCATGGCCAGGCCGCTCATCAGCAGCCCGTACATCACCGACTCAAACGCGTCCACATCCCCGTCCAGCGTATCCAGACAGGAATCCCAGATCTTCGCCACGGCATCCTTCATAATGTCGTAGATCACCGGGCAGACGGCTTCTCCCGTGAGTTCGTGCGCGATTCTCCAGTCGGACAGCGCAATGAACTTGCCGAGGACATCTCCGACACCGCTGGCAGTGAGATACGCCGGTGCCCTGGAGATCACGTCAAGGTCCGCGACCACGATCAGCGGTGCAACAGCATTGATGGTTTTCTTATACCCCTTCCAGGTCATGGCGGCCACTGCCGAGCAGAATCCGTCCACACTCGCTGCCGTCGGCAGTGCCACGAAGGGGATTCCCCGCTCTGCAGCGCAGTAGCGGACCGTGTCGTGGATTGAGCCGCTGCCGCAGGCCAAGAGCAGCTCCACATTGCTGTCGAGCTGCCGGAGGACTTCTGCCGTAGAGTTTTCGTCTGCATGCAGTCCTTCTGACTGCAGGATGATCTCCTGTTCCGCTTTCGGATGGGTAAAAAGCGGATTGCTCCAGGTGTTGCTGCCATAGACGGCACAGCGTTTTCCGTCGATGCCCTCCTGTTCGAGGATCTCGTCCAGGCGTTTCAATATGCCGGATTCGATGATACAGGTCCGGGTGGCCATGTGATGTTCTTTTCCGCACTTGCAGAGTCCGCCGTATTTCCCGCTGTCAATCCGCATAGATCAGAGCCTCTTTTTGTTCAGTTTGTATAAATAGTTCAAATTATGAATAGATTATAAATGATACTTTCGTTGGTGTCAACCAAAAACGCATGAATCTCGGATGCGAGTTCTGTTCAGGTGTGAAACCGCTTGTTTCTGCATCTTCGATCCTTTTCCGGTCACAGATCTCTCAGCAGTTCCGAAACCCGACGATAGTCCGGGACTACGCGGAAAGCGAAGTCCGAACGGTACACCGCCTCATCGTTTCCGCCGTGGCCGTAGTCATCCCCTGCATAAAGGATCTCTTCATGGCTGTATCCCTCGTTCTGGCAGAATTGGTCCAGTGCGTAGTACTTGTTGTAGGGCAGAGGCGCAAAGTCGAAGGACGAAGACCCGCCCACAAACACCGTGTACTCCGGGAAAAGCTCACATACCTCGTCATAGAATACGAGGCGTTTCTTTCTGTCTGGGTCGAAGGCGAGTTTATCCCGGATATCCGCCTTTGTCCCCAGCAGTGGGAAGGTCACGCAGCCTGAATCGTGAAACTCCACCCCATCACCGGTGAATTCAGTATACCCGTGTTTCTCCCGGAGCCTGGCAATTCGCTCTGCAACGCTTTTCCGGTCTGCGGGGACGCGATTGTCGAACACCGCCCTGTGTGACTGTGTGCCCGGGTCATAGCGGTAGTATTGCATGCCATAGTTCCCGATCACGTCGATCGGGAAGTTCTCGATCTGCCGCAGGATCCGCGGGCAGTTGCCCGCCCCGACAATCACAACTCTGTATTTCCGGCGCAGCCGGTCCAGCAGCTCCCTGCTCGCCTCCGGCAGAGGTGTCCGGTGCTGGGTAAGAGTTCCGTCCAGATCAAATCCGATGACCTTCAGCATTGTCGAAATCCTCCTGTCCGTGTTTTGTCAATATACTTCCTGCTCCACGACGCATTCGCTCTTGATCGTTCCGACGAGCGCCTGCAGCGCATCGATCACATGCGGACGGATATCGCCGCCCACCAGGACATACATGATGTCGTCCCCGAGGCTGAGTTCTCCCTCGTTGAGCCAGACCCGGATATAGAAGATGCCTTCCATCTGTCTGACCGCTTCGACGGCCCGGTCGACCTTCTCCGCATCATAGCGGAAAATCATGCCCGTAACGGTTTCTGTGGCCTGCTTTCCCTGCCGGACCTTCGCCCTTGCCGTCTGTCGGACCGTTCCGTTGTGAACCAGAAACATGCCGCAGTCCGCTGCCGCAGGATCCGCTTTTGCCTCTTTCAGCCACTGATCCATGGATGGAGATTCCTTTTTCATATCTGTCTGCCTCCGTTTTTCATGATTTCCTGTATTCAGTATACACGGAAAACAGTCGATTCACAAGCGTATTATTCCCTTGACACAGCGCCGCAGACTGATGTATTCTTGCAGGCGGACGGCAGCTCTTCCTGCCGTGCCATTACTCTGCAGCTGATACCGGAAGTGATATGATATGCCAAAAAAAGGATCCCCTGCCCTCGGCCCTGCGCTCATCATCCTGGCCGGCATTTTTTGGGGCAGCATGGGCATCTTTGTCCGCAGGCTCAGTACCTTCGGCTTTAATTCCATCCAGATCGTGTGCATCCGTGTTACAATCGCTGCCCTGGTTTTCTGTCTTGTCCTGCTTCTGAAGGACCCGACCGGTTTCCGGATTTCTCTGGGGGATCTGCCGCTCTTCCTCGGTCTCGGCCTCGGGAGCGTTCTGGTCTTCACTGTCTGCTATTTTACTGCCATCTCGATGATGTCCCTTTCCACCGCGGCAATCCTGCTCTACACCTCTCCGATCTGGATTATGCTGATGTCGGTCCTGTTCTTCCATGAGAAGCTGACCTCGCGGAAACTCCTTGCACTGGTCTTGGCCTTTGGCGGCTGTGTGCTGGTCTCCGGCATTTCCGGCGGCGGACTCACCCCCGCCGGACTTCTCATCGGTCTCGGCTCGGGCATCGGTTACGGGCTCTACAGTATTCTTGGCACCGTTGCCCTGCGGCGCTATTCCCCATATACTGTCACGACCTGGACATTTCTGTTCGCCGCCATTGGTTCTCTGCTCATCAGCCATCCGGCGGACATCGCCGCGAAGATTTCCGCCGCCCCATCCGTGGGCGGGCTGTTGCTCTTCTGTCTGCTGACCGCGCTGGTGACAGCTGTTGTGCCCTTCCTCGCCTACACGCTCGGCCTGCGTTCCGTCGAGGCCAGCAAAGCCGGTATTCTCGCCACCATCGAACCCATGGTTGCCACCCTGATCGGTATTCTTGTCTTTTCCGAGCCCATGACGCTTTCTTCGGGCATCGGCATGCTTATGATCCTCATCGCTGTCATTTTGCTGAATATGCCCTCAAAAGCCTCGGTTTAATTCTTTTTCGGCGAGCAGCGCTTATTTTTGTGCAGCTCTCCAATTGACTTCTCCCTCGCTTCGTGGTATTTCTTACGCGCATTACCGGACATAGAAAGGATGCTTTATGAGATCTGAAGCGGTTGAACAATACAACGTTGCCCTGAAACTGGGCCAGAAATATATGAAGAACGCCATCCTCCACGGTGAGTATCCGTACCCGCTGGTACTGGATGAGATCGTTCAGGAATCCGCTGTCGCCGGGTATTCCGACCTCGGCGTCATTAACATCCCCACGGATCACATTGTCGGCACCAAGTCTGCCGGCCGTATCAATGCCTTTGCCGGCAACTTCATGCCTCTGCTGGAACCCGGTACGGAATTTGCCGCCAAATGGATCAGCCTCTGTGAAGCCAACCTCAGCGAAGAGGGTATCCGTGACCCGATCCAGTGCTATGAATTTCTCGGTCGTTTTTATGTTCAGGAGGGGAACAAGCGCCTCAGCGTTCTGAAGAGCTACCTCTCCCCAAGGATCTCCGCCCATGTCACCCGGGTAATCCCCCAGTGGACGGAGGACCACACTGTACAGGTTTATTATGAGTTCATGCACTTCTATTCCCTCTCCGGACTCTATGGCATCGGGTTCCGCCATCGCGGCGATTATGCCAGGCTGCAGGCAGCACTCGGCTTTGAGCCGGAGCATGTCTGGACAGAGAATGAGCGCCGCAGCTTCTCCGCGGGTTTCAGTCGTTTCTGTGACGCACTGAAGAAGCATGATCTGGAAAAAGACCAGGTCACCCCGGCTGAAGTTCTGCTGATCTGGCTGCAGGTTTTCTCCTTCTCCGACATCAAGGATCTGACCCAGCCGGAGCTTGCCAAGCGCATTGATACGCTCTGGCCGGACGTTCTCGCCCGGGATCAGGACACCGCCATTGAGCTGCGCACCGAGCCTCTGGAGAAGGAAAAGAATGTCATCTCAAAGATCATCGGTATCGCCCATCCCGACCATCTGAATATTGCTTTTCTGTATGACGCCTCCCCTGAGGAAAGCACCTGGGTCCGGGCTCACGAAGACGGGCGCCAGTATCTGGAGGATCAGATGGTCTCTCAGGTCACCGTCCGCACCTATATCCGTGAGCAGGAACAACAGGATTATACCGAACTGCTGGAGGCGGCCATTGCTGACGGTGCGGAACTCATCTTCGCTACCGACGCCGCCATGGTCAGCGCCTGTCGCAAGGCGGCCGCGCTGCACAAGAACGTCCGCTTTCTGACCTGCGCGCTCTTTCAGCCCTATACCGGCGTCCGCATGTACAACGGCCGCACCTATGAGTGCAAGTTCATTACCGGTGCCATCGCCGGCATCATGACCGAGACCGACACCATCGGCTATGTAGCCAACAACCCAATCTTCGGCACCCCGGCCAGTGTCAATGCCTTTGCTCTCGGAGCCCGCATGACGAACCCGAAGGCCCGTATCCGTCTTGACTGGGGTTGTCTGCCCGGTGACCCGGTGCAGCGCCTTCTTGACAGCGGCGTTTCTGTCATCTCGAATCGCGAGATCATGAGTCCCAGTACACTGTGGCGTGATTTTGAGATGGGCACCTTCAAGCTTCAGGCCGACGGATCTCTCATTCCTCTCGCAACGCCTTTCTGGGACTGGGGCAAGCTGTATGAAAAGATCGTCCGCAGCATCTTTACCGGTGCCTGGAACGACATTTCCTCCAGCAAAGCCATCAACTACTGGTGGGGCATGGCCAGTGGCGTCCTCGACGTCCACCTGAGCGAGTTCCTCCCCGACGGTGTGAGCGGGCTTGGCCGGATCCTGAAAGCCGGCATCTGCAGCGGCAGTCTCCAGCCCTTCCGGATGCGCATGTATGACCAGAACGGCGTCCTGCGCAATGACGGGTCCCTCTCCTTCCTGCCGGAAGAGATCATCTCCATGGACTGGTTCTGTGACAACGTTGACGGCCGAATCCCCGATTACGAAGAGCTCCGCCCCGAATACGCGGAGACCATGCGCATCCTCGGCCTGTACAGAAAAAAACTGCTCCCGGAGGCAGAAGGAGGCCAGCTGTGAAGCTGCTGCTCATCTCAGATGAGGAAGACAAATATCTTTGGGATTACTACCGGCCCGGCAATCTTGACGGGGTGGATCTCATTCTGTCCGCAGGTGACCTGAAAGCAAGCTACCTCAGCTTTCTCGTTACGGTGACCAACCGCCCGCTGCTCTATGTCCACGGCAATCACGACGGCGCCTATGACCGTCAGCCGCCGGAGGGCTGTGACTGCGTCGACGATAAGCTCGTCGTAGTGAACGGTCTGCGGATCCTCGGTCTCGGCGGCTGCGTGAAGTACAACGGCGGACCGTATCAGTATTCCGAGCGCCAGATGCGCATGCGCATTCTGAAGCTCCAGTGGAAGATCATGCGGGCGGGCGGGGTCGACATCGTTCTGACTCATGCCCCGGTCGCCGGCTACGGTGACGCGGAGAACATCACGCATCGGGGCTTTGAGGCCTTTCTTCCCCTGCTGGACCGCTGGCAGCCCTCGTACCTGATCCACGGTCATGTTCACAAGCGCTATGACCCGCGTCAGGAACGTGTTCTGCAGTACAGGAATACGACCATCATCAACGCAAACGGGAAATACTATCTGGAACTTGAAAAATGAAATACATGGAAAGATTGAACCGGAACAGAAACGGGCTTTGACCTGCCCGATCTGTTCCGGTTTTTGTTGCTGATTATATGCCGCCTGATACGCAGGATTTCAACAGCTTCTCTTTATGACTGCCAGATGTCAGAATCAAGCATCTATCGAGAGATTTGGATAGATTCTTTTGGTGTTGTCCGGCGCCTGAGGAAAGCGTTCTTTTGTTCTTTCCATGTGACCGTCCTGTGAGGGTCGATCCTCTATCATATCAGTAAGCTTTTTGTCTGGAGCATTATTTCCGAAAGCTGATACTCCCTGCTGATACCTCCCGATAAAGACAGGTCGGGCCCGCTGATTAAAACAGCGTCGCCTGACCTGTCTTTGTATGAAGAGTGAAGCTCGATACCGATGCCGTTGTGAACGTACTCCGGCAGTGGCCGCTTTGTTGTTAATTGGATTAATTCTGTATTTTCAGTCTGGTGGCGGAGGTCTTCACACCGAGGTCCAGCAGAGCAAGGGTGCACTCATTGATGATCCTCAGTTTGCTCCAGTTGGACAGTCCGCTGTCCTCTTCCGTTTTTTTCATGATTCCCGTGATTCCGTCCACATCTCCGTCCACGAAACAGGCATCAATCATGATATTACCAGACCAGGCTCCGGTCCGCGGGATCGAGGTACATTCCGTCGCCCTCCCGGATGTCGTAAGCCTCCAGGAACTGGTCAAACTGCTGTACGGTGACGTTGGTCCGCAGATAATGCAGCGGATGCGAATCCTGCATCAGGCATAAGTATTCCATTTCGCGCGTATTGAGACGCGCCCATACTTTCGCATAGGACTCGAAGAAATCTCGGTAATTCACTTCGCCCTTTTCCTCCAGCAGCCCCAGCATGCACTTGAGACCCGCCATGTCGGCAATCGCTTCGGTCTGGATGTTCTGGCCCTGCACCTGATAGCCGCCGAAAGCCGTCATTGAGTTAAAGAAGTCGATCAGTTTCTGGTCGCGGCTGAGGAAGGCGTTGTAATCCGCCTCGGTCCACCAGTTGTTCAGGGCGCCGGATGCGTCGAACTGAGCACCTTTGGTGTCAAAAGCGTGGGAAATCTCGTGTCCGATCACAGAGCCGATGCCGGCGTAAAGCTCCTCCCTGCTCATATTCTCCTGATAGAACACGCCGCCCAGAATGCCACGGATGATGTTGATGGAGTTTTCCTGGGGGTTGTAGTAGGCGTTGGTCTCCAGAATGTCAAAATCCCAGATCTTGTGGTCTTTCTTCGTATTGGGCAGACTGCGGTTGTACTCCTCCATGAAATCGCTGATAGCCATGACGCTGTCGAAATAGTCCAGCCCTTCCAGTGACAGACCGCTGTAATCGCGCCACTTGTCGGGGTAAACGGCATTGATGGTGATGGCATCCAGCTTTTCAATCGCCTTCTGGCGCGTCTCGGCCGAGAGCCATTCCTCCTCGTTGAGCATTCTGCGGTAGAAGTCAATGCACTCCTGGCAGATGCGGGTGATATCTTCCTTCATCTGCGTTGCGTCGTACTTGGCAAGGAATGCGCGGTCCATGGGCGTTGTCAGTGTGCCGCGTACCAGCTGGTACGCGACCTCTTCATCCGGCTCGGCACCCGTGCTTCCGTTTACCATGTTGCTGACAGCAATGGAGACCTCATAGCTGTCCCGATCCAGAAGGCCCATGTTATCTATCGCCGCGCAGACGATCAGATAGTTCTTCAGATCCTCCAGGCGCTCTTCCGTGTAGACCTCATCCAGTTTCTCAAAATACGCCGGTTCCGTCACAATGCAGCGCTCCGCCACATCGAAGCCCCAGCCTTTTATAATGGTGGACAGGGGGAAGTTCCTGCAGGTCGCGAGGGCTTCGTCCAGGCTCATCTCGTTGTTGATCCGCTGAATATAGTCCGGCGACATCTGCTCAGCCGAGGTCATGATCGCGCCGGCAAGCTCAGTTTCCAGCCCAAGGGCCCGGTCCACCATGTCTTCCGCCTCTTCTTCGGTATAGCCGAACCTGGGCAGCATTCTTCCGGCCGCCATCCTGTAGGCCGCCTCCAGGCGCTCACCCATCTCGGTGCGTTCGGCATATTCCGCGGAGTCGCCCAGCAGCAGACCCATTGTGCTGAGCACGAGCAGATAGGTCTCGGGATCGTTAAACCCGGTGCTGCTTGAAAAAGCAAAGAACTGTCCCGCATGTGCGTCCCTGTCGCAGAACAGGGCTGTCAGCCCGTCCAGATCCGAAACGTCCCGGATCCTGTCAATGATTTTCTGTATCGGCTCTACACCTGCTGCGTTGCGCGCATCCCAGTCAAGGAACGCGCTGTACAGTCCCTGTACCAGCTCGGCGTCCTCGCCCTCCAGGCTCTCGTCCGTCAGCACGGCCATGCTCATTTCCCGGATCTCGTCGGCTACCATGTTGAAAGATGATTCCGAACGGTACCCGGGACGGATTTCCGTTGTCTTTGCCCAGTCATAATTGGCATAAAGGTACAGATCGTCCCTAGGCGTCTCCGGTCTTGCCTCTACGGTCTGAATATTCTCCCGCAGCACATAGTCCACCCAGGGGCTGCCGTCATCCAGAGCCTCCTCGTCGGCAAACGCCGTTGCCGTCAGCGCCGACAGCAGCGTCAGTGCCAGCAGCAGAGCGGCTGCCCGTTTCAAACTGTTTCGTGTCTGTTTTTTCATCCTGCTTTCTCCAATCCAAGAACTGTAATCCTTTTGTATTTTACCAGATTTATCCCCTTCTGACAACCGGCTGATTATGCTCTTGCAGAGAGGAGAGATCGGCGTTTTTCCAGAGTCATAAGGCCGAGCTCAATTGCACTTTGCTGATCAAAAGAAAAACTGGGGTTGTAAAGCTCCCCGGTATTGTTAAAGACCCAGTGCTTTCCTGTATCGTTGTCATATACGATAATTCCACCGTTGATATGATCCAGTTCCTCGTCGCTGAGTTTTGTTCTTACTTCATTCATCATTGTACGCATTTTCTATCTCTGCTTTTCTTTTTTATTTTTGGGCCTGTCACCTCTGTTTTTGTTTACGAGCGCAGTATAGCATAGACGCAATCACAGAAATGCAACAATAAAATTCGGAATGCAGTATAGAATCTCCGGTTATGGTCATGCATTGTAAAACCGGCCGTATTTCAGGCCGGTCAAAAGAATCTCATTTATCAAAGAATCCTGTCCCCCAGAAACCGGAGCTGCCTTCCCTGGCTTCTTTCTCAATCATTTCAAAATGGTGTTGATATCTGGTGTTCGGTTCCATCACCAATGTCCGTGCCATGCCCATCCCCAGCATCACATCCTGGAGCATCATACCGTCCATATAGACATAAGCCAGAGTACGGTCATACTTGTCTTTTAATTCCTGGTCGTACTCAAGCGTGACTCGCCTGCCATCGACATACTGCTTCAGGAATAGTGAAGCTCGCTCTCCTTCTGGTGTGTTCTTCTCTGCATCCGGATGAACACTCTCCGGCGCATCAATTCCGGTTAAAGACTCAGTTTTCCTAAAACCATTGATATTACAAGGCATTTCGCCTGTCCAATGCTCGGTTTTCATGTATTTTCCCTTGTTTTTGCCCTTACGAG
>CADBWQ010000032.1 GCA_902798545.1 Oscillospiraceae bacterium
TGATCAGCCCCTGTCAAGGTAGACAAGCAAAATAAATAAAAGAGATGCACGGCACTGCGGTGCCGTGGAACCCGCAGATTCTGTATCGCTGCCGAGGTATCAATACAGAATTTGCGGGTTTCATTATGCTGCAAATTTGGCCTTGTACTGCTGGATTCTCTTGTTCTCAGCAATTGGGAATTGCATAGGAGTATCAGAAGCCATAGCTTCAGACCGGACCTCCAGCGGGGCTTTAGTTCCAAAACGCTCCTGAAAGCGTTCGTAGTTGTAGAAATGGATGTACTTGTCAATAGCGGTTCGCAGCTCGGTTTCATTGCTGAATTTAGTGAGATAATACATTTCAGCTTTCACGATACCCCAGAAACCTTCAGTTGGGCAATTATCAATGCAATGACCAACTCGTGACATGGACTGCGTAATCGTCTGCCGGGAGAGCTTAAGTTGGAACGCTTTCCCGGTATACTGAAAGCCGCGATCGCTGTGAAAGAGCGGGTGAGCATCTGGGTTTGCCAGAATCGCCTTCTCAAAAGTATCAAATACTAGCTTGTTGTCATTGCGAGAGCTTACAACATAGGCAACAATAGAACGATCATAGAGATCCAGGATCGCACTCAAATACAGCTTGTGGACAACGGGGCCTTCATACCACTTGAACTCCGTTACATCTGTGGCCCATTTCTGGTTTGGTCGTTCGGCATTGAAGTCTCTGCCAAGAATGTTTTCTGCTGTGGTCTCCGGGGTAGAAACCGTATACTTTTTCTTCTTTCTCCGGATCACCGAGTGGATGTTGAGTTTCTCCATGATGCGGTGAATACGATTTCGGCTGTAATTTGTGCCGTTAAGACGGTTAATCCAGTCTGTCATGCGACGATAGCCCAAAATGTGATTGAAGCGATCATCATATTCACGAATTAACTGGGCAATGATCTCGTTCTCCCTCTCAGCCTCAGGTATATCCCGCTTTAGCCATTTGTAATAGGCCGCACGTGTAACTCCAAGATGTTTGCACATCCAATTGATGCTCCAGTGCCGTTCAGTATAGTAATGCTGGATTGCCAGATATTTGGAGGTGTATCTCAGCCGACCAAGCTTCACCTCCCTTCGAATTCCCTCACTTTTTTTAACAGTTCTACCAGCATTCCCTGCTCTTCTAATTGCCGTTTCAGCCGTAAATTTTCCCTGCGCAGGCGTTCAAGCTCATCTACCTCATCGTCGGTCTTATGATGACCACGCCGGTCTTCGAGTCCTGCATCACCGTCTGCAGTGTATTTCTTTACCCATGTATATACCTGACTGTAGGATACATCATAGAGCGCTGCCGTATTCTTGTAATCTCTATCATGGGAAATGCAGTATTCAACGATTTCCTTCCGTTCCTCCAGTGTTGTCTTTCTTCTTGAATCTGCCATATAGACCTCCTGTTTCGGTTTATAATCCTTGAGTTCCATATTGGCATTATACTGCTTTATCCAACTTCTGAGAACAGATCTGCTGGAAATATTATATTTCGATACGATATCATTTACGCTACCTTCACCTTGAAGCACTGCTTCCACGCATTGTATCTTGAACTCCTTGCTGTAATTCGAGTTTCCTTCTCTTTCAAGAAAACATGATATTCCTTGCTCTCTGTATTTATGGACCCAGCCCTTTAATGTGGTTACACCGATTCCATTCACTCTGGCTATGGTTTTTATTGATGCTTTACCGGAAAGATATTCCTCGACCCTTTCCTGCATCCATTCAGGTGTATGTCTGCGTCTGCGTCGGTATCCTGTGTATGTCTGAATATTATCCTTCGATCATGATCGTTTTCTTTTCGGGCAGCTTGATGGTCTCTTCCTTTGGAAACTCCAATGTCAGGACGCCGTCTTCGAATTTGGCCTTTACATTCTCTTCCGTCACATGATCACCGACATAGAAGCTTCTGGTCATGGATCCGGAATAACGCTCCTGATGGACGATCTTGCCCTGCTTGTTCTTATCATCTTCCTCCACGCCTTTGGTGGCGGTGATGGTCAGGTACCCGTTTTGCAGCTGCAGATCAATCTGATCCTTCTTGAAGCCCGGCAGATCAACCGCCAGTTCATAGTGATCATCGTGATCCTTCAAGTCGGTCTTCATCACCCGGGCCGCGTGTTTGCCGTACAGCTTATGATCCACATCGGACTCAAAGCCTCTGAACGGAAAATCGAACCAGTCATCAAACAAACTCTCTCCAAAAATACTCGGTAACATAAGTCATGCCTCCTTTTATGGAGGTCATTCATTCGATCTCTATTTCCTCTGTTCGATTGTTATTATAGCACAATTTTTAGCACTGTCAAGGCGAGAGTGCTAATATTTATGAATAAACCATGAACAAGAATCGCGTGTAATTGTGAACATCGCGTTTTTCTTTCTTTCCCGCGATTTTAACATTTCTCAAACATAACGTGAAAAACTCACAAACATTCCTTTGATATCTTATGACCATCCAAAGGGGATGGAACAAAAAACAAACAACTTTGATATACGGAGGAATCAATCATGAATACCGCCATCAACACCGTCGCCAATACCAATAACGAGCTCTACATTGTCACCGGAGCGGCCGGAAACCTCGGCAGCGCCATCGTCCGCAGCCTGGTCAGCAGAAAGCTGCCCGTCCGCGCATTTGTCCTGCGGGGTGAGGAAGCGGCAAAACACCTGCCCCGGGAAGCCGAGGTCATCGAGGGCGACGTGACCGATCTCTCTTCTCTCGAAACCCTGTTTGCCGATCTTCCCGAGAACACTTCTGTCTACTGCATCCACTGCGCCGCCATGGTCTCCGTGAGTACGCTGGTGGCGGAGAAAATCTGGCATGTGAACGTGGACGGTACCCAATACATCATCGACAAGTGCCGTGAGCACGGCGTCCGCCTCATCTTCATCGGCTCCACCGGTGCCATCCCCGAGCAGCCCATGGGCACCGCCATCAAAGAGATTGATCACTACGACCCCGACGCGGTCATCGGGCTCTACGACCAGACCAAGGCGGCCTCCTGCCAGCTGGTGCTGGATGCCATCCATCACGGCGAAATCGACGGCTGCCTGATTCTGCCCAGCGGCATCTCCGGACCGAGGGACTATACCTTCGGCAACGTGGCCGGCGTTATCCGCGAGTATACCGAGGGAAAGATGCCCGCCGGTGTGGAAGGAACCTTCAACTGTGCCGACAACCGCGACATGGCCGAGACCATTCTCCGCGCCTGCAAGGACGGACGCACCGGCGAGAGCTACATCCTG
Organism: Oscillospiraceae bacterium; assembly: GCA_902798545.1. Classification (GTDB taxonomy): domain Bacteria; phylum Bacillota; class Clostridia; order Oscillospirales; family Oscillospiraceae; genus Limivicinus. The sequence continues at coordinate 3,268 of CADBWQ010000032.1, forward strand.
GGCGGAGATATGATCAACATGAGGGAAGTTTTTGACATCCTCTCCGAACACACCGGCCTTCCCACCATCAAGACCATTCTGCCTGCCTCCGTCGGCAAGGTGCTGGGAAAAATGAGCGACATGGCGGAGAAGCTGACCCACAAGCCCCAGCGCATGACCAGTTTCGCCGTGTATAACCTGGTGCGCAACAACGAGTTCGACTCTTCCAAGGCGGTCAGGGAGCTTGGCTACAGCCCCCGCCCCATGGCACAGAGCATCGCCGAGGAGATCGACTGGATGATCGAGGAGGGCATCGTTTCGGTCCGGGGCCTGGCGGCGTAAAACATCGGACCGGCATCCGCCGATTATTGCAAACAATCCCCGCTGTGGCTTCCCTTGCCGCAACGGGGATTGTTATCTGCAAGAGGGAGCGGACAGGATTAAGAAAGGCGGGTGTCCGTCAGAAGGTTCAGGTCCACCCGGATGACGGGCCGGACCGCGGTTAAAATCCGGTTCGCGCTGCCGCTCAGAAAGGCACCGTTGCCGTTCACATACTCCGCCAGATCCTGCCTGTATCCGGGAGAGCGCAGCCACCAGCTGCAATAGCCCATCAGAGCGAGACGCTTGATCGGTGCGGTCGGCTGGCACAGCCTCTCTCCCTCTGCGGGAAAGTACTGCTCGACCTCTTCACGGCTGAGGAGGAAGACCAGGTCCTGTGTGTCGTTCCCTCCGTCGATCTGGAAGATCGGATTGCCCTGAGAATTGTCCACCTCGGTCTCCAGGATCGCTGCACGCTCCTCCGGACTGAATGCAGCGTTCAGAAACGTCGTGTTCAGCCAGGTACGCAGATCGCAGGTTTCCCAGGTGACAGATCCGGCGGCACCGTGATATTGCTGCGTATCCAGCGCATACCGGCTGATCAGAAGGACACGGTCGTCCTGCTCTTCGAGAACAAACCACTCGATGGGCGTTTTGCCGTTTCCCTGCTCATAGCTGCCAAACAGAACACTCTCATAGCTGATCTGCAGAGGCGGAGGCGTCGGAACGGGAGCGGAAGTTTTCGGTTTGCTGACCTGCGGGATCTCCGGCGTGCTGATGGAAGGAATGCTGACCTGAGGCGGTGTGATCTGCGGCGGGGAGGGCGGTGTCAGATCAAAGGTCGGCGCTGCGGTCTCCTGAGGACGGCTCCAGTGCGGGAGGCTGATATCCGGCAGGCGGAGGGATGGCAATTCTGCAGTTCTGATTTCATATACAAGCAATCCGATTGCAATCGGAATCAGGATAACTACGAGAATCAGAGCAATAATGCCGGCTTTCTGATTGCGATCCATGAAGGCTCACTCCCTGTGTGTTTTTCATGCTGTGCAGTTAAGATGTTACCACAGAAAGGAGAAACTGTAAAACATAAAATCCGGAAGGACGAATTCTGCTCAAATTCTTCCTGGCCGGGAGTTGACATTCGCCCAAGAAACAGGTAAGGTTACGCGGAGGGGGGCGAGGGGATGAACATACACATTCTCCGGTGCGGTAGCATTCAGGTCTCGGAAACGGTTCCCTACGGAAACGCCATCGGCCTGAAGAATTCGGCAAAGCAGCTCACCGCAGCGAATAAGGACCGTCTGACACTGCCGGTCTGTGCATATCTGATCGAACACCCAAAAGGCCTGATTCTCGTGGATACCGGCTGGTGCCGGGAGATCAGTCCCAGCGGCGTCTACGACCCGAAAGCCGTGCGGGAGATCCTGCCGCCCCATCTCGCGGCGCTGTTTCACCCCGTCCTGCCGGAGGGCATGGCGGTACATGAGCAGCTGGCGGCCATGGGCATCCGGCCGGAAGACCTGGACTGCGTTATACTGACACACCTCGACCCGGACCATGTGGCAGGGCTCCGGCATGTAAAAGGGGCAAAGCGTATCGTTCTGCCCGAGGACGAATACTTCTGGTCCTGCCGCACGGTGTTTAAGACCCGGCAGCCCCGAAACCTGTGGTATGATCCGCGAATCGAGCGCCTCTTTTACCGCGGCTCACCCCTGGGGCCCAACCGCTGGGCGATCGATCTGTTCGGGGACGAGAGCGTCCATCTGGTGAATGTTCCCGGACATACCGACGGCCAAGCCGCGGTTCTTCTGCAAAACGGCGGACACTTTGTCCTGCTGGCTGCCGATGCGGCGTTTTCCCCGCGCAACTGGCAGGAGATGATCACGCCGGGATTCGGATTTTCACGGGACTGGCAGAAAAAAAGCCTGCAATGGATCGCGGAAATGGCTGCCGATCCCGCCTGCGCCGCGGTTCTGTGCAGCCACGATCCGGAGGCAGCCGCACGGCGAGTCATCTCAATATAGGATCATCATGACAGAAAAAACCGGCTGTGTGTATTTGCACAGCCGGTTTTTTCTGATATACTGCCCAATATCCGGGAAAGGAGCGTAACTGCATGATCTATATCATCCGCCATGGACAGACCGAACAGAACTACCGCAGGCTTCTTACGGGACGCCGGGACTACCGCCTCAATGAGACCGGCATCCGGCAGGCTCAGGAAGCCGGGGAGTGGTTTCGGTCGAGGGGGATTCACTTCGACCTTGTCTATTCCAGCCCGCTCGGACGGGCGGTTCATACGGCGAAGCTTGCCGCGCCGGAGACGGAGCTCCGGATTGACGAGCGTCTGATTGAGATGGAGTTCGGCCCGTATGAGGGGATGGACCTCACGCACCCGGCGCCCGAGGTCATGACCTTTTTCCGGGACTTTGAACACAATCCGGCCCCGGCAGGCATGGAAACGCTGAATCAGGTCACCGAACGGCTCGGCGGGTTTCTGGAGTGGCTGAAGCCCGAGGCGGCGGAGAAAAGCATCCTGCTCTCGACACACGCAATTGCCATGAAGGGCGCACTCTCTTATCTGACGCCGCCGGGCAGGCCGAGCTACTGGCCAAAGACCATCGAGAACTGCGCGGTCTATACCAGCGAGCTGGTCGACGGGGCATACACGGAACCGGTGCAGATCCGATAACAGCCTGTACGGACCGGAGCAGTCAGAGCATGGCGCTTTCGAGCGAGGTCACGGCCGTGATGTCGCGGGTCAGGGAACTGTCGGTGACGGCGGTCCTGGCCAAGACCATCTTTCCGGCCTCGACAGAATGGGTCAGCCACACGCTGCCGCCGATGACGCAGTCGTTGCCGATGTGCGTGTTGCCGCCGAGGATGGTGGCGCCGGAGTAGATGACCACCCGGTCGCCGATGTCGGGATGGCGTTTGATTCCTTTGACGAGGGTTCCGTCCTCTCCGACGTCAAAGCTCTTGGCGCCCAGGGTCACATGCTGATAGAGCTTGACGTTCTCGCCGATGGTGGTGGTCTCGCCGATGACAACGCCGGTGCCGTGGTCGATAAAGAACGAGTCGCCGATCCGGGCGCCGGGGTGAATGTCGATGCCTGTCAGGCGGTGGGCGTATTCGGTCATGACGCGCGGCAGGGTCGGGATACGCTCCTGATACAGTACATGGGCCAGACGGTAGGTGCTGATGGCGAGAAAGGCGGGGTAGCAGAGGATGATTTCGTCGATGCTGCGCGCGGCAGGGTCGCCGCGATACGCCGCTTCCAGATCCGTACCGAGCTGGCGGCGGATTTCGGGAAGACTCTCCAGCATGCTGCGCACGACGCTCTCCGGCCTCGCGGACGGGGGCAGAACAACCAGCAGGCAGGTCTCCAGGAGCTCCGCCGCCTGACGGAGGGCGTCCTCCCGGCGGATCGGGGCCGCGGCGTGGCGGGGAAAGAGCGCCTCAATGAAAAGATCGGTCATCTCTGCCGCGCGCTGCCGAAAGCCGCAGAAATCCTGAGCCTCCGGCTGCTCGGCCGCATCCAGATGTGCAGCGGCCGACTCGATCAGGTGTTCCAGCGTTGTCCCCATCTCACACCTCAAACATCGGGGAGGACAGGTAGCGGTCCCCTGTGTCCGGGAGCAGAACGACGATGGTCTTTCCCTTGTTCTCCGGCCGCTTTGCCAGTTCGACGGCGGCCCAGACCGCGGCTCCGGAAGAGATACCGACGAGGACGCCCTCCGTCCGGCCGATCTTTCGCCCGGTCTCGAAGGCAGCTTCGTTTTCGACGGTGATGATTTCATCATAGACGGCGGTGTTCAGCACCTTCGGCACAAAACCGGCGCCGATGCCCTGAATTTTATGTGGGCCCGAGATGCCCCTGCTCAATACCGGAGACGAGGCGGGTTCCACGGCAACGATGCGGATTTCGGGGTTCTTCGCCTTCAGATACTCTCCCACGCCCGTGATGGTTCCGCCGGTTCCCACACCGGCGACAAACAGATCGACCTTGCCATCCGTATCCTCCCAGATCTCCGGACCGGTGGTCTCACGGTGTGCGGCGGCATTGGCGGGGTTGCCGAACTGATCCGGAATAAAGGCATGAGGAATCTCCTTTGCCAGTTCTTCGGCTTTGGCGATGGCACCCTTCATGCCGGCGGTGCCGTCGGTGAGAACCAGCTCTGCACCGTAGGCCTTCATCAGCTGCCGGCGTTCCAGACTCATGGTCTCGGGCATGACGATGATCACGTGATATCCGCGGGCCGCACCCACAGAGGCGAGACCGATGCCTGTGTTGCCGGAGGTGGGCTCGATGATCACGGACTCCTTTGTCAGGAGCCCTTTCGCCTCCGCGTCGTCGATCATGGCCAGGGCCACACGGTCTTTGGCGGAACCGGCGGGATTGAGATACTCCAGTTTGGCCAGAACCCTGGCCTGCAGCCCCTCTGACTGCTCCAGATGGGTCAGTTCCAGCAGTGGGGTTTTACCGATCAGCTGATCAACGGACGTATAGATTGCCGACATGTTGTGTTCCTCCTTCAAATAAAAAACCGGAAGGCCCATCGGGCCTTCCGGTCGAACTTACTCTGCAGTCTCCGGGAACGCTCAAACGGGCATGACAAAGCGCGTGCGGCCACAGCGCACGTTACAACACACACAACAGAAAACGAAAGTGCTGTTTGCTTTGGTCATGAGAAGCCTCCGAGCAGACACGGATTGTTTTGCCTTCTTTTTATACTACTACAGGGAGGATTTGTCAAGGGAACGCGGAAAAAGCTGTCTGCGAAACAGCCCGGGCTTTGCCGGGGGGAGTCCCTTTTCGGATTATGATGAGATGCCTTCCCGTGAAAAAGAGATTGACAGCAAAGCCCGCTGTTTTGTAATATGAAAGAAAAAACGGACTACTGTCGGAGGGACAGCTATGGCGGAGATCTGTTATCGTGCCAAAATAACACATACGGAAAAAACCGTTGAGCAGCTTTATAAGATGCAATACTATGTATATGAAAAACCGCGTATGCTGATCAGGACGCTCATCGGTTTTGGCCTTGTTCTTACTGCGGTTGTAACAACTGTTCCGAACTGGGTCAAAGCGCTGCTGCTTCTTGCCGGCGCTTGGCTGCTGGTGAGCCGCGATTTCCCGGCAGCGGTACGTGCCGACCGGGCTTTATCTGAACGCAAGGCAAAACTTCCGAACATGAACTATAGCTTCGGTCCGGAGGCGGTGCATCTCAGCGGCGAGGGCAGTATGGATATTCCTTACAGCAAGTTTACACGTCTGGTAGAGGACAGACAGTTTCTCTATCTCTTTGTAACACGAAACTCCATCTGTATGATGGAAAAGGATTCCCTGAAGCCGGCGGATATCATGGCGTTTGCAAAATACATGGAAGACAAAACCGGATTAAAATGGAGAGCGGAAAAGGCTTTCCTGAGTATGAGCATCTACGACCTGCGCCGGGCATTCAGAGACATGCGGGAGAAGTAAGCCGTGTAAAACAGAAAAGAACTTTGTCGTAACGCGCTGTCATGACAAGGTTCTTTTCTGTTTAATCCGTCACTTGGGTGAGAGGCGTGCGGTTTATGGCATTTTTCAACTGTTCACGGTATTCTGTCGGCGTGATACCGTAAAGTTTGCGGAAAGACTTGACGAAGCTGCTGTAATCGGAAAAGCCGCTGGCGAGACAGGCGTCCAAAACATTTTTTCCTGTCACAAGGCCGTAGCGGAACTCCTGCATTCGAAGATCCGTTATGTAATGACGGATGCTTTCGTTGGTGTAGCTCTTGAAGCTGCGGGAAAGATGCTCACGGCTGATATAAAACCGCTGCGCAATGTCCGCCACATTGAGCTCCGGATCTCGAAAGTGCTCAAGAATATATGTTGTGACCCCGGAGATGAGTGAGCTGGACGCGTTGGGCGGGACCGACTGGGAGGTGCTTACGACATGCTCAATGGTGAGTGTGAGTTCTCCGATCTGGCAGCGGTAAAGCTGGTCACGAAGACCCGAATCCGTCACAGAGGCGGAGGCGTTGATCCGCTCCAAAAGCTCCCGCAGACCCCATCGGCAGACGTCTTCCGCACGAAGAATATACAGAGGGTGAGAATTGAAAATCCGGTCCTGCAACATGCACTCGGAGAGCACCTGGAGCATGAAATCCGCGTCGACCTGGAGAATCAGACGCTCATAACTGGAGGAGTCGGATGGGCAGATCATCGTGTGCACCGTGCCGGGAGCAATCAGCAGCATCTCGTCGGGATGAAGGAGAAAGCGCTTGCCACCGGAGAGATACTCGCAGATCCCACGGCGCACGAGAATAAATTCATAGTAGGGGTGAGAATGTGCGATCGAGGAGCGGGTCTGCACGTTGACGTAGTAGCCGACCGAGACAAGATTGCGGCTCAGCTGGAAGTTTGCCGTGTCCTGCGTCAGATGCTGGTCAACGACGGATTCAACACGATGGTATGCCATGGGAAGTGCCTCGCTTTCTCCTACGTCACATTTTGCGGTAATTTCATCACAAAGAAAGGCTTGCAAATGTCTGTATATTTGGTATTATAACCAAGATGGAGAATAAATCAAGTGCCAGACATCGTGCATTTTCGCTGCTTTTGTATATTCTGCATAAATCAAACATCCGATTTTTGTGATATTTTCCTATCCGGCGCGAGGAAAATCTTTTTGTATCCACTATCAGACTTGTCTGATGCGGAAATAAATCATTTTCTATGGAGGAAGAACATGAAACGTACTCTCGCTGCTATCCTGTGCCTGGTCATGATCGTTGCGGTTGCCGCCGCGATGCCCATCAATGCCAGTGCTGCGAACACGGTCTACCTGACCCTCGCCCACAACATGGCTGAGGACCACGCCATCAACGTCGCGCTGACTGCCTGGGCCGAAGCGGTGGACGAAGCCACTGACGGTGCCATTGTCATCGATGTCATGCCCGGCGGCACACTCGGCTCCGAAGCCGACTGCGTCAGCCAGATCCAGGCCGGCCAGCTGGAGATGACCAAGGTCTCCGCCGGTACCCTCTCCAACTTCAACAGCGCCTGGAACTGCGTCTCCGTCCCCTATGTTTTCAACGACAAGGATCATCTCTACAATGTGATGAACGGCGAAATCGGCCAGGATCTCTACAACCTGACTGCCGATGACGGTTTCATCGGCCTTGCATGGCTCGAGTCCGGCACCCGCTGCTTCTACACCGCCAAGACCCCGGTTCGCACTCCCGCTGACCTCAAGGGTCTGAAGATCCGCACCATGGACAGCCAGATGGCCATCGACATGATGAATGCCTTCGGCGGTTCCGCCACGGTTATGGGCTATGGCGACATCTACACCGGTATGCAGCAGGGCGTTATCGACGGTGCTGAGAACAACATCACCGCCATGCGCGACCACGCCGACGTGACCAGCTACTACTGCTATGACGAACACACCATGATCCCTGACGTCATCATCATCTCCACCGACATCTGGAACGAACTCACCGAAGAGCAGCAGCAGATCATGCGCGATACCGCAGCAGACATGGTTGCAAACTATCGCGAGCTGTGGGCCCAGTTTGAGGAAGATGTGAAGGCCCAGGTCGAAGGCAAGGTTGAGTACGTCACCGATGTGGACAAGGCTGCCTTCCAGGAAGCCGTTCAGGGCATCTATGAGAATCTGGCCACCAGCGATCCCGACACATACGCCTTTGTCGAGCGCATCCAGGCTGCCGGCTGATTCAGAGGCACGATACTCCCTTCGTTTAACATTACATCTGTTTGTCTGGAACAGAGAGCGGCTTACCACCCAGGCGGTGACAAGCCGCTCTTTCTTTTAAGAACTTACCGGAAACTGATAGGAGATGGTTGTACTTGAAGAAAATTGAGAAAGTACTGGACGCCGTGATGCGTTTCCTGATGGCGCTCGCCATGCTGACGCTGCTCGTGTTCGGTACCTGGCAGATCTTTACCCGCTGGATCCTCGGAAACCCCTCCACCTTTACCGATGAGCTTTTGCGCTATGTCCTGATTATCGCCGGCTTCATCGGCTCGGCCTACTGCTTCTACCGTGACGAGCATCTGGCGCTGACGCTCATCACCGATAAGGCCAAGGGTCCGTTCAAAGTTGTCCTTGACATTTTCATCGAAATCTGCATCCTGTTCTTTGTGATCTATGTCTTTATCTACGGCGGGTGGAAACTCTCCGCAACCGCGACGAACGTGTCCTCGGTCATGCATATTCCGATGAAGACCCTGTATCTGATTGAGCCCATCTGCGGCGTGCTGATCGTGCTGGCGCGTATTCTGAAGTACGCCGGCATGATCGCCGAAAAGAAAGGAGGGAGCAAATAATGGTCGTAACCGCTACAATCGTTCTGTTTGTCTCCTTCTTCGTCATGCTGCTGGCCGGCGTCCCCATTTCGGCGGGCATCGGCATAGCCTCCGTCATCGCCATCTGCGCCTCCGGCCGCTCAGACTTCCAGGGTTTCGCGTTCACGGCCGCCCAGAAGTGCTTCTCCGGTCTTGACAGCTTTTCGCTGCTGGCGCTGCCCTTCTTCTCGCTGGGCGGCAACATCATGAACAAGGGCGGCATCGCCAAACGTCTGGTGCGCCTGGCAAGACTCCTGGTGGGCGGAATCCCCGGGTATCTCGCGGCGACCAACGTCCTTGCCAACATGTTCTTCGGCGCGGTGTCCGGTTCTTCCGTTGCGGCTACCTCCGCCATGGGCTCCATCCTCTCCCCGTTGGAAGCGGATGAGGGCTATGATCCCAACTACTCCGCGGCGGTCAACATCTGCTCTGCCCCCACCGGAATCCTGATTCCTCCGTCCGGTCCGCTGATCCTCTACTCCATCACGGCCGGCGGCGTGTCGGTCGCGGCGCTGTTTATGGGCGGCTACTTTGTGGGCGCGATCCTCGGTATCTGTGTGGCGATTGTCGCCATTATTCTTGCCGTGCGCAAGGGTTACAAGAAGTCCGAGGTGAAGGATGCCGATCCCGCCTGGAAGATCTGGGTCGAGGCGATCCCGTCCCTGCTTGCGGTTATTATCGTCATGGGCGGTATTCTGGCAGGTATCTTCACCGCTACGGAAGCCGGCGTTGTCATGTGCCTGTACTGCGGTGTTCTCGCCGTTATCTACCGTGAGATGGATTTCAAGACTTTCTATAACCTGCTGGCCGATACGATGAAGTCCTCCGCCACCATTCTGTTCCTGATCGCCGCCTCCTCCATCATGGCCTATGTCATGGCGCGCACCAAGATCCCCGGCGCGATCTCCGACATGATCATGAGCGTGTCCGACAACCGCTATGTCATTCTTCTCATTATGAACGTGTTCCTTCTCGTGATGGGCATGTTCCTGGATCTGACACCGGCGGTGCTGATTTTTGTGCCCATCTTCCTGCCCATCGCCCGCAGCATCGGCATGAGCGATGTACACTTCGGCCTGATGCTCATCACCAACCTCGGCATCGGGTCCGTTACCCCGCCGGTCGGCTCCTGCCTGTTTGTCGGCTGCGGCGTAGCCAAGGTCAAGATCGAGGGCGTCACGAAATATATCGTCCCCATCTTTGCCGCGATGGTCGTGGCACTGTTCCTCGTTACCTATATCCCGCAGATTTCCCTCAGCCTGCCCTACTGGACGAAGCTCATCCCTGCCATGGGCTGGAACGGCTGAGCCATCCAAGCCTCGCACTCCTTTTGACGGCGGTCTGCCCCTGCCCACGCTTCGCGGCGGCAGCGCGGCAGACCGCTGTTTTCGTTCCACTTCAGGCAATGCCTTCCCTTGAGGGCATGACACCTGAAGCATCACTCATATAACAAGGAGCATTCATATGGATATTTGCAGAAAAATCACCGGTCTGGATCGACTCACCGGAGCGACACTCGTCCATACCAATTGCGCCGATCTCAAGATTGTTTTTGTCACGGAGGAAATCGTGCGTGTGCGCGCTTCCTTTGACAAGGAGCTCGCCGAAGAATCCTATGTCCTTATGACAACCGCGTGGGAAGACCGTCTCGACCCTCTCTTTGAAGGGCAGCGCACGCGTGTAACCCCGGTAGAGCCGAAAATCACCGAAGGGGAGAAAACCATCATTTTTGAAAGCGCCGCGCTGCGTCTGGAACTGGATCGGGATCCCATCTGTATCCGCCTGTACGACGCAGAGGGCACGGAGCTTTACTCCACCCTTTCCGGAAGCCCCTTCACCCTCGACACCAATCAGCGCGTTACCGCCTACAGCCGCATGGAAGAGGAAGACTGCTTCTACGGCTTCGGGGAAAAGGCCGGAGCGCTCAACAAGAACAAGGCTTTTCTGCGCGAGCGCGCCACCGACGCCATGGGCTATGACGCGGAGCTCATGGACACGCTCTACAAGCACATCCCCTTCTACATCCGGCTCAGCCGTACAACGAAAAAAGCGGTAGGTCTGTTTTATCACAACTTCTACGAGTCTGTGTTCAACATGGGCAAGGAGAAGTCCAACTATTGGCCGCGCTACACCTACTGGCAGGCCGATGGGGGAGATATCGACCTGTTCCTGCTGGGCGGCAATACCCTGAGCCGGATCGTTGACAATTACACGCTGCTGACGGGCCGACCCGCGCTGCTTCCCAAGCGGGCGCTGGGCTATCAGGGGTCCAGCATGTACTATCCGGAGCTGGAAAAGGACAGCGACGACGCGGTGCTCGACTTCATCGACACCATCAAGGATGAGGGCTTCCCCATCGACGGATTCCACCTCTCTTCCGGCTATACCAGCGTAAACGGGAAGCGCTGTGTCTTCACCTGGAATACCGAGCGATTTAAAAATCCACGGGCATATTTTGCCGCCATGAACGAGAAGGGCGCTCAGAACGTGCCGAACGTCAAGCCCGGCATCCTGCTGTGCCACCCGCTGTTTGAGGAATTCAACAAACGGGACGTGTTTGTCAAAGACAGCGAGAATCCCGATGCCTATGCCGTGGGCTCTTGGTGGGGCGGCGACGGCGCTTTCTGGGACTACACCAAACCCGAAGCCAGAAGAGCCTGGAAGGATTATCTCATCGAGAATGTCATCGATGTTGGAACCGACTCCATCTGGGATGACAACTGCGAGTACGACAGCCTGCTGGACAAGGACGCCAGGGTGGATTTCGACGGCAAGGGCGGCACCATCGGACAGTTAAAGCCTCTGATGTGCACGATTATGTGCCGTCTCGGCAACGAAGCGGTTGAGGAGCACAACCCGGATGCGCGGCCCTATGTGGTCTGCCGCAGCGGCAGCTCTGGAATCCAGAAATACGCCCAGACCTGGTGCGGCGACAACTACACCAGCTGGAAGAGCCTTCAGTACAACATCCCCATCATTACAGGCATGGGCCTTTCGGGTCAGCCCAACGAAGGCGCGGATATCGGCGGCTTTGCCGGCCCTGCGCCGAGTGAGGAGCTCTTTGTCCGCTGGGTACAGAACGGCATCTTCCAGCCCCGCTTCTCCATCCATTCCGCCTCCAATGACAACACCGTCACCGAGCCCTGGATGTTCCGGGACTCCGCACCCCTGATCCGTGACGCCATCCTTCTGCGCTACCGCATGACGCCCTACCTCTACTCTGCCGAATATGAGGCGAGTCAGACCGGTGCGCCCATTATGCGGGCGCTGGTGTACGAGTTCCAGAATGACGAGAAGGTCTACGATGAGAGCTTCGAGTTCCTGTATGGACGCGACATTCTGGTGGCCAATGTCATTGAGCCGGGCGCAAAGACAAAGAAGGTCTATCTCCCGTCCGGCTGCAGGTGGTACGACTGGAACGACAAGTTCCGCTGCTACGAGGGCGGGCAGACCATTGAGGTGCCTGTCGATCTGAAAACCATCCCGCTCTTTATCCGGGAAGGGGCGATCATCCCCATGGCGGACAACCAGCTAATGAGCATGGAGCGCGACCACACCACCGCGCTTCACCTGATTCTCGCCCCGGACGGAAAGAACCGCAGCTATACCCTTTACGATGACGACGGCGTTTCCAATGACTTCCGCAAGGGCGGCTTCCGCAGGACGGAGATCACCATGAGCGGCGAGAGCGTCGTGAAGGTGGCCTTCCGGTCCGAGGGCAGCTACACCGATTTCGTTGAAACCGTCACGGTCGAGATGATCCGCAAGGACCGCAGTCCGTTCTGGGTTGCCTTGGGGGATCGGAAGCTGGAGCACTACCTCAACCGCCGCAAATTCGAAGCGGCAGAAGAGGGCTGGTATTACAGCCAGTCCAAACGCGCCGTGCTGGTCAAGTACGCAAATCCGAAGAAAGACGCGACCCTCACGGTGAGCTTCGAAGACTTTGATCTGATCGGAATGTAAAGGAAGATCAATATGTTTGTAAAAAAGTATCTTTCCCACAGCAAAATGGAAAACGGCTGGCTGATTCACGCTGACTGCGCAGATATCCTGATCGTTTTTCTGACGGATGACATCGTCCGGATGAGAGTTTCTTTTGAGCGGAATTTCCCGGAGGCGTCGTATGCCCTGGTTACCACGGCCTGGGAAGACAGGCTGGATCCTCTTTTTGAAGGAGAGCGGCAGCGCGTCCGGGCACGGGAGATTCCGTGCGAAGAACGTGAAAACAGTCTTTGCTTTCAGACTGCGAGCATGAAGCTGGTGATGAAAAAAGCACCGGTGGCATTCACGGCGTATAATAAGGCGGATCAGGTGATCTATAAGGATCTGCCTGCGAGGGCATTTGATAAGGATCAGCTCGGCCGCCTGACCCACTACTCCTGCATGGACCGGGAAAAGGACCACTTCTACGGCTTCGGCGAGAAGACCGGTCATCTGGACAAGAAGTTCCGCCGCCTGCGCATGTGCCCCAAGGATGCGATCGGCGTGGATCCGGAGACCGGTGACCCGATGTACAAGCACATCCCTTTCTATATCCGGGTGAATGAGAAGAACAATCACGCGGTCGGCGTCTTCTACAACAATTCCTACGACTGTGTCTTCGACCTGGGGGAAGAGATCAGCGGCTACTGGGAACGCTACAACTACTACCAGACAGACGGCGGAGATCTGGACATTTTCCTGATGAACGGCCCGTCGGTAAAGGATGTGATCGGGCAATATACCCTGCTTACGGGCCGGACAATCCTCCCAACCAAGCAGTCCCTCGGCTACTGTGCTTCCACCATGTACTATGCAGAACTGGAAAAAGACTGTGACGTGGAAATCTACAACGTCATCGACAAGCACGAGAAGGAAAAGATCTGGATTGACAACTTCTGGCTGGCCTCGGGCTACACCTCCGGAGAGGAGGATAACCTGCGCTACACCTTCAACTGGAATCACCGGCGCTTTCCGAAACCGGAGGAATTCTTTGAGAAGATGAACGCCCGCGGCATCAACGTCATCTGCAACCTGAAGCCGGGGGTCCTGCCGAATCACCCCTACCGCGGATACTATGAAGACAGGGATGTCTTTGTGAAGGAGCCGGACAGCGACGACGCAGCCATCGGACAGTGGTGGGGCGGGCAGGGCAGGTTTATTGACTTCACCCTGCCGGAGGGCCGGAGGGCCTGGCGGGAACTCCTGGAAGAAAATATTCTGCGCAAAGGCACGAAGACCGTCTGGAACGACAACTGTGAATACGACTCCATTGAGGACCGCAACGCCCGCTGCAGCTTCGAAGGAGCCGGCGGCACCATGGCAGAGCTGAAGATCATTCAGTCCAACATGATGGCATGGACCGCGCATAAGGCGATTGCCAATGTCTGGCCGAACGAGCGGCCCTATGTCATTAACCGCGCCGGCTACGCCGGAATTCAGCGCTACGCCCAAGTGTGGGGCGGAGACAACATCACCGGCTGGAAAACCGTGAAATTCAACATCGCCACGATTCTCGGGATGGGTCTCTCCGGCTGCGCCAACATGGGCTGTGACATCGGCGGCTTTACAGGGCCGGCGCCGGACGGAGAGCTGCTGCTGCGCTGGATCCAGAACGGCATTTTCCAGCCTCGCTTTGTGATCAACTCTGCCAACACCGACAACAGTGTGACACAGCCCTGGCAATCGGAGGAGAATCTCCCCTATGTACGCGAAGCCTATGCCCAGCGTTACCGGATGCTGCCCTATCTGTACTCTCTGATGCGGGAAGCCAGCGTCAGCGGCATCCCCGCCATGCGGCCGCTGTTTCTGGAATTCCCGGATGATCCCGCCTGCTATAAGGACGAGCGCATGACCTTCCTCTTCGGGCCCTCGGTTCTGGTGGCGAATGTGTTGGAACCCGGCGCGAAGGAGCGGACGCTCTATCTCCCGAAGGGCTGCAAGTGGTACGATATGAACGACAATTTCCGGGCTTACGAGGGAGGACAGATCATCACGGTGCCGGTAGATCTCGGCAGCATCCCCATGTTCCTGCGGGGGAACGCCGTCTACTTCACCAGTGAGGATATCCATCACATTCTGTCCGATACGCTGAAGACGCTGGACCTCGTCATCGGCGCAGATGCGGATTCTGAAATCGTCTTCTATGACGACGACGGACACACGCAGAATTATAAGCACGGCGAATATGCCGCGACGCGAATCTCCGTCAAGGCCGGCGACCGGAAAATCATCGCCTTCCGCAAGGAAGGATCTTATGCCGGAACGGTGGAGAGAATCAACCTGAAGCTGATCAGCAAGGAAAAGGGAGCGTACTGGGTAAGCGTGGCCGGAAAGCCCCTGACACGCTACATCGTATCCGACGGCTTTGAGGCTGCGGATGAGGGCTGGTTCTACAACATGTCCGAGCGGAGCATTCAGGTCAAGTGCCGCAAACCGGAGAAAGACGAATTCGATATCGTGGTTTCCACGGAGAAGTTCGATCTAATCGGCATGGCAGACGAATAAAGACCGGGAAAGAGAGACGGCGAAGCATCCCGTCCGAACAGACCTCGGGTTTAACGTATGCAGTTTGCACAAAAATAGCAGTCTATTTTCGTCTTGTTTACTAGTAGACAAGTTTCCGGAGCTGAACTATAATGAAATCAGTTCGGAGCGGGGCCGTTTCCCCGAAAACTAAACAGGAGGGAATAAAAATGAAGAAAATCCTTGCACTTATTCTTGCAGCCTGCCTGCTTCTTGCGCTTGGTGCCAGTGCGTTTGCAGCAGACAAGACCTATGAGCTTAAGCTCTCCACCACACAAACAGACACGTCCATGATCTACGCCGGCATGAAGGCCGCCGCGGACAAGATTTTGGAGGACACCGATGGGCATGTCAAGGTCACCATTTATCCGTCCAGCCAGCTCGGCGCCGAGGAGGACATGATTGACCAGGCTCTGCAGGGAATGGGCATTGCGGTTCTGACTGATGCCGGCCGTATGTCCAGCTATGTCAACGACATGGGCATCCTGAATATGGCCTATTTTGTTGATAACTACGAGGACGGCGTGAAAGTCATGGAGACCGCGACGTTCCAGGCATGGGATGACGAGCTGAACCAGCAGGGCCTGCACCCCCTGTGCTACAACTATTTTGACGGTTCCCGGTCCTTCATGGGCCATCAGGCGTTCAATACTCCCGCTGATCTGAAGGGCGTTGTGATTCGCACCCCCGGTGCCGCTCCCTACTCCAAGTCCATTGAAGCGCTGGGCGCTACCCCCTATAACATTGCCTGGTCCGAAGTGTACAACGGCATTCAGACCAAGGCCATCGATGGATGCGAAGTTCAGAACACATCCGCGGTTTCCTCCAAGATCTATGAGGTCTGCGAAGTTGCTTCCATGACCGAGCACATCAATCTCTTCAACTTCGTCGTGTGCGGCCAGGCCTGGTTTGATAAGCTGCCTGCTGAGTATCAGGAGATCGTTGAGAAGGATTTCCAGGAGTGCGCTTTCCAGAATGCACAGGAAGTTATCGCAGCCCAGGCCGATCTGATCCAGACGCTGAAGGACAACGGCATGGAGATCGTCGAAGTCGATAAGGAAGTATTCAAAGAAGCTGCCAAGAGCGCGTATGAAGCACTCGGCTGGACCGAGCTGCGAGAGACGCTTTATAAGGAAGCTGGACTCCAGTAAGCGACGCCTTGCTATAAACCAACGGATGCAGGCGCAAGGCGAACCCTGCCTTGCGCCTGCATTTTGGTGTTTAATTTAGAGGGACTGAACTATGAAAAGAGCTTATGAGAAATTCTGCCGGTTTGAGGAGAAGCTGGCGCTGGTGCTCCTGGCCGGCCTGGCGGTGCTGGTCTTCATTTCGGCGCTGATGCGCACCTTCAAGCATCCACTCAACTGGGCCCAGGATGTGGCACTGGTCGCGTTTGCATGGCTGATTTTTATCGGCGGTGATGTAGCTGTCCGAGGCAGCGGCCTGATCGGCGTGGATATGGTGGTCAGTAAACTCCCGAAGAGCGTACAAAAATGGCTGGATGTCTTTTATAAATGCCTCATCATTGCTTTCCTTTGTGTTTTGGTCTTCTATGGGATTCGCATGGTCAGGCAGGGCTGGAGCCGCCAGATCGCCGCACTCGGCATCAGCTATGGCTGGGTTACGCTGGCCGTACCTGTCGGTTCGTTTCTGATGATCATTTCCACTGCCATCAGCCTGGTGAAACGGATCAAAACTCCGGCCGGGCAGGCAGTTAGCGCCGAGAAAGCGAGGGATATTGGCTGATGTATATTGCGATCATTGTTTTTCTTGTTCTGCTGTTGACGGGTATGCCGGTGGCTTTCTCCATCGGCCTTTCGGGCTTTACGTTTTTCCTGATCCGAGACCTGCCCATGACCGTTCTGGTGCAGAAGTCCATTTCCACTTCGCAGAGCTTCACCATGCTGGCGATTCCGCTGTTTATCCTGGCAGGAAACCTGATGAATTCCTGCGGCATCACCAAGCGTCTCCTCAAGTTCTGCAACGCCTGTACCGGCCACATGTACGGCAATATCGGTCAGGTCTCCTGTCTGATGTCCACGCTGATGGGCGGCGTGTCGGGCTCGGCGGTAGCCGACGCCTCTATGGAGTGCCGCATTCTCGGCCCGGAAATGACACGCCTCGGCTATCGTCCGGGCTGGTCCGCTGCGATCAACGGCATCTCCGGCCTGATCGTTGCCACGATCCCTCCCTCCATGGGCCTGATTATCTACGGCACTGTGGGCGAGGTTTCCATCGGCCGCCTGTTCATGGCAGGCTGGGTTCCTGGCATTCTGATGTGCGTACTGCTGATGCTTGCCGTTACCTGGAGTGCCCGGAAATATGGTTATAAACCGGAGCACGAGAGGCCTGCACCCTTTAAGGTAGTAATCAAGACCTTCTTTGAGTGCATCTGGGCGATGCTGTTCCCCATTCTTCTTATCATTCTGATCCGCTTTGGAATCATGAGCCCCACGGAATCCGGAGCCTTTGCCTGCGCTTACGCTCTTCTGGTCGGCATTGTGATCTACAGGGAACTCAACTGGAAAACCCTGATGGAAACGTTGCGCTCATCCGTGAAGGATATCACGGTGATTACCATCATTCTGGCGTTCTCCGGCGTGTTCGGCTTTGGCATTGTGTATGATGATATTACGGTGTCGATCGCAAACTCTCTGGTGCAGGTAACCAGCAACCCCTATCTGCTGCTTGGCCTGGTGGTGATTTTCCTGCTGATCTGCGGTATGTTTATGGAGACCACGGTCATTGCGCTGATCCTGACGCCGATTCTGCTGCCTGTCATGCGCAGTGTGGGTGTCAACGAGGTCGTGTTCGGCATGATTATGATGACGACGGTCACCTTCGGCGTCATGACTCCTCCGGTAGGTGTGGCACTGTACGCTACCTCTGATATTATGGGCTGCTCTATTCAGGATACCTTCCGGGACGGCTGGCCGTTCTATCTGGCTGTCGTTCTGGTTATTCTGTTTATGATCTTTTTCCCGAATGCGGTTCTGTGGCTGCCGAATCTTGTATACGGCACCGCGGCTTAAGCTTTTCGGGCAGGAAGCTGGCGACAGGACGAAGTTGCTGCCGGCGGAATCTTTACACCGGAACTGTCACTGCCTGAGCGGTTCGGAGTCATGCCAAAACGATGGAGGCAATTGAAAGTGAAACTGTCTAATCCGCGTCTGCGTGAGACGGGCAAGAACTATGCCCTCCGCGTACTGAAAGAGAATATCGTTGAGCTGGAACTGCTGCCGGGAAGTCAAATCAGTGAAAATGAATTATCCGCAGCGCTCAATCTTTCCAGAACGCCGATTCGTGAAGCCTTGTCCGAGCTGGAAGCCATTAAGCTGGTGGAAATCGTTCCGCAGAAAAAGACGTCGATTTCCCTGATTGACTATGACATGGTGGACGAAGCCAGATTCATGCGCTATGCGTTGGAGAACGCAGTGATCGGCATGGTCTGTGAAGAGCGAGGCGAGGAAGATCTGCTGCGTCTGGAGCAGAACCTTGAAATGCAGCGCCTCTTCTATCGCAGCGGCGCTATGGCGGAGTTTAAGAAAAAAGACGATGAATTTCATCGCAGCTTCTTTGAAATCACGCGCAAGATGGAGGTGTACCATCTGATGCAGAGGCTTCAGGTGCATTTCGACCGGGTGCGCAGGCTCTCGCTGAGCGTTGTTCCGCACGAAGCCATTATTGAGGATCATGAGAGGATTGTCAACTGTATAAGGAATCAGGATATTCCGCAGGCGAGAGCGCAGTTGAAAACGCACCTTGAACGATATCAGATTGATGCGGCGACAATTCAAACTGCCTATCCGCAGTATTTTAAACCAAATCCAACACAGGAGGGTTAAACAATGCCAATGCAAATGGGCTTTCGCTGGTACGGCGAAGGCAACGACAGGATTTCCCTTTCCGATATCAGGCAGATCCCGGGCGTAAGCACGATCGTCTGGGCGCTGCACGACAAGCTGCCCGGAGAGATCTGGCAGCCGGAAGAAATCAAAACAGTTGTCGATCAGATTGAAGCGGCAGGCTTCAACGCCGATGTCGTGGAATCCGTCAACGTCCATGACGACATCAAGATCGGGTTGCCGACACGTGACAGGTACATCGACAACTATATCCAGACGATCCGAAATCTCGCGCCCTTCGGCGTCAAGGTCATCTGCTACAATTTTATGCCGATCTTCGACTGGACACGCAGCGATATGTTTCATCCTGTGGGTGACGGATCAACGGCGCTGTTCTATCAAAAGGACATGATCCAGGACGATCCGAAAAAAATGGCGGACTACGTCATGGGCCTGACCGAGAAATACCACATGACCTTCCCCGGCTGGGAGCCGGAGCGCATGGCGAAGCTTGACGAGCTGTTTGAGAAGTACAAGCCGGTAACAAAGGAGAAACTCTGGGACAACTTCCGCTACTTCCTTGAGCGGCTGATGCCGGTCTGCCACGAATGCGACATCAAAATGGCCGTGCATATGGATGATCCACCCTGGGACATCTTCGGCCTGCCCAGATTGCTGGTGGATGCCGAAAGCATCGACCGTTTTCTGAAAATGGTGGACGACCCGTATAACTGCCTGACCCTCTGCTCCGGTTCGCTGAATGCCAATCCGGAGAACAACGTGGCGGCAATTGTGCGCAAACACTGCGACCGCATTGCCTTTGCGCACATCCGCAATGTCAAACATTTCCCGAACGGAGACTTCTCCGAGGCAAGCCACCGCGACTGTGACGGCGAGACAGGTATTCTCGACATTCTGCGGGCCTATCACGACTGCGGCTTTGAAGGTTATATCCGGCCCGACCACGGCCGTCATCTCTGGGACGAAAAACCCGGCAATGTGCGCCCGGGGTATGGGCTCTATGACCGAGCCCTCGGCATCATGTACATGCTGGGCGCCTGGGATCTGATGGAGAAGGAGGCTGCAAAATGAAGCTGAACAGCGAGACGCTGAAAAACCGCGCCGAATGGGAAGAGAAGGGATACCGTCTTCCCGCCTATGACCGCGACGCCGTGGTGGAGCGGACAAAAGAAAATCCCACTTGGCTGCATTTCGGCGCAGGCAACATCTTTAAAGCGCTGCACGGAATGGCTGCCCAGCGGCTTCTCAACGAGGGCAAGCTGGACCGCGGAATCATCGCCGTGGAACGCATGGACCGCGGCGGCGATACACACGATGATCTGGCGGTCGTTGTGACGCTCAAAGCCGACGGCAGCGTGGAGAAAAACATCCTTGGCGCGATCGCGGAAACCTGCTATCTTTACGGCGGCGAGGACCGCCTGCAGGAGATCTTCCGCAATCCCTCTCTGCAGATGGCGACCTTTACCATTACCGAGAAGGGTTACAGCCTGAACGGGGACGATGTGAAAGCCGATCTTGCGTCTTCTCCTTCGGAAGCGAAGAGCTACATGGGCAAAGTGGCCGCCCTGCTTTTGGAACGCTATCGCGCGGGCGCCTTTCCGATTGCCATGGTGAGTACGGACAACTGCTCGCATAACGGCGATAAGCTCAAGGCAGCCATGTGTGCTTTCGCTGAGGCTTGGAACGACGAAGGATTCAAGGCCTACATCGAAAATGCAGAGAAGGTCTCCTTCCCCTGGACCATGATCGACAAAATCACCCCGAGCCCCGACCTCACGGTCGGTGCAATGCTCGAGCGTGACGGCCTCGAAGGCTTTGCCCCGGTGCGCAACGCCCGCGGTACCGTCAAGGCCCCCTATGTCAACGCGGAGGAGAGCGAGTACCTGGTGCTTGAGGACGACTTCCCGAACGGCCGGCCGCCGCTGGAGGAGGCAGGCTTCTTCTTCACGGACCGCGAGACCGTGGACAAGGTGGAGCGGATGAAGGTCTGCACCTGCCTCAACCCGCTGCATACGGCGCTCGCCGTCTACGGCTGCCTGCTGGGATTTGACAGAATCTCGCAGGAGATGCAGGATGAAGATCTCCGTAAGCTGGTGGAGATCATCGGTTATCGG
>CADBWQ010000033.1 GCA_902798545.1 Oscillospiraceae bacterium
TCGGAGTCATATATATGCTCCATATATAAAACCCGTTCTGGTGCTTATTTTGCATAAGCTTTTCTTACATTGTTCAATTTTCAAGGTACATCCGCTGCCTTATCAAACCCTTGCAGGCTCTCTCGCGACAGCTCGATTAGGATACCACATTCAAACTCGTTTGTCAAGAACTTTTTTTCAAGCTTTTTCAAATTTCTGTTTGTCTGTTTTCGATCCGTGCGCCCTTCTCTCGAGCGCTTGGCTAATATAGCACCTGAAAACACAAAAGTCAAGAACTTTTTTCAGGGAAATTCAAAGTTTTTTTCGGGTCCTATATCTTGTAGTTTTTTGCCTTCGAATACCACTTTGTTTAGTATAACTGTTCTTGCATGATTCCTGTACCTTCTCTCTGCAGCTCCTCTCTGCAGCTACAGCTTTCTCCGGTTAAGCGTTCTGTCTCCGGAGGCGTATCCGTCGTTTTCTACCTTTCCGGTTTTCAGCTCATCATACTATTATTAGAATACTTAATTCCTTAATGGCGAATTACAAAAAGAGAGCTGCCAACAGCAGCCCTCTTGTGTTCAGTCGGGCGGGTTTCCGTCCGGCTGATGATTGTTCGATCTCTCAATATTTGACATCAATAGCCCAGATCTTCCTCTATCAGGATAAGCTCTACTCTTTCGCACTGCATCGGTTTGTACATCATGATCTGCATGGTGCAGCAGCCTCTGTCTTTGGACCGGCAGTCCCAGCAGCGCTGAGTATCGGTGCATGGACGTTTTCCAGGAAAACGAAGAAGGTTCTTCGTCGCTGCGGTATTTCTCGCGCGCTCAATCGCGCTGCCGAGATCCGGACATACCTTTTTGGTACTTGCAAGCAGGAAGATTCGCTTCCCCACTGCGTAGCTCAAAGCAGCCACCCGGTTTCCTTTCCCGTCGATATTTACCAGTTCTCCGCTCTCAGAGATGCCGTTGACGCCGGACAGATATACTTCCGCTTCTGCCGCAGCCTGATAGACCTCCGGTTTTGGTCCATCTTTCCAATGCCAATGCACCTGGTTTGTCTCTGTCAGTCTGTCATAGAGTCCAAGCTGATCCACGGTCGTGCTGCCCCCGATACCGACGCTGGTGTTCCGTACCTGATCCAGTACGTGCTGTACGGCCTCTTCGGCTGTCGCGGCGTAGAAGAATTCGAAGCCGCGCTCTCTGACGTTTTTCTCCAGTTTCTTCAGATCCATTTTGATTTCCACCTCTTCTGTGTTTTATAAAGGAAAGTCCCGTCCCGCAGGGGATGGGACATGTTCCATAAAATAAGCTGTCGGCTGCAGCCCGAAACACACAGCTTCTCTTACCGGAATCAGATGCCGGCTGACAGCAGTTTCTCCAGTGCGGCAAGCCGCATGCTCAGGCAGAAGATCTCCATCGCCTGCTTCAGTTCTTCCACCGGCGGCAGACTCGGTGCCACACGTATGTTGCGGTCCCGGGGGTCGATTCCGTAGGGGAAGGTCGCTCCTGCCGGTGTCATGACCACGCCGGCTTCCTTACAGAACGCGAGGGTACGCTTCGCGATGCCGTCCATGGTGTTAACGCTGATGAAGTAACCGCCTTTCGGCTTTTCCCATTCGGCGATGCCCAGGGGGGCAATGTTTTCTTCCAGCATGTCGAGCACCATCCGATACTTCGGTCGCATGATGGCAGCATGCTTTTTCATCAGGGCAAGCGTTCCCTCTTTATCCTTCAGAAACTTTACATGGCGCAGCTGATTGACCTTGTCAAAGCCGATGGTCTGCACACCCATAAGCTTCTGCATATACTTCTGGTTTGCTTCGCTGGCCGCCATCACAGAGATTCCCGCTCCGGGAAAGGTGATCTTGGACGTGGAAGCGTATTCAAACACCATATCCGGATTCCCGGCTTCGCGGCACAGAGTGAGTATATCCGGGAATGGAACAAAATCCCCCTCAAATTCATGGACGCAATAAGCATTGTCCCACATGATCACGAAGTCCGGTGCAGCCGGCTTCAGCTGGGCAAAACGCCGGATCGTCTCATCGCTGTAGATGATACCGTCAGGGTTGGAGTACTTCGGAACACACCAGATTCCCTTGACGTCAGGGTCTTTTACAAGCTCCTCCACCTGATCCATATCGGGTCCCGTGGAGGTCATTCTGACTGTGATCAGCTCCGCGCCGAAGCTCTCCGTTACGCGGAAATGTCTGTCATAGCCCGGAGCCGGGCAGAGGAATTTTACCTTTTCCAGTTGTCCCCAGGGCTTCTCGCTGTGGAGCAGTCCGTGGGTGTAGGCTTTGGAGATGGTGTCGTACATCAGATTCAGGCTCGCATTGCCGCCGACAAAGCACTCTTCCGACCTGCAGCCAAGGATGTCGGCAAACAGTGCTTTCGCGCTCGGGAGGCCCGACAACGCGCCATAATTTCGCACATCCATATCGTCTGCCAGGCATTCATCCGGCTCCGCCAGAATCGTCAGAATTCCGCTGACGAGATCCAGCTGTTCTTTCCCCGGTTTCCCGCGGGACATGTCCAGCTTCAGGCCCCTGGCCTTCAGCATATCATACTCTTTCCGGCACTTTTCCTGTTCCTTCAGGAGACCGGATCTGTCCAGTTCTTGGTATTTCACGTTGTTTCTTCCTTCTTTGCTGATTAGCGTAAAAACAGCCATGCCGGGCACCGCTGATCCCAACGCAGCCATCTCCGCATGGACAGGCTGATCGGGGTGCAGGCCCGGCAGGTGCTGGCTGGGGTTATGGCAGAACTCAGTCTTCTGAGACATTCTCCGGCGTGAGATTCACAAATGCGCTCTCGCCCGGCTTCTCTTCCGCAGGCAAATCCTCCGGTACGCCGGTCCAGGCGGGTTCCGGTGTCCAGGTGTCCTCCGGTTTTACCGGTTCTGGTGCAGATACCGAAACGGAAGTCGGCGTTGTCATGACCTGCTCCGGGACGATTGTCGTTGACGGTTTCGGTGCTTCATACGCTGGTCTCGGTGCCGTGAAGACCGATTCCGGTCTTCCGACGGCCTGTGTGGGCTGTTCTGTGAGCTCATCGCTTCTGGTCCGGATAGAGAGGATCGTGTTCAGGCGTCGGCTCTGTCCCTGATTGCTGCCAAGCTCCAGAACAATGACCATCGTCAGGATCAGTGCCACCAGTGAGAAGAAATCCATCGGCGTCCCGGTCGGAAGATTCATAAGGTTCTTCGTCAGCGGGTATATGACCGCCGGGCAGAAGAAGAATACGAGTCCTGCGATGAAAAAGATAAGCGTGACGAGCTTGTTGCCGATGGTCTTTTTCTGGAGCTTTTTGCTGTGCTGCCTCTCCCAGGCGAGCTCATGCATGACCCGCTCCTTGCCATCGGTCACGTCACGCAGGCTGGCATTGAAGTCAAATTCGCCCTTGGCCGGCTTGCTGAAGCGTTTGTCGCTGAGATCGTAGCGGCTGTAAACCGGCTTCAGGACAGATTCTGACAGGGTGATCATGAATTCGTTGTCCAGAAGGCTTTTATAGGCCAGTTCCGAAGCTGCAAACATGACCGCCGCAATGGAGAGAGTCGTTGTCAGTGCCAGCCAGGAACCGGCATCGGCATCCGGTACAAAACGCTGCATCAGGGTCAGCACACCGGGCTTAAAGAAATAGAGAAGCAGAACGCCGATCACACAGATATACAGAAAGATTCTGGAGATCACATGACTTGTCTTTAAGAACTTACGCATTTTTAAGTCCTCCTTCGCGGATAATAATCCATCGGTTTGTATTTTACCAAATAATATTCCTCCGCACAAGAAGAACATGCATTTTTTAGCAGCTTATTTTTCAAGGCCTTCCTTGACACTCTCTGAATAGTATGCTATTTTGGCAAAAATATCATGGGAGCTGGTGCTGCAATGAGTATGCTGATTCTCTGTATCGGAAAACCGCTGTCCCCTGCGGCGGGTAGTTATAATTCCTCTGAATTTGACGCCGCCATGGCCGCCTATATGGCTTCCGGTGTAGAAGCTCCCTCTGAGCGGCAGATCGCACCGGGCGGCAGGGCCGTCTATCTCGCAGAGGGTAAACCGTCGCAGTCTACTGCCGACCAAATACTGATTCCGGGTGAGTTTCGGGTGGAACCGCTCCTGAATGAGATCCCTGTCCGGTCGTTTATGGATACCGAAAAGCGCTTCCCTGCTGAGAAGTGGTTCAGAAAGGCTTCTGCACAGCGCAAAGCTGCCGACCCCCGGCAGCCTGAGTCGAGAGCCGCGGCTATTGCCCGGGTGGAGAAACTGATCCGGAAACTGGAGGCAGCCGACGAGGATTCTCTCCTCATCACTTATCCTCTTTTTCTCTTTGAGTTCCTTGACCGTCTCCGCGTCCACAACTATGTGGTGCAGCGCAGCGGACTCTTCAGAATCCAGCCGCTCGAGAAGGTCGTCGTTTCTCGAAAGGATGAACACTGCGGCGGCTGCCAGCATAACTGCTTTCTATCCAACCCGGGTTGCGGCGTCGGTCGGGACAAAGCCATGCGGAAGAAAGGCTGATTAAAAAACGCAGGTATCTTGCCTGCGTTTTTTCGTTTTGTTTTTCGCCCTCTCGGGTGTTTTTAAGCGTCATGAGCCGCAATTACAGCTTCAAAGACTGCAGAACGAAAAGCGTGTGCTTCGAGGGAGCGTACGCCCTGAATCGTCGTTCCGCCCGGCGAACAGACCGCATCCTTCAATTCTCCCGGATGTTTTCCGCTCTCAAGAATCAGTTTGGCCGAGCCCATTACCATCTGCGCGGCAATCGTGATCGCATCCTTCCGCGGCAGGCCGCAGGCCACGGCGGCGTCAGACATTGCTTCCACGAAGAGGTCAACATATGCCGGACCACAGCCGGAAACTGCCATCCCAGCCTCCATCAGGCGCTCTTCGATCTTCATAAAGCGTCCGGCATGGCACATGGCACGGAGGAACCGCTCCAGATCTTCTTCTGTAACTTCCCTGCTGCAGCTGTAAAGGATCATCCCTTCGCCGACCGACACCGGCGTGTTCGGCATAATGCGGATCACCGGGCAGGCTATGCCCAGGCTCTCCTGCAGGTCGGCGATCTTCACTCCGGCAACCATCGACACAATCACATAATGATTTTCCCGCTTCTGCAGCAGCGCCCGGATCGTTTCGCAGAGTGTCGGCAGCACGACCGGTTTGACGCCGATGAATATCAGCTCTCCGGCAGCGACCGCACCTGCGTGATCCGTAACGGTTCCGCCAATCTCCCGCTGCAGACGCTCCGCCTTCGCCGGATTCCGGTTGACCAGCAGCAGTTGATTGTTCTTATCCTTCGAGGCTGCGCGGGCGAGCGCACCACCCATGTTCCCCGTTCCGAGAAATGCCAGTTTCATGCTTTTCCTCCCAGCTGTCTCTGTATTCCGTTCCGTTCACACTCTCTTCTGGAGCTTCCGCTTCTTGCCGTCCGGTGTAACGATATAGGTGTTCTCCAACACCTGTTCCGCTCCCCGGCGCCACTCGGCAATATATTCTTTTCGAAGCATCTCCCTCTCATCCAGCTCCTCCTGGCTCAGTTCCCGCTCTTTCGCCAGCCTTGCCAGTTCGTTGATCCGGTTCAGTTTTGAATTCTCCATGGTTTCTCCGTTTCTCTGTTCTTCCGTCTATTACAGGATGTCGATCTGGCAGCTCTTCATCGTGGCGAGCGCCGCCTCATGCAGTGCCGGAGTCACCCCCGCGCAGCAGCTGGAGTCCACCGAGATCAGTGCATCCGGAAAGTGTGCCTTCAAAATCAGCGCGTTGCTCACGACACAGATATCCGTACAGAGTCCAATCAGTTCGATGGAAAACGCTTCTCCATCCGCGACCTCCATCATCAGATGCGGCAATGCCGTGGAACCGAAGGTATACTTCTGGAGTTTGAAATGGGGCATCTCTTCCACCGCCCTGCCGACTGCTACATCCAGCTCCCAGCCGGGCGTACCGTAGATACAGTGGGGAACCGGCAGTTTTTTTCCTTCTGTACTATCCAGATAATCTTCGAAGTGGGTGTCATAGGTGACAAAGATATCGCCGTCAAAGCTGCGAATTTTATCTACAACTTTAGGTACTATCGCCATAGCTTCCTTTGTTCCCAGCGAACCGTCCACAAAGTCCTTCTGCATATCCACCACTACGAGATATTTCTTCATCATTACCGGCTCCTTCCAGATTCACTCAGCGCTCCTGCACTTTCTCTCCCAGACCCAAATACTGCAGGCCAAGCATGGTCATATCGTCAAACTGTGGTGCGTTTCCGACAAATTTGTCGATCTCTGCGCTGACTTCCTGCAGCAAAGCCTCTGGGTCTGCGCTTGGGTTGCGGTTCAGTGC
The DNA here is from genome assembly GCA_902798545.1 of Oscillospiraceae bacterium. Classification (GTDB taxonomy): domain Bacteria; phylum Bacillota; class Clostridia; order Oscillospirales; family Oscillospiraceae; genus Limivicinus. Next base: position 6,326 of record CADBWQ010000033.1, read on the forward strand.
TTCAAGCATTCTCTCCGTGCCGAACAACTCGTCCCGGCTGTTCATTGCCTCTGTCACGCCATCCGTGTATACGAACAGGCTGTCTCCGTGGCCGAGCTCAAAACTGTGCTCCCTGTAGGGCACGTCCTCCATCGCCGCAAGCGGTAGAGAATGGCGATAGACTGCAAGTTCAAAACCACCGCCTGCGCGATGGATCACCGGGTGTTCATGCCCCGCATTCGCTGCGATGCCTTTTCCTGTAGACAGCTCCAGGACGGCAAGCCAGACGGTGACAAACATCTCGGCTTTATTCCCGTCACAGAGCTGATTGTTCACATGATACATCACTGCCGCGGGGCTGTCCCCCATCATGCAGCGTTCATCAATCAGGGATTTTACCTTTGCCATAAACAGAGCCGCCGGGACTCCCTTGCCGGATACATCCGCAATCACCAGCGCCAGGTGATCTTCATCAATCAGGAAGAAATCGTAGAAATCACCACCGACTTCCTTGGCCGGGACCATCGAGGCGTAAATGGAAAACTCTTTTCTATCCGGAAACGGCGGGAAGGTTCTCGGCAGCATATTCTCCTGAATCTCGCTGGCGATATGGAGCTCCGCCCCAATACGTTCTCTTTCCGCCGTGACCTTCTGCAGATGATCTACATATTTGACGATCTGTTCTTCCATCTGGTCGATGGACGCCGCCAGTTGACCAATTTCATCTGTGGTCCGGATCTTCGATGTCAGCTTTTCCTTTGCCGTCACATTCTCCTGAGCGAAGCGGCTCGCTTCCCCCGTGATCTGCTTCACCGGGAGAAGCAGTTTCCTGTTCAGGTATAATCCCTCGGCTACGATTGCGACCAGTGTTACGAGGAGCAGCGCAGCAACGATATTCTTGATGTATTCTCTTCTCACCGGTTCCAGAAGGTCCATCTGCTGCTGCACACAGAGAATCGCCTCTGTCCGCTGCTCTGCTCCTTTGAGTGCAACCATGGCGGTAATATGGTGTAGGCCCTGGGCGTATGCACGACTGTTGAGCAGGAGCAGTTCTTCTTCTTTCTCCCCGGTATATAATGCTTTGTATTTTTTCTTATACTCGTCATTTGTCGTTTCACGGGTATATCCGACTTCATACGGTGAATACTCGGTATTCCGCTTCACGGTCGAAAAAACAAAGTGGATTTTCCCATAATCTGTCAGATCAGGCTGAATGACATAGATAAAAGTGGATTCTGTAGCATTGCAGAGCTGATCGAGTCGAACCCATGCCTGGTGGTATTCCTCAGAGTTTCCTCCGCTCTCTTTATAAGCTTCCATGCGGTCAGCATCAACGCAATGCGCCGCAGCTCTCGCAACCTTAAAGGCGTCAGTGGCAAATTCTTCGTACATTTCTTCAGAAAACACCTGATATCCTGTGATACTGACAATCCCAGCGAAAGCAATCAGCATGAGAATGACAAAGGAAATGCTCTTCAGCGCAATGCTGGATTTGATTTTTTTCAATTTCCCCGTCTCCTTCCATGCCGATAATTCCGATATACTGTGTACTATGGGACAGGATTGGATTAGAATATATCATATTTTCCACCCCTTGTCCACATCCTCTCCGGAGGGCATATCGCCGCCGCTGTTGCGCTTTTCTTCTGTACCCCCCATTGCACAGGCACTCGAGTCGGTGGTATACTGTCCGTAGAATTATTACATTATATTATTTAAAGGAAAGGTGCCGAATATGAAAACCGTAGAACTCTTTTATCTGCCCGCCTGTCCGTATTGCGCCAAGGCAAGAAAAGCGATTGAGGAGCTGAAAACCGAGGCCGAGAACTACGGACGTGTCCCTGTCAGGTGGATCAACGAAGCGGAAGAAGCCGACTATGCCAGTGAACACGATTATTACCACGTTCCCACCGTCTACTTCAACGGGAAAAAAGTGTTTGAAGCCCACCCCGGAGATTCTCTCCAGAAAATCAAGGCCGGGATTCGGGATGCTTTCGACAAAGCCGTATTCGACGGTCCCGGCGAGGAATACATCTCCTCCATCCGACAGAACTGAACCGGATGTCTCATCTTGGCGAAATACATTGCGTGCGCCTTGCGCTCCCAAACAACGCCGCACTGAAAAATAGCAGGCCGGATTACTCTCCGGTCTGCTGTTGTCTGTCAGCTGATTATGCGCGTGTCTTCAGGAATCTTCTGTGCCTGATGTTGCGCTTCCCTACGGTCATGACTGCAAGCTTCTGTCTGTTCTTGTATACGAAGAGGCCCGCCACTGTCGCGCCGGCGCAGAATGCACAGCAGAGGCCGAGAATATGCAGTATCTTTTTCATTTTTCTGGTCTTCTTAGCCACTTTTGTTTTATTCAGCAGTTTTCTTTTCAGCAGTCTCTTGATCAGTTTCATTTTCTCACTTCCTTCCCATTAGGTTCACTGCTTCTCCATAGATGTCGTCATTGCCGACTCCGAAAGCGTCGACGGTATACCACGCTGAAGTTGCAGTGTGGGCGTTCCCGTTCAGACTTACATACTCATACAAATGAATGCTGTAGCTTCCGTCTGGATTCTGCTCCACATCTGCCTCCGGCGGGAAGAAGCCATTCTTGTCAAAGTAATAGATCTGTGCCCATTTTCCTAATTCTGCTGGCGTATACGGCCCTTCATCGGCAGGCATCATATAAGTGTCTGGCATCCACAGGTCATTATCGATCTGCTCATACTCTGTCCCAACGCCCACCGGAATCATGGCATAGGTTCCCGACAGGATATTGTCCTCCGCACCGCCTGCCAACGTACTCTCATCCCGGTCAACAGTCATCACTGCCCCGTCAAGATAAAACTGGAAGGTCAGCTGCCGGAACCAATTAGAGTGGTCGAAATCATATTCATCGTACACATTGTAAAACTGAATTGTGTTTCCGCTCATCTCCGCGGTTGTGAGATCCAGGACGAACCAGCTCTCATAGAAGGTCGGATCACCGGAGCGGAAATAGCAGTGCAGGACTGGATAATCTGAAAGCACGCCTGTCAGATCCAGCCAGTACTTTGGCATACCGTCTCCCTTGCAATACAGATAGCCGGCTGCAAGACCGCTGTCTTTCTCTTCCTCCTGTTTTGTCGGTTCCGGTTCTGAGAGGAAGGCACAGTTGGCCACAACTTCATCCAGCATATCACCGATCGTCATTCCGTTGGATTCGATTTCTTTAGAGGCAAACATATACGTCTGTCCACCAATTGCCGTCGCTATACGCCGATCCGTTACGGTATAACCGCTGACAGTATAGCTGTAATCGGTCTCCCAGCAGTCCTTGTTCCCGATCGTTCTCCGCATCGCTTCGGTGGTAACTGTCAAATCTGCATACTGCTGCTGCATATAAGCCGTGAAGTCGGACAGGAATGTCTTCTCATCGTCATAGTTATACACTCTCAGCATCACATAGGGAATTGATCCTTCATGCTGGGCGTAGATATAATATTCATTTCCTTTCAGCACCGCGGTTGTATTGTCCGGGACCTTGATTTTAATATTCCAGTCTACAAGTGTGTCGTAATTGTCCCCGGCTGCATCACACAGCGGAGCAATCAGGATCGAAAATAAAAGAATGAAACACAAAACAGACATCGTTTTTTTCATTTTCTTCCTCCTTATGATTATGATCTTTTCGTCTCTCCGCAGCAGCCTTTTTCGGCGGCAACGGTCCTTTCTGTCAGTTTGTCTCATGCGAGAACGCATAAAACCGCTCAACCCCCTGACCGCATTTTAACATAAGGAGCATGATAGCACAAGGTGAAAATGGCTGAGGGAAAGAGGTAAAAATATAAGCCGGAAACCAGGTTTCCCGCTTATGCAACTTCCTCTTCGATTTTCTGTATCCATTTCTGCTCTGTGCCACAGCAAAGGCACTTTGCAGTCATCATTTTTTCCTGCTCTACGTATTCTTTTCTGATGAATACCGTCCACGCGATCTCTTCACCACAATTATTGCAGACATGGTAACCATGCCGTTCGATCATCCTGACACACTCCTTTCTGTAGATTATTCTAACACATACCGGAAGAGATTGCAAGAACAAACCGGCACTCTGCCTGTCTGGAAATGTCAAGTTCGCATTCTGCACAAACTTCTGGATGTCCCTGCGTCGGATTTGACCTGTTCAATTATGCTAATAATGGAAAAAGGCCGGAATATCTATATCTTGTGGCTTTGGCGGGTTTGCCAATTGCGGCAGACCTCAACATCTGGTATAATAGCGACACTGTGATACCAAAGCGGCTGTGCCGAAATCACAGGAAGAAGAACCGAAGACGAATGCCCTTGATGGCATGGAGGATTCTATGATTACTTGCAAGTTATGTGGAACGTCCCTGGGGAGAAAGCAGCTTCGCCGCGACGGCTCAATGCTGTGTCCCGAATGTGGCCAGATTTACTGGAAAGCGGCTGTTGACAAAGCTGTTTCAACCTCGCTCCCGGTGTATTCCACAAAAGAGATTGAAACCCGGTACATTCGGGAGAGTATGAAGAGCACAGAGCTGATTCGGAGAGTCAGAGTCGCATAAATCAATCCGGCAGATACGTATATATTTAGCAAACAGGTCCTACGGGGCCTGTTTTTTGCGCTGCATTTCTCTGTGTAATGTCCGACTGTGCACTCTGAGCGATTGCTTTTTGTTGCAATCAAACCGTATTGACGGTATAATCAGACTGTGATTTCGCCATCGGCATCGTTCTGGGAGTATCATGAAAAACATAGACTTACATTGTGACACCATTGCGTTTGGACCCGATTTTGACGGGATCGACAGCTCGCTGGAATTTGGAGACTATGAAGGTCTTTCGCAGATTCTCCACACACTTGAAAAGTATTTTACCGATGACGATATTGATAAGATCTGCAGTGGGAATTTCCTTCGGGTTTTCTCTGCGCAAAACTGAACGGAAAGGAGGCGCTCACAGTGTCACAGGCGTTCATCCGGTTTGACCGGGTCAGCAAGGTATATCAGGCGGGAGAAGTGGCCGTGACGGCACTGCATAGCGCCAGCTTTGAGATTTCCCGAGGTGAAATCTGCGTGATCGTCGGCGAATCCGGTGCTGGGAAGACCACCCTCCTGAATATTCTCGGCGGGATGGACAGTTTGACCGATGGCAGTGTCATCGTGGATGGCCGCGAGATCTCCTCCTTTTCCAAACCCCAGCTTACCGCCTACCGTCGGCTGGATGTTGGCTTTGTTTTTCAGTTCTACAATTTGATCCCAAATCTGACCGCGCTGGAGAATGTGGAGATTGCAGCCAAACTCTCCCGCAACGCGCTGGATGCCCGCAGGGTTCTGAACCAGGTCGGTCTGAAGGAGCGTGCCGGGAACTTTCCCGCCCAGCTCTCCGGCGGTGAGCAGCAGCGCGTTGCCATCGCCCGCGCACTGGCAAAGAATCCGAAGCTGCTTCTCTGTGATGAGCCCACCGGGGCTCTGGATTACCACACCGGTAAGGCGATTCTCAAGCTTCTGCAGGATACCAGTCGCCGTCAGGGTATGACCGTGATCATCATCACACACAACAAGGCTCTTTGCGATATGGCCGACCGCGTCATCCGGGTTAAGAGCGGCACGGTTCAGTCCGTAACGGTCAATCCCCACGCGAAACCGATCGAAGAGATTGAATGGTGAACATATGAACTCCGAAACGCGCAAAATGCTCCTCCGGAGCATCCGCGGATCCCTGGGCCGTTTTTTCGCTATTCTTGCGATCGTCGCTTTGGGTGTAGGCTTCTACGCCGGGCTCAAAAGCTCCCAGCCGGACATGCTTCACTCCGCGGACGATTACATGCACCGACAGAAGATGTATGACTTTCGGCTGATGAGCAGTCTCGGTCTCAGCAGATCTGACCCCGCCGCTTTTCGGCGTCTGCCGGGTGTTGCGGCGGCAGAAGGCGCCTGCTTTGCCGATGCCTACGCACGTGTGGACGCGGGAGAAGAGGAGGTCTGGCATTTTCAGACCCTGACCCGGCAGGTTGCAGTACCGGAATTGCTGTTCGGTCATATGCCAGAAACAGACAGCGAGTGCCTGGCCGACTCTGCGATTTTCCATGAGGCGGACATTGGACGGCACATCGTTCTCACAGACTCCAACAGCGAAGATACGATGAGCCACTTTGCTTCGCCGGACTACACCATCGTGGGCATTGCCAGAAGTCCACGCTATATTTCCCGGGATCGCGGGAGCAGCGAGCTTGGATCCGGCAAGCCCTCCGGTTTTGTTTTACTCCCTGCATCCGGATTCAAAGACGAGGTCTATCATGAACTTCTGCTCTGGTGCGACCTCCCCGGTGAGATTTATTCTGAGACGTATTCCGATGCTCTGCGGCACCTCTATCCCTCTGTGGAGACAATGCTGAACCGCCGCGGGGTTCTTCGCGCGGAGCAGCTTCGGCGGGAAAACAGTGAAGAGCTGGTCAAAGCCCGGCAGGAACTCGATGACGGCTGGTCAGAATACCGTCTTGGGATGCAGGAGAGTGCCCGTCAGCTGGCAGAGGCAAAACAGCAGCTTGACGCTGCCCAGTTCCAGCTGGATATCGGCAGGACGAGCCTGCGGGAAAGCGAGAAGATGCTGTCCTCTACCCGCGCCGAGCTCAATACAAAAAGGGAGGAGCTTCAGGAAAAAAGAGCTCGCCTTACTGCGCTTCAGAATGCTTCACAAAAGATTTTGGATCTCGAAGAAAGTATTCAGGAAATACAGAGCCAATTGCTTCTCTCCGAGGCAGCGTCACAGATTCCTTCTTTTGTTGTGCCGGACATCTCCGAGATCCCCGGCCTTTCCGAACTAGGGATTGATATCGACTGGTCCCAGATTCTCAACGGGATCGACGATGCCGCTTCCTCTGCCCAAAATGCTCTTTCGGACGCGCAATTATCTCCCGAAGAGATTTCAGCCCTTCAGCGTGAGCTCAGCCAAAAACAGGATGCGCTCTCAAGCGCACTGGCCTCGACGGATGCCTATTCCCTTGAAGATATCGCCGGTCTGGCCGGTGAGGTTGCCACTCTGGATATGACCGTCTCCATGACAGAGAGCCTCCTCTCTGATATGAGTCAGGAGATGGCGGATTCCCGGGAGGAACTGGCTGCCGGTGAAACCCAGCTGCTGGCGGGCTGGGTCGAGTACTATGCCGGGCAGGAGAAAGCTGACAGGGAACTCGCCGAAGCCAGGCAGAAGCTCGAAGATGCCGAAAAGGAGCTGGCAGACGGCGAGGCAGAACTGGATGCTTCCCTGCAGCCACAGCTTTACACGCTGGATCGGACCGCCAATTCCGGCTATGTCACCTTTGAAAATGACAGTGCTATCATCGACGGCATCGCCGTGGTATTTCCGATTTTCTTTGTCCTTGTAGCGGCGTTGGTCTGCATTACCACCATGACCCGCATGGTGACCGAGGAACGCACCCAGATCGGTACGCTCAAAGCCATGGGCTATTCCTCTCCTGTCATCATGTCCAAGTATCTTCTCTATGCGGGGATTTCAGCACTGCTTGGCTGTGTACTGGGCTTTTTCCTCGGCTCGACAGGCTTGCCTTATATTGTCTGGTATGCCTATAACATCATGTATCAGTATGAAGATCTGATCTTCCGCTTCAACGCCTGGATGTTTGCCGGCTGTCTGCTGATATCGGTCGCTGGGAGTCTTTTTGTCACATGGCTGGCTTGCCGTTCGGCTCTCTCTGAGAAGCCCGCGGAGTTGATACGGCCAAAAGCGCCCGCCACTGGCAAGCGTGTTCTGCTCGAACGAATCGGTCCGCTCTGGCGGAAACTTCCCTTCCTCAGCAAGGTGAGCATCCGCAATGCATTTCGTTATCCCAGCCGGGTATTCATGATGCTGCTGGGCATCGGCGGCTGCACCGCCCTGATGGTAGCCGGCTTCGGAGCAAAGGACTCTCTCTCTGGTGTCGGAGGCTTCCAATATGATGAGATTTCTCTCTATGACGTGGTAGTCCATCTGGATCCCGCCAATGTTGACAATCACCCCGATTCGCTCTGGGCTGACTGGTCCGAGCATTCTGCGCTGGCCCACAGGGAAGAGATCCGCCTGCTAAACGGCAACAGAGGGAAGGACACTGACCTGATCCTGGCGGATGCGGCAGAGATTGCGCCTCTTCTCTCTCTGCATACGAAGAATGGTAAAGAAATCCCCTGGCCCGCTCCTGGCGAAGTTCTGATCACAGAGAAGCTTTCAGATACCTTGGGTCTGCGTACGGGTGATTCGGCCGTCATCCGCCTGGAAAGCGGAAAGGAGAGGAATGTCACCATTGCAGGCGTCTGTGAATACTATGTGGGTCACGCTGTTTTTGCCACTCCGGAGGGTTATGCTGATACCGGGAAAAACTATGCTCTCATCCGCGCCAAAGCCGATGAGGATATCGGTCTGCGTGCAGCCCGGCTCCGCGGCGGAAATGGGGTGAATTATGTCAGTCTCACCCAGACCGAGCGCGAAACACTGGAAAATTCCATGGCAAGCGTCGACCTCATGGTCCTGATGCTGGTCTTCTGCTCAGGTGCCCTTGCCTTTATCACCCTGTATAATTTAACAAATATCAACATCATGGAGCGTATCCGCGAGGTCGCAACCGTGAAGGTTCTGGGCTTCACTCCGCATGAGACCGCGCAATATATCCTAAATGAGAATTTGATGCTCTCTTTTTTTGGCGCAGCTTTCGGGCTGCTGCTTGGAAAACTTCTGCACCGCTTTGTCATGGAGAGTATCAATCTGGACTACATGACCTATGATGTTCGAATTTCTCCTATGAGTTATGTGATGGGTTTTTTGATCACGTTCGTCTTTGCCCTGCTGACCAACTATTTCATGCGCAGCAAGCTGGAGAAGGTCAACATGGCAGAATCTCTCAAGTCTGTTGAATGATTGTTATAAAGGAGTGAACAGAAATGGCATTGGACTGGAAACGGGATGGCAGGCGCGTCATCGGTGTTCTGCTTGGCGCTGCGCTGATGGCGCTCAACATCAAAACCTTCGTCCGTGCAGGGGATCTCTTTCCCGGCGGCGTGACCGGTCTCACCGTACTGATCCAGCGTCTTGCGGAGAAATATCTTGGCCTGCAGCTACCCTATTCCCCCATCAATCTTCTCCTGAACGCATTCCCGGTATATATAGGCTTTCGCTTTGTCGGAAAGAAATTCACCCTTCTGTCTCTGCTGATGATCGTGGTGAGCAGCTTTCTGACAGACCTTATTCCCGGCTTTGCCATTACTGACGATCCTTTGCTGATCGCTGTCTTTGGCGGAATTCTAAGCGGTACCGCTGTCAGTCTCTGTCTCTGGGCTGACGCCACCAGCGGTGGCACTGATTTCATTGCTATCTACCTTTCCCAGAAGCGGGGCGTCGAGACCTGGAACCTTGTGCTGGGGTTTAATGTCATCATTCTTTTGATTGCAGGATATTTCTTCGGCTGGGAGAGAGCCCTCTACTCCATTATCTTCCAGTATGTCTCTACACAGACACTGCACGCCCTCTATCGCAGTTACCAGAAGCAGACCCTGTTTGTCGTCACCAAAAACGCCCAGCAGATCTGTGATGTGATCCATGACACCTGCAATCACGGTGCCACCATCTCGATCGTCGAGGGATCTCACTCCCACGAGCCGTATCAGATGGTCTATTCCGTCATCTCCGGTACGGATGTCAAACCAACCCTGCAGGCTGTAAGGGAGACCGACCCGGATGCTTTTGTCAACTCCATCCAGTCTACCGAAATCCGGGGCCACTTCTACATGAAGCCGAAGGATTGATCCGTTTCACTGTAACACTCTTCAACAGGAGCACACCCCTGTAAAACCGTGGGAAACCACAGTTGGTTTTACGGGGGTTATTTTTTTGGCACCTGATGTTCGAAATTTACGACTCATGCTGACACTGGGTATCTACAAAATCTCCAAAGCGGGTAAGTAAAGCTCACACTTTACCTTCCTATATTTCTCTTCTTTTCGGCGGGTCGGATCTACCGGCCCGCCACCTCTATTGTGAACGAAAACCGGGCTTTCATCAAAAAGCCCGGTTTTTCATATATTCTGGTTAAGATTAAGGCGACAGGTCGCGCAGCTTTCAAGTCTCAGGCCTGTCCGGCCAGTCTCTTGTACTTGGCATAGCGGTGAGCGGTAAACTTCTCCGCCTCGGCAAAGAGCTGCTCCGCACGCTCAGGGAAGGTGCGTGTCAGGGAAGCGAAGCGAACCTCACCCATCATGTACTCCCGCAGCTTCCCGTTGGGCTCGCCGGAGTCGAGAGAGAATGGGTTCTTACCCTCGTCCTCAAGGTCCGGGTTATAGCGCCACAGCGGCCAGAATCCGCATTCGGTCGCCGCCTTCTCCTCGTCCATGGCCTTGGACATGCCCTTGGAGAGGCCGTGATTGATGCAGGGGGAGTATGCGATGACGATGGACGGTCCGTTGTAGGCGGCTGCTTCCTTCAGTGCCTTGATGGTATGCTCGGGATTGGCGCCAAGATTAACCTGGGCGACATAGACATAGCCGTAGTTTGAGAGGATCAGGCCAAGATCCTTCTTTGCAGTTTCCTTGCCGGCGGCTGCAAACTGGACGGAAGCGCCGATCGGGGTAGCCTTGGAGGCCTGTCCGCCGGTGTTGGCGTAGAGCTCGTTATCCATGACCAGGACATTGATGTTCCGTCCTGTTGCCATGACATGGTCCAGGCCGCCGTAGCCGATGTCGTAAGCCCAGCCATCACCGCCGACCATCCAGACGGACTTTTTGGTGAGGACGTCTTCTCGTTCACGGATGAAGCGGATGTCTTCGCTGTCCTCGGCAGTTTCGCGGATCGCCTTGCGCACCGCGTCGGAGACCTCCTGGGTCTTCTCCACATTCTCACCGTCGACGACCCATGCCCGCAGAGCAGCTTTGAGTGCCTCATCCGCACTGCTTTCCAGCACGGTATTTACATGCATCTTCATCTGGTTGCGCAGCTGCTCGTCGGAGAGCTCAATGCCGAGAGCGAACTCCGCGTTGTTCTCAAACAGGGAGTTGGAGAAGGCGGGGCCAAAGCCGCGCTTGTTCACGGTCATCGGGAAGCTCGGCGTTGAGAAGCCATAAGCCTGAGAGCAGCCTGTGGCGTTTGCCACATACATCCGGTCACCGAACAGCTGGGTCAGCAGCTTCACATACGGGGTCTCGCCGCAGCCCGGGCAGGCACCGTTGAACTCATACAGCGGCTGCTCATACTGGCTCCCCTTTGCAGAGAAGCGGCTCATGGGATTTTTCTTCTCGGAGAGGGTCAGGCAGTAATCAAAATTCGCCTGCTCTGCGCGGACCTCATCCAGCGGGACCATCTTCAGGGCTTTTTCCTTGGCCGGGCAGACATTCACACAGCTGCCGCAGCCCTGGCAGTCGAGCACGCCGACCTGGATGCGATAACGGTAATTCTCAAAGCCCTTGCCCAGTGCCTTCTTCGTGACACAGGACTCGGGGGCGGCAGCGGCTTCTTCTTCCGTAAACAGGAAGGGTCGGATCGCCGCATGCGGGCAGACCAGGGAACAGCGGTTGCAGCCGATGCACTTGTCCGGGTCCCAGACAGGGACATTGTCTGCCACACCGCGTTTCTCAAAACGGGCGGTATCGGTCGGGAACACACCGTCGGAATAGGGCCGCAGATCGCTCACAGGAATGTCGTCACCCCTTGCCGTGTTCATCGGGATCAGGACTTTTCGGATGTATTCCGGCAGACTTGCATCCGGTGTAAGGTCTTCGTCCTTCAGCTCTGCCCACTCTGCCGGAACTTCGATCTTCACGACGTTCTCGAGACCGCGTTCGATCGCGGCGAGGTTCATGTTGACGATCTTCTCACCCTTGCGGGAGAAGGTCTTGACGGCCGCATCCTTCATGTACTGCTCTGCCTCTTCGATGGGCAGCACGCCGGCCAGTTTGAAGAAGGCTGCCTGCAATACCGTGCTGGTGCGGTTGCCGAGCCCGACTTCTTCCGCAATACCGGTGGCGTCGATGGTATAGAAGTTGATCTTTCGCTCGGCCAGGAGGCGTTTGGCACGGTTCGGGAGATTCTCTATCAGCTCCTCACCCTTCCAGTGGGTGTTCAGCAGGAAAATACCACCGGGCTTGACCTCATTCACAACGTCGAAGGTCTGGATATAGCTCTGCTTGTGGCAGGCGACAAAGTCCGCCATCGTGACATAGTAGGAAGAACGGATGGGTTCGTGGCCGAAGCGCAGGTGGCTGCGGGTCAGACCGCCGGACTTCTTCGCGTCATACTGGAAGTAGGCCTGGACATACTGATCCGTGTTGTCACCGATGATCTTGCAGGAGTTCTTGTTCGCGCCGACCGTGCCGTCAGAGCCGAGACCCCAGAACTTGCAGGAGATGATGCTTTTGCCGGAGGTCACGATGTTCTCACCCACCGGCAGAGAGTGGAAGGTGACGTCGTCGTTGATGCCGACGGTGAAGTGGTTTTTCTTCTCCCCGGACATATTGTCGAAGACGGCCTTCAGCTGGGCCGGGGTGGTGTCTTTGGAGGAAAGGCCGTAACGGCCGCCGAGTAACGTGAGACTGCGGCCCGCTTCATACAGGGCTGCACTCGCATCTTCAAAGATTGCCTCCCCCACAGAGCCGGGTTCCTTGCTGCGGTCGAGCGTGGTGAGCACCCTGCAGGTCTCTGGGATCGCTGCCAGGAAGTGTTTCACGGAGAACGGACGGTACAGATGGATCTGGATCATGCCGACCTTCTCACCGTGCTCATTGAGGTAGTCGACAACCTCGTGAAGAGCTTCGCAGACCGAGCCCATGGCGATGACAACACGCTCAGCATCGGGAGCGCCGTAATAATTAAAGAGTCTGTAATCCCGTCCGGTCAGCGCGGACATCTTCTGCAGATATTCCTCCATGACTGCCGGGAATGCGTCATAGACAGGATTCACGCTCTCGCGGAACTGGAAACAGATATCGTCGGTGCCGTTGATGTTGCGGATGGTGGGGTGCTCGGGGTTGAGCGCACGATCGCGGAACTTTTTCAGTTCTTCATGATCGACCATTTTTGCCAGATCCTCATAATCCAGAACCTCGATTTTCTGGATCTCATGGCTGGTCCGGAAACCGTCAAAGAAATGCTGCACCGGCAGATGTCCCTTGATGGCGGCGAGATGGGCAGCGGCACCCAGGTCCATGCACTCCTGCACGCTGGAGGAAGCCAGCTGCGCCCAGCCGGTCTGACGACATGCCATAACGTCCATTTGGTCGCCGAAGATGGAGACGTTGCCAGCTGCGACAGAGCGGGCTGCTACATGCATGACTCCCGGCAGCTGCAGCCCGGCGATGCGGTACATCGGCGGGATCATCAGCATCAGGCCCTGAGCCGAAGTGAACGTCGTTGCGAGAGATCCGCCCTCCAGCGCGCCTTGGACACCCGCGATGGCGCCGGACTCAGCCTGCATCTCAACCAGCTTGACCGGAGAGCCGAAAATATTCTTCTTCCCGCGCGCAGACCATTCGTCCACGTGGTTGGCCATCGGGCTCGACGGGGTGATGGGATAGATCGTTGCGACTTCAGTAAAGGCATAACTTGCGTATGCGGCGGCTTCGTTGCCGTCCATGGATTTTCTGACCATAGCGAATTCTTCTCCTTCTATAATAAATGAGTTACAGGAAAAACAACAGGTCAATCGCTACAAAGCGGCATGCAATTGCTTGCACACCCCTTATTGATTATTATACCAGTTCACACCAAAAAAGCAATCATATTATACAGTTTCATTTTGGATTATATTAAGCCCGGGAAATGAAAGGCAAAATGAAGAAATTGTTTTCATCATGTGAAGAAGGGTTGGATACTATCTTTTCATTGAGGCGGCCAATAGAACAGCCCTCCATCCTGAGCATTTCTCGGATAGAAGGCTGTTCCGCTTTTTATGGTCTGTTGTGTCTGGTCTGATCCTAAATTTCGTTCGCGACAGCATCGCCCAACTCATCGGTCGTGACAATCCTGCCGTCTTTCGGCAGCGCCTCCGCGGTGAAGCGCTTTTTCACCTGTCTGATCAGCTCTGCGCCGATGCCGTCTCCAGCCGAAAGGGCAATTTTGTATCTCTCCATTACCTGTTACCTCATCATGAAAAAAGAGCTGCCGGAGCAGCTCTTTTTGTTTCAGCCGCCGAACACGGCGAGCAGGAAGCCTGCCGCCACGGCGGAACCAATGACGCCGGCCACGTTCGGACCCATGGCGTGCATCAGCAGGAAGTTGGACGGATTTGCCCTTGCGCCTTCCAGCTGGCTGATGCGGGCGGCCATCGGGACCGCGGACACGCCGGCGGATCCGATCAACGGGTTAATCTTGCCGCCGGAGAGCTTGCACATCAGCTTGCCCAGCAGAAGGCCGCCGACGGTCGCAAACTCAAAGGCGATCAGGCCCAGCACTACGATGAAGATCGTCTGCGGGGTCAGGAAGCGGTAGTACACCGCCGTCGCACCAACCGAGGTGGACAGGAAGATCGTCACGATGTTCATCAGGGCGTTC
>CADBWQ010000034.1 GCA_902798545.1 Oscillospiraceae bacterium
AAGCCTCTGAACGGAAAATCGAACCAGTCATCAAACAAACTCTCTCCAAAAATACTCGGTAACATAAGTCATGCCTCCTTTTATTACGCAATCATCATTATGTTGTTACCAGAGCAAGGGGAAGGAGGTCATTCATTCGATCTCTATTTCCTTTGTTCGATTGTTATTATATCACGATTTTTAGCACTGTCAAGCAGAGAGTGCTAATTTTTATGAATAGACTATGAACAAGAATTGCGTGGAATTGTGAACAAAAAAGACGGGCGTCTTTTTCTATCAGACTCCCGCCTTTTCTCCGGATATATTGGTCTTGAGGGTTCGCTCAGATGTTCTCTGTCTTCCCGTTTTCAGCGCGCCACTGGGCATAGGCGCTGAGCTCTGGCTCGTCAATCAGGAAGGCCGCAGCAAAGACCGCAATGTCATCGGCATATCCTACAACAGGGATGTCATCCGGGATGAGATCCTTGCCCTTGAGCAGGTAGATGATTGCCGCGACAAGCGTGATGATAACTTTTGGGGACACGGTCGTGTACTCCCGGGTAATATAGCTGCGGATCATGGAGATCATCAGCGGCACTCTGGACAGGGCATCTCCCGCAACGGGAAGTTCTTTGATCTTCGCTTCAAACTGTCGGAGCAGTTCTTCCAGCTTGCCGGGATCCTTGATCAGCTGTTCGGCCTGTCCGGTAAAGGCTTCAAGCGCTTCTTTTGCTTTTTCGATATCCATTTTACACATTCCTTTCCTGATAATAGTTCTGTTCATTCGCAGGACAGTAAAATGATTATATCAGAAAAGGTTTGTATCTCCAAGTATTTTCACAAAAACGTCAGCAAGTATTCTCTTACCCGTTATTTCGTCGCAGCGCTTTCACAATGCCGAATACCGCACCGTAAGCCACCGCCGCCACTGGCCAGACAATCCAGGTCCGCTCCCACCCGTTTGTCATAAAGCTCCAGGCGAGATACCCTGCTGTCACAAGCCCCCAGTAGATTCCGCTGAGATAGCCGTGCTGTTTCCGGTCTTTCTTGGCTTCGCGGGTGTAGTCTCCCTCTTCCAGCAGCATCTGAAAGCTCTCCCAGATGATCGAACTGCGCACAATCAGCAAAACGCCGATGGCAACCAGCCCCAGCAGCACGGCCACGGCTGCAACCTGCAGGAAGCTTTCTTCTTCCCCGATGATCATCGCGCCAAATACAGGGACAACGGCGAGGACACACAGAACGATTCCAGTGGTCAGCTGACGGGCGAATGTCGGCTGGAACCGTTCTTTCCGTTCTCTCACCATACCATCCACACCGTAGAGCGTTTCAATCGCTTCTTTTTCAAGGTAGTCGTATTTTCCCGCACGGATCGAGCATGTGACAAACAGTGCCACTGCCGTGCCGACCATCAGCAGCAGTACCACCAGACCAATCCCGGCTGCGCGATTCTCCCCTATGGAGAGGCACCCGAGCTCCTGTGCTCCGCTGAGCAGAATCAGCAGCACCGGAGACAGGATACAGAGCAGTACACCGATTGCGATTCTTCCGGCATTGATTTCCCGCTGGTCGAGAAACCGGTTTGCTTCTTCCATGCTGACTGTCCTTCGCAGAGACAGTTCATTTTCTCTGTCGGCTTCGACAAGCCGCTCTTCACTCTCAATTTCATCTTTAAGCAGGTAGTCCGTTGACACGCCGAATACTTCCGACAGGCGGACAATGCGTCCCATATCCGGCACCGACTGGGCACCTTCCCATTTGGAGATGGACTGTCTGCTGACATCCATCTTCTCGGCCAGTTCTTCCTGAGACCAGCCATTCTTCTTCCGCAATTCAATAATCTTATCTGCCAGTATCATCGTTCTCATTCTCACTTTCCTGTTTTTCCGATCGGGCAGGCCAAATATAACAGATTTCCGCTTTCCATACCAGAAAGTTCGCTTGAAACTTTCGCAACCAGCGGTTGCAACCGCACAGAACGCCATACAATGCTGATGGATCGGCTGATCTGTCGGCGCTGTATGGCGTTCATTCTATATAAAGGTCTATGCTCTGTAATCCCTGAAAACCGAAGATGAATGTACGGATTTCTTCCTCCGATGCGGAAGCGCTGCCCTGGATCATTTCCGGTCTGCCGCCGCCGCGGCCACTGATTCCTGTGTTGATGTCCCGCGACGCCTTTCTCAGATCGACATGGCGGCTGCCGATAATGTACCTCGTCACGCCGTCAATGCCTGGGAAGAATACTGCCGCGATACCGCCGCACTTCTCCATCAGGAGATTCACCAGCTCCCGCACCGCAATCTCATCCGGGATCGCTTCAAACAGACAGATGTTTCCATCCGTCTCCGGCTGCTGCGCAGCTTTGAAATGTACCAGCTCCATGGCAAGCATGGCGTTCTTCTCTTTCAGTGTATCCCGCTCCTGGAGCAGGCGCTGTACCGCGCCAGCAACCTCATTCCGCTTTGCACTGAGCAGGACAGAAATCTCCGCCACACTGTTTTGCTTTTCTCTCACTTCCCGGAGCGCCCACATGCCGCAGGCCAGTACCAGACGGACACCGCCCCGATGCCGTTCAAAGGTCAGCACCTTGATGAGGCCAATCTCTCCGGTATTCGAAACATGAGGCGCACAGCAGGCGCAGCGGTCAATCCCGGGGATCTCCACGATCCGCACGTCGCCCTGCAGTTCCTTCTTGCTGCGGTATGCGAGCCTGCTGAGTTCCTCTTTGGACGGGAAAGTCGCTCTGATGGGCAGGTTTTCCCGTACAGCCTGGTTGGCTTCCGTCTCGATCCGCAGGACCTCTTCCTCGCTCAGCTCCCTGTCAAAGTCGATGGTCAGATCGCTGTTGCCCATGTGGAAGCCAACGTTCTCACAGCCATAGAGCTGATGGGCGATTCCGGAAAACACGTGTTCTCCGGAATGGTTCTGCATCCGGCAGAGCCGCAGTTCCCGGTCAACATACCCGTCCACCGTGCCGTCGACCTCCAGCGGTCCGTCACAGTAGTGAATAATCTTGTCTCCGCGCTCCTGCACATCGAGGACCGTCACGCCGTTCAGCACGCCTCTGTCCGCAGGCTGTCCGCCGCCCTCTGGGAAGAAAGCTGTTTTGTCCAGAATGATTTCCCAGCGGTCTCTTCCCTCCTCGCAGCTGAGAACCTTTGCCGTAAAGGCGAAGAGATGGCTGTCGATGTAATAAAGCTTCTGTGTCATGTCAGAGCTCCCGAATGATCCGATCCGCTACGGAGAGGCATACCGAGGCGCAGTTTTGTACCGCGTCATAGAACTCCACACCGCCCTCATTCAGTCCGTCGGAGACCGCCTTGATCATCAGGCAGGGGATTTCATTGCGCAGGCAGGTCAGCAGAACCGCTGCACTCTCCATCTCACAGATGTCCGCTCCGTAGAGCTGGTGCAGGCGTTCCTTGTCCGCCCGATTGCCGACAAACTTGTCCGCTGAAGCACAGGTCACAGGCTTCAGCTCCGGACAGAGGGCCAGTGCCTTTTCCACCAGCGCCGGATCCGCCGGGATGCAGACATCTTCGAAACCGGGATACTGGGCCGGCCGTACCGGGTCAATGCCCGAGAGATCAAAGTCATAATGCACCACGCGCGTGACCACGCAGGTCTTGGTCTTGGCCATTTCTTCAGTGAGTCCGCCTACCACGCCGAAGTTCACGATCATCTCCACTTCATAACGGTCGATCAGGAGTTCCGCAGCTCCGGCCGCGGCGATTTCGCCGACTCCACTGTGGATCACATGGAGAATGTAGGCCTCGTTCTCGTAGCAGTACACGTCAAATCCGCCGCGCCGCTCGGTCTTTCCGGGTGTCCCATAGCGGGAGAAGACGCTCTCCATCTCCATGGCTACCAGCAGGCCGATTTTTTTCTTTTCTCTCATATGACCCTCACCCGAACCACTTCGTCCATCTCTCGGATGCCGTTGACCGTTTCCTCATAGATCGCGCTGCCGAGGTCAAGAATTGTGACGGCATACTTGCCGCGGTTCTTGTTGATCATATGCTCGACGTTGATATTCTTTTCGCTGATGAAGTCCAGGATGCGCGTCAGCATGCGCGGCACGTTCCGGTGGATGACGCAGAGGCGGCAGGTCCCTGCCCGGTTCAGATACACATCCGGCAGATTTACCGAGTTGCGGATGTTTCCGTTCAGGAGATAATCATACATCTCGTTGGCAGCCATCTCGGCACAGCGGTCCTCACTCTCCGGGGTGCAGGCTCCGAGATGGGGCATGGCAATCACATTGGGAGCCCTGAGGATCACTTCATTCGGGAAGTCAGTCACATACTTTGCCACTTTCCCGCTCTTCAGCGCTTCAGTCATGTCCTCATCATTGACCACTTCCGCGCGGGACTCATTGATGATCCGGACACCGTCTTTCATTTGGGCAAAGGCTTCTTTGTTCAGCATGTTATGCGTATTGTCGGTAAAGGGGACGTTGATGCTGATATAGTCGCAGTTTTCATATAGTTCTTCCAGGTTTTCCGTGTGGATAACCTTGCGGGAGAGTCTCCATGCGGCGTCCACCGAGAGGAACGGGTCATAGCCCAGCACCTTCATGTTCAGATCCACGCCGACGTTTGCGACCAGTGCGCCTACCGCCCCCAGACCGATCACGCCAAGGGTCTTGCCCAACAGCTCCGGTCCGGCAAATTCCGCCTTTTTTTTCTCCACCAGCTCGGGGATTTTTTCCCCTTCGCCGGAGATAGAATGAACCCATGCGATGCTGCCGAGGATATCGCGGGAGGCCAAGACCAGCGAGCAGATTTCCTGCTCCTTCACAGCCTGAGCGTTGGCCCCCGGCGCGTTGAAGACCACAATTCCCTCTTCCGTGCAGCGGTCTACAGGGATGTTGTTATAACCGGCCCCCGCTCTTGCGATGGCAAGCAGGCTCTCGGGAAAATCCATCTCATGCAGATCTGCGCTCCGCAACAGCAGGCCCGAGGGGTACTTGATGTTTTCGCCGACCTCGCAGCCGTTCTTTTCCAGAGCTTCAATCCCTGCGGCTGCGATCTTGTTCATCGTCTGTATTTTAAACATGCTTCCGTTCAAACTCCTTTATTGTATCCACGAGCGCTTCCACGCCCTCCATAGGCATTGCGTTATAGATCGACGCCCGCATGCCGCCCGCGATCTTATGCCCCTTCAGGTTTGTCAGGCCGCGCGCTGCGGCAAAGCGGATAAATTCCGCATCCATTTCGGGATCTCCAGTCCGGAACGTGACGTTCATGTCGCTTCGGGAACCTGGCAGTGCATGCAGATGAAACAGCCTGCTCTCCTCGAGGCAGTCATAGAGGCGCTTTGCACGGGCCTTTTTCAGCTGCTCCATACCTTCGACCCCTCCCTGCTCCTTCAGCCAGTCCAGGACCAGGGACAGCATGTAGATGCACCAGCACGGAGGCGTGTTCAGAAGAGAATCGTTTTTGATCATGGTCTCATAGCTCATGATCTGCGGCGTACAGGGCAGTTCCTTTCCGGCCAGGGCCTTATCGATGATAACGACGGTGAGGCCGGCTGGAGCCATGTTCTTCTGCGCCCCGGCGTAGATGAGGCCAAAGCGGGATACGTCCACCGGGCGGGACAGGATGTCCGAGGACATGTCACAGACCAGCGGTACCGCAGTCTCCGGAACATACTGCCACTCCGTGCCGTAGATGGTATTATTGGCACAGTAATAGAAGTACTTTGCATCCGGGCTCAAGTCCAGTTCTTCCTGTGTCGGGATCCGGTTATGTCCGGTGTCCGCAGTATCGCAGGCAATATGGACCGAGCCGTACTTCTCGGCCTCCTTGGCTGCTTTGTTGGAGAAGTTCCCCGTGACGGCATAATCCGCGGTCTTCCCCTCCATCAGGTTCATCGGGATCGCCGCGAACTGCAGTGTCGCGCCGCCCTGGAGGAAGAGGATCTCATGGCTCTCCGGGACGTGGAGAATACTGCGGAACTTTTCCTTCGTATCCGTGAAGATCTCTGTAAATACGGGACTCCTGTGGCTCATCTCCATGACGGACATGCCGCTGCCATGGTAGTTCATCAGTTCCGCCCTGGCGCGCTGCAGTACCTGCTCCGGCATGATCGACGGGCCGGCGGAAAAATTATAGACTCTGTCTTCTGTCATTGTTCATCACCATACCGATTTCTCATGTCACTTTTTTTGACTTATACTCCGGGAAATTATATATGAACTTCATGCCTCTGTCAAATGCAGAAGTGCACAAAAATAGGCGAGTTTCTGTGCCATCACGGATAAAAATGCAGTCAGCGTCATATTAGATCCTGTTTCATCCTGCAGGCAGCAGAACACGAACCCGGTATGTCGCTTTTTCGCTGCGGGTTCGTGCTTCTGCCTCTTTGTGCTGTTGTCCGCGCCGGTTTTATCCTCCGATCTCCGGGAACAGATATTCCGTTCCCATGACGGTAATGCTTTTTACCTGACTGATGTCGATGGTTCCGTTCCAGGACGAGGTCAGTGTCGTGATACCGTCCTCATAGGGTGCCGAGGCGGATCCGTTGAGCGGCATGGTGCTTCCGTCCTGATTGTTCAGATACGCGGTGGACAGGATTTCATCGTGAAAGCGGATCCACTGCAGCTGTTTTTCGAAATCTTCATGGAACGTCGGGGATTCCGTATCCAGATTGTGGATCAGCTCTGCGTCGTCATGGGCGATTTTCCACTCCACGCAGTTGGCTGAGAGTCGGATATTGAGGATTTCCAGCTCTCCGCCGTTTTCCGGATTTACCAGATGGATCGGTGCAGCCAGCAACGCAGAGACAAAGGCTGTGTCTGTGGCCTCCAGCGTCACCGTGCCATAATCCGCCAGGTAGACCGGGCTGTAGTTCTCTATATACTCCTCAATGGAAGCATCCATATCCATCCAGATGGAAACTCCATCCAGGCAGCGCACGGAAAAATACACCGGTTTTGAGAAGTCAACCGCCTTCCGGTAAACGGCACACATCAGCATCAGGCTCTGCGTCTCCGGGTCATAGGAGTGCTCCATCAGCAGCGGCCTGTACCAATCCGGATCCACTACCTCAAAGGTCACTGTCTGCTGGACACCGTTTTCATCCGGCAGGCCGGTATCGGAGCTCATTTCGACCATATGTTCCTCCTCATGGCCCTCTGTAAAGGGCACGGGATGAGCAAAGTTTTTGAGGACGCTATCATCTGTACCGCCCGCCGTATACCAAACTTCTTCAGGAATCGGGTCGTTGCTTGCGATAAAGGCAAACTCTGTCACCATGTTGTCAAAAAAGAAGCTGTGCGCCGTCTCCTCCGGCACTGGAGAGACGCTGAAATAGATCATCTGGTGATCCCCCTGCTGTATGGAGGAGATCAGCTGAATGTGCGGTGTACTGTCAGCAGGAGCTGCTGCAGCATCAATTTCAGGAGGCGATATCAGCGCGGTTTCCGTTTCGCTCTCCATGTATTCCGTATACCCGCTAACCCGGTTTTCTTCAATCTGCAGCTCGGTCCGCAGTGCCTGCTGCCGGGTGGCGTGGATGCTACTGACGGCGTAGGCGGTGATCCCCAGCAGCGCTGTGATCACTGCAGCGATCAGCATGGTACGGAACAGCTTTCTAGTGCTGAAATGTTTCTGTCTCATGGTTTGGACCTCCTTGATGGTCTGGTCCGCCATGGTGAGATAACGGTCATCGATCTGTGTCAGGGCTCGATTCAGTTTATAGTCCATCATGCTGTGATGCCCTCCTCTTCCAGTCTGGATCTCAGCGTCGCTCTTGCCTTGGCCAGCATGTACCTGACCTTTCCCTCCGGCAAATCGAGTTGTGTTGCGACTTCCTTCAGTGTATGGGCATAATAGTACCGCATAAGAAAAGCACTGCAGGTCACAGGCTCCAGCTCACCGAGAAAGCGGTTCAGCGTTTTCGTGAGTTCTTTCTCCTCAAGCACTCTCTCGGCGCTGCCCTGCGGATTCGGGAGGCAGGCTTCCAGTTCGTCCATCAGGGAAACCGTTTCCGCGCTGCGCTTTGCCGCATTGTAGTATTCCAGCCGGTCCAGGGAGAGATTGCGCGTGATTCTGCTCAGAAAGTGCTTCAGCACCCGCGGCCGTGTCGGTGGAATCGTATTCCAGGTCTTCAGATAGGTATCTTCGACGATTTCTTCCGTATCTTCACGGCTGTTCAGAATCCGATACGCGATGCTGCTGAGATAGTTTCCGTATTTTGAGGCGGTCTCTGAGATGGCGCTCTCCGATCGCCGAAAGTATAAATCGATGATTCCGCTGTCTTCCACAGTGGTCCCTCCTTGATTTCGTAAGGTCCTTACACTACAACAGACGGGAATTTTCCGAAAATGGCAGACAAATCATATTATAATTTTTCTGATGCAACATTTTCTGCTGTCATCGGGTATTAAGAGTGAAACGCTTTTCAGACAGCAAGGAGTCTCAGCATGCTGACAGAGAAACAATTCACCCAGGCGGTCAAAAAGAATATGGATACGGTCTGCCGCGTGGCTGTCAATTACCTGCGCGATCCGGCAGCCGTGGAGGATGTCTGTCAGGAGGTCTTTCTCCGGCTCTTCCGAGGAGGTCCGGTGCTTCGGAACTGGGGCTGCGGGGAATATCGGTATAAACCGGAGGAGATCCGGATGGCCGGGTATCGCGCCAGAACCAATCTGGGTCCAGGCAGTGAAGGTCCCGCCTGGCTGGAAAACGGAAGCGCTCAGATCAACTTCTATCGATGATCATCATACAGCAGGCAGCCCGGAACCGGGCTGCCTGCTGTATGATCTGTTTTTTTCTTCCCGTTCTTCTCTGTTCACTCCGCCCAGGTTCCGTTGCGGAAAATCGGGACGCTGCTGCCGTCGGCACGGAATCCGGTAATGCTCAGATCCTCTGCCCCTACCATAAAGTCCACATGGATGATAGAATCGTTGATTCCTTTCGCGGTTGCCTCTTCCGTCGTCAGGTTGTCCCCGTCCGGGAGGACTTCCTTGAAGCCCTGTCCCACCGCGAAGTGGCAGCAGGCATTCTCATCAAAGAGCGTATTATAGAACAGGAATCCGCAGCGGTTGACCGGAGACTCCTTCGGGACCAGGGCAACCTCGCCCAGCATGCAGGCGCCTTCATCCATGTGCAGCATCTTCTCCAACAGTTCCAGGCCTTTTGCGGCTGAGCAGGAGACGGCCCTTCCGTTTTCAAACGTGATAGAGAAATCCTCTATCAACTGTCCGTTATAGCTCAGGGGCTTTACGGCGACGAGCTTTCCTTCGCACTTGCCTGCCATGGGAGAGGTAAAAATCTCCTCCGTCGGCATATTAGGGATATAATAGGCGCCGTTTTCCTGATTCGTAGAACCAGCTCCTTCCCAGCTTGCCTCCGGAATCAGTTCCACCGTGAAGTCAGTTCCGTTGCTGCTCTCATAGCGGAGCATCCGGAAGTGCTGGTTGTTGAGCCACGTGCTCTTCTCGCTGATTCTGCTCGTATGCTCCTTCCAGGCAGCGACTGCGTCGCTCTTTTCTCCGATTCGGACCGTCCGGCGTACCGCGTCCCAGAGCAGGGACAGCGCCTCTTCGGCCGGCTTGTCGGGAAAGCACTTCTTCGCCCACGGTTCAGAAGGCATGGCGGCAATGCACCACTGATGCTTTCCGTCGATGGCGTCACGATAAGGCTTGGCCACTGCCGAACGGCGCTGTCTGACATGGGAGAGTTTCTCCGGATCAAGCCCCGCCAGGGCGTCCGGGTCCTCAGACTCGATAAAGATGCGCACCGGCAGGTCCTTCGTCATCTGGCGCAGCTTTTCCTCCTCCCAGGGCAGCGTCACAGCGAGCGTCTCCTCGTCGGCATAGCGGTAGTGCAGTCGATCCTGTCCATCAGAGAGCCAGTTCAGATTGACCTTCTTTGCGCCGGCGAGATAAGCTTCTTCTGTAACCATGGCGGCGAATTCGTGCTGCTCCACGGCGATACTGAGCTGTACAACCTGTCCGGGCTGGACGTTTGCCCCCGTCCGGACGATCAGGCGGGCGTATTCACTTAACTGTTCTTTACTGATCTGCATATCGTTTCCTCTTTTTCTTCTCTCCGACAGCCGTGATTCATTCTGTCTTATCCGGCATACCGGAGTAATGATTGAATACCGGTAGTTTAGCTGAAAGTGATGAGAATAGCAAGCGGCTTATGGTCTGCTCCGTCATGTTTTCTCCGTGGTACCACGCTTTCTTCCTGCGCGAAGGGGCATTGCGCCGGGCGGTATTTGTGCTGTTTGCTGAAATTCGCCCGGATTTTTGTCTTTTCCCCGTCACAATGCACGAAATCAATCGTTTTCTTTGCCAACGGAATAACGATTTTCAGATGTACTGACAATTGCAAGATGGGTCCTCATATGTTAAACTGTTGTCAACCTCAAAGAAGGAGCTGATTGAATTTGAGTCGAGAGTATCCGATCATCGATTCCGTTGAAGCGCTGGAATCGGAAATTATCCGTGTGAAACAGGCCCAGGAGCTTTACTCCCACTTTACCCAGGAACAGGTGGACAGGATCTTCCTTGCCGCTGCCACCGCGGCAAACAAGGCGCGTGTCCCCCTTGCCAAGGCCGCGGTTGCCGAGACTGGCATGGGCATTATGGAAGACAAAGTCATCAAAAATCATTTCGCTTCCGAATACATTTACAACGCCTATCGGGACACCAAAACCTGCGGTGTCATTGAAGAGGACAAGGCGTATGGCATGAGGAAGATTGCCGAGCCTCTCGGTCTGGTCTGTGCGGTCATCCCGACAACGAACCCGACCTCCACTGCAATTTTCAAGACGCTGCTTGCGTTGAAGACCCGCAACGGTATTATCATCAGCCCGCACCATCGTGCGAAGAGCTGCACCATTGAAGCCGCTAAGGTGGTTCTCGAAGCCGCTGTCGCTGCCGGCGCCCCCGAAGGCATCATCGGCTGGATCGACGCGCCCTCCAGAGAGATGACACGGCTTCTGATGAAAGAGTCCGACATTATTCTTGCCACCGGCGGCCCGAGTATGGTGAATGCCGCCTACTCCTCCGGTACACCCGCTCTCGGTGTCGGCGCCGGCAATACCCCCGCAATCATTGACGACTCCGCTGATATTCTGCTTGCCGTCAACTCCATCATTCATTCCAAGACCTTTGACAACGGCATGATTTGTGCGTCTGAGCAGTCGGTGATCGTTCTTGACGGCATCTATGAAGCCGTCCGGAAAGAGTTTGCAACAAGAGGCTGCTACTTCCTGAAGGGGGATGAGCTGGACAAAGTCCGGAAAACGATCCTCATCAACGGCTCTCTGAACGCCAGCATCGTCGGCCAGTCGGCGGCAAAGATCGCCGCTCTCGCGGAGGTCCAGGTCCCGGAGGGCACGAAGATCCTGATCGGCGAAGTGGAGTCGGTAGACCTCTCCGAAGAGTTTGCGCACGAAAAGCTCTCCCCCGTCCTTGCGATGTACCGCGCCCGAGATATTGAGGATGCCTTTGAGAAGGCGGAAACCCTGATCGCCGACGGTGGCAGAGGCCATACCTCCGCCATCTACCTGAACACGGCGACCCAGCAGGAGAAGCTCGCCGCATTTCAGGCCCGGATGAAGACCTGCCGCATTGTCGTCAACTCTCCGTCTTCCCACGGTGGACTCGGCGATCTGTACAACTTCGCCATGACTCCGTCGCTCACACTCGGCTGCGGTTCCTGGGGCGGTAACTCGGTGTCCGAGAATGTCGGCGTCAAGCATCTGCTCAACATTAAAACCGTCGTGGAAAGAAGGGAGAACATGCTCTGGTTCCGTGCCCCGGAAAAGATCTATATCAAAAAAGGCTGCCTGCCTGTGGCTCTGAATGAGCTGAAAGAGATGGGCAAGAAGCGCGCTTTCATCGTGACCGGTCCGCATCTGTACCGCAGCGGCGCTGCAGCTCCCATCTTTGCTAAACTTGAAGAGCTCGGGATCCAGCACACCTGCTTCTTTAACGTCCCCAATGACCCGACGCTCGCCTGTGCAAAGGAAGGCGCGGCACAGATGACCGCGTTCAACCCCGATGTCATTCTGGCGCTGGGCGGCGGTTCACCGATGGACGCCGCAAAGATCATGTGGGTTCTCTACGAACATCCAGAAGCGGACTTTTCGGATATGGCGATGCGCTTCTCCGACATCCGCAAGCGCATTTTCAAGTTCCCGAAAATGGGAGAGAAGGCCTACTTTATCGCCGTTCCCACTTCTGCCGGCACCGGCAGCGAAGTTACACCTTTCGCCGTCATCACTGACGAAACCACCGGCATCAAGTATCCTCTCGCAGATTACGAGCTCATGCCCAACATGGCGATCGTCGATGTGGACTATCACATGACCGCTCCGAAGGGGCTGACCGCTTCTTCCGGTATTGACGCCGTATCTCACGCCCTGGAAGCTTATGCCTCTGTCATGGCGACGGACTACACCGATGGACTGGCTCTGCGGGCTCTGAAGAATCTCTTCACTTATCTGCCCCGGGCCTATGAGGACGGTTCCGATGTCGAAGCCCGCGAGAAGGTTGCCAATGCGGCCACACTGGCCGGCATGGCCTTTGCCAACGCCTTCCTCGGCGTGATGCACTCCATGGCCCACAAGCTCGGCGCCTTCCATCACATCGCCCACGGCCTTGCCAACGCTCTCATGATGGATGAGGTCATCCGCTTCAACTCCGCCGAAGCGCCCACCAAGATGGGTTCCTTCCCCCAGTACGATCACCCCCACACCATGGCCCGCTACGCGGAAGTTGCCGCATATCTCGGGTGCAGCGGCAGCACGGACGCCCGCAAGGTTAAAAACCTCATTGATAAGATCGACGCCCTGAAGGAGAGCATCGGCATCAAGCCGACCATCCGCGACTATATCCCCGACGAAGAGGCCTTCCTCAGCTCCCTTGACGAGATGGCAGAACAGGCCTTCGACGATCAGTGCACCGGAGCCAATCCGCGCTACCCGCTGATCAGCGAGATCAAACAGATGTATCTCAACGCCTATTAC
This sequence comes from Oscillospiraceae bacterium, assembly GCA_902798545.1. Lineage (GTDB taxonomy): Bacteria > Bacillota > Clostridia > Oscillospirales > Oscillospiraceae > Limivicinus. The sequence continues at coordinate 12,973 of CADBWQ010000034.1, forward strand.
GGCAGGAAGTTCACAGAGACACCCAAACCCGATGAACATCAACTGGAAGGGAGAGAATAAGCATGAACCTGGACACCGTGATCGCTGAACGCAAAAATAAAACCATCTACCGTGACGGAGACAGAGCCATCAAGGTCTTCAACCACAGCTTCGCCAAGGCGGATATTCTCAATGAAGCGCTGAATCAGGCCCGCGTGGAAGATGTCGGGCTGAATGTCCCCAGGATCCTGGAAGTCACGACCATCGACGGGAAGTGGGCCATCATCTCTGAATTCATCGAAGGCACCACACTCTCCCATCTCATGCGGGATGACCCGGAGAACAAGGACCGTTACCTGGAAATGCTGGTCGACACACAGGTTCTGATCCATACCAAACGCAGTCCCCTCCTGAGCCGCCTCAAGGACAAAATGAACCGTAAGATTCTCTCTGCGGATCTGGAACCCGTCACCCGTTATGAGCTGCTGATCCGTCTGGAAGGCCTGCCCACCCACGACAAGCTCTGCCACGGAGATCTGTGCCCCTCCAATGTCATCCTCACGCCCGACAACAAGCTCTATGTTCTCGACTGGGCACATGCGACACAGGGCAATGCCTCTGCCGACGCTGCCCGTACGTTCCTGACCTTCAATCTCTCCGGGGACGCGAAGACCGCCGACCGGTACCTCGACCTCTTCTGCGAGAAGAGCGACATTGAGAAGCGCTACGTGCAGAAATGGATGCCCATCGTGGCCGCCTCCCAGTCCGTTAAGGGCAATCTTGAGGAGCGCGATTTCCTTCTGCGCTGGGCGAACGTCGTCGATTACGAATAACGGCATCGGACCTTGTAAATTCTTTCTTTTGTTTGAAGGCAGGCAGCCCGTTTTGAGCTGCCTGCCTTTGTTTTCTGGTCTGTACTGACAGATCTGTTTCCGTCTGTTTATGCTGCCGATTCCCGTGCCTGCCAGGCGGAGATGATCTCCTCTGCCATCGGGAACAGGAATGCGCTGTCTCTTCCGCTCCGGTCAAAAAGGGTGTACTCCACATCCCCCAGGACAACGCCCGCAAAGGTGTAATCATACTCCATGATTTCATCCGCGCCGAAGGAGACGTAGTAGTGTCCGGCCTCTTCCGCCGCGAGGTCCTCTTCGGTCTTTTCGTAGTCTTCCGGGACAAACTTGAAGTGATCCCGGCTGAAGCGGACTTCGATTCCATCGATCTCCCCTGTCTCGTTCGGTTCCGGACGCGCTCTCTCCGTGGGTAGCTCCAGCACCGGGGAGAGGTTCAGGGAGAGATCATTCTTTCCGTCCCGCTCATATTCGACTTTGATCGAATAGTATTCCTTCAGGATTTCATAGTCATCTCCGTAGGCGGCCTCGCCCCCGACACTCAGGGTCTTGAATTGATACCCGTTTTTGAACCGCTCCGGGGCAGTGATGGGATATCCCGCAATTATCTCCGCTTCGAGCGTGTCATAGGTCCCCGTATCTTTCATGAAATGGGTTGCAGTCCCGCGGACCGTACCCGAGATGGCATATGCGGATGTGATAAACAGCACGCAGATCGCCGCGGCAAACAGTGCGATTCTCAGGGTCTTTCTGGTTTTCATGGTCGATTCGTTCTCCTTTCCGGGGAGAAGCTCCTGCTCGACGCGGGACCAGACGCATTCCGTGCGCTCGGGATCCAGCACGATTCTGTTATAGGCATCAACAAAGCGTTTGTCAGGCATCAAGATCTCCTCCCAGTTCGTTTTTCAGCAGTTTTCTGGCCCGGGAGAGCCAGGTCTTTACGGTGTTGGACGGCTGGCGCAGCATGGCGGCGATTTCCTTGACGGAATACCCCTCATAGTAATGCAGGTAGATCGCGGCCTTGTACTTATCCGGAAGCATCAGGATCGCCTCCATGAGTCCGTCCGCCTCCGGCGGCGGTGCGGCAAGTTCCGTGTGATCGTCCAGATTCTCATGCTGCCGGTGCCTGCTCTTCAGCATGTCCCGGCAGACGTTGGTGATCGTGACAATCAGCCAGCCCTTCTCGTGCTGAGGATCCATGAAGGAAACCTTTCCCCGGATGAAGCGGACGAAACACTCCTGCAGTGCGTCCTCGCTGTCGTATGGATTTTTCATATACGTAAAGGCAATACGGTAGAGCATCCGGGCATGTTCGTTATAGACATCCCTGGCCGTTCTCTCTCCGCGCTGCAGCGTGTCGCTCATGTGCTGTCTCCCGTCCGATTGAATTTCGATTTGAAAGCTGCTTTCACTCTGAAAACGAATCAGGACCCCAAAAGGTTTCACTCCGTGATATAATACGAAAAAAATTTTGAAAGATCTGTAAGCTTTTCTTCCAAAACGCTTTATCAGAAGGACGCACAAAAGGAGCAATCCGGCCATCTCGGCTGGCTGCTCCTTTTGTGCGTATGTTTCGGCAACTGCTCGTATTTGCTTTTGTTTTGGCCGCACCGCAATCAGACCATCTCTTCCGGGTGGAACACCTCGTCGAAGCGCTCCGCCGTGAGAAAGCCCAGCTTTACACAGGCCTCCCGCAGGGAGATGCCCTCCTGATAGGCAAGCTTCGCCGTTTTCGCCGCGTTTTCATACCCGATATACGGGTTCAGCGCGGTCACCAGCATCAGCGACTGCCGCAGGTTCTGCCGCATTTTCTCCTCATCCGCCTCGATCCCCCGCACGCAGTTGTCGGTAAAAGAGCGTATGGACTCCGCCGTCAGCCGCACCGACTGCAGAAAGTTATACGCGATCACCGGCAGAAACACGTTCAGTTCAAAGTTTCCCTGGGAGGCCGCAATGCCGACTGCCGTGTCGTTGCCCATCACCTGGACCGCCACCATGGTCACCTGTTCACACTGGGTGGGGTTGACCTTACCCGGCATGATGGAGCTTCCCGGTTCGTTCTCCGGGATGCGGATCTCCCCCAGGCCGCAGCGTGGTCCACTCGCAAGCCAGCGCACGTCGTTCGCGATTTTCATCATGTCCGCTGCCAGTGCCTTCACCGCCCCGTGGGCGAAAACCAATTCATCCCTGGAGGTGAGTGCGTGGAACTTGTTCTGCGCTGTAATAAAAGGCTTCCGGGTGATTGCCGCGATCTCCGCAGCTGCCTTTTCTGCAAAGCCTGCCGGGGCGTTGAGTCCTGTTCCTACCGCTGTGCCGCCCAGTGCCAGCTCATAGAGCGGCCCGATCGCGAGCCGGAGGAGTTCCAGATCCCGTTCCAGGGAGCTACGCCAGCCGCTGATCTCCTGGGAGAAGGAGATGGGTACTGCGTCCTGAAGATGGGTTCTGCCGCTCTTGACAATTCCGGCATTCTTCTGCTCCAGCTCCTTCAGGGCCTTCACCAGTTCCCTGACTGCTGGGAGCAGCCGGTCTTCCAACGCCAGGACTGCCGCGATGTGCAATGCAGTGGGGAAAGTGTCATTGGAGGACTGGCTCATGTTCACATCGTCGTTCGGATGGCAGAGCTTCTGTCCCGCGAGCTCATTGGCGCGGTTCGCGATGACCTCGTTGGCATTCATGTTCGACTGGGTTCCGGAGCCGGTCTGCCACACCACCAGAGGATAATGCTCATCCAGCTTCCCCGCCGCAGTCTCAGCGGCAGCCTGCTCGATGAAGCGCAGCTTCTCTTCGGTCATCTTCTGAGGGTTCAGCGTATGGTTTGCCCGTGCGGCAGCCTGTTTCAGAATCCCGAAGGCATAGATGATTTCCCTCGGCATGGTCTCCTGTCCGACGCCGATGCGGAAGTTCATACAGCTGCGCTGGGTTTGGGCGCCCCAGTACCGGCCTGCCGGCACACGAACTTCGCCCATGGAATCGTGTTCGATGCGATAATCCATTGATTTTCTCCCGGAGCCTCCGCCTCTCACAGACCCTTGCGGATGCGGTTGTAGTTGATGAGGCAACCCGCTTTCACGATCTTTCTCTCGTCTTCGGTCATGTCGGCGACATAGAGGCTGAGCTTCGTCGCCTTTCCGTCTTTGATCCACCAGGCGGGGATCTCGCTCAGATCGCCGTCCAGCGCAGCCCGGATCCCTGGGATGTAGATGTAATCACCGACTTCAAACGCCGGTTCTTCCTTCATCTGAAATGGGATCATGCCCCAGTTCATGACATTGGAACGATAGCGCTTGGTGGCATATTCCTTTGTGATGTTGGCGAGGCCACCGATTACGCGCTGGCAGGAGGCCGCCTGCTCGCGTGCAGAACCGTCTCCGGGCTTCACCGCATAGATCATGGAGCCGATCTCGGTTTCCATGGCATCCACTTTTTCCTGTCCGGGGATGCTGCGGATCACGCTGTAGACCTGCTTCAGCTCCGGCTCCACCTCACAGACGTTCTCTCCGGCTGCGCGTGCCTTTTCCAACCGGTCCACCGCTTTGGACCGTCCGACATAGTCCGGGTCTCGGCGGCTGAGCGTGAATTCCGCCAGCCCCAGCGGATTGGAGCGGTAGGAAGAGGTTTCTCCGGAGGGGATCAGCTCATCAGTGGTGGTCACCGGGTCCATAATTTTGGAGCAGACCTTCAGGAGAATGTTGTCAGTCAGTGCGCTCATCGCCGGCCAGTCCCTGATGTTCGGGCCATAGACCAGTTCCTCACCCGTGGCTTTCTGATAGCCGAAATAGACGCGCCGGTCATAGACCGTGCGGTCGAAGGTATATTCAGGTACATCGCCCCAGCCGTCGAATTTCTCGGCGGAAGTCAGCACGCCGCCGTTGGCTGCTGTCGCAGCGATGGAGCGTGCGTCCATCAGTGCTACCGCCGACATCTGGGCGTTGCCCGGCTTCGAGCCCTCGCGGTTCGGGAAGTTGCGGGTGGTGTGCCGTATGGACAGGCCGTTGTTGCACGGGGTATCTCCGGCACCGAAGCAGGGGCCGCAAAAAGCCGAGCGGATCACCACACCTGCTTCCATGAGGTCCGCGATGTAGCCCTGACGGGTGAGGTTCAGGAAGACTGGCTGGGAGGAAGGATACACCGAGAGGCTGAATGCTCCGTTGCCGCAGTTCTTCCCCCGCAGGAGCTTCGCCGCCTCGACGACATTGGTATAGTTACCGCCCGCACAGCCGGCGATGATCCCCTGCTGCACATGGAGTTTCCCGTTTTGGACCTTATCCAGCAGCGTATAGGGAGCGCGTCCGCCGGAGATCTTTTCGGCTTCCTTTTCGACACCGGCCAGGATGTCGGTGAGGTTTGCGTTCAGTTCATCGATCTCATAGGTATTGGAAGGGTGGAAAGGCAGAGCAATCATGGGCTTGACGGAAGAAAGGTCCACATAGATGCACCCGTCGTAATACGCCACATCCGCAGGGTTCAGCTCCTGATAATCCTCTTCCCTGCCGTGCGCGCGCAGGAACGCTTTTGTCTCCGCGTCCGTCCGCCAGATTGAGCTCAGGCAGGTGGTCTCCGTGGTCATGACGTCCACGCCGTTGCGGAAATCTGTGGACATTGTGGCCACACCGGGGCCGACGAATTCCATGACCTTGTTCTTGACATAGCCGTTTTTGAATACTGCGCCGATAATTGCCAGTGCAATATCCTGCGGGCCGACAAAAGGCTGTGGTTTTCCGTCCAGATAGACTGCCACCACACCGGGATAACTCACGTCATAGGTGTCCAGCAGAAGCTGTTTGACCAGTTCGCCGCCGCCTTCTCCAATGGCCATGGTACCCAGTGCGCCGTAGCGTGTGTGGGAATCCGAGCCCAGGATCATTTTTCCGCAGCCGGCATGCATTTCGCGCATGTACTGGTGGATGACCGCCATATGGGGTGGAACATAGATTCCGCCATATTTTTTAGCTGCTGAGAGGCCGAACATGTGGTCGTCCTCGTTGATGGTTCCGCCTACTGCTGCCAGGCTGTTGTGGCAGTTGGTCAGGACATAGGGCAGCGGGAATTGCTTCATACCGGAGGCTTTGGCCGTCTGGATGATACCGACAAAGGTGATATCATGGGAGGCCATCGCATCAAAGCGCAGCCGCAGGTGTTCCATGTTCTCCGCTGTGTTGTGGGCCTTCAGGATCGACCAGGCAATCGTCCCTTTCCGGGCTTCTGCCCTGTCCGGGTTCTTCCCGCTGAGGGCCTGGACCTTCTCTATCTCCTGTTCCGGAACGATTTCCCGTCCGTTTACCAGGTAAACACCGCCGTCATATAAACGAATCATGTTGTTTTCCTCCTCAGAATCCCTTCCGCAGCATCTCCGCAATCTGCTCTGTCGTCACCGTTCCGACGGTGTTGCGGACCGTCCCGTTATTCTCCCAGCGTGGTAGCGCAGTCCGGATTTCATCCTCACTCAGGCGGATGCCCTGAACCGGGACTACTTTCTTCGCGAGATTCACGAGCTCTTCTTCGCTGGTTCCGCATGCTTCATAAAAAGCCCCGCAGAGCGCCGGTGCCTGCTCCTTCACATGGGTCAGCAGTTCCGGCAGAAATGTCGCACAGGCGAATCCGTGGGGGATTCTGTAGCGCTCAGTCAGGTAGTACCCCACATTGTGCGGAAATACCGTTCCCGTCGGGTTGATGGCCATGCCGCCAAAGATAGACACCTGATACAGCGTCTCTCTCTGCTGCAGCGTTGGCATGCTGTCCGGACTGGCGTCCGCCACCTGCTGCAGTACAGGAAGTCCGAGACGAATGCCCCGTACAGAAAACAGTCTCGAAAACGGATCCGCTTTCCTGCTGAAATAGCTCTCAATGCAGTGGCAGAGTGCGTCGATCCCCGTGGAGAGGGTAGCGGCACGCGGCAGCGTCATGGTGTAGCGCGCATCGCTCATAGCGAGCGCCGCGTAGATTCTCCGGTCATGGATGCTGTGCTTTTTTCCCTTGGAGTCGGTCAGGACCGAGACAGACGTGACCTCGCTGCCGGTTCCGGCCGTTGTACCGATGAGAACGATGGGCAACGGAGCATGGTCCCACTCTGCGGAATAGAAAACCTGTTCTGTCATACCGGGGTTGGCCGCAAAGACACTGATGGCTTTCGCCGCGTCCAGCGGAGAGCCTCCACCGATCCCGAGCACAAAATCCGCGCCGGCTTCATAGGCCAGGCGGCCTCCCTCCTCGCAGGAGGCGAGGGTCGGGTTCTGTTCAATCCCGGCGTAATGAGTAAAGGAGATCTCCTGTGATCGCAGGGCTTCTTCCACATCCTGCAGAGCCCCGGAACGGGCCGCCGCACTTCCGCCGGTGACAATCAGGCAGCGCTTTCCGTAACGGGCCAGCTTCTGCGCGTTTCCTGTGACACATCCCTCTCCCGTGATCAGTTCCGTCGGCATATAGAATTGCATATGATTTGCTCCTTAATTCCGAAATAAGCTCTGAATAACAACAAAAATCTGACTGTCATCTTACTACTCTGCTGCCCCGAGGTCAAGAATCAGATCAACGATTTCGTTTTTTATCAGATGCAGGGAAGGGCAGGATGCGGTTTTGAACAAGAGCCGCTTTGATATGAAAGCACAGCACAATTAAGAATTCTTCAGATCATTCAGCTTGCTTAGCCGTTATAATGGAGGAAACTATGGACTCACATTACAAGGGGAGATGAATCAGTATGAAACGACGATTGCTAATCCCATTTCTCCTCATTTTTCTGCTGCTATGCGCCTGCGGAAGGAATACACCCACAGATGAAACCGCTATCCGTCCCGCGGCGGAGAATCGTGATAACAGGGACCTTATTCTTGCGGCCTGCGGACTGTCGAACCACGAACAGGACGTACTGAAGTTCAATCAGGAGAATACACAGGGAATCTTCCGGTGCTTGAGATCTATTCCCGCCAGGGTCTTCTGCTTGAACTGTCCGAGTATTTGAACCGGGATCTTTCCCCGGATGATTTTTATGCGCTGGATATCCTTTCTGAAGACGGCTTGTATGCACTTCCTTCCGGATTCAGCGTGATGACCTGCTATGGGCTGCCTGCTGTTTTTGGGGAGAAAGCAGGCTGGAGTTTTGAGGATTATTCTGAAATTCTGCAGACGTCTCCGCAACAATACGCCTGGTCGCAGACCAACCGGGATTTTTTGCAGTTTGCATATGTCAGCATGATTCCCCGGTGTGTGGACTGGGATCAAAAGGTCTGTTCTTATCATCGGGATGAATTCAGAGCACTTCTGGAGCTGGCCGCGAAAATGCCGGACAGCCTCCAATACAGCGCAGAGCTGCAGGTAGGAAACGGCCGACTGCTTTACCGGGAAGCCGACATTGGAAGCCCTTTCGATATCAGAGATATTGAAAAACAGGAAGGCGGTCCAGTCTGCATGATCGGATACCCGACCGCAGACGGCAGCAGCGGAAGTTATCTCTATTTTCATTCCCTGACAGGAATCAATGCTTTCACGCTGAAGCCGGAGCTGGCGTGGGACTATCTGAAGTATATGGTTTCCGGAGGACGCTATCATGGAGAACTCAATTGGGGCGGCACGATTCCTCTGAAAAAGGATTTTACAGAGGAACTGCTGCAGCATCTGCGGAACCCTTATGCCGAATATGAGGGGAAATCGATCGTCGTAAATCAGGATGGGACCTTTACCGTAGACGGGATTCTGATGGACGCAGCATATGATCCGTCGCCGATGATCAATGAACACCAGGAGCAATTGTTTCGAGATCTTCTGGAACGTACGACGACAAGATATGCATACGATCCCGTGATTTATCAGATCATGGAGCAGGAGACATCAAAGTATTTCTCAGGAGCATCCAATATCGACGAGACAATTGCAGCAATCCAGGCCAAAGTCAGTGTTTATCTCGCTGAGCTGGGATAGAAGTTTTGTCAGGGGGTGGCTCAAATGAAGTCAAATAATCTCAAAATCCTATCAGGACTGCTCAGCCTGATCCTTTTGCTGAATCTCTGTGACTGCGGCAGGCAGAAAACACCAGAAATCCGGGAAACCGTTCCGGGTGTGGATCCTCAGACCGGCAAATGGATCGGCGAGGGTGAATGTTATACCCTAACAAAGGCAGGACTTCCGGATTATTGCCAACAGACCTTCTGGCTGGCCGGGGAGCAGTATTATTTGCTCTCCAATTTGAACACGTTCCAGAGCGACCTCTGTCGGGGAGAACGCGTCATCTATCACGAGGATGATTTTATCGATACGGTATTCCCGACACCAGACAGCATCTGGCGCCTGAATGACATCCGACAGCAGGACGGAAGGTACGCTGAGTTGAAACAGCTCTCCCCTGAAGGTACGGAGAAGAGCTCTTTCTCCTTCAAGTATGCGGAGGATGATGTTGGCAGACAGTTCGCGGTTGATACTGGACTGCTCTATCTGAATACAATAACCAGAATTCACGTCTTTACTCTGAACGGTGAGAAGCTGGCGGAAATTCCACACAGCGATTGGGCAGGGCGTCTGGTAAAAGATGCCAGTGGGGGCATCTGGTTCGCCGATGAAAGGGAACAGGGTGGCGGACGTCTGTTCCGTATGGTTCCGGAAAAAGGAGCGCTGGAACTTCAGTTTACTTATGACGCTGGGCAGATCTGCACCGGGGACAGCGAAGCGCCGTTCTTCCTCATTCAGGGAGATCGGATCAGCAGACTTCAGATGGATGGAACCATCAATCCGATGATTATCTGGTCTGAATGCGGCTACAGCATCAGCGGCGTGCATAGTGTACTTCAGCAGCCGGATGGGAGCTATCTGATCCGCAGCACGGTCAGCAATATGACGATGCGCCGGGCAAATCCCTCCGAGCTGAAAGCCCGGACCCGTCTCACGGTCGGTGTTCTAGGTGACGCTCAGGCGTTTGCGCGCACAGTATTCTCATTCAATGCCGAGAGTGAAGACTGTTATGTGCAGATCGTCGACCTCACAGACGATGGCAGCCTGTCAGAGGATCAGGCTCTGCTGAGGCTCAATACACAGATTCTAGTTTCACGCCATTTCCTTATATACACCGGGGCTTGCTGAGGGAAATGAGCGGAGACATTGAAAATGACCCGGACATCACATTGGAGGACATTATCCCCGCCAAGGCCATCCGGAACGACTTTGGCGGTATTTTCCTTCTTGGCAGCGGGCTGGACATGGAGACGCGCGTCGGCCTGCAGAGTCGCTTTGGTTTCTGCTGGGGATGGAGCTTTGACCGATATAGGGAGATCGACCAAAGTATGCCCCAAGGCACCATGGTCATGTACAATCTTGATAAAGAGTATTTCTTCCGGAATGCGATGAGCCGATATATCCGCTCCGCCGTCGACTGGCAAAACAGCTCTTGTGACTTTGACAACGAGTCCTTTATCCGGGTTCTGGAAGCATGCAGGACTGTCCATGAAACACCCGAGGATCCGAACAACATGGTATACGGAACCGAAAGTACCCTGCTGAACGGAGGATACCTGGCAACGGATCTCTGCGGAATAACCACCGTGGTATCTTTGGCAAGAATCAGCAGAACTATCGGCAGTCCCATCAGTGTGATTGGCTTTCCTTCGCCGGACGGGAGCTGCGGCACAGATTTTGCAATCAACAACTCGGTCGGCATCCTGAACGGCACAAAGCATCCGGAGCTCTGCTGGAAGTTTGTAAAGGACTGTCTCTTGCATGAAGGCGTTGGAATTCCCGCTTACCGTCCCAATTTGGATAAGGAAATCCAGGATGCCGAGGAGAACGCCGAGAACACAGAAGATGTTTATGCAGAAAGCCTGACCAGTCCGATGACCCAAAGCGAGGCGCAGCAGTTGCGGGAATTGCTTAGCCAAGTGGAGCACACGACCTTCTGTGATGAGAAGATCCTGGAAATCATTCGGGAAGAATTCGCTGCTGTAGATGCCGGTGACCGCAGTGCGGCTGAAGCGGCAGCACTGGTTCAAAGCCTGGTCAGTCTCTATATCTCGGAACACAAAAGCTGAAGCAGCGCGATCGCATTATTGCAAATTGCATTGCAATTTGTATTTTTTCATGGTAAGATAATATCAGAGGTGACAGCATGTACGAGTATTTTGACTTCGATGTAGACAATGTCATTTTTGAATGGGACGATGAAAAAGAGCATATCAACTTTGTTAAGCACGGTATTCATTTCAAAACTGCTGCCAAGGTATTTCTTGATCCATATAAAATGATTCGAGACGATGACGAACATCCCGAAGAAGAACGTTATGACATTCTTGGCAAGGTTGGTCGTGTGCTTTTTGTGGTATGCACATTCAGAGAAGGGAATACAGTCCGCCTGATATCGGCAAGGATAGCATCAGCGTCCGAGAAGTGGAGGTATGAACATGGCGAAGATGACTATGAATGAAATTGGGACAGAACTCACAGCGGAAGAGCTGCGAGAGATTGAAACTGCAACGGGTCTTCAGCCCGTGTTTGATGAGGACAGTCCGGAGATGACGCTGGAGATGCTGAAGCAGTTTAAGCGGATAAATCGGACAAAACAGACCGCATCAATCCGCTTGTCTCCGAAAGCACAGAGCTTTTCAAGGTCATACGGTAAGGGCTACACATCATTTCTCAGCAGGCTGATCGACGCTGCTTTGGATGATGAGGATTTGGTTAAAAAATGCATCTGAGGCAGGAGCAGGGTTAGTCCCTGCTCTTCCTTTTTCAGTCCCCAGTCTGTCTTTCTCTGCAAATAATGACAGGAATAGATGTAAAAAAGGCCCCTTTCGGGGCCTGCTTTCTTCCTCTCCTGACTTTGATCAGCCCTCCGGTTTGGGGGCAGTTAATGAGCAAAGGTGTGTACAGCTTTTATTTTGTCTGATATACTGTCAGCAGCAACGTGCAGAGGAGCTGTTTCCATGGAAAACGCATTCATTTTTCTCCTGATTTTTGGAGTTCTCCTCCTTCTC
>CADBWQ010000035.1 GCA_902798545.1 Oscillospiraceae bacterium
TCGGAGTCATATATATGCTCCATATATAAAACCCGTTCTGGTGCTTATTTTGCATAAGCTTTTCTTACATTGTTCAATTTTCAAGGTACATCCGCTGCCCGCTTCGGCCTTGCGGTCTCTCTCGCGACAGCTTGGTTATATTACCACGTGCGGTTTGGAATGTCAAGAACTTTTTTCACTTTTTTCGAAAAAACTTTTTGGCCTTCTCCGGTGCCAGGAAAGCACCCGAACCGCGAGGGTGATTTGTAATATACACCCCGCGGTTCGATTTGTCAATTGCTTTTCATTAATTTGTATCTGTTTTTTTACTATTCTCCAAGTGTTCCGATCCAGGGCAGCGGCTCCCGCCTTCCGTTCAGCGCGTTTGTCATTCCCTTGTAGATCATATACAGTCTCAGAAGTGTGACGATCCAGCCGAATCCGGTCAGTGCGCCGACAACATCCGCGATAATACCGAAAATGAAGAGCTTCAGTCCCTGCTTGGCATGGTATTTGGCAAAGCGATCCTGCGGTGTAAAGATATATGGAATCGCGAACAGGACGCTCAGATAGCTGAGAGCAGCCAGCGCCTTGTTTCCCTCTCCGCCTGTTTCATTCACACTGCGGTACTGGAGATCAGGTTGTGCAGCGGCTCTGGTTCTCTCTTCTGCCTGTCGGCGTTCGTATTCTTCCTGAGCCCAGCGGCGGTCTTCTTCCTGCTGCTTCCGGCGCGATTCTTCCCTGGCCGCCTGTTCCTCCCGGCGACGGCGCTCCTGTTCGGCCCACTGGCGGTTCTGTTCCTGGCTGCGCTTACGCTGTTCCTCCAGACGGCGTCGGAGCTCGGCGTTCTCGGCTTTCGTTTTCTGATATTGTGCCTGGGCCGCCGCACTGCTGCTGCGCGCTGCTTCCGCGGCTTTCATTTCCGTGTCCGGATCGTAGCCGCAGGCCAGACAGCCTTTCTGCCCGTCAGGGATATATGCACCGCATTTCACACAATATGCCATTTATGCAGCCCCCAATTCAAATACTTCACACATCCTGCTTCTCGCAGGAGCAGTTTTTCTACTATTATAATGGAGCGCTCTGACGGGGTCAAGAAACGGACTATGAATTTTACTGCTTCTCCGCGATTTCCTTCTGAATCTTCGCAAGGAACGCATCCAGCGGCATTGCCCCCAGATCCTGACCGTCTCTGGTGCGGACGGCCACAGCGCCGGCCTCCGCCTCCTTTGCGCCGATCACGAGCATATAGGGCACGCGGTCCTCCTGTTGTGCCTGACGGATCTTATAGCCGATCTTCTCGTTCGAGGTATCCAGCACGGCGCGGACGCCGGCGTCCAGGATCTTCTCGTTTACATCGGAGGCGTAGTCCAGGGTCTTCTCGCTGATAGGCAGGACCTTCACCTGTACCGGAGCCAGCCACACCGGGAAGCGGCCCTTGGTCTCCTCGATCAGGTACGCCATGAAGCGGTCGAGCGAACCGAGAATGGCGCGGTGAATGACGACGGGGCACTTCTCGCTGCCGTCGCGGTCGATATAGGTGAGCTGGAACCGTGCCGGCAGGCAGAAGTCCAGCTGGCAAGTGGACAGGGTGTACTCCGCGCCGACGGCGGGCTTTACGTTGACATCCAGCTTCGGTCCGTAGAAGGCGGCCTCGCCGATCTCTTCGGTGAAGTTGATGCCGAGCTCAATCAGCACCTCGCGCAGGGCGGTCTCGGCGTTGTTCCACATCTCGTCGTCATCGTGGTACTTCTTCTTGTCCGCGGGATCGCGCAGCGACAGCACGCAGCGATAGTCGGTGATGTTGAAGTCCTTGTACACGTCGAAGATCAGGTCGCAGACAGAGGCCACTTCGTCCTTGATCTGCTCCGGGGTGACGAACAGATGTGCGTCATTCTGACAGAAGTGGCGGCCGCGCTCGATCCCCTTCAGCGTGCCGGAGGCCTCGTAGCGGAAGTCGTGGGCGATCTCACCGATGCGGATCGGCAGGTTGCGGTAGGAACGGGGACGGTTTGCATAGATCCGCATGTGATGCGGGCAGTTCATGGGCCGCAGCACATAGGCCTCGCCCTCCATCTCCATAGCCGGGAACATGTTGTCCTTATAGTGCTCCCAGTGACCGGAGGTCTTGTACAGATCCACGGTGCCGACGCAGGGCGTCATGACATGGTGATAGCCGAGACGGCGCTCCTTTTCCTTGATGTAGTTCTCCAGCTCCTGCCACACGATATAGCCGTTGGGAAGGAACATCGGAAGGCCCTTGCCCACCAGGTCGTCGGTCATGAAGAGCTGCATCTCTCTGCCGATCTTGCGGTGATCGCGCTCTCTGGCCTCCTGCTGCTGGCGGTCCCACTCCTCCAGTTCCTCGGCGGAGCGGAAGGCGACGCCGTTGATGCGGGTGAGCATCTTGTTGCTGCTGTCATCCCGCCAGTAGGCACCGGACTGCTGGGTGACCTTGAAGGCCTTGAGCGCCTTGGTATAGGTCAGGTGGGGTCCGAGGCACATGTCGACATACTCGCCCTGCTGGAAGAAGCTGAACTCCGTCTCGTCCGCCAGGTCTTCCATATGTTCGACCTTGTACTTCTCGCCGCGCTCCTCCATGAGCTTGCGCGCCTCGTCACGGGGAAGGACGAAGGCCTTGATCGGGAGATTCTCCTTGGTGATCTTCTTCATTTCCTTCTCGATGGCCTCGAGGTCTTCGTTGGTGAGCTTGGTGTCGCCCAGATCCACGTCATAGTAGAAGCCGTTCTGGGTCGCGGGGCCGAAGGCAAAGTCCGCCTGCGGGTACAGGCGCTTGATGGCCTGGGCCATGATATGGGCCGCGGTATGGCGAATAACGTGCAGTTCCTCTTCCTGTGGGCATTCGCCGACGGTACCGTCCTTGTAAATGATCTTCATTATTCTCTCCTCCTAAAAGATAAACACCCTCAGCTTTCGCCAAGGGTGCATAAAATACACGGTTCCACCTTGTTCTTTCACTCTTCAAAGCACGTAACGTGTGCCAACGGAGAGGCATTTCCTCCTCCCGACTCCGGAGCGGTCACGTCCGTATGTGTTTCAGAAGCGGCTCACAGCCTCAGGCCGCCCTCTCTGGGCATCCGCACACACCGTGTTCTCCATCGCAGTCTTTTTCAGTTCCCGCCTAATATAGCATTCCAAAGAGCGTCTGTCAACGCTTTTTGCTGTATTTTCGGATGCTGTTCACTCAATTTCTCAGACGTTGAAGCGGAACATGGTCACGTCACCGTCCTGCATGACATAGTCCTTGCCCTCCAGACGGAAGAGGCCCTTTTCCTTGACGGCCGCCATGCTGCCGCAGGTCTTCAGATCCTCGAAGGCGACGATCTCGGCCCGGATGAAGCCGCGCTCGATGTCCTTGTGGATCTTCCCCGCCGCCTTGGGCGCCTTGGTTCCGCGCACGATGGTCCAGGCATGGACGTCATCCTCGCCCGCGGTCAGGAATGAGATATAGCCGAGCAGGTCGTAGGAAGTCCTGATCAGCCGGTCCAGACCCCGCTCAGTGAGGCCGAGGTCTTCCATGAACATTTTTGCCTCTTCCTCATCCAGTTCCGCGAGATCCTCTTCGAATTTCGCCGCCACGGGCAGCGCCGCCGCGCCCTGTTTCTCCGCATGAGCGGCCAGCGCCTGGAAGTTCGGATCCTCCCGCCAGTTGGCCATGCCGGTCTCATCCAGGTTGCCGACATAAATCACTGGCTTGACGGTGAGCAGGCCGCCGTCAGCCAGAATGTCCTGATCCTCTTCGGTAAACTCGAACTCGCGCGCCGGCTTCTCGGCCTCAAGGTGGGCGATCAGCGCCTCGCACATTTCAACCTCGCGCTTGTACTTCTTGTCCCCGCTCTTGGCGTTCTTCTTCGCGCGTTCAAGACGGCGCTCCACGATGTCCAGGTCCGCAAGGATCAGCTCCAGCTCAAAGGACTCCACATCCCGCATGGCGTCGGCCTTTTCAATGAAGATGTCATCGTTGTCAAAGCAGCGGACGACCTCGACCAGCGCGTCCACCTGGCGGATGGTCTGGAAGACTTCATTCCCCTTCCCGCCGCCGGTGCTCACACCGACCACGTCGACAAAGTCCACCGTCGCCGGGGAGTACTTCTTCGGATGATAATAGTCCGCGAGCCAGTCCAGGCGCTCATCCGGCACCTTCGCCGTACCCATATTCGGTTTGGCAGATGCGTTTGAATACGCGCTCGTCTCCGCTTTGGAGCCTGTCAGCGCATTGAACAGGGTCGTCTTTCCAACATTAGGGAGTCCCACTATTCCTAATTTCATTTATATCAACTCTCCTTTATAACGATCAGTATTTCAGGGGGTTCTTGGCTTGGCAGGAGTTGCGGCTACGCAGTTTTTACGCACTTTAGTTTGCCGGAGCGGGATTCAGTGGCATTGCGCCAGCCTGGAACAGACGAACGGCACGGTCAAGCGACTCACCGGTCACATGGACATATCGATCCATTGTGGTCTTGATGCTTGCATGCCCCAGCAGCTTCTGAAGAGCCTTTGGCGGAACGCCTCTCTCAATGGCTCTCGTCGCATACGTATGGCGGAGGGCATGCATGCAGAAGCGCTCAATGCCGGCATTGTCACACAACTTATACAGATGTGTGTCGTAGGAACTGTTCTTCGCCGGTTTTCCGGTGCGCCAGTTGATAAAGACAAGATCTCTCATATTGAGCTCTGACTTGCGTCCTGTATGGCGGTCGATAAACTCCAGCGTTCTGTTCAGTGAAGGATCCATCTTGCGATCCGCGCAGCTTGCCTTGACGATCTCAAGGATTTCAACCGCTCGATCGGTGAGCGGAATTGTGCGGTAGCTCTGTGGTGTCTTCGGTGGACCGGCACGCCATTCAGCCTGCTTGTGACGAAACTCCATGGTCTTGTTGACCGTGAGTGTTCGTCTCTCAAAGTCGATCTGGTCCCATGTCAGTCCGATCAGCTCTCCGGTACGGAGGCCGGTCTCCAGAATCAGCGCATACTGATAATAGTTATGAGAGTTCTTCGCTGCCTCCAGGAAACGTCTCTGTTCGTCCTCTGTGAGAAAGTGGATATCATCCACTGCACGGACCGGTTTGGTATAGCGCACGCCATCCATGGGGTGCTTGTCGAGCATGTCGTTCATCTTTGCAGATTTGAACATGGCTCCCATCGCGATGTAACACTGTCTGACCGTTGATCCCGCATATCCCTCGTTCATCCGGTTGAGCACGATTTTGCAGTGCATAGGCTTCACATCGTTCAGCAGCATGTTGCCCATCACCGGGCGAATATTGCGCGTGTATCTCTCCGTATAGTTTCTTATCGTATTCGGGGAGAGGTCACAGACAATATTCTGGATCCAGAACTGGAACCACTCTTCTACCGTCATTTCCTGTTTGGGAACGAAGATTGCTCCGTGCTTATCTCTGTATCTGGCGTCCTCCAGCCAGTTTCTCGCCTCCGGCAGGGTCTTGAAATACTTTCCCTGTTCCTTGCCGGACAGGGTTGTGAACCTGGCGTGATAACTGCCGTCTTTTCTCTGATAAATCCCCTTTCCGCAATTCTTGCCTTTCAGGTCTTTGCCCATGATTGGCTCCTTCCTTAAATATAATAGGAAAAGAGCCTGCTATAACGCACGAATTATATCACAGCAGACTCTTTTTCTCAATAGTCTGATTTTGTTTATGCTGCCTGATCAGATTACCAGCATGTTGCTGATAAAGGTCTCAAATTCCTTTCGTTTGACCAGCTTCCTGCTTCCGACATACAGGACAAAGGGACAATTAGGGCTGCGCAGCATACTGTCGATCTTGTTGATCCCAATGTTGCTGTAGGCCGCAGCTTCCCGGATGGTCAGGGTCATCTTCTGTGGAATCGGCACAGTCTCGGTTTCATGATTCATTGATCGTTCTCCTTCACGCGGCGTAATATTCGTCAAAGACATATGGATTGACCTCCCAGGAAAATGTCGATGGCCGGCCTTTTCCCGAATAAGGAACGGGATCCAGGCGGCGGATGTATTCATGGTCTTCCAGCTGCTCCAGAATCGGCATCAGGGTCTCCTTCTTCGGGCACTGAGAGCTGGCAAGCTGGATATCACGGAGCTTGAAGGTTCGGAACTGCTTCTCCCGAATCCGCTCCAGGGTTTTCATGCAGTCCTTGATCATCGGGTCAACGCCGGTCACACCAAAGACCGCACGGGCATGCGCCAGATAGTAGCGGGCGATCTCCACGGCACCGGCCATGGTCTTTCCGTCGATCACAAGCTCAGGTAAAAAAAGCTCATAATCCCCGGAATCATGCCCGCGGTCGACGGAGGCCCGGCAGAGCAGGGCCGCGATGCGAGCGGTGTTGCCGACCAGTTTTCCTCCCCATTCGAGGAGGGCATTGTTTTCTTCTTCTTTCAGGAAGGCTTCCATCTCATAGTGGAAGTCCTCAAGAGTCGCACTCGCCTCGGGAGAGAGGGTGATAAGCTCCGGTTCCGGATTCCGATCCGGCGGATACGGATCTTCGAGCATGTTCCTGATCCGTGCCCCATACGCATTCTGCACCGCTTCGGGAATCTGCGGACCATTGAACGGGCGGTCCCCGACCCTGGACCGTGGCATACAGCACAGGAAGCGTGTGGTCAGACCGGTGTTGCGGAATTTGGGATCGGACATGATGGAATTCAGGATATCCGTCTGGGTCATCAGGAGCATCGTCAGAGCCGGGTGATTGATGCGTTCCCCTTCCCTGCCCATGCGGTCCACGCTGACATGGTCGCCGCTGTATCCTTTCAGGATAATATCAAAGTTGCTCTGCTTGTTGGTATACATGCCCTTGATCATCTCAAAAATACCCGGCTCGGAGGATATGATGCTGCCGCAGCTGTGATTTTCAGACATAACGGAGATCAGCTTCTCCATGGTGACGTTATCCAGCGTGAGCTTCATGGGTTTCTTTTCCCGGAAGTTGGTCAGCTCAGCCGTCGCCCTGTCAAGAGCTGTCTCCAGCTCTTTCTTCTCTTCCTCCGCTTCCTGCTCTTCCTGTGCTGCCTGCTCTGTCTGCACTTCCTGTTCCGCCTGCTTCGACCGGCGTTTTTTTCTTTGCCTAATCTTGCTGAGCGCTCTCCGGATGTTTTCTACCTTTTCTGTCAGCATTTGTTTCTTCTGCCTGCTGATGGCAATCTCTTCGGCGTGTTCCGTGTTATAGGCATCCTCGTATTCATAGATGGGGGCCACCACATGACTGAGCACGGATGATTTTCGCTCCGATGGTCTCATCGCGTCCAGGATAAACAGGTTCACCGGCTCGGTATGATTCTGGTTTGTCCGGACACGGTATTTGCCCTGGGAAGCCGTGGCGAGCACTCCGAGGATGCATGTCGCCGCCATATCTACAGGAACGCTGATGCCCTCCGCCAGGGCGGCTGTGTAGTCGCGCAGGACAGGCGGAAACGCCTCCAGCGGGAATTCCGGCGGATCAAACTCCATGAATTCAATCGGCTCTTCCCACTCGCCAGCCTGCGGCCGGTTGTACTGAGCCGGGGGAATGTAGCCGGGTGCTTTGGCAATTCTCGTCTGGTAGAAGCGCCTGGCGCTCTGCCAGATCACCTGAATCTCACGCTCCGGAAGCGGCGGTGCACAGCGGGCTGCTGCGTTCTCATACGCAGTTCTGGCCTCAGCCGTGTCGCCGAAACGCTTGAGCAGGCGGACCGCCTTTGTGTGCAGCGTGGTGTTGCGGCTGCCTTCGGGGATCTCCTCCCCCAGGGCGGCAAAGGCGCGCTCTGCCTCTGCTTCGCTTGTGTTGTTCCGGTGCATGCACCGGGCGTCTTCCGTCTCCAGCGTCTCCAGCTGAGAGTAGTGCCGGAGAAAGCGGTCTGCGGGTACTTCCCCGGGGTGGAAGAGAACCACCTCTGCCGATGTGCCGAAGAAGAAACGGGCGGCATCCGTGGCGTTCGGATCAGCGCCGGGAATGAGCGCCGCAAGGGTCCGGAGGATCTTCCGGTACGCTTCGGGGTCCGTGATCCGCTCGGAGAGAGGAAAGACCGCATGCCAGCGGGGACGGGCGGACTTCCCGTTCTTCGCTTTCATGTGATTCCGGCTGGTATAAACGACGAAGGGCACCTCCGGCAGGGTAAATGCGAGATCTTGGGGCGAGAACCACTGCTCGGAATCCTCAGAGTGATCGTTGTCATTGTCCAGGATAAGATAGCGGGTCCCTTCAAAATTCTCCAGGCTGCGCCGGTGATCCCGAAAGACCGCAAAGGTGTGATCCCGGGCGATCAGGGTGCGGAATTCTTCTTCACTGCCTGCAACGCCGGTATTGGGATAACAGCAGTTTTTCGGGTTTCCCGTACAGTCCGCATAGTGGACGGTGATCTTCATGGGGCTGTCAGACACGGCGGTCGACCTCCCTGTCCGTTTCCTCGGAAAGCTGGTGAATCACTGTCAGGATTTTCTGCCGCTCCTCTTCCGGCAGTTCCGTGCGCAGGCGGCGGGTCATGGTGGGCTCGGAGATTCCGAGGCGAACTGCAATCCGCCAGAGCGGCACATTACAGGCGCGGGCTTCTCTCCGGATGACTTGATTGTTCTGGTGCATGTAAAGACTCCTTTTTCATTTTGCTTGACAGACAATGACAAGCGTGGTAGAGTAACTAGCGGGATGATTTTCTTGTCATCATCTATTATTGACCATATTTTAATACCGCCTCGGCGCTGTGTCAAGAAATTCATGTCATATTCTAATAACAACCAATAATTCAGTCCATCGGAGGCTAGCCATATGTCAAAGAACATTTTCCCGGTCAGCAAAGCGAAGGCCCAAAAGCGCGGCATTCTTTTCCCATCCGAGCAGAATCGGAACGCGCTGTTCCCTTCCCGTCTCAAAGAGCTCCGAGAAGAAAAAAAGATTTCTCAGCAGACGCTTTCCGACACATTAAAAGTGTCCAAATCCACAATCGGGTATTGGGAGAACGGTGACAGCCTGCCGGATGCGGAGTCTCTGGCCATGCTCGCGGATTTCTATGACGTCAGCGCGGACTACCTGCTTGGGCGGAGTGATGTTCGCTCGACTGAAGCAGGCATGAAGGAGATCTGCGAGACCACCGGCCTGCAGGAGGGCGCAGTGGAGATCCTGCAGGAGCTCCAGGAAAGCCTGGTCTCCGGCGATGAGAATTCCGCGCACGCCGCCATGATCCTCGGCGCCGTCAATCTATTGACCAATTACCCGATGCTGCTGGAAGAGATCGGCTCGTATCTGCTGTTCCGCTTCGATCATTTTGAACTGGAGGAAGATGGAGATACGCCAGCCGGCAGCCGGAGCCAGGTGCTGAAGGTGATCAACACACTGGGGCTCGGGATCCAGATGGGCAAAGAGGGCTTTGAGGACCTTCTGCTGCTGAACATCCAGCAGCGGCTGAAAGAGCTTCATCTGGAGCAGATCAATGCGGCACGGAATCGGGAATTGCAGGAATCTCTGCCGGAGAAATAGGGAAAGGAAGAACTGCCGGCTTCCGGGTGAAGAATCCCTTGGAAGCCGGCAGTCTGATGTTTGTGGGTTTCAGGATGCCGGGGATAGTTGCGTCAGGCTGCATGGTATCCGGGTGCGCGGTACAGGACTTTTGTCTGTTTTGTCAGCAGTTTTTCTATAATGTCTGTTTTGTAATAGGGAGCCATTTCAACCTTAAAAATAGAATATTATTATTTTTAAGTGTTTTCATTCATAACGGTTTTTACGCCGATTTCTGCCGACAAAACGGACAAAAAGGGCTCATGCCGCGGAGAACGTGCGGTGAGACTTGCCGCGGATGTCACACAAGTGGGACGGAGATCAATATAAGTCAAGGTGCTTTATTCTTCTGGTTTCTCGCGGTATTCCCAATGGAAGCCGCTGGCAGTTTGACACCTGCCTTTACAGCACATCTGTATTTGCCTGAAGTCTTCTTTTCCTACCGACTGAGCGGCTTCTTTGAGGGTGTTGAAATACTTCCCTGTCTCCACCTGATAAACGCATTTCGCTCTTGTTTTTCGCGGAGAGCATGTCGGGCATCTGCCATACCCTTTGATATAATTTCCGATAAAAGTATCATAAGCATTATGGCAATTGGGGCAGAGCAGCCAGACCTTTTTGGTATAGCCCTTGGAGACCTGGGTGGGAAGCAAATCTTCATTCAAGGACGGATGCCACAGCTGGGCGATTTCCGGGTGGGTTGTCGCAATATCATTAAACCCGGCAAGCACCTTATTCCCGGAGCAGTAGGGGCAGTCTCTTCCGCTTACCCGCGAATTTGGGGAAGTCTTCCAGGAATGGCCAAGTTCGCACCTCCACCAGTAACCATCATTTGTTTTGGGAAAGACTTCAGATGGCCGCTTTCCGTTGTTTTTTTCATAATCCCACTCCGCTGCGATATCATGGTATAAAGTTTCAAGATCGTTTACCCCTGGCAGGAGGACTTGTCCGGCACATTGTTTGCAGCCCGTTCCCTTGTTTCGATTGTTTATTGATGCCCGATATTTATATCCGCATTGAGAGCACTTCCACCAGACGTTCTTATTGCTGCTTGGCAGATATTCACTCGGGTTCAGATCTTTGTTCTTTTCATAGTCCCATTCCTTCAGCAGATCCGGGCGCAGCGTTGCTAGGTCGTTCACGCCGATGATCGGCTTTTCGTGTGCGCAGTATGGGCATCCCCTGTGGTTTGCCGTTCGATTTGTTATTTTAGCCTTCCACGATTGATGACATACGGGGCAAAGCCAGATCGCAGGGTAACCGGATCCTGCGGTGTACATATCCGGAGTTTTCCCGCCGTTTTCCGTTGGGTGCCACTGCGCAGCAATCTCCGGGAATTTCGTCTCCAGATCATTGAAGCCTTTGAGTGCCCGCTGCCCGGAGCAATATGGGCACTTTTCTCCTCTCGTTACCACTGTAATCGGGTTTTCCCATTCACGACCGCATTCACCCAACCACCACACAGGGATGCCGGAGTGCGGAGAAAACATAAACGGATTCAGCTCACCGTTCTTCTGAGGGTGCCAGAGCTTGGCAATATCAGGATATTGGGCACCGAGAGAGTTCTTTTCAAGGCCTGCAAGATAACTCTCCAGGATTTTGTTCCGATCCCGCTTGCTGTTTACATCGGTTTTTATTTTCGGACCACGAATCGCATCTATATATTGTTCGATACAGCCTGGTTCTCTCCGGAGAAAATAATCCGAGGGTTCGAAATCTAAGAGCTCATACAGCATTTCCCGGATGGCATAATCCAGATAAAAGTAGCTCTCCTTTTTCCCCAAAAAAGCGCGCCTTACCGGAATGATCCCATCCGCAACCTTCTGGTCATTGGTGTAGTGATCGAGATTCTCTTTCAGTCTGTAGAGGGTTATCCCATTTTCCTTACAGATCGTATACTTTTTCTGCTCCCGGTCGAGCGTCTTTTCCAGATGCCAGGCTACTCCGTCATATTCAATGCCCATTTTGATCGAAGGGATATAAACATCCAGCTCCATCCCGTTGGTGAAGATATCTTTATAAGCATTAACAGCATCAGGGAATTTCTGTTTGACATAGAAATACAATGCCTGTTCCGGGAAAGAGGTTTTCAGTCTCTTTCTGCATTCCGGGCAGCCTCTTCCGTTGTATCGGTTATTTATTTTAGCCGGCCACCGATGCCCATACCGGCACTTCCAGTTTGCAGGCTCATTGCTCTGAGAGCCCAGCTTTTCCGGGAACAGCCCTTGCGCAGAATTGGCTTCAAAGTCCCATTCCTCCATAAGGAAAGGAACATCTGCAACTGTTTCTTTCAGCTTTCTCATCAGTCATTTACCTCAAATATGCTATATTCATTCATTATTGTACCACAACAATACGCCTGTGACCAGAAAAACAGGCTGGCAGCCAAGGCTTGCCCACAGATCAAACATGACACCTCTGTCAGGTCTTTCCATAAAATCCCTTATAGGCAAAAATAATGAGATATAGAGGGGTTATAGGAAACAGATGACAGAGGTGTCACGGATGAAGATGCAGTTTTATGTTCTTCCGCCTGGCGGTGAGAACGGGTGTGTCCGGCGGGGGAAATCTCGCCGCTGCGGCGGAGAGCGGCCGGGTGTCAGACGCGGGTGAAAATGGGGCAGACAGACATATGGCTAAATATGTGTGTAGATCGTGAAGATCTTATCTATAACCTTTCTTATAGAAGATAATAATAAGATATAGAGGATATATGGAATAGAGATGCACGACCTGCACACTCCCCCGCTCCACTCGCAGACAAGATAGGTAATGCCCGCAGGAATAAAAAAACCCGAGGCATTATCTGCCCCGGGCTATCTTACCGATTGGTCATTTAATCCTTAACGAGATGGCTCAGCTGCGCATAGCAATGATCTCATTGCAGATCTCAAGGGCTTCAGGTCCGAGTGCCTCTGCATTCTCAAGCCAGTAGCTCTCGCATGCTGCGGCAACCTCAGCAGGATCATCCCACTCGCTGACGGTAGCACCCTCTTCAGCATAGAGGCGATAGTACTCTTCATCAGCATCGATGATCTTCTTCGCGTGGCCTTCGGTCAGAGCCATGAATTCGTCTTTGAGAAGATTCTGAACTTCCTCAGGATAGCCAGCCCAGACGTCCTTGTTGAATTCCAGCGCGCAGGAAGAGAACATGTGGCCGGACTTCAGGATGTAGGGTGCAACCTTATGATAACCGCCCGGATAAATGGAGTTGTTCGGGCATTCAAAGCCTTCGCAGACGCCGGTGGACAAGGCCGTATAAACTTCGCTGTAACTGATGGCCACAGGGGACATACCGAGAAGCGTAGCAACGTCCTTGTAGACCTGGATTTCAGGAACACGAAGGATCACGCCTTTGCAGTCCTCCAGGTTGGTGATCTTCTTAACGGTGTCAATGTTGCGCACGCCGTTAACATAGTAGCCGAGTGCATAGAGGTTGGAGCCATTGACAAGAATCTCATTGAACTTGTCCATGATGTCGCTGTTGAGGACCTTAACCTGATGATCATAGGACTGGATCAGGAACGGATAGAACAGCAGGGCATATTCATCACAGAAGTTCTGCAGCTGGGAAGTGTCGGTAAGCGTGCAGTCGATTGCGCCGAGGTCAGTCTGCTCAATCAGCTCGGTGATAGAGCCCATTGATCCGCCGGGGTGATAATCCCAGGTGATTTTGCCCTGAGATTTCTCAGTAACATTCGCCATCCATTCGTCCACCAGCTCTACGGCAAGCTCACTGCCGGCATAGCCATGGGCAAACAGGATCTCGATGGGCTCTGCTGTTTCCCAGTAAGAAGCATCATCAGCAAATGCAACGGTTCCCGAAAACAGTGAGCATACCATCATCAGGGCAAGGATCAGTGCCAATGCTTTTTTCATGTTTGTACCTCCATTTTTTAATATTTTTAGCCGGTTCCCCGGTCTATTACAGGAAAGAAGGAAGCCAGATTCCAAGCTGAGGAATGAAGATCGTGAGAATAACCACCAGAGCCATAATACCTACATAGGGAAGAATTGGTTTCACCGTACTCATGACCGGCGTCCCATCAATACCGCAGATAACATACAGCAGTGTTCCTACAGGGGGTGTGATGGTGCAGGTAAGGAAAGCCATGGTAAACACGATCGAAAAATGAAGGAAATCAATTCCAAGCGTTGCAACAATCGGTGTAAGGATCGGCATCAGCATCAGGCAGGATGCAATTGAGTCAATAAAGCAGCCAAGGAGCAACCCAAGCAAAAGCATAAACAGGAGGAACAGATGCTGATTCGGAATATAGGTCAGAACAAATTTTGCCACAATCTTATCTGTACCGAGAGAAGTCAGCATATAGGCAAACACGCCGGAGCAGGCAATCAGAAGCATGGGACCGATGGAAGAAACCACGCCTTCTGTGAGGCATTTACGCAGTTTTGAGAGTGACAGGCTCTTATTCAGGAAGCCATATACGATACCGTAAACACTGGCAACCACACCGGCTTCCGTCGCCGTGAAGACACCGCCCAAAATACCGCCGATAATAATGATCGGCATCAGCAATGCCCAGATTGCGACTTTAAAGGTTTCCCAGATATGCTTAAACCCTTCGAACTTCGTCACCGGAATGTTGTGGCGCTTTGCATAAATGTAGTTGACCACCATAAAGCCCACGCCCATCAGAATTCCCGGAATGACGCCGGCAAGAAAGAGCTTGCCAATGTTGGAACCTGTGGCATTGCAGAGAATGATCATGAAAATGCTAGGCGGAATAATAGGGCCAAGACTTCCGGCTGCTGCGATAATGGCAACTGCCTGCCCTTCTTCATAACCGTCTTTCTTCAAAGCAGGAAGCATTACGGAGCCGATCGCCGCGCCATCCGCGTTTGCGGAGCCGGAAACACCGGCCATGATCATACCTGTCAATGTGGCGGTATGTGCCAGGCCGCCGCGAATATGGCCAACCAGGCTATGCGCAAACCCGATAATTTTTTCCGTAATACCGGTTGTCTCCATTACCTGACCAGCAAGCATAAAAAACGGAATCGCCATCAGAGAAAAGCTGTCATTCTGGGCGTACATCTTCGTGGCCAGGATGACGCCGGGAACTCTCTGATTCGTCAGGATCCAGACAACACTTGCAAGACCCATGCAGATGTAGATTGGACAGCCAAGGAAAAGCAGGACAAAGAACAACAAAAAGAGCCAGAACAGTGTCATTTCGCTCCTCCTTTCAACCTTGCAGATCCATCTTTGAGATGTTCCAGGATTTTCTCAAGCATAACCAGAACAACAAGGATGTTGGAGACGATCATGGAACTGTACATAAACGGTAAAGGAACCCGTACACCTGAAGTAAACCGCCCCTGTGACTTCATGACGAGCTGATAGGCACAATAGCCGTAATAAGAGGAGAAAAAGGTTATCGCAAGCATGATGAACAGTTCCAGAAAATATCTCAAGGGATCCTTTGTCTTATGCAGGAGCAAATCAAAGGACATTGCCGAATCACGATACAAGGTAACTGCAACTCCAAGTGTCATCATCCATATGAAGAGGAACCTCGCGCTCTGTTCTGTCCAGCCCAGAGGTGCATGCATGACATATCTTGTAAATACCTGGGCCACAATCAGCAAAACAGATACCAGAAGCAGCAGAGCAAGGAGGTACTCTAGAACATGAATCAGAACCGAGTTGATTTTCTTTAAGGCATTCATGGAATTCCTCCGTTAAGGTCTACACTTTCAGATACTTATGATGCCGCCGTTGTCTACCAGAAGCTGCTGAAGCTTCTTCACATCAACATCCGCTACGTCCACACCATCTTTCACCGCGAGAGCAGCCGCAGTACCCGCCGCTTCGCCAAGGGCCAGACAAGCGCCCATAACTCTCAGAACAGCAAGTGCATAGGAATCCGTAGAAATCGTTCTGCCAGTTACCAGCAAGCCTTTCACATTTCTAGGTACCATCGCCCCGTATGGAACACCGACAGCATGCTCGACCGGTTGGAAATACAGGCCAACTCCCGACAAATGGATATCGCAGTTATATCCGCCGAGGGCGATGCAGTCTTCCGGAATATTCAGGGTATCGATATCATGCTTGGTCACCGTACGCTTGCCGACAATACGACGGCTCTCTCTTGCGCCGGTATACTGGCCGATATTGGCAAGATAGCATTCGCTGAATCCCGGGCAGTATTTTTTGAAGAAGCGTGTCAGCATCGCAACCTGGCGGTGAAGTTCATTTGTAGCCTGGCTAACCGCAATCGGATCCGTCGGATCGACATCGACGACACGCGTCGCGTTGATCAGGTATTCCCCCTTGTTAGGCTGTGTGGCAAAGATAACCCTGTCGCGAGGAATGTCAAAATCTCCGTTTGCACGTGCTTTCTCAATAAATTCACCGAAGCATGTCACATAGATTGCAGGAGAATTGAACAGATACTCCGTATCATAATGCATTCCATAGCCAGCAGGAGATTTATACGTCTCCGGGTTTTCCCGGAGATAATCCAGGAACTCCTCGGTGTTCACTCCACCGAGGCAGAACGTCAGGCTGATCGGCTGGACCTTGCCGGCTTTTGAATGCCCGATATCATATCTCGTTTCCAGTTTTGCCTGCTCAGAGATAATGTCCTCCAGCATCTCAGGCTGGCCCATCTCATACTCGGCGCCTGCCAGATACGCCGCGGTTGCATCTCCGCTCGCATCAATCAGGATGCCGCAATCGACCTCATAGATATAGTTTCCAGACAGCAGGCTGACTCCGCATACTTTGCCATCCGTCACTTTCACATCCAGGAGAGAAGTGTTATAGAGCGTCGTAACGCCGGCTTCTGTGCACTTCTGAGTGGCTACAATGCGATACCACCAAGGGCTTACCGTGGTAATGCCATTATGAAGCGGGCATCTGAGATTGCCAAACGCCAGCCCTTCCTCCTTCAGTTCATTTACGATTTCTTCCGTAATTCCACCAACAACTTTATTGAGCTTGCGATCCAGAATGCCAAGCGCCGGCATTCCGGTGGCCATCAGGCCGCCAAGACTTCCGCTTCTCTCAACCAGCAGTGTTTTGCTTCCGTTACGGGCAGAAGCAATCGCTGCAGGTACGCCAGAGGTTCCTCCGCCAATTATAACAACATCAAAATACTCAAGAACTCTGTGTTCCATGTCAAACCTCCTTTTGGTGAAAATGATGAAAACACGACATCTTGTTCATATTGTATAATGTTGCAGCCCGCTTGCCAATATAGTTTTTTGCCGTCTTTTCGTAAGATAAAGTGGTAATATTTTGCTGCAAGAGCAATATATTACCACTTCTAAGTACTCAAAAATCAATATCAACAAAAACCGGAATTTGCTTTTGTCTATTTTAAACAAATTCGTTTTAACAGCGTTTAATAAATCACAGTCTTTATCGCTTCTGCAAATGATACCTGCGAAAGGCGCTCGGTGTTAATCCCTCATGTTTTTTGAAGACTTTTATGAAATAGCCGGTATCCTGGAATCCAAGGTTCAGGGCAATCTGCGTAATACTGTCTTTCGTAGTCTCCAGCGCTTTCTTGGCCTTGATTACTTTCTGGCGCTGCAGGTAATCAGAATAATTCTCCCCCAGTTCTCGGCGAAAGACCTTACTGAAATAACCTGGGCTCAAATGGCAGAGTTCCGCCATGTCATTCAGTGCTATTCTTTCGTGAACATGGTCGTTAATAAAGGAGACCGCAGGATATACAGGGCTGATGGCAGACACCGAGGTAACTTTTTCATTCGCTGGTACAGCAACACTTTCCGGCCCGATGGGGCGAACCAGATCAGCCGGTCCTTTTTCCTTCGCCTCTGTATCAGCTGCGTATTGCCCGGTGCGCATGAGCCATTCCCAGGTCAGCACATCATTTCGGTTCTGAATTGCCTTTTTGATGATAAACTGGACAATTCTGTCTATCATGTCAGCGATTTTGACGATCTGCTGGTATTCCATTTCAGGAAGCTGATTATACAGTTCCAGAAGGGTACGGTTCTCTTCCCCGCCGTCCTTGTCAAATGTACTGGTTTCATTGACAAGGCGCTTTACATTGGTTTCTTCATCTGCATTTGCCAGCCGGATTTCACCAAACATGACCGCACCGAGATACATGTTTTCAACCGATACCGGAACCGCAACATCAACAATCCCACAATGGCAAAGATAAATGAAGGGTTTATTACGTCGAACAGCCTCTAACCCGGCAAGAGCATCACAACGGTAGCAGCGCTTGCACAGAACCGGATTCTCCCGAATAACCGTACAAAAATCAGTGCGCTTACTGTGCTTTGTGATTGGATAGCCTTTAAAATCAATGGTAATGATCGCGGTACCGGTTTCGACCGCTATCATATCCTGGACCTTCTCCCACTCAGGGATGTCCAATAGTGATCGAAGGTCAATACTCTGGCTGTTCATTTTTTGCTCCCTTCCCAACAACTCGTCACTTCGCTTGTTCTCGCCAGAAGGCTTCTGTCCAGTATCAGCAGATATAAAACGAAATCATTTTACTGCATTTTGCGGTAATATTCAATACAACAAAACGCAGTATGCTATCATTTCCTTGTTGGGAGGTGGTATCATATTCAGACGCGTTCGTGATCTGCGAGAAGATCACGATCTCAAGCAGAGAGCGCTTGCTACCTACCTTTCCTGTTCTCAGCAGGTCTATAGCAATTATGAGCTTGGTCAGCGAGATATCCCAACTGATGTTTTAATCAAGCTTACGCAGTTATATGACGTATCCACTGACTATATCCTTGGCCTTACAAACAATCCCAAGAGAATCCATTAAAGCCGCTCCGCATCAGATGCAGGGCGACTTTGTATTCTCTGTGAGATGTTGCATGAATGGGTATGATACTCTGTCTCGCAAATGCGGGAGCGGAGCGGATCGCATAGCAGCAGTCGCACGCCTTGGCGTGAATCCGACACTGCGGGTCACACCGCTGAAAAGGTGCCGGAGCTTCCTGGGTGCCGGGCGGTCGGAGGGCTGCCCGGATCAGATAGGCGCGGAAGGGTCACTCCCCTTTTCTTCCACAATGTTCTTGACAAGAAATAACAGTCTGCTATAATAAACACAAGGGTACTGCGACTAGCGGTTAGCCCCTATTGGTTAAAGTTTTACGATGAAAACCGTCACCTGCCGGGGTGGCGGTTTTCGCTTTTTACATGGAGCGTAATAACATACCCGAAGATATGAAACGTCACAGTAATAGGCATCGCCTCACCCCCTCTCGGGTGGTGTGACTAACCGCCGGCCGTTATGCAGTACCCTTGCTTGCAGACAGGATACCACAGCAGGGAGTGTTTGGCAAGGGCGTGCTGTCTAAGAATTTTACCACTGATAAAGTATGACACCTCTGTCAGTTCTTTCCATAAGATTCTCTACAGTCAGACATAATTCGGCATAGAGGGGTTATGGGAACGGTGTGACAGAGGTGTCATAATGGAGAGAATTTGTTTCTGTGCGACGAAGGAGCCAGAAATGAATTCACGCAGGGCGCGGAGCCCGTTTCAATCGGAAGCCCGCCTGCTTTGATGGCGGCCCGGCAGGGCGCGAAAGGCCGGAGGTTTTATCAGGCGCTGTGCGAGGTCTGCGAAGCCTGGAGCGACCGGAAGTATTCTGATTCCGTGACCAAGGAGTGGAATCAGAATACGGAAGGGAGTGAGGGAGAGATTTCTGTTGGCGGCGGAGGAACGGAGCAGGCAACAGAAATCTCTCCCCGGCGGAGCAGGGCCGAAGCGGGCGCCAGGACAAAACCGGAGGTCGCAGTGCTGCGCTGGGCCAGGCAAAAGCGGCGGGCGACTTTCCG
The DNA here is from genome assembly GCA_902798545.1 of Oscillospiraceae bacterium. Classification (GTDB taxonomy): domain Bacteria; phylum Bacillota; class Clostridia; order Oscillospirales; family Oscillospiraceae; genus Limivicinus. The sequence continues at coordinate 19,282 of CADBWQ010000035.1, forward strand.
CTGACTCCACGGGAGCGGAGCGAAGACCGGAGCGGCGGCTGATTCTGTTTGGGCGTAGCGAGGCGCGAGCAAGGTCAAACAGAATCAGCCAGAGCGCAGGGCGAAGCGGAGCAACAAGATAATCCGGAGCGAAGCGAACGGGAAAAGAAAACCCCCGCTCAGGAGTTTGAGCGGAGCGAGGCGGACGGAAGTACTGAGTTCACCGGAACGACGAAGGAGGGCCGGAGAACTCTGTACTGGAGGACGAAGAGCGGAGCGGGACAATGGCGAGCTGTTTTCATCCCATATGCGGAACAGCCGCCACACTGCTGTTCCGAGAGTCTTTCCATAGCAGAGATGTAAAATAAGGGGGACCAGGCAGCGAGCGATACGGAGAGCGCGTAGGGCTGCGTGAGGCAGCATGATGGCGCACAAGGCGAGCTGCGCTCTCCCCCGCTGCTCAGCCGCCGGGGTTATGATTTGCACGAAGCTTCCGGGGGGTGCACAGGGGCGCGCTCGATGTGGAGCGAGCGGAGATACCGCAGGTAATTGAGCGAAGCGGAAGCGGCCGGAAGTAATATGTTCTTCAGGCCGACGCAGGAGGGCTGGAGAACATATTACTGAAGGACGCTGCGCGGAGCGGAACACATGCGAGCACGCCGAGGCCGGGCCGAAGGGCGAACGGAGGAGACTAATCTGCTCCGGCCAGCGAGGTACGAGCTGGGGCGGCGCAGATTAGTCTCCGGAGGGAGCGGATCGGGCCGCGCCGACTGCGGGCGAACATACCGCGGAAGAAGCGAAGCCATCAGGATTTCTCCCCGATGGCTTCGGTTTATTTCATCTTATAGCAGGTCTTTTCCTCAGATTTTCTCTTACGCACTTTTACGCGATTTTGTCATTTAGATATATCAACGTACAGGTTGTTTTATTAGTGCAAACATCTTGGGTTGTCCAGTAATACTGGGTTTTATGGGCTTATGAAGAATAGTGTTGAGAACTATAAAAACGGCTCTAAACAACTATTCCGAGCTTCATATCGTTATTTTCCCTTCAAAACATGATCTGATTCGAATAAAGTGCCAATTATAACGCAGGAATTATATCACAGCAGACTCTTTTTCTCAATAGCCTGATTTTGATTTGCTCAGATGGTCAGTTGGAGCAAAACGAAGTATCTTTCGCAAGCAGAAGGATTATGGTATTGAAGTGGTAAACTAAAACTGGACACAGAGGGGTTAAAATGCAAAGCAGGGAAAAGTTATGTAAACTATATACCAGTTACGATTCTTTTGCTGTCTCTGCCTGCAGATGGTGGAGAATCCGGTTGCCGATCCGCTCCTCCAGCTCGCGGTACTGCCGGAGCTCTTCTTCTGTAAATCCGGCAAAACACACTGCGTCC
>CADBWQ010000036.1 GCA_902798545.1 Oscillospiraceae bacterium
TCGCGGGTGTCCGGCTTGCGTCATCTGCTAATCTTTCATTGGCGTCGCCACGCGACGCCCTGAAGAAAGGATGATCGATGTCTGTACCTGTAAACGAAAGAAGTCACGGGAAATTAGAGGCGTGCGTGAAAGCCAAAGAGCTGTCAGCGTACACGATCAAAATCACCGCGAATCCAAAAGTATTCAAACCTGAATATCAACGTGCGCTCACGGATCGAATTGTTGAAACTGCCTTAGAAGTGCATATGCTGAGTTGGAGCGCAAACAATGTTTTAGTGAATAGCGTCGAGGACATGCAGAGGCGGCTTGATTATCAAGATCGGGCTGCCGATGCATGCAACAACCTTCTTAGCCTGATCGAAGTGGCGAAACCAGTTTTTCATCTGGCAACGAAGCGCGTTACATACTGGGGCGGTCTTGCAATCGAAACACGAAAGCTTCTGCGGGCGTGGAGAGAAGCAGACCGAAAACGGTACTCGGCGAAATTCAAATAAAGGGGTGTAGGCTGTAAGCCCAGAACTGCCGGTTGCGTTCAGCGAATCGCGGCAACGCGAATAATACGTGGAATGTGAACACGTCAGGGAACGCCAACAACAACAACGCGACGAACGCGAATCGCGGGTGTCCGGATTGCATCATCACGAAGCCAGACAATCTGCGCCGCAGGCGTGGAAGGCGGAAAGACATGACGCAAGGAGCCGAATCCCCAGCCTTCGGGCTAAACAATATTTCCTTGATGTGCATGACTCGCGAAAGGAGCCAGCAAGCGCTATACACATGGAAACCAATTCCATCGAAAACGTAATCAGCTTTGAAGCCCTGTATGATTCCATGCACAAATGTAAGAAAGGCGTACTCTGGAAAGACAGTGTTGCGTCCTTCTACATGAACGGCATTGAGCGAACAATGAAGCTCAGTGACGAATTGCGCAGCGGGACGTACAAGGCAAGAAAGCCGGTGAGGTTCACGATAACTTCACCAAAACCAAGAGATATCGCAAGTATTACTTTCAGAGATCGCGTGTATCAAAGGAGCTTAAATGACAATGCGGTATACCCAACCATGAGTAAAAGCTTTATATACGATAACTTTGCCTGCCAGAAAGGCAAAGGAACGGACGCGGCACGAAACCGACTGAAAGAGTTCTTGCATCGATATTACAGAAAGCATGGACATGATGGCTATGTAGCGCAGTTCGACATACATGGTTATTACCCCAACATGAGCCATGCGGTTACAGAGGATCTGTTTCAGGAGAAACTTCCAGCAGAAGTTTTCAGCATGGTAAAGACGATCCTCAATGAACAATATGAGGGCGACACCGGATACAATCCGGGCAGTCAGCTCATCCAAATTGCAGGCATTTCGGTGCTGGACAGATTTGACCACTTTGTGAAAGAGCAGCTTCACGCAAAGCTTTATATCCGGTATATGGATGATTTCCTGATTATCAGCGATGATAAGGAGTATCTGGAAACGTGCAAGGAGCTGATGGAAGCTCAGCTTACATCCATCGGATTTGAACTGAACCAAAAGAAAACGAGAATATACCCACTCAAGGACGGCATTGACTTTCTCGGTTTCAAGTTCTCCCTGACGAACACAGGCAAGGTTCTTATGATGATCAGACCGGAAAATGTGAAGCGAGAACGAAAGAAGCTGCGGAGGCTGGTAACAAAGTCAAAGCGAGGCGAAATACCTCTTGAGAAGGTAGATGAATCCTATGCTACATGGCGTAACCATGCAAGCAAAGGAAACTCGCATAATCTGCTTCAGCGCATGGACGCCTATTACAACAGTTTATGGGGTGAAGATTATGCAGATAATTATCAACAAAGGCATGAGTCCAAAAGACCGCGCAAAGCTGGATAATGCACAGGCGGTAGCTCAGAGAAACGCAGACCTGATCGAATATCTGGCTATGATGACGGATGTTGAGATTCCGACCGACGAGGAGGAAACTGAAGATGAGTAAGAAATATAAGACGGTCAAAGCGGCATATGACCGTGGAAGCTGGAATAAGGAAATGGTAGCCAATGCCGTTATTAAGGGCTGGATCACCGAGGAAGAGTATCATCTGATCACAGGAGATCCGTTTCCCGGCTGAGATGGAAAACTGGATAATCTGGTGGCGTAAGAGTCACTGGTGATTGTCACTTATCGGCCTATTTAAATCACTAACGCCTATCTCGTGAAAATCGTGCGAAATCACGATATAATCACAAGATAACCGCCAGCTCAGGCGGGGGATAAAAAGTATGAGACAAAAGAAGCGAAGTGCGGACGAGAGCTTCTGCCAAGAATGGCCTTCCGGTCACTCCGCGACACAGACTGCCGTAGCTCAGTAGGCGAGAGCAGTTTCTCAGGTCGGTGGTTCAAGTCCATCCGGCAGTCTGACTTTTCAAGAACCTTTCAAAACCTTACAGGAGGGATGCCGATATGCTTATGATCAGAATCATGGCTTACCTTGCAGTGGCCGCAGCAGCTATCATTGTAGTTTGCGCTTTGGCCGGAGGTGGACATGACGGACATTAACCGGAAAGCTCTGTACATCGCCCAGGAATGCCTTAAGGCGGGAATGACGGTGGCTGGCGCTGCCGGCGTCCTGGCCAACGTGGCGGCGGAGAGCGCCTTCAACCCGAGGAACCTTCAGGACACCTATGAGCGGGCGCTCGGATATAATGACGACAGCTACACGGATGCAGTCGACAACGGGACGTACCAGAACTTCACAAGGGACGGCGCTGGATACGGTCTGCCACAGTGGACGTCCGGAGAAAGAAAAGCGAAGATGCTGACCCACTTCAAACAGCGGGGCAAGAGCATCGGAGACTTCGAGACGCAGGTCGAGTACATGATCCTCGACATCCGGACGTATGGCAGCGGAAAAGCGTGGAAGACGTGCATCAGCAGCAACAATCCGTATGATTGCGGGTATGCGGTATGCAAATATTATGAGATCTGTGATAAGCTGGAAGAATCGTCACAGTATCGCGGAAATCAGGCACAGACGAAATGGCTCGGATTTATCCAGGCATCTCTCGACAGCGGCCTGACCGTGGAACCCCCGAAGGAACCGGAACCGGCCAAGGTCGACGAAGAGGGGATCCCGATTCCACAGACATGGCCGCCGAGGACGATCGATGCACACTGTTCCGACTGGCCGGAGGTGTGGCTGCTTCAGTCGCTGCTCAAGTGTATGAGCTCTAACGTTTTGACGGATGGAATCTGGGGAAGCGCTCTGACAGATAAGGTCATCTTATTCCAGCAGGCAAACGGACTCAGCGCAGATGGAGTCGTGGGGCCGATGACGTGGCAGCGGCTCGGTCTGGATAAAAAAATATTTGAATAACAGGGAGGACAAACAATGAAACCGGAAAGAGAGCAGACAGAAAAGAAGAATGCCGAGCGGTATCTGGTAGTCACAAAGAACGCGATGCCGATGACCATTTGGGCGGAGAGCTTCGCGGATGTGCTGGATGAGCTGCAGGCGGATGACATCGTGGTCAGGGACGGCGACATCATCTCCATCACAAAGCTCGACCTTTGGGAGGATGAAGAATGAACGCACCGGACAAAGCGACAGAGATCAAAGCAGCGGTGGCGGCGATCATTGCGTTTCTGTCGGCCCTGTGGGGCTGGCTCGGCTGGCTGGTGATCATCTGGATCGCGTGCATCATCCTGGATTACATCTCCGGGAGCATGGCAGCCAAACGGGAAAAGAACTGGTCCAGCGATATCGCCAGGGAGGGACTCTGGCACAAGGCCGGGGAGATCATCGCGGTACTGGCCGCAGCATTGTGCGACATCGCGCTGAAGGTTATTATGGAGAGCACAGGCATACAACTGCCATTTGAGTTCACGGCGTTTATCACTCCGGTGGTCCTGATGTGGTACATCCTGACAGAGATCGGCAGCATCATAGAAAACTGCGGCAGGATGGGAGCGCCGGTCCCGAGCTGGTTTAAGAGCAAGGTTGACGGCGCAAAAGAGGCCATCGACCATGATCAGAGCGGGACAGATGGAACTACGCCGATGATCGAAGGTAAAACGGCAGGTAAACACGAAAAACAGGAAGAATAAAAACAGCCCGGAGGGAGAAATCCTTCCGGGCTGTTTTGTTAGTAAATCCGTTAGTAATTTTGCGTGGAAAATGCCGAACAAGACAGGGAACAGAGGAACAAAAAAGAGAAACAGAGAACACCGAAAACCAAAGCAAAATAAGGGGAAGTCGCCGATTCGCAAGGAATCAGCGACTTCTCTGAATGGTGCTCCAGCGGGGACTCGAACCCCGAAAACAAAACGCAAACTATCAGTAAATACGGGCACTCTCAAAGCCTGTTAGTAAAAATATAGTAATCAGAATCCGGGCGGCTTCGGCGGGCCGAAGAAGATGAGATCCCGGAAATACCCGTCGACCATCTGAGCGGCGTCCCGGTCTCCTTCCGGGATTGCGTCCGTGTATGTTTTCGTCCGGATGTGATCGGAGGCCCAGCCGCCGCGCTTGTTCGCGTAGACGGAAGGCACGCCGACAAGCTCCATGATGGAGGCGTTCGTATGCCGAAGACCGTGCAGGTATCCATGCTCAATGCCGGCCTGACTGCACGCCGCCGTGATGCCCTTCCAGATCCCGGACGTGGACATCCGGAAAACTCGCTCTCCCTCATGGGGGAGCGCTTTTATTTTGTCCAGAATGTAGCGGTCACAGGGGATCACGCGCTCGCTGGTATCGTTTTTCGTTCCCTTCTCGACGAGCTTGTGTTCACGGTCATAGACGCGGGCCTTCTCGACACGGATAGAGTCAGAGCGGATGTCAATCCAGCGCAGGCCGAATATCTCAGACCGCCGCAGCGACAGCCACGCGGCCAGGAGACCGGCACACTCCACCTCGCCGCCGATCTCGGCGAGAGCGAGGATCAGGCGCCGGAGATCACCGGAACTGTACACGGGCGGCTTTTTCTGCGGCTTCTTCGACGGAAGCACGAGACCGTCGATCTCGACGCCGGTCGCGGACTGAATCAGGCTCCAGGCGTCCCAGATCGTTTTTCCGGAGTACCGTTCCTTTTCCGCGTCAATCGCGGCCTGAACACGGGAGCGGGTCAGGTCCTTGACATGCAGCTGCATGAGACCCTGCAGATTGTTCCGGGCCTTCCGTTCGTATCCGTCGATTGTGGAGGCGGAGGCGACATCCTCACGGGCCTTGATGTAATCAGCGACAAGATCCTTCACGAGCCGGTTGTCCGGCTTTTTTGCCTCCAGCAGTCCGGCCTTGGCCGCCCTGGCCTTCGCGTAGTATTCGGCCTCGGTGCTGCCGGAGATCGGAACGCGCTCGCCTTTGACCATCAACTGGGCAAACCAGGTGCCGGACTTGAGTCGACGGGGAGCGGGCACGCTGATCTCAGTCTTATCCTTCAGCTGCTTTTTCCCGCACCAATTACAGAACATGGAATTCTCCGGGATGTCTCTCCGGCAGAATTTACATCTCATAAGATCCTCCTGCCTCGGCTTCGGCCGGGGCTTTTTTGTTTAGTGATTTATCACTAAGCCTGGGTATCTGAGTCAGTGTGCGCGACCTCGGCCATGTATCCGGCGGTGATGATGCCGGCAGGCAGGGCGACAATGGCTATGCCGAGGAAAGACGAAATCATCGTGAAGAAGCGTCCAACGGCGGTGACGGGATAGATGTCGCCGTATCCCATCGTGGTCAGGGAGACGCAGGCCCAGTAAACGGCGTCGTAAAAATTCTCGAAGCTCTCCGGCTCGACATTCAGAATCACAAGGGCGCAAATCAGGATATACGCCAGGGCGAGGGTGCCGACCGTGAGAAGCGCCTCGCGGGAACGCCGGAAGACGCGGAGGATGATCTGCAGGCTGCGGGAATAGCGGGCGGCCTTCAACACACGCAGCACACGCAGCGCACGGAACATCCGGGCCATGCGCAGCACCTTAAAGCAGCTGTTCATGACCGTGAAGGACGGCAGAACCGAGAGAAGGTCGATCACGGCCATGAAGGAGAACGGATAACGGACGAAGGACAAGACGGAACGGCTGCCGTATTTGTAGTCAGCCGTCATCCAGCGTGCGAGGTAGTCCAGGACGAAGACGCAGGCGCAGGTTTTATCCAGGGCAGAGAGGAACGGCGTCTCATCCTTGAAAGCGAGCGGAACCAGGGAGACTACGATCAGGACAATCATGAAAGCGTCGTATCCGGAACTCACGCGGTCATCACTGCCGGATGCGGTCACAATCTCATACAGGCGTTTTCTCATGACGGCCTCCCATTGCTTTGCTCGTCCTGGCGGCGCGAGGAATACCGCACATAAATAACAGCAGCATTATTGTTCATAGAGACCTCCAGCCCCGGCAAAAGCCGGGGCGTTTCTTATTGGAATAGACCGACAGAGATTAGTGATTTATCACTAATGACCTTATTTCCCAAAGAGGGATTTCCAAAGAATGCTCTGGGCCTTGCGTTTTCTTCCGGATTTCGTGGTCGGGATACCAGTTGCTTTAGCGATCTTTCTTTTCGCACTGGTAACGCCGGTTGCACGTTTCCAACTAAAACCGGGAATCAGACTCTTCTTGGACACAGGATTCACCTCCTTTTTATGGCGGCCTCTGATTAAGCAGGAAGGCAAGAGGCACTATCTTTTTTGGAATATCCTCCACGGAGAAGATCGAGAATATAATCATAAACTTTCTGCTGACCATGTTCATTCAGCTCTCGATATGCTTCAAGCATAATGGATTCAGGGTCAGAAAGATAAGATTCCTCATCTGAGGGGGAATGAGAATCGCCGATCAGATCAGAAACAGAACAATCGAGCACCTCACCGAGCTTAAGGAGAATTTCAAAACTCGGCGCGCGGGTCCCTTTCTCATAATAACTGATCATGCTTTCAGAAACACCTACAAGATCGCCGAGCTCTTTCATCGTGATCTTGCGGGATTTGCGAAACCGCCGAAGATTCGTCAAGAAATCGCCTCCAAACTTAACTGAACGATAAGCCAATTATACACGAACTTGACAAAATGTCAAGAAAGAAACAATAGAGTAACAAGAACAAAAAACAATGTCTTTTTTTATCACGGTACTTGACACACGGTCAAGTCGGTGCTATGATGCAGAAAAACTTGACACACAGTCAAGCAAAGAAAGGGTGAAAAAAGAAGATGAGAGAATGGCTGAGAAAAGCAAGAACAGATAAAGGCATGACACAGCTACAGCTTGCGAAAAGCATCGGCATCTCTGAAGGCTATTATTCATACATCGAGAGCGGAGACAGACAGAAGAATATGGATATTGCGATGGTGATGAAGCTGGCAAGAGCGCTGGACATGTCGACTCAGGAAATAATGGAGCAGGAAGCTGTTCCAGCTTGAGAAAGGAGGGCGCCAAACGTCAGATTACGCATACTGCAGGGTAAGCACCAAGGACCAGAACCTCGACCGGCAGACAGAAGCCATGAAAAAAGCCGGGATCCTTCTGGAGCACATCATCTGCGAGAAGGAATCCGGAAGGGACATGGACCGGCCGATCTGGCTGAAGCTGAAGAGGCGAATGAAAGCCGGAGACACCATGACCATCATGAGCATTGACCGGCTGGGCCGGAACTATGACGAAATCCTGAAGACCTGGCGGGAACTGACGGAAAAGGGAATCGGAATCGTCGTGCTGGACATGCCGATCCTGAACACCGCGAAAGACCGGGATCTGACCGGAAGGCTGATTTCCGACATCGTGCTGCAGCTGCTCAGCTATGTAGCCGAGACGGAAAGAGCCTTCATCAAAAAGCGGCAGGCCGAGGGAATTGCGGCGGCAAAGGCCAGGGGCGTCAAGTTCGGACGCGAGCCGATGGAGCGGCCGCCGGAATGGGAAACACTCTGCAGAAGAGTCGAAGCCGGAGAAATGTCCGTCAGGGGTGCGGCTATGAGGCTTGGCGTTTCGCACACCACCGTTTGCCGATGGGCACGGGAATTCAGAAAGGAGGGCGCCGAGGTCTGACTTTGGAACGCATTAATGATCCTTGCTACGTACAAGGCTACACCGCGGCGATTCAAGACGCCATAGAGGTTATCGAGTACATCCAGACGGATCTGAAGCGCCACGGGCGAAAGCAGAACGCGAAAACCTATCGCGCGATTCTGAAATGTATGCTCAAGGGGCGTGTCCTACTGAGGGAATCACATACGGCATTTGTACGATGCAACGACCGTACCGATGACGGCTTTGAGATCTGGGACAGCCGGTACAACAACATGAGCCAAGAGAGGGCCGCGGCTGTGATCGCAGCCTTATGCGGCGAAAAGACAACGGAAGGAAAGGAGAGATGACAATGAAAGAAGGAAAAGACATCGAGCAGGTAATGCGGGACGCCAAGTGGAACATGCGAGACCTGCAGATCATCGCCGAGACGACGCGGCAGAATGGAATGGTCTGGATCCCGGATGTGTTGGAAGAGACAGCGAACAACATCGAGTATCTGCTGATGGAGCTGGAGAAGCTCGGAAAGCGTGAGGGATAGGCTATGCCGAGACTGAAAGAGCGGCCGACACCGTTCGCAAAGGTGACCAGGCTAATCAAGGGATACGGATTCAACGGATCCAATCTCGAACCGATCCTCGGATACAGCGCGAAGACAAACAGAAAGAAAATCGAGGACCCTCGGGAGCTGACTCTCGGGGACCTCGAGAAGATCTGCAAGAACGGACATATCCCGATTGATGAGATCCGGGAAGCAATCGTACTTTAGCAAACGGAGGGAAGAAGAACATGATCATAAAGAACCTGGCGGCGATGTGCCGCAAAAAGAAAAGAATCTACCTGATCGAAGATGAAATGCACGATGTGCAGTGGGCAGGGGATGGCGGGGCAATGTATCCATTGTTCGGGATCCCGCATCTGAACGAAGAGCAGATTTTGGTCCTGTTCGATGTGCCGGAGGATAAGAGAAAAGGTGTCTCCGTTTTTTTGGAGAGCGGTATGCCGGGTGGGCTGGATACCGAAGACAGCGCTGCAGATCAGGAGGCAAGGCCCTATCCTTTGAGCTTCGGAACCGCCTGGGGCGTGTATTATCCGGTGCAAACGAGCACGGGGATAGCATTCTACGACGCGGAATACTTCAAGCCGATCGCGGATAAACCGAGAGCAAAGCTGTATGAACGATACACACGGTCCGGCAGACTGTATTTCGTGGCAAAAGACGGGATGCTGGTTGAGGCGGTAATCATGCCGGCAGCACTGAAGGAAGAAGAGCTTGCTGCGACTCTCGGAACAATCTTCACAGAGCTAGAACAGAAGATCCAGGGGAAAAATGAGGACGAAGAGCAATAAAAGAGCCGCGCACCGGCTGGCACCGGATACGCGGCTGAAGTAGAAGGAAATGAAAAAACGACTAAGGAGATTATAAGTCATGATCGATGAAAAAGCAATGAGTTTAATCCCTACCTACGCACAGACCAAAATTCCGCACAGAGAGGAAGCGACGGAGACGATGTTTGCAAGGCTCATGAATCACGCTGTGGAGCGGATCCGCGTCAGCTTCCGCCGGAAGTGGGGAATCCTCATCATCGGAGCGGCGCTGTTCACGATCTATACGGTGACACTCAGCGCCAGCGTGGCACACCGGACGGAAGTCAGAGTCCGGCAGGAGATGGCGGGAGAGGCCGCAGCGGCTGTGGAGAAGTACAAACAGGAGCAGGCCAGGGAGACCCAGAAGCAGTATTTCCTCTCCGGCGACGCCAGCCGGGAAGCCTTTATCAATCAGGAAATCGACGCGGCGGCGAGACTCGCGGCGAAGATGTCGAATGACATCCAGAAGGGCGGAATCATCTGCAACGCGCTGGCGCGGGTGATGAACAAGGCCTATCCGGGTACGATGGCGGAAGTCATTGCCCAGCCGAATCAGTGGATGTTCTACGACCCGGAAACCAAGTTTTCCGCGCATGACCGGGAGATCGCGGAGAAGATCCTCCGGGCCTACTACGAGGACGGGATCATTCCGAACGGTCTGACGGACGAATATGTATACGGCAGCTGGTCCGAATCCGACTATGTGCTGCGGAATACCTGGGACTTCGGCAGCAGCACCCGGACATGGAGGTATCAGGCATGAGCGAATTCAGAGACGAGGCGCTGAAGAAACTCCGCGAGGGAGCCAAGAACGTGCGGGGCAGCAAAGAGACGGCCATGAAGGAAGCGGTCCGGGCAACGCTGGAAACCTTCTGCACACAGGATGAGGAATTCGCGCAGGCCGTGGTGCAGGGAGGGAGCTTCTCCGACTGCATGACCGCGGTGGCCAAAGGCGTCGGCGGACACATCTCGGACCTCGAGGCCTACAAGAAGGCGGTGCAGTTCTACTTCCCGGGAGCGGAGATCCGGATGCAGATGACCATTGATCTGATCGGCGCCGCGGCCAAAGAGCGGGAACCGTATACACCGAAACACGCAAGCACTGCGAAGCAGGAGAACATCGTCCTGGACTTCACGGAATTTCTGTGAGGTGAGCGGATGAATCCAAAATGCACACTGCCGGAAGAGAAAAGAGCGGAGGCCCTGGAAGCGCTGAGCGGCTGGGGTCTCAGCGAGGAAGAAGAGCGGAGGATCCGGGCGCTGTTCCCACAGTACCTGTTCTTCCGCAACGAATACATGGACGACGGTTGGAATGTTTCCAGCGATCCGGTGAGGCTCTGCACCTGCACGGTCTGCGGGGAGAGCTTCGAGGCCGTCCGGGGAAACTACAGCCGGGGAAAGCTCCACCATGAGCGGTGCAACTGCCCGCAGTGCGGAGCAGAGGTCGAGGGCATCGCCGCAGGAAAGTACAAGTACGACATGAGGAGTCTGGAAAGCTGGGTCAAGGTCGCGATCGCCAGAGCGGGAGACCGCGGCGAGCTGCTGATCGTGGCCGGGAACGCAAGACGGACGTTCAATCACGACTGCCTGACCGGGGACCTCGACTTCTACCCGGAGAAGAAATACTACTTCGGGACAGAGGGCTGCTGCGAGTGGAAGGCGGAGCAACAGTGGGAAGGCTGCAGAAGGACAGGGGTTGACTGGATACCGACGAAGACGGTCGGGGATCCGTTCCAGCCGAACTGGATGGGATATGCGGACTACGACGGGAGCTACAGCGTCATCGGCATCGGGGACGCGCTGCCGTACACGATCCTGAAATACTGCCAGGTCATCGAATTCTACGAGCGGCAGGCCTATGTGGACATCGACAGTGACCGGCCGGCGCGTGGCGTCCTGAAATACCTCGCGTGGTACATGGTACATCCGCAGATTGAAATGGCGGTCAAGTTCGGCCTCCGGGACGCGGTGGAGCAGCTGATCAGCGAAGGAAGAAAGAACGCGGAGCTGCTGAACTGGCAGGCAAAGTCGCCGGCGCAGTTCCTGCGGCTGAGCAAACAGGACGCGAAACGGTTCCTGGCGCAGGAAATGAGCTTCGATGATCTGAAGGCCATCAAACTGGGGAAGGATATGAGCGTCTCGGTCTACCTGGAAATCTGCGAGAACATCGGAGGCCGGGACAACATGAAAGAGCTCATGAAATGCGCAACCGCTGCAGGCGTGAGCGGAAGGGATGCGGCCAAGTATGTGGCGAAGCTGCAGCCGGAGTGCGCACGGTACTGGGTGCCGCCTCGGCAGATCATCCGGACGTGGCTCGACTACCTTCACATGGCGGAGCAACTGGAATACGACCTGAGCGTGCAGACGGTGGCAATGCCGAAGGACCTGAAGCAGAGACACGACAACGCGGCGAAGCTGATGTACGTCAAATCGCATGAGGGCGAGTTGAAGAAGTACAAGATGAGGCGCAGGAGGCTGGAAGAGCGCTACAGGTACTCGGACGGCGGCTACAGCATCATCATTCCGACCGGGCCGGACGAGATTGTCCGGGAGGGAAAGACGCTGCAACACTGCGTCGGCGGATATGCGGAGCGGCACATGACCGGCGCGACGACGATTCTTTTCTTGCGCAAGACACGGACACCGGGCAGATCGTTCCTCACGCTGGAAATGGACAAAAAGGACGGAAAGACCATTATCCGGCAGATTCACGGATACCAGAACGAGCACTACGGTCCGGCGGAGAAGCCGGAACAGCGCTTCGCGTGGTTCCTGGGGCCGTGGCTCGAATGGGTAAATGCGGGCTCTGAGCGGGACAGGAACGGGAATCCGATCCTGCCAGGCGCGGAAGAAAGCAAAGTGGAGGTTAAAGCAGTATGAATGAGAATCTTAGCGAAATGATAGAGGATCATAGCAAAACGCTACAGGAGAAACGAACGCCGGAGCTGATCGGCGCGGAGATTCGGATGTATGTGGACACAGGGCGGCGGATTTCGCTGCTCTGTGGTATTGAAATCGGGCGCCGGCTGGTCGAAGCAAAGGAAATGCTCAATCACGGGGAATGGCTTCCGTGGCTGGAACGGGAGACGGAGTTCTCCAATTCCTCGGCGCAGCGGTACATGAAACTTTTCGACGAATACGGGGCATCGCAGCAGGGCCTTTTCGGACCGGAAACAAATTCACCAACGTTGGGAAATTTGCCGATTTCAAAGGCTTTGGCCCTGCTTTCCGTGCCGGAAAGTGACAGAATCGACTTCGCCGAGCAGGTCGACGCGGAGCATATTTCCGTCCGAGAACTGGAAGAAAAGATCCGGGAGCGGGAGGCTCAGGTTGAGGCGTTGAAAAAGGACATCGAGGGCGAGCGGAACCGCGGCGATGACGCTATCCGGGCAAAGATGGAGGCGGAAGACCTGCTGAAAACGCAGGATCAGATGCTCGTCGAGGCCAAGGCACAGATCGCGGAGCTGGCCAAGCTCAACAAAGAACTCGAGAACAGGCCGCATGAGGTGGCCGTGGAGACGGTCCGTGATGAAGAGGCCATCGCCGCAGCGGCGAAGGAAGCCAGGGAAAAAGCCGAGGCCGAGGCGGTGAAACAGGCAAACAAGCTCAACCGGGAGCACGACAAGACCCTGAAGGAACTGCACGAAAAACTTGAAGCTCTCAAAAAAGAGCGGGACATGCTGGTGAAGGAGGCAGAGACCAACGGCAGCGACGCGGACACGAAAATCGCCGCAGCGGAAGCCGAGGCGGCGCGGATCCGCGCCGAGCTGGAAGAGGCGCAGCGGAAACTGAAGGCGTCAAGCGCGGACGTGGCCAAGTTCGGCGTCTGGTTTACGCAGGTCCAGAACGACTTCAACCGGATGATGGAAGCTCTGCGCGAAGTAAACGAGCGGGATCCGGAAACCGGGGAGAAGCTGAAGAGAGGAGCGGTCACGCTCCTGAAGAACCAGGTGGCGAGGCTGGAACCGGAGGTGCCTGATGTATGAAGAGCTGGTAAAGCGGCTGCGATCTCATAGCGGATGGGCGCTAAATAAAACGCTTGACGAAGCCGCCGATGCCATAGAGTCTACGAACAAGGCATATCAAATGATATCAGAAGCTTATGAAGCGGAGGTTACAAAGCAAAACTGGATTCCGGTGACGGAGCGGTTGCCGGATAACATTGATGAGGAAGTCCTTGTATGCAATGAAGGATATGGTAAGGACGGCACTGGATTTGCGACTGTTGCCGTATATAACGGTAATGGATGGCTTGAATGCTGGGAAAGGAAGCAATATTTGGCTTGTATCACGTACTGGATGCCGCTTCCAGAGCCGCCGAAGGAGGAAACATGAAAACCATTTGTTTCGATGATGCGATGGATAGAAAAGTCTTTTCCCGCGATCTACGCGAGTATGTAGTTCCCATAAGAGAACTTCAGGCTCTCAGGAAGATTGAAGTGACAGAAGAAGCCGAGGATGCTCCGGACCAGAAAGCCATGCTTCGGGTCCTGTTTAACCGCTGCATGGCTCTTACAAGAGGTCAGACTTGCTTCTTCTGCGGTATGTGGAAAGCATGTGATATACACCGCAGCGTGATGCAAGGCAAGGGGGAATGAGCATGGGATTCTACGTCAATTTGGAGATGCCGAAGGATTGCCCAATGTGCCCCTTCGCGCATTATGACATGTTCAACACTTTCAGGGGATGTGACATCACCAGAGGGAAACGATGGGCGGTGACAAATGACAAGGACTACGCCGAATCATCCACAAGACCGGACTGGTGCCCTCTCATCGAAGTCCCTGAACCGCATGGGCGGCTTGGCGATCTGGACGCGTTGCCGTGGTATCTGGCAAATACGTCAGTCAAATATGCAACATACGAAGATTGGGAAATGTTATGCGATGCGATTGCGGCGGCTCCCACTGTCATCCCGGCAAGCGAGGAGGGCGAGTAATGGCTGGCGAAATGATGTTATTTCCGGACACCGTTGAAGAATTTATTGAGCAGTACAAAGTTGTTGACAGTGATCATGCGCTTTCTAACGGTGCCGAATTCATTCCGGTGTTCCGAATGAGACAATGGTTTGACCATCTTCAAGCACAGCCCATTACAAATGCCGACCGCATCCGCACTATGACGGATGAAGAGCTGGCAGAGCTTCTGGCGTCAACAGATGGTGATTTCCCACCAAATTGCGAAGATGTACCAGTCAGGAAGCTTGAGGCATATTGGCTCGACTGGATGAAACAGGAGGCAGGGTGATGGACGACAGCTGGAAGAACTGTGACAACTGCGCACGATGGATTTGCAGCTGTGAAAACAAAAAACTGTGGAAGCCGATCCCGTGCCCTCATTGTGGCGGCCCATTGTCAGAGAAGAGAAAATATCGATACGGCGGCGGACCGATCAGAGCGATGGACAGATATGACGGCAAATGGTACCGCCACTGCTACAGCTGCCATTCGGAATTTTTCGCGGAGGGATAAGAATGTGTGAAAGAAAAAAGTGCATCTATATGAGCGGACATACGCTGGGGATCTGCGACTACCTCTCGAAAACAGGGCACTCAAAGGTTGCACAGATTGCCAAGACGCTGCAGCTGCCGAGCGATTCGGAAGAAGTCCTGACCATCGCGCAGGGGAAAATGTGCCCGTTCTACAGGAAAAGGGGAGAGAAAGAAAAACCGCTGCAGTCGGTCCTGGCGGAAACGAAGTTCAGGACGGTCCTGAAGAAAAAGAAAAAGGGAGAAACGAAGAAGTTCGTTCCGAAGGTGAGCGAGGCGGAGGCCAGGGAAATCGGGAAATGGTATAGTCGGGGGCTTTCGGACACGCAGATTGCGATACAGGCAAACACCCAATATTACAAGGTGGCCAAGTGGAGACAAGAGCGGGGCCTGAGAAGCAATTTTCGCAGGCGGCCATTTGACGCCGCGGAAGCGCGGAAGCTCTATGATCAGGGATTGACAGACGTGGAGATCGCCAGAGCGATCGGAAAATCCGATACCACCATCTACAACTGGAGAGTGCGGGAAGGCCTGGAGGCCAACCGGATGAAGAAAAGACTGGTCAAAGAGATGCAGGAGCTCCGGGAAGAGCTGTATCGGGCGGGCGAAAGTGACCAGACAATCGCAGAGCGGACGGGCACAAAGCTCGGGACGGTCAGAGCCTGGCGGCAGTACCATAATCTCAAGGCCAACGATCAGCGAAAACTGCCCAAATACGACCGAGACAAGATGCGAGAATACTACAGGCAAGGAATGAGCGACTCCGAGATCGGGATGCGCCTCGGATGCTACCACAGCACGGTGGCCGCATGGCGAAAGGAAAACGGCCTTCCACCAAATTGGCAGGGAAGTCAAAAGAAAGCGAAGAAAAAATGAAAGATACAGATATTTATATGACGCTCTGCGACAGCTGCGCGGAGAAGATGGATACCGAGCGGCATCCGGAGAATCCGTACTATCTGACGCAGGTGGGCGGGCCGAGGGTTACGATCTGCCCGAAGTGCTTCAAAACGGCAACCTGCAGAAAGTACAGTGCAGAGAGTAAAGCGATGCGGGCGTTCCGCCGGGAACTGACGAGGCGCCAGAAGGAAGGACCGCCACAGCAGAAAGACCACCGGGCAAGGTACCGGGGCAACTGGCGGGATCAGGAACAGGAGGAATGATACAACCGCGGATTAAGGCCGCACCGTGATGCGGCGTACGGACAGAGATCCGGCATCTGCACCGATCCGAAAGGAGGAGCGGATATGAGCACTATCGACAAACGCATTTATCTTGACGCGCTGCGGCAGAGACTCGGGGATGTTGTAACGGCAAACGACATGGAGCGGGTCCTGAAGGTGGCGGACGACGTTCTGATTGATTTCGACATTACATCAGTCGGACAGATGGGCGAGGACATGGACTCGGAGCAGCTGCTTGACTTCTATCTCATGCAGCTTGAGGTCCGGGGCTGCGCTCCCGGAACGATCTACGGGAAGAAGCGGAAAATGAAGATTCTGCTGGAATTCACGGGCGTGCCGTTTCGGAAGATGAGGGCGGAGCATATCATGCAGTATATGCAGGCCGAGCGGGAGCGCGGGATCTCACAGGTGACGCTGAACAACGACAGGCACACGTTCAACGCGTTCTTCGCCTGGATGAAGCGGGAAGAACTGATTACCCGCAATCCGATGGACCGGATTATGCCGATCAAACGGCCAAACGTCATGAGGCTGCCGTTTTCAGACACTGAGCTGAGACTGATCGATGAGGCGGCAACCAGCACCAGAGACAAGGCAATCATCGCATTCCTGACGGCGACAGGCTGCCGGGTGGCCGAAGCAGCTGCCGTAGACATCGCTGACATCGAATGGGACAGGGACAGGCTCCGTGTGACAGGAAAAGGCTCGAAAGAGCGAATCGTCTACCTGGCCGGCGTTCAGAAGATGCTGGTCAGGCGGTATGTGGACGAGCGGAAAGACGACCTGCCGGCGCTGTTTGTCGGCAAAGGCAGTGAGAGACTGACACCGGGCGGAATTCGGAGAATCCTGACGAAGATCAGCAAACAGTCGGGCGTCGAGGGCGTGCACCCGCACAGGTTCCGCCGGACGCTGGCCACGAACCTCATGAAGGCGGGAATGCCGATCGAGCGGGTGCAGAAGATCCTCGGCCACGTGAAGATCACCACGACGCAGCTGTACATTTATGTCGACGACACGGACGTGCAGAACGATTATATGAAATACAGATGACGGGAGGCTGGCATGAAAGACACAGCACGATGCTACCTCCGGGAGGCGGTAAACTCCTACGGGGCAGAGCGGGCAGACGCACTGTACGAGGGAATGAGACATTACACGGGCGAGCTGATGGAGGTGGTCAACGAAGCCCATCCGGACGATCTGCCGATGGTTCTGGCGGCTCTGGATACGGTCGAGGATACGGTCAGAGAGCTGCCGGAATACAAAAAGAAGAAGTATGCAACGGTGGCGGAGGAAATGTGCCGCAAGCTGAAGCCGATCATGACGCGGCAGCGCGTCGAGATCAGAGTCGCAGAGGATATGTACGAACTCCCGGAGGAAGAAATGCGCGGATTCTGAATCCAGGGCAGGAGGGAGACTTCCTGCCCGAGCTTGAGAACCCGAGCGGAAACCGAACCTTGAAAGCAGAAAGACTTATAGGAAACGCAGGTACGCGCACGCGCACGCGTTTCTTATAAGGACCTTTTAGTGGATAAGATTAGAGCGAATAGTTACAAATCGGAGGCAGGGAAGTGAGACGGCTTGTGAAATACTACATCATCTCCGGTCGGACGGTGGAAGAAAAGCGGAGCTGGATTCCACTCGGTCCGACCTATCGGCGACCGAGAGGGACGCGCAGGGCAGGGGCATCGACACTGAAGAAGATCAAGGCCAACGAGAGATCATGCGTGCTCAACCTGGCAAGGACAATCAACTGCAATTTCGGGGTGGGGGACTGGTTCATTGCGCTGAAGTACGATGACGCTCACTATCCGACGGGGACTGCCACGGATCCGGATCAGCGGCGGGAGGAAGAGTACCAGGCAGCGAAGGCGATCCTGACGAAGAAGTTCCTGCCAAAGCTCCGGAAGGAATACGAGAAGCAGACCGGAAAGAAGCTGCCGGCAGTCTGGGTGACGGCCAACTGGTCACCCAGGCACAAGCACTGGTCGAGGATCCATCACCACATCGTCCTTCCGAATGACGCTCTGCCGATCGCGGAGAAGGTCTGGAAGAGATTCGGCGGTCTCGGGACAGTTCACCCGGAGCCGATGACGAACGAGGGAGACTACACCAAAGTCGCACAGTACATGATCGATAACGTCCAGGGCAGACCGTCGGGGGAAAACAAGTGGAGCAGCTGCCGGGGGATGCTCAAGCCGGTGATCACGGAGCCGGTGGAGGTCTCAGACGTGGAAGATGTCCAGCCACTCGAAGGTGGCATCATCAAGGACGTGATGAACTACCAGGACGAGGACGGAAGAACGGTGAGCGCGTACCTGCGGCAGACGCTGCCGGAGAAGGTCAAGATCAGAGGCGGGCAGATCGTCCTGCCGAAACGACGTAGGAGGAAAAGCGCATGAGCAAACCTCGGGAACCTTGGTGGCCGTATGTCAAGAACGTGCTCAGGATGTATCCGCAACTGAAGCGGGAGCTTGAAGCGATCCGGAGCCAGTCCGTGACAACACACTACAACGCGGCCGGCGGAAGCAGCGGGCCGGGAAGGTCAACGGAACAGACCGCCCTCAGAGAACTGCCGCCACAGCGCATGAGAGAATACGAGGCAGTCAGGAAAGCAATCCAGAAGACTGGACATCTGCCGGAAGGAAAGACACGGAACGACATCATCCGCCTGGTATACTTCAGAAAGCGCTACAACCTCTGCGGCGCGGCATGGGCATGTCATGTGTCGGAGATCACGGCAAAACGATATCACGGAGATTTCCTGCGTTTGGTGGCGCAATATCTCGGCCTCCGGTAATCTGATACGCACGAGCCAAACAAAAGGCTTAACATGATACCATCCCGGGTCCTTGGAAAAAGGCGCCCGGGGGTCACTGATCAGCACGGAGGGGGCAGGGAAACATGACCGGGAAGAGGTCGAAAACAAACCCTCGACACGCAAACGGCAACCTCCGCCGGAAATACCGGGCCCGCCTGAAAGCACAGGGGGGACCCTGCGGAATATGCGGGGGGAGGCTGGGGCCGATCCACTACGACGAGCCGAGCGATGCGGCACATCCGCTGTCATTCGTCGTCGATGATATTCGACCGATCAGCAGATTCAGAGAATTCGGTTATGAGAGCCGGGAGGCGGCGGCCCAGGACTGGGGCAACCTCCAGGCAGCGCATTATTGCTGCAACGCTGCGAAAAGCAATCACACAATCGGCGAGATGAGAAGAGGGTCTCGCTGTTTCCCTGCGGCGTCGGACGGCGATTGGTGACGGCCGCCCCAGAGGGTGGGGGAGGGAACCCCCAGGAGGCCTAATGGCCCC
>CADBWQ010000037.1:0-448 GCA_902798545.1 Oscillospiraceae bacterium
GGTCTCGTCGTGGCAGGTGATGAGGGAGATGTCCGGGCACTCCTGGCGGAGCAGACGGACGTCATGCTCGTAGATGGAAGTCACGCGGGTACCGACCTTTATGCACTTGACATGCTCAATTTCTTTGCACATCTTGATCAGTGTCTCGACCGGATAGAAGGCTTTGGAGGTTGCGGGATAAAGGTGGATAATGATGTCGATGTCAGCGCCTTCAGCAACGTCCTTGACGTATTCGAAGGGAGCATCCGGATGCATGCCGAAGCGGAGCCACATGTGCGGGGGCATAAGCAGGATGCCGTCAGCGCCGGCTTCCTTTGCTTCCTTCGCCATCTCAATGGACTCGATGGTGTTCTCGCAGTTGACGCCGGAGATGATGGTCATCACATCGCCGCACTCTTCTGCGCAGATCTCGGTCACTCTCTTGCGCTCGGCACGGGTCAGGCCCGTG
>CADBWQ010000037.1:486-16740 GCA_902798545.1 Oscillospiraceae bacterium
GTGGCCATTGCAGACAAGGCCTTCGATTCCCTTGCCGTAGAAGCTCTTGATCCAGCGGAGGTAAACGCGGAACTCTTCTTCGTTGATGGTGAAGTCATCGTTCAGAGGAACGGAAACTGCCGGGAAGATCGTCTTGAAGGTCTTAACTTTAGCCATGATCATAATCTCCTTTTTAACATATAATATAAATTCAGTTGTTCTTTCTGTGTTTGCCGCTCTGAGTCCCGCATCCCATCGCGCGCTGGTTTTGGTCCTCTGTTATGCAAACGTTTGTTGCTTACGGTGGCATAATAGCACGGTGATCTTATTCTGTCAACGAAATCAGCCCTGTCTGCAATTTCTTGCATAAGGCCTGCAATCTCTTGCGCAAACCGAAATACTGCACAGTTTTGAGGTCTTATTTTTGTACAGTTTGACAGATTGCTTCTGCGAGAAAATTACCTCTTGAAAAAGGATCTTTCTTCCACTATACAAATATCGTTTACAAACGTTTGCATAAAGGAGCATGAGATGGCTACTCTGAAAGATGTTACAAAACTGGCAAGTGTGGATGTAAGTACCGTCTCCCGGGCACTGAACAACACGTCCTATGTGCACCCGGATACCAAGGAGCGGATCTACGCCGCCGCCAGGGAGCTTGGTTATCACCCGAATGTGATGGCGCAGGCGCTGCGCCAGGGGAAGCGGCACACCATCGGCGTTGTCGTTCCCCGTCTCCACATGGCAATCTTTTCGGAGATTCTGCAGGGGATCGAACAACAGGCCAGCGGGCTTGGCTATGCGACCCTGATCTGCAGCACCAACGACAATGCGAAAACCGAAAAAGAATGGGAGATCACCAGCCAGTCAGATCGGGAGGTCAACAGCTTCCGTTACGGCTACGACTGTGCTAATCAGCTTCTGGATGAGAACCCGGACCTGGACGCAATCATGGCCTCCGTCGATGTCCAGGGTCTGGGTGCGATCCGCGCTGTTTCGGAACGAGGCCTGCGGATTCCTGAGGACGTGAAGGTAATCAGCCTCACTGGGCACCGCGTCGGCCGCATGCTGGAGACAACCATGACCTCGATAGAGATGCCCGCCTTTGAAATGGGCAAAGCTGCGGCCAAAATGACCATTGACGACATTGAGGCGGATTCCAAACATAAGCCCGGCAGGCGGCACCTGACCTTTGCCACAACCCTGGTGGAGAGAGAAAGCACCTGAGAGTATAAAGCAGGAGTAATGATCCGGTATATGGAAAGCGAATAAAACCGTGCTAAAAGCAGAAAAAGGACGCTGCGGCTCATTACGCAGCGTCCTTTTTCTGTGCTGTCTCTCAATATATATCTGGTCACTGATTATTCGTGCACGATCAGTTCCAGCACATCCGGGCGGGAATAGTGCCCGATGGCATCATGCTCCATCTTACAGGCCGCCGGCAGCGTCATATCCAGATCCTCATAGATGATTGTCTCCTCGTCCCAGACCGGCTGCATCATCGCATGACCGAACGGATCGATGATGCAGCTTCCACCGCGGCAGACCATGTCGGGCTGGTCCTTGATGTCGTCGATGGTCTCCAGATCCGAGGGATAGGAACTCTTCCGTACAACCATGTCGCAGTTGATAAAGTAACATTTGCCCTCAATGGCAATGTGGCGGATGGTGGCCTGCCATTCCGGATTGTCGTTGGTGTTTGGGGAAATATAGATGGTGATCCCCTTCTGATACAGCGCAACGCGGGCCAGCGGCATGTAGCTCTCCCAGCAGATCAGGCTGCCAATGGGGCCCCAGGGGGTCTCCACCACAGGGAAATAGTCCTTGTTGGCATCGCCCCAGACCAGTCGCTCTGAGCCGGTGGGCTTCAGCTTACGGTGGATGCTGATGCCGCCGTCCGGTGAGAGAATGGCATTGCTGTTATATAGCGTCCCGCTCACGGCATCCCGCTCTGAAAACCCGATGCTCACAAAGGCTTTCGCCTCGACGGCGGCCTTTGAGATCTGCCGGAGTTCCTCGCCGTCGGCCAGCAGAGAGGCGTCATAATAGCGCTTCCAGTCTGCACGGCCAGCTTCCGTCCGCTTCCCCATGCTGAAGCCGAAGTTCATTCCGATCGGATAGCCCGGGATGAAAAGCTCGGGGAACACAATGAGTTCCGCGTTTTCCGCCGCTGCGTTTCGGATGCAGCGCAGTGCCTTTTTCAGTCCGTTTTCTTTGTCAAACATCACCGGTTCCGCCTGAACCAGTGCGATCCGACAGGTCTCCTGTACGTCTCTCATAGCGGTATCAGCCCCCTGTTTTCTTTATTTGACTTCAGTATAGCAGAGTTTTTTCCGCTTAACAACAGAAAATCTCTCGTTTCGCGCTTCATCTTGTTTTCTGTTTTATTTGTCTTACAAACTGCCAAGAATGCCTTCGATGCCGTATTCCTCATAGAATTGTCTGTACCAGGCAACTTCATCCCGGATCAGCTCGTCGATGATCCGCATGCCCAGGAGTTCCACAGGCGCCCGATCGTCGGTCATGAGGTAATCTCCCGCTTCATACGGCACCAGACTCTCTCTGATCCGCTCCATCAGTCCGCGGAGCTCAGCATCTGCACAGAGCGCCGTGTTCCGCGCCAGCATTTCCGGCATACCCGCCATACAGGAGGCAAAGAGTTCCCGGTTCGTGCTGTCTGGGACATCAATGGTCCATATTTCAGGGAATACAGAGGCGATGGTGTCGGAGAGATACTGATTGATATTCCCCTCCCGGCCGCCGCGCATGTTCATATTGACCACCATAACACCGTTTTCTTTCAGATGCTCCCTCACAAGATTGAAGAATTCAGCCGAGGACATCTGGAAAGGGATGGTGATGTCCTGATAGGCATCCACCATGATCACGTCATACTGCGTTGTAACCGCATTCAGATAAGCTCTGCCGTCATAGGTGCAGACGGACAGATCCTCCGGCATCTCAAAATAGGTGTGAGCCAGCCGGGTGATCTTCTCGTCGATCTCGACGCCCTCGATATGCATGGCCGGGAAATATCGCATACACTGGCTTCCATAGGTTCCCGTGCCCATACCGAGGATCAGAAGGTCAAAGTTCTGCCTGTCTGCGAGCTTCTCCTCCGCCCCCGCCATAAGCGGTGCTGCCATTGCGTAGTCATAATACATCCCCGTAAGGCGCGCGTCTTTCCGCAGGATCGACTGTACACCGAACAGCACATTGGTCGAAAGGATGATGCTGTCGTCGGTCTCTTCCACCTGAAGATAGTTATAAACCGATTCCCCTTCATAGAGCAGATTGTTTTTCCAGAAGGCAAAGTTGGACCGGTATCCCAGCACACTGCTGAGCAGGAATAGCACGATCCCCACAACGGTCGTGGTGCTCTTCACTCTTGAACTGATAAAGTAGATCAGCGCAAGAGCCAGCAGGATTCCGGCAAAGATCAGGAACGTCACGGATGTTCCCACCGCCGGAATGGTCACAAAAGTAGGGACAAAGGTCCCAATGATGCTGCCGACAGTGTTGGCCGCTCCCAGTTTTCCGACAATGCGGGCGTTCTCCTCCAGGTTTTCCATCGTATACTTGGCCAGGGACGGTGTCACAGTCCCAAGCAGGAAGAGTGGGAAGACAAAAATCAGCATACATGCTCCGAAGGCCGCCCAAATCAGATAATTGGCATTCACAGAGAAGATCAGAAGCGCGGAGATTCCGAGAATCAAATACTTCCCAACTACCGGAATCAGTGCGATCCAGACGGACGCAACGACAATCCGGCGATAGAGCCGGTCAGGATTCGGATCACGATCCGCGCTGCGCCCGCCGTAGATGTTGCCGAGAGCCATGGCGATCATGATGGTGCCGATGATGATGGTCCAGACGATCTGAGAGGACGAGAAGTAGGGGGCCAGCAGTCTGCTCGCCCCCAGCTCCACTGCCATCACCGACATTCCGGCAAAGAACTCGGTCAGGTAGAGATAAAACTTGTTTCGGAGAATCGCACGTGTCATTTCAGGATAATCTCGCAGATCCGGTCCACCGTTTCCAGCGGGAGGTCGGCATACATTGGCAAAGTCAGTACGCATTCCGCCATATGGGCAGCGATCGGGGTGTTTCTCGGATTGAACCCGGGCGTGCCCTTATAGCACGCGAAGGCACTGGTCAGAGGATAGAAGTACTTCCGCGGGAAGATTCCCTCCGCCGCAAGCTTCGCAAAGACTTCATCCCTGGTCAGATGGAAGCCGTCAAACACCACCGGATAGTAAGCGTAGTTCGGTGTGGTTTCCTCCTGCTGCGCATTCAGCTGCAGTCCGGGGATTTTCCCGAGATTTGCGTCGTAGCGTTCCGCTACCAGACGGCGTTTCTCGATCTCATCCTGCAGGTGTCTCAGATTGCAGATGCCCATTGCGGCACAGAACTCGTTCATCTTCGCATTCCCGCCGACATACGGAACGTTTTCCTCGTCATGGATGCCGAAGTTTTTCAGGTCACAAAGCCGCCGCCGGATCTCTTCGCTGTGGCAGCAGACCGCGCCTCCCTCAATTGTGTTGAAAACCTTGGTGGCATGAAAGCTGAACATGGCCGCGTCGCCGAAACAGGCGGAGCTGACGCCTTTCCGAAACACACCGAAGCTGTGGGCCGCATCATAGATGACCGGCAAGTGATGCCTGGCCGCGATTTCGCCGATTTTTTCCACATCGCAGAGATTTCCGTAGACATGCACGGGCAGGATAGCAACTGTCTTTTCGGTAATCAGCGCCTCCAGCTTCTCTGGATCCAGTGTATAGGTCACGGGGTCAATATCACAGAAGACCGGTGTACAGCCGCAGCGCACAACAGCATGGGTCGTTGATGCGAAGGTAAACGGTGTCGTGATGATCTCACCATGGAGATTGAAAGCCTCGATCACGTTCTCCAGCGCCAGATGGCCGTTGGTAAACAGCACCAGTTCTTCACAACCCAGATATGCTTTCAGATCCGCCTCCAGCTGCTGGTGCTTGGCGCCCATATTAGTCAGCCAGTGACTGTCCCACAGCTCCCGGATCTCTTCACAGTACTCCTCGAAGGGAGGCATGGAGGATCGCGTCACGTTGATTGCCATAGTATATTCTCCTTCTCAATGCCCGAGGTTCTCGTTGACCGCCTCGATGATATATGCCATTTCTTCTGCTCCGTACCGCTGGTCGCAGGGCAGCGGAATAATCTGCTCGGCCAGCATACATGCCTCAGAGTCCGCAGGCTGTTCTTCTGCGACGTTGCTCCAGAGCTGAGGGATGAAGATGCTCTTCTCAATCAGTTTCCAGCGGAGCTTCTGCCCTTCCTGCCGCATCAGGGGATAGACATAAGGCCCTTCCACCAAGCTCAGCTTCAGCTGATTCCAATTTCCCAGTGCCTCATGCAGCTGCCGGAAGTTCTCTGTCCTTGCCTTCTTCACAGATTCGTAATCCACTGCGTGCAGAAGGTTCCTGGTCAGTGCCGACATCCGCTTCGGCTCTGTGGAGAGTTCGTCGTTGTTCCGGGCAGACGCTGTAAAGAACTCCCCTGCGGAGCGCTCAAAACGGCCTAGAACAAAGTCCATCCGATTCAGCGACTCGTCCTGCTCCAGCTCCCGTTCGGGCGCATCGGTATAGACAAAACCTCCGTCTGCCACGCCGATGAATTTCCGGCAGGTATAGAGGGTATCCACGCCACTCAGCGGTGTATCAAAGTAAGCCTGCGCGTTATCCACGATCAGCTTTGGAAACCGCTTTGCATATGCTTTTATTTCTTCTCCGTTCAGCTGGCCGTAATAGTTTACCAGATAGAGCCACTCTTCCTCCTCAACTGCCAGATTCTTCGGCCGGAGATCTTTTCCGACGGTATAGAATCGGATCTTGATTCCGTGGTCCCTGCAGGCCTGTTCTACCACGTCGCAGTTATAATCCGGCAGGGCGATCCTGCGGATTCCCCGTTGCTCGATCAGGTAACTGAGACAGGCTCTCCCGCTGGACAGCGCCAGGGCTTCTTCGTGCAGCATCGGGCCTGTGAAGTGCTCCAGTTCCAGATAACCTCCGATTTCTTTATGCATCAGCGCCGCTCTCCGTAATCACTCGCACCCAGGACGAGACATCTGCCATTCTGGTGTCTCGCTCCTCTTCCGTTGACCAGTTCAGGACCAGAGAACCGATGGCGTTGCTCGCGCCGGCAAAGGCCTCAACCGGAGTCCCCGGCTGCACCCACAGGTCTTCTTCTACTACCGAAGGTTTCGCATCCTCCGCGATCCAGAGGTTCCGGAATGCGCCGTTCTGCGATGCATGCAGCATTACGATGGACCAGTGCCCGTGGTAAACGGGGTCGTGCATCTCCTCCACCGGCATTCCGAGAGCCGCGCGCACTGCGTTGTGGATCAGTCTGGTCCCGGTGGTATATTCCAGCATTTCGCTCAGGCGGTTTCCACCTCCGCGGGGCGAGACCTCCATCAGATAAGCTTTTCCGTCTTTTCCAAGGCGGACTTCCACATTATAGACCGAGGTTCTCATCTTCAGCAGGTGCAAAAGTCGCTGAAGCTCATTCCGGAGTTCCTTCTGCTGTACTGCCGGGATCGTGGACGGCCAGGTGTACCCGTCTGGCGCATACGGGTTGCTCGCTTTGCTGTCAAAATACTGATTGTTGAACGAGACAAACTTTAGTTCCCCATCCACCGAGAAGCAGTCGGTATCCGATGAGAAGCCCTCCTTTTCGATGAAATCCTCCAGGATGAAACGGCCGCAGCGGGTAAAGCTCAGCGCATAGCGGATTGCCTGCTCCAGCTCCTCCGGGCCGTTGACCCGGCGAACACCCTTGCTGCCGGCATTGTCGACAGGCTTGACGATCAGCGGATAAGAAAAGCTTTCCGCCTCCCGCAGCGCCGCTCCGATGTCGTCAAAGCTCCGGGATCCCGGAACCGTGAAGCCATTGTCCCTAAGGAAGGCACGAAATCGCCCTTTGTCCTGCAGAATTGCCACAGACTCATAGGGCCCGACATTCGGCAGGCCCAGCTGCTCCGCCACATAGGCGGCGGTGATCACGCCCGGATCGCATGCGAAGGACATGACGCCGTCAACCTTCAGTTCGCGGGCCAGATTCAGCGTTGCTTCCATATCTGTGATACTCACATTGTGATACTCATCGGAAATCTGGTGCGCGTAGTTGTGCGGAAGATAGTCACACGTGATGGTATGGCAGCCGAGTGCTTTTGCCTCCCGGATTACCGGTACGAGATAGCGCGAGCCACCGAGTAAAAGCAGTTTTTTCATGTCGATCAACCTGCCTTTCTTCTCTGCAGAATTGTTTTTACCATGTTGAGAATGTAATCAAAGCTGTCGAGCTTAAGGAGCTTCGCTCCCAGCACATAGATGACTACGCCCAGGAGAATCTGAATCACCAGCGTCAGCAGATCATGAAGTCCCAGCAACTGCACCGCCAGTACGCACCCTGCCATTGCAAGGGACAGCAGCAGACAGGGCATCAGATCCTTCAGCTGCGTCCAGTACGGATAGTTCAGGAGCTTCTTGTTTGGCCAGGCGTTGATGAGCTGGGCAAGAATGTCGCAGAACAGCTGTCCCAGCGCCATGGCCAACACCCCGTAGCGCAGGGTGATCAGCAGTACGCTGGTCTCCAAGATCTTTTTCACCACTTCCAGCTTCAGGAAAATGTCGCTCCGTCCCATGGCCTTGATGGCATTGAGATTTGCTGTATGCAGGGGATAAAAGGCGTAGATCGCGCAGAAGATCTGCATATAAGGCACGCAGGGGAGCCATTGCTCCTTCAGCAGAAGGCGAACCAGCGGCGTCGCGCAGGCCGCGAGGCCCGCCATCATCGGCATCATGATAAAGGAACTGGTTTTAATCGCCCGTCTGGTCATCTCACGCAGGGTATGAACGTTATCCTGTTCCGCTGACAGAACCGGCAAGAGTACGCTGTCCAGAGACGCGTTGATGCTGGTGGTGATTTGGTCCGGCCAGTTGCGGCCCTTGTCAAACTGTCCCAGCTCTTCCTTCGGGTAGCGCCTTCCGATGACCAGGGAATAGATCTGCAGATACAACGTATCCAGGAAGGATGCAGCCAGCAGCTTCCAGCCGAAAGAAAGCAGTTTTCTCAGCCTCAGGGCGGAGAACATCATCTTCGGCCGCCAGTTGACCGTAAACCAGAGGATCAGCGTGTTCACTGCGAAGTTTGAAAGCTGCAATGCGACCAGAGACCAGATTCCAAAACCGAGATAGACCATTGCGATGCTGAGCGCACCGGAAAAAACCGTACCGCCGAGCGTTGCGAAGAAGAATCGCTTGAACTGCATGGTTTTGGAAACATAGGCCAGCTGGACATTATAGAGTCCGGAAATCACGACCAGAATCCCCAGCACCCGCAGGATGGCCACATAACTGTCCTCATGATAGAATCTTGCGATTGCCGGTGCGGAGAAGAAGAGCCCCAGATACAGCAGCAGACTGAAAACGAGATTGAAGAAAAACACCGACGAAAAGTCCAGATCGTCCGGATCCTTCTTCTGAATCAGGGCATTGGCCATTCCGCTGTCTGCGAAAACCTTCAGGATATTAATGACCGCCAGCACCACCGCGATCTGGCCCGAGGGTCCGGGTCCCAGTTTCCTTGCCAGGATGATGCCCACAACGATGTTGAGCATCTGCGCGCCGAAGCGTTCGAAGAATCGCCAGAGGAAATTGCTGGCGACCTTGCTTCCATTACCCATGCCGGCTCTCAGTCGTCATAACCGCGGTGTTTGCGGTACAGCCTGTGCAGATGCGGCAGCATACGCTTGACCTGGGTTGAGATTACGCGTCCTCTGCCCATGCTCCTGTGAATCTTGTCATAAGGGGGCTTCACCATCTCATCGACCCGGCCTTCGATATACATCAGCTCATACTCCCGCTCCAGAATCACCTGGTCAACCGCAGCCTCCTGTTCGGGTGTCAGAGGATGCTTTTTCACCGTCTTCAGCATGGCGATCTCTCCGCTCACAAAGCGCCTGAGCTTTTTATATTCCTGCCCGACCCCCTTGCTCCAGGCGGATGGATTGCTGCCGATGCGATAGACGGACATGCAGCGGTCAAGGAAACGAACCTTCCCTGACAGGCAGAGCCGTACCCCGATGGCATAATCCGTAAAATATCCCTGCTCATAGGCCACATTCCTGTAGTCCGGCGGGTTCAGGATAAACTCCCGCCGCGCCAGAATCGAACTGGTGTGATAGGCGTGGGACATGCCCTGCACCACCTGCGAAAACGGGATGTCCCGATCTCCGTCCTGTGCGAAAAGGACCTGATCCGGCTGATCCTCAAAGCGCCCGATGCTGTTGTGGACGCAGGCGGAGTAGTCCGGATGACTGTCCAGCCAGTCCACCTGCAGCTGCAGTTTCTCCGGGTCATTCCAGTAGTCGTCTCCCTCGCAGAGCGCGATGTACTCTCCCCGTACCTCCGGGAAGAACACCACATCATAGAGGTTGATACGCCGGGAATAGAGGTTCTCCGTCTGATAGAAGGGCCGGATCACCTCCGGATACCTGGCCGCATATTCCCGCAGGATCTCTGCTGTCCCGTCAGTGGAGGCATCATCGTTGACCAGCACCTCATACGGGAAATCTGTCTTTTGTGACAGGAATCCGTCCAATGTCTGGCGCAGGAAGTCCTCATGATTATAGGCTGCACAGAGGACCGACACCTTGCATGTTGTTTTCTCTTCCATATTCATATCCGCCTGTCATCAGTTTCTTCTGTTCTGTTGCTACCACCAGTCGGACGGATGGTAGTGGGGTTCGCCCTCCCGGTAGTAGAGGGGGTCGTTATACCACGCAGAGCTCACATTGGTATAATTGGAGTACTCAAACTGCTGCCGAAGCAGCTTATACCGTTCTGCATAGCCCCCGTGTCCGTCAAAGCGCCATCCGTCGTCACAGCCGGTCGGCGTCTTCCAGTCGATCTCGGTATTGGGAAACAGCGCTTCCAGTTCCTCCCTCGCCCCGTCCGGCACATAGGTATAGCATCCGAAATAGAGCCTTTTCAGCTTTGTCATTTTCTTCAGGACTTCCCAGTGCTGCAGATGTCCCAGCCGGCAGAGATTCAGATGCTCGAGATTGGTAAGATTCTCGAGCGGTGCCAGATCCGGATCCTGATTCCAGTAGAGTGTGTTCAACTCCAGATATTCAAGCTTCGTGCAGTCCGCCAGAGAATGAAAGTCCCGCATTCCGGAAATGCCCAGAATTGCGACTTCCAGATCCGGCATGTATTCCAGGAAACTGAAGTCCGTCAGCAGCTCATTGTGTCCGATGTCCAGAAGCCGGACTTTGGTGCAATATTTGAGGTCCTCGGTGTTGGTATCCTGCAGCTTGTGATCCAGATTGGAAGCCAGAATCCGTTCTACATCTGTCCGGACGCTGCAATTGGTCCCGAACCAGATCCGCCAGATCACTTCGATGTCCGGAAAGTCGTCCCGGATCTTTGCCATTGACGCGGAGGAAACCCCGCAAAAGTCCATGTCCAGCAGTCTGCACTTCGTCATGCAGGGCAGTACTTCCCGCACCGCCGCCCCTTCATCGCTCATTTCAATGTGGCGGAAATCCATCTCCTCGTCCAACGTGGTGAAATGCTTTCCAAAGAGAGTAAATCCATAGAAAAAGTCCGTATTCGGACAGGCTGTCTGAAGCTTTTGAACATCCTCCCAGGTCAGATCACGGGGATGCTCTTCACTTCCCTCTTCCCCCAGGTTTACATACCGCAGCCTTGGCATCTGTACCAGCGTGTCACAGTAAGCCTCTACCTCATCATGCCGGAGTTCTGAGAGGTCAATGCGTCGCTCCGGAAGCTTGTGCTTGCTCCCGTCGGGAAAAACCACCTCCGGGGTGGTTGCCGGTGTCTGGGTGGGAACAGGTGACGCTTCCAGTTTCCGGTTATTTGAAACTGTTCCGCGGGATGCCAGAACCGTACTCTTCACGTCCGGCTCTGTCCAAAGTTTCTGCTCAGATGCTCCTGTTTTTATCTCACCATTCGCCGCTCCGCAGCCGCAGAGCAGAATAATCAGGAGGCAGGACATACAGCGCAGAAGCAGCCGCTGCTTATTTGCTCCAGCTCGGTTTGAATTTCGGGTCATTGTACCAGTAAGGGGCAACCTTCGGCCAGATGTCATAATCAAATTGCTGCCTCAACAGCTTATAGCGCTCCGGAATCGATCCGTCCGGATTCTGCCGCCAGCTCCCCACCGCAGAGCCGTCGACCTTGTACAGAATGTTCGTGTTGGGAAGTGCTTCCACAATCTGTTCCATGGCGCCTTCCGGGAAATAATAGGCCGTTGCCGTCCCGATCCAGAGCCTTTGGAGCTTGGTCATGTTCAGGAGCACTTCCCACCCTACGGTCTTACCCATACCGCACATGTTCAGGTGCTCCAGGTTCGTGAGCTTTGCCAGCGGGTGAAGATCCAGGTCAATGTGCGACATCGGGATGATCTCCAGAAACTCGAGCTTCGTACAGTCAGCCAGCATCTCCAACGTGGTCCAGCCGCTGTCCGTGATGATCAGGACTTCCAGATCCGGCATGTATTTGATAAAGTCCCAGTCCTTCAGTTCCCTGTTGTGCCCCAGATCAAGGTAGCGAAGATGCGTCAGATATTTGAGTTCCTGCGTATACTCGGTCGTCATATAGGGATAGAAGTTTGCACACCAGAGGCGTTCGGAATCCGTCCGCATTGTAAACTGTCCGTTCCCAAAGTAAATCCGCCAGATCACTTCCATATCGGGGTAGGCATCCCTGATTTCTGCCATGCTCTCTGAAGAAACGCCGCAGGAATCCATATCCAGCCTCTTGCAGTTGCGCATAAGGGGAAGGATTTTCTTTACGGTCGCACCCTCATCGTACATCACGCTGTGATTGAGGTCCATTTCCTCATCCAGAGTGGTCAGATACCGCCCGTACAAAACGAACCGATAAACGAACACTGCCTGAGGTGCGGCGTCCTGGAGCATTTGAATATCCGTCCAGGTGAGATCTCTGGTAGCTTCCTCCGGACGTTCGACAGACGCCGTCTGTTCATTCAGCTCTGCGCGGTCTGTTTTTGTCCAGGCGCCGTCGGTACCCAGATTCACCCTGACCAGATCCGGCATTTCCCGCAGAAGCGCGGCGGTTTTTCTGACATCTTTATGCGTCAGCCTGCTCAGATCCAGCCGGGTCTGATTCACCCGATGACTGCTTCCATCCGGGAAAACAAGTTCCGGAACCGGCGTTGGCGTTGGTTCTGGGGTTGGCGTTGGTTCTGGCGTCGGCGTCGGTGTCGGGGTCGGTTCTTCCAGGTCTTCTATGGGAACGTCTGTATTCGTTTCCGCTTCGCCAGCCTCTGCGGCCTCCGTATGCTTGGAAGCTGTCGCCGTTTCCTCTTCGTCAGGTATTTCGGCTTCTTCCGCCGCCTCACCCGAAGCCTCTGCTGTTTCTGTTTCAGCTTCTTCTGATGCGTTATTTTCCTGGGCTTCGTCGGTCTCCGTCGCGGCTGGTTTTTTGATCGCCGGATCTTCGGATACCGCCACTGCTCCGCAGCCGCACAGGTTCATAATCAGCAACATACAGAGGACGATCTGGATTATGGTTTTTTTCATCATCACATCTCCAGTTTCATTGAAAAGCATTTGGATCAATCGAATGGATGATACAATTTGACTTCTTATTATACCATTAGTTTTCCACGGCTTCAACAAAAAACCGCCGTGCGGAAAATATTCACAATTCTTTATTTTTCCCTCGCTTTACAGGCTTTTGATTCCAGGGTTATAATAGGATTTACCATTCTATCCCGGAAAGGGGAAATTGTCATGCGTAATAAAATACTGATTCTCGGGCTGCTCGCCGTGCTTCTGCTCTGCCTTCTGCCCGTGCTGGTTTTTACCATCCGGGAGGGTCCACCTGCAACCGCAACGCCCATCGAAGAAGTACTGCCTGTTCCTCCGTCTCCGAATTCTGACGATCCGAAAGCCGCCGAACACCTTGCCGGATTGATACAGCCGGATGCCCCCGTTGCCCCTGCTGTCGTGATTCCGGGTACGATTCCTTCGCCCGCACAGGAGCCGGTCTCTGTCACGGTTTCTGCTGATGAGGTTCTGTATGCCTATGAGGGGATGCTCGTTGAAAACAACTGCGGAACCGTCTACAGCACTGGTGCCGAAGTACAGAATAATGGCGGAACCGTCTACAGCAACGGCGGCATTGTCCACAACAATGGAGGCGTAGTTTATGCCAAAGGTGGGACTGTCTATAACGACGGGGGCACCGTCTATAATGATGGGGCGGAAGTTCTTGTTCTTGATCACAACAGCTCTTATGAGAGCTTTGTTTTCGGATACTATGAACTGAAGCTCGCCGGCTACTATGAACCTTATGTCACACTGGAGGGCGTGACAACGGAACCCGGATCGGAGATGATGATCATCAGCGAAGACACAGTCTGCCGCATCACTCCGAAGGAGGGATTCCGGATTTCCGGTGCTGAGAGCAGCTTCGGCGACCTTCTGTGGGGAGAGGATGGCAGTGTTTCTCTTGTAAATGTAAACGGGGACACCACCCTGACCCTTGAAATTGAGACGCTCAGCTGAAACTCGTCTCTGAATGCAGTACACCCGAAGAAGATGCCGTTCGGTTCCTTCTTCGGGTGTGATATCTTTCTGACCGTCTGCTGTCATTTTAAATCTTCAGCCTGCCCAGCAGTTCCCAGGCAAAATCATCTTTTCGCTTCTCTTCCTCTGAGAGTTCCTCATAAGGAATCAGCAGAGGATGCCGACGCTGCCTGTTGTCCCGCATCTGTGCATATGTCCAGTTGGACATTTGAGAAAAGCGCATCCAGCGGCGATGCTCCATCTCCTCAAAGAGCTCTGCTTTTTCCGCATACTGCTCGCGGTAGCGTTCATATGCCTTCTGGCAGTCTTCTCTCGTCAGGACCGTAAGGTTATCATTATCCAGAAGGTACCGTACCTTCACAATCAGGTGATCCGCAGCCGCAATATTGGATGCCCGATAAAATCCGCTCAGAGCGTTCCATGGCGTTGGGTTCTGCGTACCTTCGTTATAGAGATCGTTCATCCGGATCGCCAGGCGATTGATCTGATCCTTCATGACAAACTCGCGGGTCAGCGTTTTTTTCCGTTCGCCGAAAGCGGTGATTCCCTGGTATTCTTCTGAGAGGCGCACATGGACCGCCTGTGGTGCGACATACCATTTCTTCAGTGTGTCGTATGTATTCATTCCCGCCCGGTCGCTGTCCTGACAGATAATGACGCGGTCTGCGTCCTGGATCAGGCCTCTGCACTCCGTCCAGCTCTCATTATGGAAAAAGAGCCTGTCCTCGCCAGCCAGCCCCAGACTGAGGACTTCGGACAGTTCGCTGTGTATGGCCTGAAACTGTGCGGTGTCTTCAAACACATGGTACTCTGTTGTCCGACCCGCTTCATAGATATTGGTCAGCAGGGCACGCTCCAGCAGGGCACTGCCATAAAGCCCACAGCCGATCAGAACCACACATGTTTCTTCCCTGCGAAGAGGGTGCTCCTGCCAGTAAAACCGGCTCAGGGCTTCCTCCCGGCAGAACAAGTGCAGATTTTCTGGCAGCTGATCCACTGCCGCTGAGGACATGCTGTAAGCCTGCATGCCATATCCGGCCACGTCCAGGCCATGGGAATAATTCTGCCAGGGATCCTCCCCCATGAAGAAAAAAGCGGCATTCTTTCTGTCCTTAATTCTTCTGAGGAATCGGGTGTATCCGATATTCAGCCAGATCGCATCCGGGACCAGATCGCTCTTCTCCCCTTCAAGAAAGATAAGGGTACAATTCTCTGTCTTTGAAAGGGAATCTGCCAACGCCAGTGTGTCTTCATTCATCTCGTTGAAGACATACCAGGGTTTGCTTCTGTTCCGCTTCAGCCGCAGGCCGGGCACAATCTGCCCTCCGATGATACGAATACCGATCCCGATCAATGTAGCGAAAACGCCAACGCTGCATAACGCAAAAATTGCCCCAATGAGTCGTCCTGCCGGTGTGACGGGCGCAATATCACCATAACCGACGGTTGTCACAGTGATCAATGAGTACCACAGTGCGTCCCAAATGCTGTGGATGCCGGTATTCGCATCACGGAATTCCGCAGCGAACAGCAGGAGCACCAGCAAAAGATAGATGACGCCTGCCGAAAGTATGATTTTAGAGTTCTTTTTCATATTCTGTAATTCTGTCTAATCTCTTCGTTTCTTTTCCTGCCATTGTTTTACGGGTTTTTAACAGTATATCTCAAATCTGGAATAAGATCAATCTTTCTATGTCCTGTAGATCGGAAAGCGGAGAGGCAGTCGAAATGACCGTCTCTCCGCTTTGTTTGCGTTGATCATGCAGGATGATATCAGTAATTCTCTTCGTGGACCTCGAAATAAGCCTGCGGGTGATTGCAGATCGGGCAGACCTCCGGGGCCTTCGTTCCGACCACGATGTGGCCGCAGTTGCGGCATTCCCAGACCTTCACACCGCTCTTTTCAAAGACCGCCTTCTCTTCAACGTTCTTCAAAAGCTTGCGATAGCGTTCCTCATGGGCTTTCTCGATGGCGCCAACGCCGCGGAACCTGGCTGCCAGCTCGGGGAAGCCTTCCTCCTCGGCTTCCCTGGCCATACGCTCATACATATCGGTCCACTCAAAGTTCTCGCCCTCCGCGGCGTGCAAAAGGTTCTCCTCTGTGGTACCCAGCTCGCCCAGCTCCTTGAACCAGAGTTTGGCATGTTCTTTCTCGTTGTCCGCTGTTTTCAGGAATAGTGCTGCGATCTGTTCATATCCTGCTTTTTTCGCAACAGAAGCGAAATAGGTGTACTTGTTTCTGGCCTGGCTCTCTCCAGCGAAAGCTTCCCAGAGGTTCTTCTCGGTTTTTGTTCCTGCGTATTTGTTTGCCATGATGTTTCCTCCTGTATCAGAATGGATCGGCAGTCGGTATTCCTGCCGTCATATTGCCTGTTTGATTACATACGTCTAATAATAAAAAATCAGAGCCGCTCGAATGAGCGGCTCTGTGTTGGCATTGACCTATTTTTCCGGCCCGTCGCCAGGCAAGTATCGTCGGCACTGGTGAGCTTAACTTCTGTGTTCGGAATGGGAACAGGTGGACCCTCACCGTTAAAAACACCAACTATTTCAGAGACACACCCTGAAAACTGAACAGAGAAGGGAGGATTTGCAAGGGCAAACCTGCATACTGTAGGTCAAGCCCTCGGGCTATTAGTACCGGTTGGCTGAACACG
>CADBWQ010000038.1 GCA_902798545.1 Oscillospiraceae bacterium
GCGGGTTTGCCTGTCGGTCTGGCTGCGCAGGAACTACCCGCAGCACTTCCGCTCCTACAGCATCCCCGGCGATCCGGTCCAGAACTACCTCGATCCGGCATCATGGAAATGCACCCTGGTCTGGGCTGCCTACAACGGCCTGCCCCTGGGGCTGGAAAAGGTCGGTGCGGTCCTCGGCTTTGAGGAGCAGAAACTCAAAGAAGGCAAAGACCTGATCAAGTACTTCTGCTGCCCCTGCAAGCCCACGAAAAGCAACGGTGGCCGGACCTGGAACCTGCCACGCCACGCGCCGGAGAAATGGGCGCTGTTTAAAAAATACAATGAGCGCGACGTGCAGGTGGAAATGCAGATCCAGGAACGCCTGAAGAACTACCCGGTGCCGGATTTCGTCTGGGACGAGTATCACCTGGACCAGCAGATCAACGATCGCGGCATCATGATCGACCAGGAAATGGTCCAGGAGGCGCTGCGGATCGACGAGCTTTCCAAGACAGACCTGACCGCCCGGATGCAGAAAAAGACCGGGCTGGACAATCCCAACTCGGTCATACAGATGAAAGACTATCTTGCAGAGAACGGCATGGAGGTAGAAAGCCTCGGGAAGAAAGACGTTGCCGCCATGATCAAAACCGCGCCGGAGGATCTGGCCGAGGTGCTCTCGCTCCGGCTGCAGCTGGCCAAGAGCTCCGTCCGGAAGTACCAGGCCATGCAGAACGCGGTCTGCGCCGATGGCCGCTGCCACGGCATGTTCCAATTTTACGGTGCCAACCGAAGTGGCCGATGGGCCGGACGCCTGATTCAGCTGCAAAATTTGCCGCAAAATCACATGGATGATCTGGAGCAGGCTCGGGACCTCCTGAAGGCCGGTGACTATGAAATGTTGGATATGCTGTACGACTCTGTCCCTGGTGTGCTATCCGAATTAATCCGGACCGCCTTCATCCCGAGGCCAGGATACAAATTCATCGTCAGTGACTTCAGTGCCATCGAGGCGCGAGTTTTGAGCCACCTTGCCGGTGAGACCTGGCGTGCGGAGGTCTTCCACAAAGGACGTGACATCTACTGCGAAAGCGCCAGTAGAATGTTTGGTGTGCCTGTCGAGAAGCACGGCCAGAACAGCCACCTCCGGCAAAAAGGCAAAATCGCAGAATTAGCCCTCGGCTATGGCGGCAGTGTCGGTGCTCTCAAGGCGATGGGAGCTCTCGACATGGGCCTGACCGAAGATGAGCTGCAGCCGCTGGTTGATATGTGGCGCAGCAGTAATCCGCATATCACGCAGTACTGGTGGGCGGTCGATGCCGCTGTGAAGGACGCGATCCAGATGCGGACCCAGACCCAGGTTGGCGACATCACCTTCCTGCTGAAAAACGGGATGCTCTTCATCACGCTGCCGAGCGGACGCAGGCTGGCCTACGTGAAGCCCCGGATCAGTGAGAACCGTTTCGGAGGTGAGTCCGTCACCTACATGGGTATCGACGCCCAGAAGAAATGGAGCCGGATCGAATCTTACGGTCCGAAGTTCGTCGAGAACATTGTGCAGGCCGTGAGCCGGGACATCCTGGCCCATGCCATGCGGACCTTAAGCTACTGTCAGATCGTCGGGCACGTCCACGACGAGCTCATCATCGAATGCAGCCCGGAGGTATCGCTGGATGCGATCTGTGAGCAGATGGGGAGGACCCCGCCGTGGATACCCGGCATCGAGCTCAGGGCCGATGGGTATGAATGCGGATTTTATCAGAAGCAATAAAAAACGGGCAGCGCCTACCTTGATGGTAAGTGCTGCCCGCTGTCCGTTTTACTGTAGTTTCTGTTTGAGATCTTCCTCAAAATCACGGATCTCCTGCATGCAGGAATCCAATTTTGCAAAGATAGCTGACTTGTCGCTCACGTCCTCGATATCAACTGTTGCAGTCCTGAAAGGCGTTCTCCATTGCCAGTCGGGTTTGTTCCATTTCGACGGATAAAACTCATTGATCCGATCACTGGTCTCCAGCTGATCTTCAGGCATTTCTTTTGAGCTCAAAGCCAGCTGTACATAGAAACTCTTTCCAGTCCGATTCACGACTTCGTAAAAATAATGGTTATTGGTATTCCATCCACTCTTCGTATTCGGAGCATCTGGAATGACCTCATCCATATATGAAGTCTTAAACCGAGTGTACGTCCTATTGCACCGGGCAATATCGACAGTGATGACGCCTTTTTCAGTTCTGTCTGTTGCCCATTCTCTGACAGTCATCATTATTTGAAGAAGCGCTTTATTCTTAGCCGCCTTCTCAGGACTGAGATCAGCATCAGAGTTCAAATCAACAAGGTAAGGTATCATCGCGTCTGCGATTTTTGCACTCCACTCTGCATGGAATTTTGCCATCCTCGGCCAGTCAGCTTCATTGGTGACGCTAACACCTTTCAGGCTATAGGTGATCCAGGAAGCCTTGTTTTCATTAGCCCGATCCCAGTTCAGATCTGAGGTGCCCATCTGCTCTTCGATCTCATCCTTATGTTCAAACAGGATGTCAAATCCGCGCTTATTCTTAGCTGCATCACTGCTGCTCATCCAGAGCGCAACCCACGCTTCATTATAGTTTGCAACGCAGCTGATGCTGAATCCACCAACGCCAAAGTATCCAGAACACCAGTTGCTGGTCCCAGGAGTGACATTGCTGAAGGAACCACGATGACTGTGCGCCTGCTGAATCAAAGGCAAAGCATATGTCCAGTACCGTTTTCTTATCTCGTACCTGCCCTCATCGGCTACCTTGTCACTTTCTGCATCACGGAGGTAGAACACAAGATCCATCGGGTCAAGATCATACAACGCAAATAGCCTACGAAGGATCGAGAGCTTCAGTGCCGTACTGGAACCTTTCTCAAAATAGATGTCCTCGTCAACTTTGATGGCGCTGCGCAGTTTATCCGGATCTGTACTTATGTAAGAAACAAGATCCGTTGTACTACTCTGACTGTAAGCTATACCAGAAAGAATTGACTTATCTCTTTGATGGAGATATTTAACCACGTGCTCAAGCATATCCGCCCAACTGGTTACCGGCTGTTCGATATTCTGATAGCTGTACTTCACAATATCTCTACCGGTCAGATCTGTATTCTCATCATCGAGGGTACAGGAGTCAAATTCTTTTTCTGCCGGTACAAACTCAGTTGCCGGATAAGACCATATCTTTCTCGCATAAGCAAGGAGTTCCGTATTTCTCTCTTCCAGTTCCGGCAGCCCCCATGAATCCTTCATAGCAATCTTCTGGTTCATTCTCAAGCCACTGGCCTTGTATCCGCCTTCTTCTGCATCCCGTTTTTCGATGAACGGATTATTGCTGAGGCTGGGATTGTATCCGGTGAGAGTCAGGTTTGCCAGTTGATGAAGCCAAGTGGCATGTATCTCTTCAGCATTCGGGCCAAGAGACTCCACCCATGCAGGGGTCAAATGCTGGGGCATGATGTGCTCGATGGTGTATACGCTGTTATCAAGATGCGTATACACATCTTTTGCCTCGATCGTTCCGTAGTTCTCCAGCCGCTCGAACAGATATGCCTTATACTTACCGCGCATCTGGTAAACAGCTTTTGTTTCCAGGGCCTCGGTAAACTCCGTATCATCCGGGAACCTACCGCTTTCCTTCTTGGAAAGAAGCGCATAGATAAACTTATCGACATAGTTGTCCGGGGTATTGTCGTACCGGTAAATTTCCTTATTCAAATTCAGGAAGATCTTATTTAGAGCATTCGTCGGAACCTCACAAATGTTACGACGGAACAGATAATTCTCGGTAATCTCGAAAATCTGCAGCACCTGATCGACTGATAGTTTCTGATCCTGATTAAGCCGGAGAACTTCCATAAAGAATGGTCGGGTTACTACAATTTCAAGACGCTTCAACCGGTATAAGCAGTCATCAAGTTTACGGTTATTCAACCCACTCTTACAGGTGAGTAGTTTTTCGTAGTACCGTGCATACCGTAAAAGATCACTAAGCAAGGTCTCAATGGGAAGCCCTGCATCCTCGGCATACTTCTTGAAGGCTTGATAAACATTATTTACTGTCGGTGTAACGAGGCTTTTTACGCTCAAATAATCACGCACAAACCCGCTCACATCGTTTGCAGTACACTTCTCGATCTTCGTCCAGTAGTTGTCGTAGTAATATTCCTGATCATTCGGTGTCATGCCCATCAGGACATAGTTACGAATCTTATCGCCTTCCTGCAGAGCGAGGCCCGTGGAGTTCAGGCTTTCAAAAATCAGCTGTGGATCATCCCCCTGGTCGAGGGTGATGCTTATGATCTCCAATTTCCCGATAGCGTCATAGAGCTCATCTACTGTGACCTCTTCCTTCAGAATCTGATCGTAGAAAAACTGATAATTGATAGTCAGATTTGATCCACGATCATAATCGTCAACAGGGCCGAAGAGCTTCTCGAGCGCAGGGCGATCATCGCGTACAGGACGAAGTTTAATCTTGTCATCTTTCTTGGCCCACGGAGCAATAATAAACCGCTGCATGATCTGCTCGTTTAGATCCGTTTCTTCCGTATGGACGCGTCCAGCTTTCACGAGGTTACTTATCGCTAAAAGAAGCAATGTAACCGTAGTCAGGCGCTGTTGTCCATCGATAATGTGGAATTCGATTTTACTGCCTTCCGGAACTACCTGCGAAACAATACTCCCAAAGAAATGACTTCCTCGCTGGTTGCGGATGATCTTCTTCAGATCTTCATACAGCTTATTGCAGTTTTCGATTTTCCAGTCATATTTTCTCTGGTAAACCGGGATTACATATCGGTTATTAGCACCCTCCATGAATCCGAGCAATTTTGCCTCAGAGCCTTTCATTGTTACACCACCCCTCGCTATTTCTTATCATGCAGATCTCTGTAGAGCATTTCTGCAAGAGCCGCCTGCACTGCATGGTATTTCTTCGCATCTTGGAAAAGTTGGATGTACGCCTCCTGATTCTCCATATATGCTGCCATTGCTGTTTCGTCAAAAATGCCAGGGAAGACGCTACGGTGATATACCTGACGATCGTCCGTCTGCGCAGCCTTCTGGACATCTTCGTCTTTCTTCATGCGCTCGTACAAGTCATTTACAATAACCCGGTCAGCCTCAGTGAATTCACCCATGTACTCCTCATTAATCTTCTGGATGATTTCTTCGAGCGGACTGAGTTTTTCTTTTTTCGCTCCAGCCTTCTTCGGATTAGTAGGTGCCCATGAACCAGAGGCGTCATCCAGTTCAATAGCGCCTTCAAAGGTCTTAGCCAACTGGTAATATTCCAGCTTCACGCGATTATCGAGATTGAACTCGATCGTCGGATCAGAAGGCAGGAGCTTCGCCAGATAGGAGCAGAAAACATATTCATGGTGGAGTTCCTTATCAAACATTCTGGTAATCTGGCTAATGTAGTTATACCACTTTACAAGATTACGAACCTCGCGCCGGAACTGGTAGCGCTGATCCTGATTCAGTTCATTATATTTCTGTGCTACCGGAAGCAGAGCATTAGAAATCTTGGCCTGCGTAGAGTTGGATGCCCTGACGTCATCATCGATATAGATACTCGTGACCTTATCGATGTCTTCCTGCGTGTACACATTGTACTCATGCAGGATACGCTGGGTTGTGTAGATCAGGTCAAAATTAATCTCCTCATCAAGACTGGTCTCCCTATAGAATTGTTGGAATGCCTCCTTGATTCGCTCTACCGGATTTACAAAGTCCAGAACATAGGTATCTTCTTTTCCCGGATAAGTACGGTTCAGGCGGCTGAGTGTCTGTACTGCCTTTACATCACGCAGCTCCTTATCAACAATCATTGTGTGAAGAAGCGGCTCGTCAAAGCCAGTCTGATATTTTTCCGCAACAATGAGGATATCACCTTCGTCATGGAACACAGCCTTTGTCTGGCTTTCCTTCACTGGATTGCCATCGCTGTCGATGTTCATGTTGCTCTCTGTGAACTCTCTGCCTTCTGGATCTTCCGGGTCTTTCAGGGAGCCGCTGAATGCGATCATGATCTCCACGTCATCATAGTTGTTGTCGCGGAGGTATTTCTTGATGGTATGGTAGTAGCGGACAGCAGCCAATCTGGATGCCGTGACCACCATCATCTTCCCGCGACCGCCGATTTTCTTCTTGGTGATGTCCCGGAAGGTTTCAACAATGATGGCAGCTTTCTGTTCCAGATTATGCGGGTGCAGTTCCTCGTATCGCTTAATGGTTTTGATGGCTTTAGACGTGGGAACGTCAGGATTTTCCGGTGTGTTGCTGGCGATCTGATAGCACATTTTGTATGTGACATAGTTTGCCAGCACATCCAGAATAAAACCTTCTTCAATCGCCTGCTTCATTGAGTAGATATGGAATGGATGGAAGGAACCATCCGGATAGGCTTCACCGAAGATCTCCAGTGTTTTTCCTTTTGGGGTCGCCGTGAAAGCGAAGAAAGAAAGGTTTTTATGCCGTCCCTGAGAAAGCATCTCCTGCACGAAGATATCCTTTCTATCGATCTCTTCCTCGGCTTTTCCTTCCAGTTCTGCATATTCCTTCAGAGCATCCTGCACATCGGCAAGCGCCGTCTTCAGTTTCATGGCGCTCTGCCCAGTCTGACTGGAATGCGCCTCGTCAACGATGATAGCAAAGTGCTTTCCAGCAGTATCCTTCACCTCATCATAGATTACAGGGAATTTCTGGAGTGTTGTAACAATGATCCGCTTGCCATCGTTGATCGCATCTCTCAGATCCTTTGAGGACTTTTTCTCATCAATCGTCACAACTGTGCCGAGAGTATGATCGAAACTGGATACTGTAGCCTGCAACTGCTGGTCCAATACGCGACGGTCCGTGACGATTATGACACTATCAAAAACAGCCTCATTATTATCA
This sequence comes from Oscillospiraceae bacterium, assembly GCA_902798545.1. GTDB lineage: Bacteria > Bacillota > Clostridia > Oscillospirales > Oscillospiraceae > Limivicinus. The sequence continues at coordinate 6,905 of CADBWQ010000038.1, forward strand.
TTATGCAGACTTGCCATACGGTAAGCAGTCCATGCGATTGAATTAGACTTTCCACTACCTGCGCTGTGTTGGATAAGATAATTATGTCCGGCACCGCCTGCACGAACATGAGCGACCAGTTTGCGGACAACATCCAGCTGATGGTACCGAGGGAAGATAACCTTCACCTTTGTTTCAATTCGCTGGCTTCCATCAGGATTCTTTGTTTTCTTTTCCTCTTTCTGAACATTGATAAACTTCTGGACTATATCCAGCAGCTTATCCTTCTGCCAGACTTCCTTCCAGATATAGCTCGTCACATAATCGCCATCTGTCGTAGGAGGATTACCCGCGCCGCCGTCATTGCCTGCACCATTGCTGCCCTGGTTGAAAGGAAGGAAGGGGGTCTTGTCGCGATCAATAACTGTTGCCATAGCAGCGTTATACAGGTCGACGCAGAAATAGGCCAGAATACGCTTATTCTGACCAAAACACGGTTCCTTCGGATCACGGTTGTACATCCACTGGCGTTTAGCATCATCTATGGATTGACCTGTCAATTGATTCTTCAGTTCAATGGCAATAATTGGAATGCCATTAACCGCGAGCATCATATCCACAGTATTGTTATTTGTCTCAGAGTAATGCCACTGACGAATGCACTGGCAAATGTTCTTTTTGTAGTTATTTACTGCCAATTCATTGAGGGTAGACTCCGGCGCAAAATAGCATACTGAGAACTGCACCCCACGATGTTTAAAACCGTGACGCAGCACTTCAATCAACCCCATCTGTGTAACTGCATTGTCAAACGCCTTATGGAACTGACGCAGCGGATCTATGGTGCATAGACGCTCAAAACGACGCCATGCCATCGGCTGCGTAGCTTTTACGAAGTTTGTAAGTGTGACGATGTCCAGTGCCATTCCCTTATAATCAGGGTTACGATACCCGGAATCATCTGCCTTAGACCAGCCACCTTCGTCAGAAATGAGGTATTCCTCAATCTTGCTCTCAAAGAGCTTCTCAGATTCATCAATGGCTTTCTGGTATGCCATCATGCGATCCTGAAATCCTTTATCCGCCATGATCACACCACCTTTCGCTTTCCTGTGACGGCTTCATAGATGAGAGAACGCTTAAACATTTCTAAGTCTGCAATCAAAGATTCTTTTTCATCGATTATTTCGTCTATTATCTTGACTTTTTCATCAAGATGTTCTGCTATTCTTCTTTGTGTCTTGATATCTGGATAAGGTATTTTCATGTTGTTGTAGTTTGTCTGTGTCATACTTGGTAAGGTTGTTTGAGATCTATAAGCTGGATAATCAAAGCAGATGGCAACATAATAAAAATATTTCAGATCTACTTTGTCATTTATTACAACAACATTGAACGCCGTATCCACATTCCAATATTTACCTTCTATATAGTGGGGAATGTGTAATGTAGCCCCCTTTCTTCCAAGGAGTACCGTAGGCCCTTCTTTGTATTCACCACAAGTTCTAAAACTATCTGCACCACTTCCGTAAACAGGAATATCCCCTTCAGATTTCGGATCGGACCCATTCTCTATGCGAACTACTCTTTTCACCTTAATAAGTTGCCACGAGGCGGGGATATCGCCAATCCAATCGATATTACTTGCTCTCATAGAAGTATTCGGGTCAATTCCTCTGGTAACAGCTTCTTTAATTGTAGAAAGTTTCCATTTCTTGTACGTTTCAATACTGCTTTGAGCATCTTCAATAATTGCGTCTATTTGTGAAACTTGATCATCAAGATAGGCCACAATACACTTCTGTTCTTCATCTGAAGGAAAAGGAACTTTTATCGTTTTAACTTCATCATAGTTCAACCCCTGTCGTACCCCAGCTCCCATACCATAAAATCCTTTAATCAAGTCATAAGCGTGAAGGACATAATATAGATATTGTGGATTCACATGTACGGACGGTCTTAACGTTGTATAAGCAGAAGTAATGATTCCCCGCTCCTTTGCCTGCCCGACACGAAGACTGGTATGGTCATTCTGCAAGTCTGTAAGTCGTAGAACAATATCATCTGCCTCAATAATGTTGTACCCGTCAAAAGACTCCGGCAATAATCCCTCTGGGTTATTGATGTCTTTTCGCTTAATTTTTCCATAGCTTAGAGAAAGCAGATTCTGTTCCGATAAGTCTTTATTCTTATTCTTTACTTGATCAGCAAGCTGAAAGAGGACACGAACATTCCAAGTGCTGGGAATGTCCAGAATCCAATTCACACCACTGTCTTTCATCTGTACATATTGTTCCATCACGATCCCGCCTTTCCAAACAGTGCCTGCAGCTTGCTCATAAGCACTTTCTCATGTTCCTCGATTCTGACAGCAATATCAGCAGCGGGTTCCAACATTTCATACTCATAAAAAGTACGTGTGAATGGAATCTCGTAACCAACCTTGTCCTTTCCATGATCGATCCATGCGTTTGGACTATAGGGCAGTACCTCTCGTCTGAAGTATTCATCCATATCCTCATCAAGCGGAACATTCTCGGTATCTCGTTTAGAGGAATCGGCCTGCATTTTGCCTTTCTTAAGGATCGGATTTCCATCTTCATCGGTGACGGGATTCTCCACCGTAATCTTATTATAGCCAAGGCTAAGCGCCGAAAGGACCTTAGTCTTTACTACCAGTTTATGACCGCCCTCAGCAATAGTCTCGAAAGCTCCATCTCTGTACTCGCCATAAGCCTTTACAATTAGGTCGCGTGCTTCCTGGGTTATATCGACGCGCTTGTTGCCGATAGGTTTGCGGCGCGGCACGAAGCATTTACTGGCATCGATCAGTTGCACATGTTCTCTGCGACCGACAGGCTTTTCCTTCGTCACCAGCCACACATAAGTAGCAATACCCGTATTGTAAAAGCTATCGTTCGGCAGCTGCACAATAGCATCCAGCCAGTCGTTCTCAATGATGTACTGGCGGATATTACTCGGACCTGAACCGGCATCACCTGTGAAAAGGCTGGAGCCATTCTGAATAATGGCCATGTGCCCGGTTTCTTTCAACTTTGCAATCCCGTTCATCAGGAACAGCATCTGCCCATCGCTCTTGGGCGGCAGGCCCGGCGCGAAGCGTCCACCATTGCCGAGCTTATTTTCTGCCTCCACCTTTGCTGCCTCGCGCTTCCAATCGATACCAAAAGGTGGATTGGAGATGATGAAGTCAAAAGTCATATCTTTGAATTTGTCATCACTGAGGGTGTCACCGAACTGCATATTATCCGGATCACCGCCACGGATGAGCATGTCTGCTTTAGCAATACCGAAGGTGAAGGGATTGATCTCCTGACCATAACAGACAAGATGCGCTGCCTTGTCGAGCGCTGAGAGACGTTCTTCCATGCAGGTGAGCATCTGGCTTGTGCCCATCGCCATATCATAGGCTGTGTAAATACGGCCTTCCTGTGCCATACCCATGCGGTCGGTCAACAGATCGCACATCAGATAGATAATATCGCGGCTTGTAAAGTGGGCTCCAGCTTCCTCGTTATAGGATTCAGAGAACCTCTGAACGAGGTTTTCAAAGATATAACCCATATCCACAGCAGAGATCTTCTCAGGATTCATGTCGGCTTTTTCCGTACAGAAATCGCAAATGACCTGATACAGAAGACCTGCGTTTGCCATGCGGTCAAGCTGAGTAAAGAAATCCATCTTTGCGAGGATATCCATCACGTTATCTGAGAAACCGTTTAGGAAGTTCTCGAAGTTTGTCTTGATGTTCTCCGGGTCAGCTTTTAGCTTTTCAAATGTATATTCGCTGGTATTGAAAAACTTATAGCCGGATGCCTTCAACAGGAAGGGCTCCTTTACTGCAAGATTCTGCACACTCTTGAAAGTTGCTACAACTTTGTCGTGATTTGGGAGCAAGCAGTCGTGAAAACGCTTGATCACAACCATCGGCAGGATGACCAGACCGTACTCATGGGGCTTGTAAGCACCAAACAGGCTATTGGCAACATTCCAGATAACAGACGCCTTCTCCTGAATGTTCACTCCTACCTGGGTTATTTTCTGATTAGTATCCATTGTCTTCGTTCTCCTTTTTTGACTTGATCTTGTCTGTGATTTCGTTCATTTTCTCAGTTAAGCGTTCGACCGGTACGCCTGTTCGGTATTTCTGACCGTCCCTCAACGTCCAGTCGTGCTCCACATTCAACATCATTCTTGCATGAAGGACATCGTATATGCAGTAAGGCATTTCCTCCAGCGAATCGAGGATTCCCATCACAGCTGATGCCATTGCGCTGGATGGCTTATTTTCAAGTGCAAGATAATCATTTATTTGCCGTTCATAGAGCTGTGCGATGTCGTTGATAACATCAAATTCGCGTAGCTCCTCCAGCTTTTCACCTTCATCAGCGGCATCGTCCAGATACTGTGGAAGGTCATCAACCCATCCAGTAATAACAGGAATTGTCCACCTTGATCCCATCCGGACCAGCAGATCCTGATAGGCCCGGTATGCACCGGCAAGTCGGTGACGCCTGTTGAGCGTCCGGCTTACTTGCCGCCGCTCGGGAGCATTCAGATACTTTTCGTCTTTGCATAGTGTGTGGTATCGTTGGTAAACAAAACACCGGGTCCCTTCCTTTTTGATTACGTCTGCTAAACCTTCTCTGATATATCGCATGACGCATTCTTCAGAAACCATAATGCTTGCATCTGGAAACGCTGTCGCAGCAGCAGCATGAAGCTGTTCATCAGGATCTATAAATACCTGCTTTACTTTTGTCCTGTCCAAGGTGCTAAAGAAAACCGCGTAAGCAGATTGACTGGATTCGCTCAGCACATCAATTAATCGCACACTGTTCCCATTTATCCCGAGGACCACCGGATATGCGTTGTTGTAAAAGTACGGCACAAATATTGTCATTATCTCCGGAGTTTCCAGAGGAGGGAGCTGCTCGGCCTTCAGCCGAAGCCTGCGCCTCATGATTACACCCACTGAAGTTTTTGACGCGGGCACTCCATATCTTTTGCAAACTCTTTCATACGTTTCCGTTAGTGTGCCTTCTGCGAGAAGATCAGACAATCGGTTGGTATAACGGCAGCCGTCTTCGGCAAAATCAATATTCTCACTAAAAATCCGATTACAATCATCACAACGGAAGTATCGCTGATGAAAAACCAGATCAATTACTTTTCTATTACCGTTCGCGGAGGGGAGGATATCCTTGAACTTCCGGGAACGGATTTTTGTTTCCGCCGTGTTTGCACCCTGGCAGTAAGGACAGATTTGTTTTTCTTTTGAAAAGTATGTTTTGTGAACCGCATGATAGATAGAATCGGCGGTTTCAGGATCATCCGCTTCGCTCACTACCATTAGGTCCGGGAGGCCAAGAGCATCTGTCCGATCTTGTGATGCGTAAACCTCTTGAAACAGTCGTCGCCCCATGAAGAGCCTCCTTTCGGGTATACACATTAAATTATACCACCAAAAAAAGGACAATACAATCCTTTGCGATAATTATTTACATTTCACCACCAATAAATGTACAGCTCAATTTTATAGATAAAAGTACCGGAACTATACTTGAGATGCTTAGGGGGAGTCTGCCCTCTGTGCCATGCCAGGTACAGGATCGGACGAACCATAGCAGCCCCATCGAGGAGTGGGCCACCTGTGCACGAGATGGCTGCCTCTAACATTCCACGATGGATCATAAGAAACCAGTGTCAGCTTTACTGAGGCGAGCTGGCCGTACTGAGTCGGAGGATTCCAGCATGTACGGTCAAACCGCAAAAGCAGAGACTGCCTTTCAAGACGGAATTTCTCCAGCTCTCGACAGAGACAAAGGAGAAAATTCATGTCAAAGAAGAATCAGTCAACAAACGACACCCCCATCACGTCTGAGTCTACATTCAGACATAACACCAGCATTGGCCCGAACGGAGAAATCCTGTTCGATGCACCGATCGAGATCAAGGATCAAGCAGATCTCGACAACTATGGCATCACCTGGAACGATTGCCGGACACTTAACTTCCACGGGAGCGACAAGGTAACGGTATACTTCTTCAAAACAGAAAACCGCGCTTTTGCTGAATACCAGTGGAGCTATCTGGATACACAGCACTCACGTGGTTATGCCAGCGTCAGATGCATGATCCCCGGTAAGAGGAAAGCATTCATAAAATGCCCGGATACCGTACCCTGTTCCACCTGCCCGTACAAAAGCAAGAAGCAGGCCCCCATCATCAGTTGGGATGGCCTCGTCGAAACCGGGTACGAGCCGATCGGAAGTGCCCCAGTGGATGAGCAGACTATCGCAAAAACCGAGTACGAAGGCATCAAGGCTATGATGGATGCGGAGGACCCTCGAATTGCGAGAGCGTTTGAGATGAAAGAGCTACAGGGATATTCCGTCAGAGAAATCTCCGCAGAGCTGCATATCTCACAGCCTCGCGTCTATCAGCTGATCGCCAGAGCCAAGACGATCGGCATGGAATACCGCAAGATTAAAGGCTAATACAGAAAAAGGCGGCGTCAGGACTCTACATCCTGGCACCGCCGATCTTCCTCTATTGACAACATGATTCTGCTATGTTATTATTACTTCGTAAATAATAGCTATTACTTTAAGGAGGGCGCACACATGCTCATTTCCAAGTATATACAGATCGACTTTGCCGACTCCCGTATTAAGGCCATCGACGCGATACATGATATTCGCAAAGCCGCGGAATCTGCCGGTCTCAATTTATTCTCACGTTATGATGTTCAGCTGCAATATCCCATGCCATCCGGCGGTGACAAGGTCGTGGTAGAAGTCAAAATCCCGGAGGAGATCATAAATTCTTTCTCCATCGGCAACCACCTCCGGGGAATATCAGCATATCTACTGAAATACTGCAATGGCAAATATGACCAGTACCAGGTAGGGAAACGCTTGCTGAACTACACGGAGATATCAGAGCCGACGGGCAATCCTGATGGACCGACTATGACAGAGCGTCTTGAAGCTATCGCAAGATTTGCTCGCCTCCTGGAACGTAACGACGAAGATTCACTCGACAAGATTAGTCAGATCCTGATTATTCTTAAAGAAGCACAACAGCTCTGGAGCTAATCCAGAAGAAAGGACTTACCATGACAAATCAGAAAGAACAGTCAAACATTACCAATGTTAATGCAAATGAGCTGGCCGAAACGGTGTCAGAATCGTTAGACAAATCTCAGAAAAATGCCACCAATACAGAGCAGTCCGTTCGTCAGGTCATATCAATGACAGGAGAAGACCTTCACAAAGACACAGTCACTGCTATTCTTAACGATCAGAGCATTGGTATCGAAAAGAAAATCGAGCTGGTCCATAGCGAGAATGCAGACTACGACAGCCGTCTTGGCAATAATACCAGCCGTGTTGAACAGCTTCAGTCAACCCAGACCCGAAACGTCGGCGCAATTATCAAATGGTGCAGCGAACACTGGATCTGGCTTGCTATAGCTGGAACAGTTGGTATCGGGGCTGTCACTCCTCCCGGTCGGAGGATGATTGCCTCTGCAGCCGGAAAAACCAAAGCGCTTCCTGTATAAAAAAGAGATGGCGGTATCAGGATTCCAGTTCCCGACACCGCCATTTTCAGTAAACCCATAGTCTCGACCTACCCAAAATAGTAAAATCGTTTTCTCGTTTTGCCCAAAATAGTAAAATCGTTGACTCGTTTTCAAAAATAGTAAAATCGTAGCCACGACCCTGCTTTTTGACAAGTTCCCACAGACATAAAAAGAGGGTTTCCATCACGCGGAGCACGATCCGCTCCCGGTGACGGAAACCCCAGTATTTCAGGCTTTTTCAGCCCTTTTTCTTCAAGAATGTGTTAGTAGACAGACGGTCTCGACGTGCCCCGTCCTCGGAAACAAATCCACCGCCTCCGCCCGTACGGCTCGATACCCCCGCGCATCCAAAATTTTCAGATCCCTTGCCAGCGTCCCCGGA
>CADBWQ010000039.1 GCA_902798545.1 Oscillospiraceae bacterium
AAACAAGGAGGAAATGCCTTGTCGGTCAGTCGCGCCCATTTTTACTGTCATCGGCTTTTCCTCCGAAAAACGAAATGGAGGAAAAACCAATGACAACCAATGCCAATGAAGAAATCATCTATGCACCCATCGAAATCGAATCCGCTGATCAGCTCCACGCCCTCGGCGCCACTTGGGAAGACTGCAAGACATGGAAATTCGGTTGTGAACACATCAAGGTACTTTTGGTACCAGCTGACGCTGATACCAGAGATTTCCTGGTGGGTGAATTGAATCGCCGGCATACCCGTGATCTCAGGATCAGCCGCTGCATGGTGCCCGGAAAACTCTCTGGCCTGATCCGGTGCCCTTCGCAGAACTCATGCATGAACTGCCCGTATGGCAGGGAGAAGGAAGTAAATCAGAGACGGGAGTTAAGTCTGGAAAGTCTGATGGAAGACGGTTTTGATCCTGAAGGGATGGACATTACATCTGACAGAGCGGAAGCTGCAGTACAGCTTGAATTGATCCTGACAAGACTCCGCGAAGAGGATCCCAGACTGCTGGACCTGGTCTATCTGAAAGCCGCCGGGTATCGCTCGCGGGAGATTGCTGATCGATTAGAGATTTCCAGGAGAACTTATGTCCGTCTTGAACAAAAAATCCGTGAAATCGCTGAGAGTGTTTGATCTTTGTAGCCGATTGCACTTTCGATCAAATTACAGTATAATGTCAGCAATTTATGTTGATGTTTGCAGGAGGCTTCTCCATGAGAGAATTACCAGTACCGGAAGGACGTTTTGAGTTTAACGGGTCAGAGGTCATAAACTACAGACGTTATTACGATGATGACGGTAATTTCGTCGAAGAGATTTGGACAAAGGACGGCCGACATTATCGCGCATCAGGTAAACCGGAAGATCTGGATCCGGGAGAATTAAAGAACCTGATTGATGCAGAGCTCTCTGTCTGAGGGCTCTGTTTTTTTTCATATTAATAAATAATCTGCCGGTTATGGCGATTGTTTATCAAAAAATGGAACTAGGAGTGAAAAAAGTCTCTTGGTTCCGTTTGTCGTTATCTGTTATTTGTTCTGTTCGTCTGAGGCTTCCGGAATCAGGTTTTCCGGATTGTAGACTTTGAACTGGATGATGTCCTGCCGGGCAATCCAGTCTGCACCGTGCTCAAGTTTGAAGGTTGTCATGATTTCTCCGGTGGTGTCCTTACCGATCTCAATCAGACCGGCAGGTCTGGGCCTGCTGCTGCGTCCGAGTTTGAATCCGATCAAACCGGCACAGAGGATGATGATAATGCACTTGACCAGGATGGTCAGGTTGATGCTCATGAAATACCCCCTTACACAATAGCTCCGATAAAGTTTCCCTCCACTGCAACAAAAATGACGGGAATCTCCCGCCAGGTTATTCACCGGCCTTTCGGTCAGTGTGCGGTATTATAGCATCAATTTTGTGTTTGTCAAGTGATTGAACTGAGGGGCAAGGCCTGCTTTTAAGGATTACAGAAATATACCGGGCAGATTCTGTTCTGTAATGGAAAGACGTTGCGGAACTAAAAGAGGTATCTCCTATAATGAATCTGCAAGGGAGGCAGTGGTTTTTGGCCGCTGCCTCCCTTGTTGGTTTTTTTCCTTTATAAACCGTTCTTATTGCCGTTTGCTATTTCCTGTTCATGCGCGTCTTGTTCCTGCTTTTTCTCCTCTAATTCTTGAAGTTGTTGTTCTACCTGTCCTTTCTTATATTGTACGGCTAGTTCTTGGAGTATTTTTTCTGAAGTCTCAAGATCTGCGCCAAGGTTCTGATCGCCAGAGCTGTAGGTCAGGCTGATGCTGCTGGATCCTGCGCCTACAATGATATCCCCGGTGCCAAAATTAATAATACTGTTGTTTAGTCCGTTTGCTTTATATAGATTGGCACCGCTGTGTTTCGCAGAGCTTACTGATTTATCAATATCTGATTCCCCGTAAATAGTCTCTAGTTTAATAGCTAATTCTTTGGCTTTATCAAAGGCGTCTCTATATGACAGCCTTTGTACTTCCGGGAACAATGATGCGTCTTCTGCTTTTTTGTTCGTCCAAAAGCGATATGAGGCTTCGTTGAAGATTGCTCCGTTGATGTCTTCATTCAGTACATTCTTTCCGTCATTCGGAAAAACAAAATGTAGCACAATATAGGCTGGGAGATCAGCAATTGTAACAGCATGATTTGAGCGAACAGTGAATCCCGTAGCCATTGAAAATGGATATTCTTTTGGAGGGTTGAATATTTTTACTGGCTGATAGTTTTCATATTCTGGTGAAGTGAAAGAGACATTGTATTGTTCTGCCAGAGCCGTAGTTACTTCCTGGTAGGTGCTTCCCCATGGAATGTCGTTAAATAAGATCTCGTGGTCATATTCGGCATTGGCTGAAATTGCTAAAGAGAATATCATTATTACAGAGATAAAAAGGACGGCAATTCTTTTATGCATTGTTTGTACCTCCTGTTGTTTTCTTAATTATATTATGGAATAATCTGCATTTCAAGCCTTTTACAATACAATACCTGTTAAGTTGCATACTGTGTCATTTCAAAAAACTAACAGCATTCTCGACAAGGGAGACAATGGTTTCTGACCACTGCCTCTCTTGCGGAGTTAATTGTTTTCTGTTTCCAGGTCGTGGATCGCCCTGAATATGGGATAGAACTGCTGCGGTACCACCGCGTTCCCTAGGCACTTAATTCGGTCCACCCGATGGGGAACCCCATGAGCCACTCGACCCACTCCGGGTTCAGCTGGCCATGTGGGAAGTTCTCCACAATAGCCACGCGGTTTGCAAGCTGATCTGTATGCTTCCTTCCAGTACCGTTCACAAGGTGCGCCGGACCGTTGGCTCCCTTGCTGTCCCTTGCTGTCGGTGTTGGCCACATGTGAACATAGGTCCTCAGACTCCCGTGCATGTTCCCGCCGTGCGTTCCGTTCGCGTCGCTCGCTACCGGCGTAGGCAATAATCGCGACCCGGTCTCTGCGGTGCGGGGCATCGACGGCACAAGCTGGAAGTACAAGCGCTTCTGCGGCGTATCCCGCATCTTCCAGGTCAGCCAGCACCGTGTCGAGTGCCAGCCGGATGATTCCAGCAACGTTCTCACCAATGACCCAAGCGGGCCTGATCTCCTGTATAACTCGGAGCATCTCCGGCCAGAGATAACGGTCATCTTCCTTGCTTCTTCGCTTCCCGGCAACGGAAAATGGCTGGCACGGGAAGCCTCCGGAAACAAGGTCAACTGTCCGTAATCCGGTTCTTTCATAAAAACTCTCTCCTGTCAGTGTTCGGATGTCACGCCAGCGCGGAACATCCGGCCAGTATTTTTCCAGAACTCCCGTTGGCCAGTCTGCCCATTCGCATTGACCGACAGTTTTGAAACCCGCCCATTCCGCAGCCAGGTCCATTCCACCGATCCCGGAAAACAGACTGAGGTGGGTCATCATGTCTGATTGTTCCTTGAACCAAAAAATTTTTTTACGAGGCGGTTATATTTTTCAACAGACTCCGGTCTTATTTCCGTCGCGTCGCACCATGCAGTGTAGATTTCAATATAAAGATCCCTGAAGTCAAAAAAATCTTCGGCAATCTTTTTAGGGAAATATTCTGAAATGAAATTCTCATAGCTTGTGAGAAGTTGCCCTGCTGGCGAGTCGTCATAATTCATTTTTCTGTTGTTCATGATGTTAGTCCTTCCTGTAATAATTACATTCATATCCGTCGGCCCGCAGTACGAGCCCGGAAATCCACGCCGGTGTCCTGCCCATCTGTTCGCAGATGTCCTGGACGCTGGCGTCCTTTTCTGCTTCCAGAATGATCTCGTCGTGCACGTGCCCGACGATCCGCTCCTTCGCCGCCAAACTGGTTCTCGCAGATCCTCGGTATCGCATAGGCGAGGCTCCTTCCGCTCGGTAGCTTGATGAACATCGTTTTGCCCCGGTACTCGAACCGGACAAGGCCAACGTCTACGGGCACATGGTCCCTGATGACGCTCTTTGCGGCTGCGTCGATTTTCCACCAATAGGCCGTGATGTTGGGATTTGCTTCCCGCCACATACTGACCAGCGGCTGCAGTTCTTCTTCCGGCACGCCCATTTCCAATGCTCCCATGGCCTTGAGCGCTCCGACGCTGCCGCCGTAGCCCAGCGCCAGTTCCGCGATTTTGCCTTTTTGCCGCAGGTGCCCGTTGACTCCGTGCTTCTCCACCGGAACATGGAACATCTGGCTCGCTGAAGCACAGTAGATATCGCCGCCGTTCTGGAAGACTTCCGCTCGCCAGGTTTCTCCGGCAAGATTCGCCAGGACTCTGGCTTCAATGGCGCTGAAGTCGGCGACGATGAACTTTTTTCCGTCATCAGGGACAAAGGCGGTCCGGATCAGTTCCGAAAGCACCCCCGGCACGGAAGGGTAGAGGAGATCCAGTGTCTCATGGTCTCCCGCTTTAACCAGTTCCCGCGCTTCGTCCAGGTCTTCCATGTGGTTCTGGGGCAAATTTTGCAGCTGAATGAGCCGACCGGCCCATCTGCCGCTTCGGTTGGCACCGTAGAACTGGAACATGCCCCGGCAGCGCCCGTCCGCGCAGACTGCGTTTTGCATGGCTTCGTACTTCCGCACGCTGCTCTTGGCGGCCTGCAGGCGGAGCTCCAGGAGCTTTCTGAGATCATCCAGCTCCTCCTTCCTCACGGGTTTCCAGCCGTCGTCAAGACGCTTCAGGTATCCGCTGACGTCCTTTTTCCCCAGGCTTTCTGCTTTCAGGCCGATGTCCCTGAGGAAATCTTTCATCTGGCTGACCGAGTTGGGATTCTCCAGCCCGGTCAGCTGCTGCATTTCCTGGATCAGATTTTCATGGCTGATTTGGTCCAGTCTTATAGCATTCTCCACGAGCTGCCGGTCGATCCGGATGCCCCGGTCGTTGATCTTCTGGTCCAGGTGGTACTCGTCCCAGACAAAGTCCGGCACCGGGTACTTTCGCAGTTTCTCCTGAATCGCCATCTCGACCTCGACGTCCCGCTTGTTGTAGGCCTTGAAGACTTCCCATTTCTCCGGCGCGTCAGTGGGGGAGTGAAAATGGCAGCTGCCGCCCTCGTCAATGACCGGACAGCAGAAGTACCTGATCAGGGTCCTGCCTTCGCTCATTTTTTGCTGTTCCAGCTTCAGGACGGCTCCCACCTGCGCCAGGGCGAGCGGCAGTCCGTTATATGCCGCCCACACCATGTCACAGCGCCATGCAGCTGGATTGAGAAAGCCGCCGTGTGATTTGAAGTCGTAATGAATGTCCGCATGCTCTGGAAACTTTTTCTTCAGCCAGTTGCTGATGCATACCCGCTCAAAGCTCGCGTTATACGCATATTTGATGACCTCGTCGTCGCACAGGGCGTCCAGGAGAATCACCGGCAGTTGTTCGCCGGAGGCCAGGTCATAGACCGTAACCGGGCCGCCGTTCACGCTGACGCCGAAGAGCAATATGTCGAAGTCGGGATCCTCCGCGTAGCGGTAGACGCCGGTTTTGCCGATATCCGCGCCCGAGCGGGTCTCCAGGTCGATGCTTAATGTTTCGATTCTCATGTTTGCAACAAAACCCCTTGTGAGGATGACAGCCACTGAAATGTCCTCCCGCATTTGATGTCGCTGATGGTGGATCTTGATATCCCGTACATGGCTGCGAGCTCTCTCTGAATGAATCCACAAAAGAGTCCGAAGCGGATCTGTTGCACATCTTCTGCGGTCAGCTTTCTGGCTTTGCCGCCCTGGATATAGATGTCGTGCATATTCTCCGCGTGGGTGTCATATCTCAGATTCTCCGGACGATTGTCGTGCAGTTCTCCGTTGATATGCAGGACTTCGCAGCCCTCTGGGCATGGTCCATGGAAGGCAGATGCTATAAGGCTGTGTACCTCGAAATCGCGGTGATGGCAGAGTGTTACCTTCAGATATGGTCTGGTTCTTGTGCTGCTCTGCTTCAGCAGCTTTCCCGGATAGAAGACCTGATATATCGTTTTTCCTCTCCGGTATTGAACATACCGGTCCAGGCTCCGGATCTGTCCCAGACTGCTTGCCTGATATTGCCCCACATACCCGGGAATATCTTTCCAAACCTCATCAATCGCTTCTCCAGAATCGGAGAAGAGCCCAATGAAATGGGTCTTCTCCGAAAAAGGAGGATTAGCGGAACGACTGAGCTTTCCCGACGCTTCGGGGAAGCGAGTGGATGTGGAGCTTAATCCGACGTCAGGACAGGAAGTCTTCATCGTCATCCAGACCCGCGAAGTCATCTTCAGCGCGGCTGTGGCCACCCAGCGGTGTGCCGTCCGCCAGCTTCTGCAGGTTGTTCAGGCCACAGGCGATGCCCTTGTTGCCGTTCGAGTTGAACGCATAGAAGTTGATGCTCGCCCTGCCGATGATGCCGGAATAGAGCTCACCCGGATCGATGATCGGGTTGAGGTTTGCGTCCACCACACCCGGCTTTGTCACGCTGTTGGCGTTGATGAAGAAGCTGTTCTTATAGGTCGGATCGTCCGGCCGCTCGATGTCGCCATCGCGCAGCGGGGTCTTGAGAGTGGAGAGCGGGGGAACGCTCTTGCCGTTGCCCTTGAGCTTGCTTGCGCCTTCCTCATAGGCTGCCTGGATCGCGGCGTGGACCTTGTTGATGGTCACCTTGTCGCTCTTGGGGATGATCAGGCTGGCGCTGTATTTCGGCGTACCGCCGCCCAAAGGAGCCTTCGGCTCGTTGATGGTGAGATATGAGAAGATGGTGTTTCTTCCGGTGATAACCTTGGTAGATGCAGTTGACATAATATTTACTCCTTTTCAGAAAAATCATTTTTTGCCGTGGAATATTCGGCTCGTTTGTCCGTGACCGGCACCAAAACCGGTTTGCCCTGGGGTTTCACAACAAATTCACTCAGAAGTTCATCGAACTTCTTCTTTCCGAGCTGCTTCGTCATCGCCGTGATGCCGAGCAGCTTTTTTTCATAGGGGTCATAGCCTGCTGCTGTGACGACCGATGCCACTTTGGCCTCATCCCGGAACTTCCGGATGCTTCTTCCTTCCACAAGCTTGAAGTTCGGGTATTTTTCTCCCTTCATGGCCTGATGCAGGGCATAGGTCTTGATGTCCTCCGCCCAGCTCACCAGGTTGTCCACTCTGGTCAGAATCTCCGCGATCTCTGCGGGCGTCAGCACAGGCGGCGCCTTGAAGTCGTATTTGGCCAGTTCCGTGCTGTACTCCGCCCGCTTCCGGCAGGTCGCCTTGATCTTGCAGAACTGGCAGTGGTCTCCGGCCCGGAATTCACCTTTGCCTTCATAGGCAAGCTTCGCCGTGGGGGCCAGCACCGTGTTTGCCCAGTTCAGCAGCTCTTCCACCGTCAGGTCGAAGCTGTCCACGTTGTCCCGCCTCGGCTGATAGATCGTGAGGCGGATCCGCCTGATGTCGTAGAGATCCCCGAAGGTGTCCAGCGCGCCTAACGCGTAGCATTTGAGCTGGCTGTTTCCGCTTCCGTCCTCACCGGAGGCGCTGACCAGTACCCCGATCCCGTATTTCAGGTCGATGATCTGCAGAAGGTCGTCCGCCACGATGACACAGTCGCCGGTTCCGAAGCCGTGTTCCACCCATTTGGAAAAGTCCAGCGTCTGCTCCACGCAGACCAGGGGATCTTCACAGAGCTCTTTTGCCGCCGCGATCTGCTCCATCACGAAAGCGGCGTAGCCTTCCGCAGCTTCCTGCATTTCCGCGTCGTAGTAGCTCAGTTCGTCCGTCGGATCCGTGACCGCCTTGCCCAGGGCTTTCTCCACCAGGTATTGCCCCAGCTCATGGGCACAGGTGCCCTGCATGGCGAACTCGCTGCTTTTGTCCTCTTCCTGTGCGCAGAGTTTGGCCGACGGGGGACAGGCGAGCCACCGATGCGAGGCGGAGGCTGAGAGGTATGCATGTTTTGGCATCAGGTCGCTCCGATCTTCCCGGCTTCTTCGAGCAGCCTGCCCAGTTCCACCGGATCTGTGATCTCCGAGAGCTTCTCCACGCCGTGCGCAGTGAGCAGTGCTTTCACTTCCGCCCGAAAGCCGCTTCTGGACTTTTCCGCCAGCAGGCCGCGTACTTCCTCCAGCCTGGCCGGTCTTGCGCCCGCTGTCTGTTCGCTGGTCTCGGATTCCTGCAGGCATTCCGGCTCCGCATCCTTGCGGTCCTTCAGCCCTTTGGCTGCTCCGTCGGCCTGTTCTTTTTTGTGTTCAGCTGAATCCATGTTTTCGTAGGTCTCAGAGCACAGATACAGATTGGTAAGATCTTCAATCGCGTCCAGCATGGCTCTGCCGCAGAGCACCAGTTTCTGAATGTTGTCCAGCATCGCGTCTTTTGCCATCTGGGCTTCTTTCACTTTTGCCATGTTTTCCTCCTTGTCTGTTTTTTCAGTGTCCGGATCACCGGAGGTTTTTTTATCCCCTCACTTATCTCCGTACAGAAATCGGCTTTCTGCGCCATGTTTTTCTCAATTATTTTCTGGCGCATTTTTCTTGTTTCTGTACGGAGAATAGTAGAAGGAAAAATGCCTTCACCATTCAAAAGGAGGAAATGTATATGTATCGCATCGACACAGGATGCAAAACCATCAATGGCGAGCGCGTGGATACCTTTATCCGCGGCATCGTCTCGAAGAACAGCCTGATGGAGGCGGAGGCCGGAACCAACGGCTACCAGGGGAGTGACAGCCGGGCATACCTGCGAATCACCGCCCTGAGCAAGGCGGACTTCTACGCGCGTGTGAAATGCAATGAAGCCGGCCAGCCCATCACCGTGGAGCTCTGCTTCGGCGGTCACGAAGGCCTCGAAGCATTCCGGAAAGCTCTGGACTTCGCCAGACAGGTTCTGGAAGAGCAGATCACAGGCAGGAACGCGTGAGGTGGTGTCGTGCAATTCACCATCTTCACGTCCGACTATGTCGGCAACCGCAAAAACTGCCTCTACCCGAACAGGCAGCTGATTACGGATAAAGAAAAACTCCGCACGGCCGTGTCCTGGGATCACGTCTGCGCGGAGTACGAGGGGAACTATCGTTCCGTATCCAATTTTAAGGAGTCGGATGTCTGCGTCATGGATGTGGATAACGACCACTCCGACGATCCGCAGCAGTGGATCACGCCGGAGAATCTCTCGGATGAGTTCTCGGACCTGAATTACGCCATCGCCTTCAGCCGCAACCACATGAAGACGAAGGAGGGCAAGTCGCCCCGACCACGCTTTCACGTCTACTTCGCCATCACGCCCTATGCCGACCCCGAAGGCTATACCGCCCTCAAACGCGAAATCCACCGCAATTATCCGTTTTTCGACGGCAATGCCCTTGATGCCGGGCGCTTCATCTTTGGCTGCGACCCCGGCGACGTGATCTGGCATGAGGGCCAGACCACCATTGACCGGGTGCTGGAACGCATGACTACATCTGACGATATCGAGGAGGGGAGACGCAATGCCACCCTCTCCCGCATCGCCGGGCGTCTCGTGAAGCGCTACGGCGTCTCGGACGAGTCGTACCAGATGTTCCTCGCCCAGGCCGCCCGCTGCAGTCCGCCCCTGGAGGACGCCGAACTAGCCACCATCTGGAAGAGTGCCTGCCGCTTCGCCAAAAAGGTCCAGGCCCAGCCCGGCTACGTCCCACCGGAGCAGTTCGGCGGCGGCCTAATGCCCGAGGACAGCACCGACATCGACGAGGCGAAGGTCCTCTGCATGGACGCCGCCTTTGAGCTCGCCTACACCACCGGCACGGACTTTCTCTGCTATAACGGCTCTTTCTGGGAGGAGTCGAAGATCAAGGCCCAGGGCATCATGATGAAGTTCCTCGACCGCCAGCGCGATGACGCCGCCTCCAATCTGGAGGCCCGCAAGGAAGCCCTCCTTGCCGAGGGCATCAGCGAACTTGCCGTCATGTCCGGTGGCAAGACGCTGGAGCGCCAGATCGGTACGGGTCAGATGAATCTCTACCTGAACTACCAGCGGGCCGTATCCTACTACAAGTTCGTCATCAACCGGCGGAACATGAAGTATGTCCTCTCCACCCTCGCGGCCGCCGCTCCCATGCTGGAGATGGACATCACCGCCCTCGACCGGGACGAGAATCTCCTGAACACCCCTGGCGGCACCTGGGACCTCTCCAAGGGCATGGCAGGACGCCGTGACCACGACCCCTCGGATTACATCACCCGCTGTACCCGCTTTACCCCAGGTGAAGAGGGGAGAGACCTCTGGCAGAATGCCCTGAGCCTCTTCTTCTGCGGGGATCCGGATCTCATCGACTATGTCCAGCAGACCGTCGGCCTCTGCGCCATCGGGGCGGTCTACCAGGAGGCCCTGATCATCGCCTACGGCGACGGCTCCAACGGCAAGTCCACCTTCTGGAACACCATCGCCGGCGCGATGGGGAACTATTCCGGCACCATCTCCGCCGACGCCCTCACCGTGGGCTGCAGGCGCAATGTCCGCCCGGAACTCGCCGAGGTCAAAGGCAAGCGTCTCCTCATCGCGTCCGAGCTGGAGGAGGGGACCCGCCTCTCCACCTCCATCGTCAAGCAGCTCTGCTCCACGGATGAGATCTCCGCCGAGAAGAAGTACCGCGATCCCTTCAAGTTCCGCCCGACTCACACGCTGGTGCTCTATACCAACCATCTTCCGAAGGTGGGCGCCATGGACACCGGCATCTGGCGTCGTCTGATCGTCATACCCTTTGACGCCAAGATCCGCGGCAAGAGCGACATCAAGAACTATTCCAAGTACCTGCTGGAGCACGCCGGACCGGCGATTGTCCAGTGGGTGATCGAGGGCGCGCAGAAGGCCATTGCGGCCGACTTCCATCTGAAGCCGCCGCTCTGTGTCCATGTCGCCATTGAGCAGTACAAGGCCGATAACGACTGGATGAGCCATTTCCTGGAGGCCTGCTGTGTTGTGGAGGACGGCCGCGAGGAGAAGTCCGGCGAGCTCTATTCCGCCTACCGGGCCTACTGCGCCCGTAGCGGGGAGTACGCCAGAAGCACGACCGAGTTCTATGGCATGCTGGACCAGCGCGGCTTCCGTCGCGTCAAGACCCGCACCGGCGTCCTCGTCCATGGCCTCGAACTGAGCGATTTTAACGACTGATCATTTACGTGCTCGATTGAAAGCCCAACGCAGCGATGCCGTGAAGCTTGTGAATCCCTTATCCTTACTTCTCCTTTATTCCATTATTTTCTTCCATAAGGAAAGTTATAGAAGAGAGATTCACGACGTTCACACAAATAAATGGAGGTAACCATGCTTGAAAAAACAATTGAACGCAAACTCGTGAACGCGGTAAAAGCCGCCGGGGGCATGTGCCCCAAGTTCGTCAGCCCCGGCATGGACGGCATGCCCGACCGCATCGTCCTGATGCCCGGCGGAAGAATCGCCTTTGTGGAGCTCAAGGCACCGGGGAAGAAGCCCCGCCCGCTCCAGATCCATCGTCACGAACAGCTCCGCAGCCTCGGCTTTGAGGTCTTCGTCCTCGACCGCTCAGAGGATATCCCGTTCCTAATGGCGGTCTTCGACATCCTGGTCGATCCGGCTGTTCCATCTGCCGCGAATAATGGAAGTCTGTCGGATTAACGCCATGCAGTACGTTCCACACCTTTACCAGCGTTACGCCATCGACTTCGTCGAGTCCCACCCCGTTGCAGCTCTGGTTCTCGACATGGGCCTGGGAAAGACCTCTGTCACGCTGACTGCCATCGCCGATATGATGTTCGACCGTTTTGAGATCTCCCGTGTCCTCATCATCGCGCCCCTTCGCGTGGCGCGCATGACCTGGCCGGATGAGCTCCGCCAGTGGGATCACCTGCGTCACCTGACCTTCGCCGTGGCGGTCGGCACCGAGCCAGAGCGGCGTGCTGCGGTCCTTCAGGGCGCGGACATCACGATCATCAACCGGGAGAATCTGCCATGGCTGGTGGAGAAGAGCGGCCTACCGCTTCACTATGACATGCTTGTCATTGATGAGCTCTCCAGCTTCAAGAACTGGCAGGCCCAGCGCTTCAAAGCCTTCATGAAGCTCCGTCCCATGGCCCGGCGCGTGGTCGGCCTTACCGGCACGCCCAGCTCCAACGGCCTCATGGATCTCTTCGCGGAGTACCGCTGCCTCGACATGGGCCAGCGCCTCGGACGCTTCATCGGGCGATACCGCGCGGCCTACTTCATCCCGGAGAAGAGCGACGGCAATGTTGTCTACTCCTATAAGCTCCGCCCGGGCGCGGAGGAGCAGATCTACGAGCGGATCTCCGATATCACAATCTCCATGAAGGCCATGGATCACCTGAAAATGCCGGACTTAATAAAGACCCGCTATCCTGTGAAGCTCTCTGATGAAGAGCGCGAAGCGTATGAGAAACTGAAGAATGATTTGGTGTTGACATCGGCAGATTTAAAAATCGACTCAAAGCCCAACGAAGTGGGTTTGAGTCGAAGAGGAGCAGTAGCGGAACGAGCGAGCTTTCCTGATATATCAGGGAAGCGAGACAATGTGGAGCTTACTGCGACGACTGCGGCTGCCCTCGCCAACAAGCTCTCCCAGCTTGCCAACGGCTGTGTCTATGGCGACGACGGCAAACCGCTTGTCTTCCACGACCGGAAGCTGGATGCCCTGGAGGATATCCTCGAAGCGGCAACCTCTCCCGTCCTGGTCTGCTACTGGTTCCAGCATGATCTGCAGCGGATCTCCGGGCGACTGTCCAGCCTCGGCATCTCTTACGAACAGATCCGGAACGACGCATCCATTCGCCGCTGGAACGATGGAAAGATCCCGGTGGGGCTGATCCACCCGGCTTCCGCCGGCCACGGCCTGAACTTGCAGCAGGGGGGCCACACCATGGTCTGGTTCGGTCTCACCTGGTCTCTGGAGCTCTATGAGCAGACGATAGCCCGCCTCTGGCGTCAGGGGCAGCAGGCCCGGACCGTTGTCGTGACCCATATCGTCACCGAGCACACCATCGATGAACAGATCCTCCGGGCGCTGGACGCCAAATCCGCGACCCAGGAAGCCCTGATCGAGGCTGTAAAGGCCGAGGTCTCCTGTGAAACGGCGGTACCTTAATTTGCATTCTGGCCTCTGGCTTTTGCCATCTGCCACAAGTCATATTTAAGATTGCGAGGAGCATATGTATTTGATAGAAACCGATTACAACCCGGATCAGACCTTTTTCCGGGGCCGACCGCAGAAGCCGCTGCTTCTCCTGCGGGAATTCCTTCGAAGAAAGCAGCGCGTCATGGAAGTAAGTTTCAACCAGTTTGAGTATAAGGATGCCGTCAGCTGCCGCTCCACCTTCGCCAAGGCGATCCGTTATTACGGACTGGAGCAGCAGGTCGCGGTCCGTGTCTCCGGCAACAGGGTCTACCTGATCCGGCTCGGTTCATCTCAGAAGGAGGAAGAGAAATGAGAGCAAGAGACGAAATGATGGCCGATCTGCGCCACCTCACTCTTGACCGCACAGCGGTCACCCTGATGCGCGAGGATATATCCTGCATCGAGGAAGACATAAAAAAAGAGCCCCCCGCTGAGCAGCGGGAGACTCTGGAGAAAGAACGCGCACGGCTGATGTCCAGTCTGGAGGCAACCGAGCATCACATCGGGCGGGTGGAACGCCTCCTGTCGTATCTTTCCGCTGAAGAGCAGGAGGTGCTCGAGCGGATGATCATCAACCCGTACCCGGAGGTCGTTTTTGATCTGTCGGAGAAGATGGGCTTTGAGCCCTGCAGCGTCTACCGTCTCCGCGCCCGTGCGCTCGATAAACTGACCCGCCTGCGCTACGGCGCCGGCGCGTGAATACCGGATTCATATAAAAACGTGGAGGTTACCAGCATGGAGAGAATACCTATGACCAGTGAGCAGGCACTCGCCTTTGAACAATGTATGGACTTTTTAGCGGATATGATCATTAAGTATGGTGGGGAGATCGATCTGCAGCAGCTCAAAAGCTGCAGTGAAACGGATTCTCAAACAGATGAGAGGGAAAAAGGGGTGGCTTCCTGAGATCGGCTTAATGAATGAATTCTGCCGGTACACCGTTGACAAGAAAGCATTCATATGGTAGAATTCTGTTGGGACAATAATTATCAACGGTTATCTGCAAAGTCATTACGGGGTATGAAACGGAGCTTTGTATCCCGTATTGTTTTCAGTCATTAGGCATATGCTTATTGGAATGCTGACAGAATCATTAATCTCATGATTCACTGACGTTTTGATCCATCAAAGGGGGGATTGTTCTGATGAATAAGCAGGTCCGCTGTTACATCTATATCAGAGTTTCCACAGCCATTCAGGTCGATGGCTACAGCCTGGATGCGCAACGCGAACAGTTGCGCAAATATGCGGAATTTCAGTCCATGACTGTGGTTCGGGAATATGCCGATGAAGGAAAGTCCGGTAAGAATATTGAGGGACGGGCGGCTTTTCGGCAAATGCTGCAGGATATCGAAGCAGGGAAGGACCACGTAGATTTCGTTCTGGTGTACAAGCTCTCCCGTTTTGGAAGAAATGCCGCCGATGTCTTGTCTTCCCTCCAGAAGATGCAGGATTATGGTGTGAATCTGATCTGCGTGGAAGACGGCATCGACAGCTCAAAAGAGAGCGGAAAGCTCATGATCTCGGTTCTCTCTGCGGTTGCTGAGATCGAAAGAGAGAACATCCTTGTCCAGACAATGGAGGGCAGACGGCAGAAAGCCCGTGAAGGGAAATGGAACGGCGGTTTTGCCCCATATGGATATGATCTGAAAGACGGCGAACTGAAGATAGCGGAAGACGAGGCTGGGCTGATTCGACTGATTTACGATAAGTATTTGAATACCCCTATGGGAGTTGGCGCGGTGGCTGACTGGCTCAATGAGCACGGTTACCGGAAGAAAACGCGTCAGAACAATACCCTGGATTATTTCAGTGCGCCATTTGTAAAAAGTGTCATCGACAATCCAGTCTACTGCGGCAAGCTCGCCTATGGCAGAAGAAAGACAGAGAAGATTCCTGGGAGAAGGAATGAATTTCATGTCGTCAAACAGCAGAATTACATGCTCAATGAAGGCATGCATGAAGCGATCATCTCTGAAGACGACTGGCAGAAGGCCCAGAATAAGAGAATAAAAAACAACGAGAAGTGGGAAAAAACCCACAGCCTTGATCATGAGCATATTCTCAGCGGCATAGTGAAATGCCCGGTCTGCGACAGCGGTCTGTACGGGAATGTAAACCGCAAAAAGAAACCAGATGGAAGCAGCTATAAGGACTATTTTTTCTACGCCTGCAAACACCGTAAAATGATAGATGGCCATCTCTGCGATTACCGGCGTCAATGGAACGAGGAGTTCATTAATTCGGCTGTGGAAGAATTCATTCGTAAGCTTGTGCAGAATCCTGATTTTGATGCGGCCCTTCGCAAAAGAATCAATGCGCAAATCGATACGAAAGAGCTGAATGCCGAACTGGAAACACTGCAGAAACAACTTCGTCAAGTGACCGGTGCCAAGGACAAACTCAGCCTGCAGTTGGATGCGTTGGATATCACTGATCGGCATTACGATAAGAAGTATGCGGATATGCTCGACCGTCTTGAGCGCCTTTATGATAAGATCAGCGACACGGAATCGGAGATCGAAAACGTAAAAACGCGAATTCAGAATATTGAGATGGATAAGATCTCTGCGGATAACGTTTATGAGTTGCTTCTCCGTTTTAATATGCTTTATGACAGGTTCAGCGACACGGAGAAGAAGGCTTTTTTGCGGAGTTTCATAGAGAGAATTGACATCTATCCTGAGAAACAGCAAAACGGTCAGATCCTGAAGCACATCCGTTTCCGCTTCCCTGTATTCTACAAAAACCAGGATGTTTTTGATATTAGTTGGGACAATGAAACAACAGTCGAGACGGTAGTCCTGATGTCACGGAAAGATACATAAGGCTGACAAAAGTACCGTGCTTCTGGGTTTTCTGTGTATCCGGCCGTCAGAATTGGAAGGCAAAAACGTCTGCCAGAATCGCTCTATCAAAATATATCAATCGCTGCGATCGGGGGCTGAGTGACCGGTTTAGATGTCAGCGGACATAAAAAGGGGTGTTTATTATGGAATACATTAGAGTAACAAAGGATAATCTGGAGAAGGAGCATATCTGCTGCGCTATTTCCAACAATAAAGATATTCAGGTTTCATCCAAGAAAGCCTGGCTTGCGGATCGGTTTGATGATGGTCTTGTGTTTCTGAAAAGCACAGAGCGCGGAAAATGCTTCATCGAATACATCCCGGCTGAAAATGCATGGAATCCAATAGACGCTGATGGATATATGTTCATAGACTGCCTTTGGGTTTCCGGATCCTTCAAGGGACACGGTTATTCCAATGACCTGCTCGGCGCTTGCGTTGCAGACAGCAGGGAAAAAGGAAAAAAGGGACTTTGTTCTCTGTGCGCCGAAAAGAAAAAACCTTTCCTCGCTGATCCGAAGTTTCTAAAATACAAGGGCTTTGCTGTGTGCGATGAAGCCGACAATGGTATCCAACTTTGGTATCTGCCTTTTTCTTTTGATGCGGAGCCTCCCAGATTCAAGGACTGCGCCAGGCATCCTCATGTGGAGGAGAAGGGTTATGTCCTGTATTACACAAGCCAGTGCCCTTTCAATGCGAAGTATGTTCCAATCGTGGAGCAGACTGCCAAAGAGCATGACATTCTGTTCCGGGCGGTCCATATCGAAAGTAAAGAACAAGCGCAGAACGCTCCGACGCCGATCACGAACTATGCACTGTTCTGTGATGGAGAATATCTGACAAACGAGCAGATGAACGACAAAAAATTCCTGAAGCTGGTATCCCAATAATACGAACAGGAAAAGAACACTCCAAGGCTCCCACTCTGCCATCAGTTGCGGTGGGGATGCCGGAAAAGAAATACATGAGACAATTACTGGATTAAAAGCAAACTACGACAGGATTATTCTGATCGCCAACAGCATCGGTGCGCATTTCTCGATGAATGCAGATATCGAAAGGTATGTCGCTCATGCATATTTCATCTCTCCCATTGTGGATATAATGTCCGATACTGGAAATGGAAGTACGGCATATGACATTGTCAAAAAGTATACCGAGGAAAAAGTTGGGAAATATACAGGGGCAGAGGTTGTAGCTCATTGTCCAAGCATAGGAAGGTCTTCAGCCCTTGCAGCACTTAAGCGACTTACTGAAGAAGGACTTATCATTCGGGAAGGATCCGGAAGAAGTACATTTTATGTTCGTGCTGACAGCAAATAATTTTCGTCCAAATGTGCGTTGATTTGGACGAAAAGCAGTACAGCTGGATGAAAAGAAGGTAGAGGTAAGACAATTTGAAGAAATACTGGCCGCCAGTGGTGATGCTGGTGATTTTTGAAATAGTAGCGGTGACGTTATGGCTGACAAAAGATAATATGTTTTATCTTTTCAATTTCAGCTATATCGGGCTTTCCATATCATTTGGCGTTTTCCTGTTTATCAGGAAATACAAACATGCCCGGCATATTGTCCAGCTGCTTGTGGGACTTTATATGTTGATATACCTGGGACTTATCTGTAACGAGAATATGCAGATTGAAGGTTTTTGGTATTACTTGTTTATGGGAGTATTTGAAGCAGCGACAATTCACTATGCTGTAGCAAAAATATTCGGACCTTTGTTATTTGGCAGGGGATGGTGTGGGTATGCCTGCTGGACAGCGATGGTGCTGGATTTCCTGCCATATAAAGTTCCGGGCAATCCCCGAAAGAAAATCGGATGGATCCGATATATAACTTTCGCGGCTTCACTGATCTTTGTGGCTGCTTTATTTCTTGCAAAAGTCGGGAATATTGAGCGGATCATGTTCTGGGCATTTATAGTAGGAAACGTAATCTATTATGCGGTAGGAATAATCCTGGCATATGTATTTAAGGACAACCGGGCTTTTTGCAAATACATCTGTCCGATTACTGTTTTTCTGAAACCGATGAGCTATTTTTCGCTGCTGCGTATCAAATGTGATAAGGACAAATGTGTTTCCTGTGGTAAATGTAAAAAAGTATGCCCCATGAATGTTGACGTAACTGATAATAGCAGGAAACGTCTAAACGGTACAGAATGCATCCTGTGTATGGAATGTGTCAGGAATTGCCCGAAGGGCGCGCTGTAAGTAATAATGAATGCTTTTGATATGTTTCCGACAACAGGTTAGTAGAAATGTTTACGCATACAGACAGAATTTTGGAAATGTTCCCGCATACGGGTGACATCCATAATGGCGTG
>CADBWQ010000040.1 GCA_902798545.1 Oscillospiraceae bacterium
ATATCCGGAATCCACTGAGACACGTTTAATATGACCATACTGCTTCAGATACTCCATGAACGGAATCATCGTGTGTACGTCATTCCTGTCAGCACTGATATAGTTCCCAATGATGAATTCTTCCGATGTGGCCACGTTGACATTGTATCCAGGCTTTAGCTGCCCGTTGCGCATATGATCTTCTTTCATATGCTTGAATGTAGCATCGTGATCTGTTTTACTGTAGCTGTTTCGATCTCCGCAGATGTGAAGATCCCGGGTATACCGTTTCATCTTTTCCAGCCAGTCGTTGACTGTATCCATTGCTTTTTGCAGCGGTTTTTTATGATGACCTTTCCCGGCTACTCTGACCAGTTTTTCCTCTTCCGCCTTCGCATATAACTTCTTTCGGAGTTTCTTCAGATGGTGAATCTGGATCTCTTCCGGTATATGCCACTTTATGCCTGCATTCTCGATCATCGATGGAAGCTCTTTTCTTATCCGCGTCTGAAGCCTCGTTACTGATTTCTCCACGCCCTTCTTCCATACAAATGTGTATTTGTTGGCGTTGGCTTCGATTTTTGTCCCATCGATAAATACGGTTGCCAGACTCACATAGCCTCATTCTACCAACATTCTCACAAGTTGCTCCAGCAATTCCTGCTTTACGGCCTTCAATGGACCCGTTCTGAATCTTGCAATCGTGTTGTGATCCGGTGCTGCCTGATCCCCCAGCAGATACATGAAGCAGATGTTCTCCCGGCAGGCTCGCTCGATCTCTCTCGAACTGTAGATCATCCGCATGTACGCATAGATCAATATTTTAAGCAGAATCCTCGGTGGATATTCGTTTCTCCCGTTTTGAGAGTAGGAGCGCTCGATCTTGCTGATATCCATCCTTTCCACTACGGCGCTTACCAATCTCACCGGATTATCTGCTGCTATGAATATTTCTGTCTCAATCGGTAGTTTCAGTTGACGCTCTGCTTCATAGAGCGTATAATCTACCTGCTTATGATTTTGATTCACACCCAAATTATATGCCGACAGCCGACTCTTGTACAGAGCCGGCTGCCGTTATTTTGCACCTTTTGTGACCTGGGG
Source organism: Oscillospiraceae bacterium (assembly GCA_902798545.1). Taxonomy (GTDB): domain Bacteria; phylum Bacillota; class Clostridia; order Oscillospirales; family Oscillospiraceae; genus Limivicinus. Next base: position 1,084 of record CADBWQ010000040.1, read on the forward strand.
GCTATCTCTTGTTTTGAGACAGCCCCTGTTATAAGTTGCATCGGCAAGGTAGATTGTTACTTCTTGCTCTTGTTATTCAGCTGCATCAGCAGGTCAAGGATCTTCATATACACCCAGATGACCGTGAAGACCAGGCCGAAGGCGGCAGACCACTCATACTCCTTATTCGTTTTCTTTATCTTGCGCTATGATTTCTTCCAGGGTGCGGGGGGTGTAGGCCATGTACCTCATCATGGCTCCAACGTTGTACATGCGGCATACATCGTCCCGCACGTACAGTCGCTGCAGCAGTCTTTTCGCGTTCTCGGTGACGTTCCACTCATAGGACGCGTGGACATGACCGTAGAGGTGCAGCCAGCCAAAGTAGTGGTCCCGGAACCCGAACACCGGGTAATGGCACAGCACCACATGCTGCTCTCCGTCGAGAATTTCGCGGTACTCGCTGACATCTTCCAGCAGGTTACGCACCGCGTTCACTGTGTCCCGGTTGTCGTGGTTCCCAAGGATCAGAGACTTGCGTCCGTTGAGCTTCCCCAGAAGCTCCCGCCAGCGTTCCGCGTTCCCCATACAGAAGTCGCCCAGAATCCATGTCAGGTCTTCCGGATCCCTGACGACCCGGTTCCAGTTCTGAACCAGCGCGTCATTCATCTCCTCGATACTGTCAAAGGGCCGGTTGTCATAGGGGATGATGTCCGCGTGATCAAAGTGCATATCTGCAATGTACCGTATTGTCACAGTCCCGCCTCCAGCAGTGTCCTCGTATACGCCTCCCTCGGGTGGTCGTAGACCTCCTCCACGTCGCCCTGCTCCACGATCCGCCCCTGCTTCATCACAAGCACCCGGTCGCAGAGCTGGTACACCACGTTGAGGTCGTGGGAGATGAAGAGGTAGCTCAGGTCCAGCTCCTCACGCAGCTGCTTCAGCAGCTTCAGGATCTGCGCCTGGATCGTGACGTCCAGCGCACTCACCGGCTCGTCCGCAATCAGGAAGCGCGGCCGCTGGATCAACGCCATCGCGATACACACCCGCTGGCGCTGCCCGCCGGAGAGCTCGTCCGGCTTCGCACCCCAGCAGTCCCGAGGCAGATCCACCCGCTCCAGCATCTCGTGCACCCGCCGCTTTCTCTCGGGCGCGTCGTACTTGCCGTAGATCCTCAGCGGCTCCTCAACAGCCCATTCGGCCGTGTACGCCGGGTTCAGCGAGCTGTACGGGTCCTGAAACACGATCTGCGGCCGTTTGGTATAATGGATGATTTCGCCGCTCTGTGGCTTCAGCAGCCCAAGAATCATCCGTGTCAGCGTCGTCTTCCCGGTGCCACTCTCGCCCACAAGGCCAAGGATCTCTCCGTGCCGCACCACGAAGTCCACGTCGTGGATCACCTCGTGGAAGTCCGCCTGCCGGGCGAACAGACCGCCCTCGACATAGCCGCCGCTGACATGCCGCACCTCCAGAACGAGTCCGGCCTCCGCCGCTTCATTCTTCATGTCTCATTCCTCTTCTCCCTCGTGGGGATCGCCTCGATCAGGTGCCTCGTGTACGGGTGCTGCGGCCGGCGAAATACCTCGTCCGTGATTCCCGTCTCCACCAGAACCCCGCGCTGCATCACCGCCACACGGGCGCAGAGCTTTCGCACCACGTTCAGATTGTGCGAGATGAACAGCATCGAAATGCCGAGCTCCCCGTTCAGCTTCTTCAGCAGCTCCAGGATCTGCGCCTGGATCGTCACGTCCAGCGCCGTCGTCGGTTCGTCCAACAGCAGAAGACTCGGCTCGATCACAATCGCCGCGGCGATCATCGCCCGCTGCAGCATGCCGCCCGAGAGCTCATGCGGATAGCTGTCGTAAACCTTCTCTACGTCCCGAAGCTCCACTGCCTCCATGGCTCTGAGGGCCTTTTCACGGCGTTCCGCGCGGCTGAGGCCCGTGTGGATCCGCAGCACTTCTCCAACCTGTTCTCCGACTTTCATCAGAGGGTCCATTGCGCTCATCGGCTCCTGGAACACCACGCCGATCTCACGGCCGTGGAGTTTCCGCAGAAGGCTGCGGTCTGCGTGCAGCAGATCCTGCCCGTCCAGAAGAATATCGCCGCTGTAGTCACACTGCTTCCGCGGCAGCAGGCCCGCGATGCTCATGGCGGTGACTGTCTTGCCACTCCCGCTCTCGCCCACGAGCCCCAGAATCTCCCCGTCGCCGATCGTGAGGCTGAGTCCACTCACGGCCTCACGGTCACGGTTATAGAACCGGACGTGCAGGTTGCGGATCTCCAGCATCTCTCACTCCACCTCCCGCCGCTGCAGGCCTTCACCGATCAGTCCCACGCCAAAGACCAGCAGTACGATCGTCAGACCTGTGCATACCGCGTACCAGGGCCCGGCCTTGAGCATGCTCTGCGCCTCTGACAGCATATAGCCCAGCGACGCGTCCGGCGGCGTCACTCCGATTCCCAGAAAGCTCATGCTTGCCTCGGCCAGCACTGCGTTGTTGAACCCGATTGTGAAGGCCGGAAGCAGAACCCGCACCGTGTTCGGCAGCAGGTGGACAAACAGAATCCTCCCGCTTCCCGCACCCATCAGGCGGGCCAGAGTCACATAGTTCCGGGCCCGCAGGGAGGCAAACTCCGTCCGCATCACCCGGGCAAAGCTTGGGATAAACACCAGACCCAGTGCAATCACCACGCTGTACTCCTTTCCCGGCCCCACCAGACTCACAATCAGCAGCGCCAGCAGAAAGCTGGGAAAGGCTGTGAGCGCATCATTCAGGCGCATCAGAACCTCATCGACCACCCCGCCAAAGTAGCCCGTCACCGCCCCGACCAGCGTTCCGACCACCGCCCCGATCGAGACCGTGCTCAGCGCGATCGCAAAGGTCGTGCCCGTGCCCTTCAGAACCCGGCTGAAGATGTCGCGCCCGAAGTTGTCCGTCCCAAACAGATGTGCCATCGAGGGCGGCTGAAACCGCCCGTATTTCATCGCGGTGGGGGAACAGGGGGTCCAGAAGATCCCAATCACCGTCACAAGGAGCATGATACCTGTGATCACGAGCCCGGCGATGAGATAGCTGTTACGTCTGCTCCTCATGCGCCGCCTCCTGCCGTCCGGCGAAGCCGCGGATCGATGGCCTGGTTGATGAGGTCTGCCGCCGTTCCGGCCAGTACGACCCAGAAGGCCAGAATCACCACGATCGCCTGCACCACCGGATAGTCCCTGTGCGAGATGCTCGTCACCAGAAAGCGGCCAAGCCCCGGAATCCCCAGCACCTGCTCCACGACGATCCCGGCTCCCACCAGCTCAGCCAGTGTCTGGCCAAGAAAGGTCACCGTTGTCACCAGCGAATTCTTCAATACGTGGCGGTTCAGAACTGCACGCCTGTCGTTCCCCCGGCTGATAGCCGTCCGCACATAAGCCTTGTTCATCTCTGAAATGATCGTCGCCCGCAGCATCCGCACCGTCATGGCTACGCGGGGGATCGCGAGGCACACCGCCCCAAAGAAGAGATGGCGCACTGCACCCGCCGGGTCATTGCGCAGTCCGGGAAAGTCTCCCGGTGTGAACACCCGCAGCACGATCCCGAAGCCCCACGAGACCAGAATCCCCGTGAAGAACGGCGGCACCGCCATGCACAGCTGGTTCAGTACTGTCCGCGGCCAGTCGGCAAACCCGCCTGTGAACCGGTACGAGAACACCCCCAGCGGGATCGAGATGAGTGCGATCAGCCCGAAGCTCATCAGGCACAGCCACATGCTCAGCTCCAGTTTTCCCCCGATCAGGTCCCATACCGGCTGCCGGTAGCTGTACGATGTGCCAAGGTCCCCTGAGAAAAAGCCGCCCAGCCACCGCGCGTAGCGCACGGGAAACGGCCTGTCCAGCCCCATTTCCTGCCGCAGCGTCTGTACCTGCGCCTCAGTCGCCTCCGTGCCCAGCATCGTCCTTGCCGGATCTCCGGACACCAGCGAGAAGGCCACAAAAGTCAGCAGGGACACAAGGACCATCGTCACCAGCAGCATACCGACGCGTCTGATAAGATACGCTGTCATCACGCCCATCTGAGCGCGGACACATCCAGCACATACAGCGGGTAGAAGGTGAGCCCCTCAAGCCCCTCGCGCACTGCCACCAGGTCCGCCATGTCCTGAAGATAGACGTTCGCCGCGTTCTCGGTGAGGTTGCGCTCCAGCGCACGGTAGAGTTCCACCTGCTCGGCATCGTCCGTGGCACGCAGTGCCTTCGCCAGCGTCTCGTCATACTCCGTGTCGGAGTAGTTGGTGAAGTTGTTGCCCACGTCGGAACCGAAGCGCTCCAGAAGCTTGCGCGCGGTCATATTGTCACTGGTCAGCCCCGTCACCGTGCTCTGGAACTTCCGCTGGCCGTAGACCTCATCCAGCCAGGTGCCCCAGTCGACGGGCTGCACTGTCGCCTTCACGCCGATCTCCCGCAACAGCTCCACCAGAACAGTGGCCGTGTTCACGTGCGGGGTGTAGTTCGACGGCACCGTGATCGTCATCTCAAAACCGTCCGGGTATCCCGCTTCGGCGAGGAGGGCCTTGGCCTTTTCGATGTCCTGTGTGTAATAGTCAGTCAGACTCTCGTCATAGTATTTGCTGAAGGATGGGAACATCGAGGTGCCCAGCGGGATGCCGTATCCGTCAAACGCAAGGTCGATAACCGCCTGCTTGTCAATGGCATAGCAGAGCGCCTGCCGCACGCGGACATCGTCAAAGGGCTTTTCGGCGTTGTTCAGGTACAGTGCCTGGACGAGGTTCATGCTGCCTTCCTCTATGCGGAAGTCGTTCTTGTCCAGCTGAACCGTCTGATCGCTGGAGAGATGGGCCACCAGGTCCAGCGCACCGCTCTGCAGTCCGAGAACCAGACCATCGGCACTTTCGAGAATCTTGAAGGTTACTCGCTGGATCGACGGTTTATTCCCCCAGTAATCATCAAAACGCTCCAGAACGAGGCTGTCCTGAACGGCTCTGGAGACAAAGCGATAGGGTCCCGTACCAATGGGCGCCGTCTCCAGCTGCGTATAGCCGTCAGGGATAATATACGCGTTCATGACCGCTGCGAGAAACTCATTGCTTGGCTCTGAGAGGGTGATGGTGAGGACATTTCCGTCTGCGGAGATGTGATCAATGACACTGAGCGCCGAAAGCTGTGCCGCAGTGTCCTCGCCCCTCCAGCGCCTTTCGACAGAATAAAGAAGATCCTGCATCTCGACGGGGTCGCCGTTGTGGAACTTCACGCCCTCGCGCAGCGTAAACGCATAGCTCAGGCCGTCGTCCGACTTCACGATCTCCGACGCGACTGCAGGAACGATTTCACCTTCAGAATTGGGCTTTACCAGCCCTTCATAAACATTGAAGAGTACTTCCTTGGTTCCTGCCGCCGTCATATAATCGGGGTCAAGACTGTCAAAATCCTGGGCAATGCCGATGCTGATCTCATTGGCGGATGCCCGGGGGTTCTCCAGTACTGCGGGCTCTGTTGCGGCTTCGCTGCCCGGCGTGGCGCTGGGCGCAGCTGCAGGCTGACTGCCGCATCCGGCGAAGAGCGCGGTTGCCATCAGCAGTGCAAGAGAGAGTGCCAAAATTCTTTTCTTCATGGGGTTCTCCTTTCATCACTGCCCGCTGTGCGGGTCAGTGTGCGGCGTTCATGGACGCCTTGGTAATAAGAATTCCGGTTTTCCAATATTCAGTTGTCAAACCGCAGGTATTATACATGATCCTGTGCTGAAACGCAATCATTATCTTATGCTGATTACAAGCCGATACAAGATGAAACTGATGCAGATGCAGGAGGAGTTTATCACACCCTGATGCGTTCAGCGTTCTCTGCTTTCCAACGGCCGGGTTTTATGGTATGATAATAGCAGGGAGCGTGATGGATGTGAAGGAAACCCAGCTACAGTGCCCACAGTATAAGAAGTGCGGAGGCTGCCAGCTGCAGCGTATGAGCTATGTCGAGCAGCTGCATCATAAACAGCTCCGGGAGATCAAACTCCTGGGGCGGTTCGGTCATGTGGAGGAGATCATCGGCATGGAGAATCCATTCCACTACCGCAACAAGGTGACAGCGGCTTTTGCACTTGACAGACGGAGAAAGATCGTCTCCGGTGTGTACCAGTCCAGCAGCCACAGGGTGGTTCCGATCGACAGCTGTATGATCGAAGATGAGACTGCGGACGCTATTATCGTGGATATCCGGAAGATGCTCCCGGAGTTCAAAATCCAGATCTATGACGAGCGGAATGGAACCGGATGGCTGCGGCATGTCCTGGTACGCAGAGGCTTTGCAACCGGACAGGTAATGGTGGTCCTGGTGGCGGTTTCCATGCTCTTTAAACTGCAGAAACCGTTTCTGAAGAAACTCCTGGAGCTGCATCCGGAGATCACAACCGTGGTGCTCAATCTGAACGACCGTTTTGGGCCCGTAGTACTCGGAAACCGAGATAAGGTCCTGTTTGGAAACGGATATATCGAGGATCTCCTGTGCGGGCATCGATTCCGGATCTCGCCGAGTTCTTTTTATCAGATCAACCCGGTGCAGACCGAGATTCTCTACCGTACAGCAGTGGATTTCGCTTCTCTCACAGGTGAGGAGACCGTACTGGATGCCTACTGCGGCATCGGAACCATTGGCATCACTGCCTGCGAAAGAGCGAAGCAGGTAATCGGCGTGGAATTGAACCAGGAAGCGGTGAAAGATGCCATCGTAAATGCAAAGCTGAATGGAATCAAAAACTGCTGGTTCACGGCAGGGAATGCCGGAATGTATATGCAGCGCATGGCGGAGGACAGCATGCGGCCGGATGTGGTCTTCATGGATCCGCCGAGAGCCGGCAGTGATCAGAAATTCCTCACTTCACTGCTGAAAACCGCGCCAAGTCGAATTGTCTATGTCTCCTGTAATCCGGAGACTATGGCACGGGATCTGGGGATATTGACGGAGGACGGAATTTACCGCGTCCGGAAAACCCAGCCTGTGGACATGTTTCCCTTTACGGACCACGTCGAGACGGTTGTTCTTTTGTCCCAACGAAAACCAGACGATTATATCCGTGTAGATTTGGACATAAATGAGCTTGACAAGACACCCAGCGGGACAAAGGCGAGCTATGCCGAAATAAAGGATTATATCAAGAAAAACTACGGAGTAAATGTGACTAATCTCTACATCGCGCAGATAAAACGAAAGTGCGGGATCATTGAACGAGAAAACTATAATTTCCCAAAGAACGAAAACAACCGAGTTCCAGTATGCCCGCCTGAAAAAGAAGAAATCATCAAGGAAGCTCTGAGACATTTCAAGATGATAGCATAAGAAGAGACCAGAGAGCTTTTTTTTCTCCCGGGTTTATTCATTTCAGCGGTATTCGCTCGCCGCTTTCGGCACGGCGTCTCCCGCTCCGTTTCAGCGACTCATCAGCCGATCCCTGCAGCTCGTTCCTCGCGCAGGCGGAGAATGAGTCTCTTCCACTCCGCTCCCGCCGCCGGCCTTCGCAGGCTCGCTATCGTCGTTGCGGCTTCCGCTTCCTTTCGCGTCCCTGGGGCAGGGAAGCTCAGTCGCTTGCAGTTTGTTGGTGTGTTCATGTTGTATATGGGAATACAGGGATAAAAGGGTTCTTTTTGGTACGTCAGAACAACTGGGCTGCCCAGTGTTTACTCTGACATTTTTTCTCTCATTGTGGGCTATCCAACCGCTTTGCGTTCGCGCGCCCTCCCCGGGTCTGAATTCTGATCTGTTATTCTTGTATCATTTCTGAAATAACTGCTTTCATAATCTGGACTACAGTTTTTACCGCAGGTGAAGCTTCTGTTCTATAAACCACGCCGACAGCAATATCTGGTATATCCGAGATTGGAGTAATCCGGAACGGTTCATATAATCTGGCATACCTTTCAGGAAGAATATATTTCTTCCCATTACCGCAATGAGAATACACTTCCGAAGTTGTTTTGATGGTTTCAACGGATTTCGCCACCTTACAGATGCCCGGAATCAGTTCTTTCCATTCGCTGTCATCAAGGATCACGTCCATTCCACGAAAGTAACTGCTTCTCAAAACAGCCGTATCCGGAAAATCTGACGGAGAGTTGTAAACACAGCACAGTTTTGAATAGAACAGTGTGTCGAACTGTAAGGAAGGATTCTGGATGATGGATGGTATGCCCGGAAAGATTTGAATATCCAAATTCCTGTTCAAGAGATTTTGCAGCCGATCTTCCGGGGAGGAAATGAAGGTAAGCTTAATCTCGGGACATTCTTCCGAACATTTTTCTATAATGCGATTGATAAACAAAAACCTTCCGCCTTTCGGAAAGCCAATTGTTACCATACCCTTTCCGGCATATTCAGAACACTGCTTAATAAGAATATCCATATCCGCAGTAATACTTTTGGCTCCCGTCAAAAACATTTGGCCGCTGGGTGTAAGCTGTATTCCTCTTTGGCTACGGTTGAATAACCGAAAACCCAGTTCAGATTCCAGTGCATTAATCTGCTGTATTAGGGAATTTACAGAGATGTATAACGCATCTGCAGCCTGCGCAAAACTTCTTTTCTGCGCTGTTACTATGAAATTGTTGAGTTGATGAAAATTCATAAACATCTTCCTCTTTAAATCTGTTTTAGTGTTTTTACTAATACTATCATAACAATTATGTTATTCCTTTTCAATACTGAATTAATATAATGATCTCAGAAGTATATTCTGCCGGCAGATAATACAAAAATAAAGAAGAAAGGGGGAGGAGTTGTTTCAATTCTGCCCTTCGGTTGCAATTGATTCGACTCCTAAGTAGTTCGATATGAAAAAACCAGGCGAGATTTCGAGACGGACATTTCTGAAAGGCATGGCTGCAGGTGCAATAGGAACCGCGGTTCATGGGACATTTGCGGCTTTTGCAGATGACACAGCATCTTCCACATCAGCAGAGAGCTCAGCTCTGCCGGGCTCTCAGTCATATGATATTATTAATTGCGACGTCTTGATCATTGGTTCCGGTAATAATGCGTTGTTTGCGGCTGATACTGCAATAAGCGAAGGGCGCATCGTAACATTTGTTGATAAGGGTCCGTATCGGCAAAGTGGTGTAACAGGGATGAGCTGGGATTACTTTCTCGGGCAGAATCACAGCGTTCCCATAAAAGCGCTGGCGGATACATCAGTTCTTGAAAATGCCGAAGCATACACCAGGGCGTGGGAATTCATCGACAAGAAAAACAAACACAATCGTTTCGTTTATGAAGTGAATCATGGACAGACTCTTCCGGATCGTGATGAAAACGGGCATTATATTCCTTTCCTCACGGAGGACAGAACACAGGGACAGTTTTTGCGTAGACACAAAGATTTTGCGCTTGTGAAGTCCAATGTGAATGTTGTTGATCAGACAATGATAACAGATATATTGATCAATGACGGTAGATGTGTTGGTGCAATGGGCCTTCATCTTCCGACCGGAGACTTCAAAATCTTCAGAGCGAATGCTGTGATCATGGCAACTGGCGGCTGTACGAATATTTATGGCTGGCGCGGTGTATCATCGGTTACGAACAGTGTTACGGACAATACCGCTGATCTTGATATGGCGGCATTCCGTCATGGGGCCAGAATCATCAATTCCGAATTTGCGAATTATGATGTCATGAGCGTCTATCCTGAAGGCCTGTCCACTGCATTTGGTGCAGCTGTTTGTGGAGATGCACAGGAACCGCAATGTATCCTTGATAAGGACGGGGAACTCCTTTTTGACTTAAATGATGAAAGAATCTGGACAGACCGCTCTTTCTTCTGCCGCTTTATGGCCGAACAGATTGACGTTCATGGGAGAGGGACAGAAAATCATACAATTTATATCAACCTCGGTAACTACGAACCCAGATATGGGAACGCGAGAAACATTCCGCTGTTGGCTAAATTCGGTGTAGATGTACGGAGTGAGATGATTGAAGGAGAGCCGGAAATGTTTGAGCACGGGGGATCTCCGATTTGCGACGCGAAAATGATGACAGATTTTCCGGGGCTTTTCTGCGGGAGAAACTACAGATCCGGCTCAGGTATCATGAACAACTATTATACGGGCACATATGCCGGCCATTGTGCGGCAGAATACGCTAAGAATAATCCTGTTTCCGAGATAGATTTTTCGCCCGCACTGGAGGAGTATAAGCGGCTTCATGAAATTAGGACGAGGTCTTGTGAAGACAGCGTCAGACCACATGAAGTGCGGTTGGCAATTCAAGAAGCAGGCTATAAAGCTTTGGGGCCTTATCGGACCACAAAGAGCATGGAAGAAAGCCTTGCGCAGTTAGAGTATGTCCGTCAAGAGATGATTCCCAAAATGGTTCCGGCTGATACTTCCCAGGTGTTTAATATTGAATGGAAACATGCGATCGAAAACTATAACCTTCTGGATCTTGCGGAAATGAGTGTACGGGCATCTCTGATGAGAGAAGAAACCAGAGACGCATATGTTCGTGGTGAGTTCCCGCAGATCGATGATGAGAACTGGAGTTGTGTGATTGCCTGCAGCATTGATGGCGACCAGATGAAATTGGAAAAGGCAACTTACGAAGACTTCAATAAGATGAGAGAAGGATGATAAGATGAAAATTACTGTATATAAATTTGATCCCAGTATCGATGCGGCGCCGTATTATATCGATGGGGAGGTACCCTTCAAAGAGAAGATGACGGCAATGGAAGCACTGCTGTATTTCCATAGGAATATTGCCCCGGTCAACTATGATTCCAGTTGCGGCGGGAGACTATGCGGACGGTGCGCGATGCTTCTTAACGGTGAGCCTTGCATGATTTGTGTGACGCCGATTGAGGACAAGGACTACACATTTGAACCACTTCCCGGTTATCCGATTATCCGTGATCTCATTGTTGACAAATCTGTCGTAGCAGATAAACTTTCTAATATTTATAACCGAGTCAGAATAGAGCCGTATACAGAAGAGACCTATAATAATCCGAAGGACTTTGATTTTGAGCATAAGACTGATCTTTACGCGCTTGAATTCTGTGCGAGATGTGGTGCATGTACTGCTGCTTGTCCGGTGAAAGCAATGTATGGGGATGAATTTGCCGGTCCGATGGAACTCTCCGCATATGCGTATCGGTATTTAGATCCGCTGGATCAGGGGGATCGCCTGATGGAAGCGGTCAGCGCCGGCCTTTTCCGCTGCATTGAGTGCGGCAAATGTGATGAAGTCTGCGCGCAGCAGGATATTCACCATGTTGAAATTTTCAAGTACCTAAAAGAAAAAGCAATTGAACGAGGAATTAAACCGTCCTACGCTTAACGACGTTCATCGTTATCGTATCTTAGAGCCGTTTTTCGATAAAATGTAATTATCCGAAGCCAATGAGGTTCATCCTGATTGGCTTCTTTTATTCAGCGGTAGCGCTCGCCGCTTCCGGCACGGCCCGCTCCGCTTCCTTCCGGAGATTTATTCGCCGATCCCTGCAGCTCGTACCTCGCGCAGGCGGCGAATCCGGAGATTTATTCGCCGATCCCTGCAGCTCGTACCTCGCGCAGGCGGCGAATAAATCTCCTCCGGTCGCTCCCGCGGCCCGGCCTTTGCAGGCTCGCTTTTTGTTCCGCTCCGCTTGGTGCCCTCCAGTACCAAGTTCTCCGGCCCTCCTGCGTCGTCCCGCAGAACTTAGTACTTACGGGCGCCTTTCGCTCCGCTCAAACCTTCCTCCGGGGAGGTTTTTTTATGCCCTCCGGTCGCTCCGCTCTGTCCTGCGCTCTGCCAGATACTAATTCGACCTCCGCAGGCTGCAGCCGAATTAGTATCTGCCGTCGCTCCGGCCTTTCGCTCCGTTCCCTCCAGACCAGCGGTA
>CADBWQ010000041.1 GCA_902798545.1 Oscillospiraceae bacterium
CGTATTCACCACGGAGTATTCCATGCGCACAGCCATGGTGGCGGTCTACACCCTCATGAACGTGGATCGCGGCGTCCCGGAGGTCTGGGGCAGCATCTACGATGTGCGTGATCTTTTGAAGGCGACGATCAGCATGCGGGACGGCGCGCCGCTCACAGAGATGAAGTTGGGCTTCAAGCAGAAAATTGCAGTTGGCAAGGCACTTGACTTCATCAGAGGAACCGACGTGGAAAAGCTGTTGAAGGAATACCATGTGATCTGATCCCTTTCAGCATTAACTTAACTGGGGCTGCCGAAAAAAGGCAGCCCCTTTTCATGAATAGGCGCGCTCTTTCTGTATGCACAATCGTTTGCGGGTATGCACCCAACGATTATGCACCCAGCCGCATTTTGGGTGCATGCTGGGTGCAAAGTGTGCTTGTATCAATTTTCCTCGGAAGGGGGACCTGTTTATGACAATCATGCCATTTCTGGCACAGGGAGAGACGGTTGCACCACGCCAGCCAGTTATGCACCACGGTTTTCCTAAAATGCACCACGATTTCGGTCAATGCACCAAGCTTTCTCCCGAAATGCACCACGAAAATGAGAAATGCACCAAGCTTTTTCTGAAATGCACCAAGGCAAACGGGAAAATGCAACCTGGTTTTCTCATTCTATCAAAATAGTCGTACGAAGCCATAACAATAAGCCCCGTATTTCCGGGCTTTTCAGCGGTTCAAGGCCGATCCCGGATGCTCCCGGGAGATATCAAAGCGGCCAAGGACATCCAGCATATCATCCGGGAGTCTGCTCCGGCACTCTGCCTCAAGGACAGCGGGAACTCTTTGGTCTTGTCTCCTATGTCGAATTCATAGGGTGCGCCGATCATGTCGCCCAACAGTGCTCCGTACATTTTCCTTACCCCCTTTTCAGAACCTGCGTTTTACTCGCCGCGCTTTTTGACATCTGCCTCGATCGGCGCGCTCCAGTCCGGTTCGATGCTTTCACGTCTGCGAACCCGGGCGACCGTCTCGCTGACAACAGAATAGTTCAGCGCAGTGCCGACACTGTCGCGTCTATACCTCACGGCACGATCGGCGCGAATGCCGAAACTGCGGGCTGCGGAGATTGCATCCATATTGGCACCGAGGAACAGGAACTCCCAGCCGTATTTCTCCTGCTCATGCTTCACCATCCGCTGCACCTCGTCATAGGTATACGCGCGGCTGGCATTCTCCATACCGTCCGTTGTGATAACAAAGATCGTTTTCCCGGGGCGATCCTCTTCGCGTGCGTACTTGTGCACGCTGGCGATGTGATGGACTGAGCTGCCGATCGCGTCCAGCAGCGCGGTGCAGCCGCCGACCTGGTACTTCCGCTCCGTCATCGGTTCGACCTTCTGGATGTCCACCCGATCATAGAGAACCTGGCTGCCGTCGGAGAAGAGGACGGCGGAGAGAAGCGCCTCACCCTGCTCCTTCTTCTGCTTTTCCACCATCGCGTTGAAGCCGCCGATGGTGTCATCCTCAAGGCCGGCCATGGAGCCGCTGCGGTCAAGGATGAATACGATTTCAGTAAGATTGTTGTTCATAATAAATACCCCTTTCCTTTGTTGTGCTCATAGCATACTGCAAAGAAAAGGGGTATTGGTCAACCCGCTGTTGACCTTTTATGCCTTGAGTCCCGTCTTCAAGAGCGGCAGGCCGCAGTCGTAAAGTGCCTCGTTGATGAACGTGACATTATAGATTTTTCGCTCGATATAGTACTTGACAACCAGGTCGGTCTTGCTGCTGCGCGTCAGGGCGTATCCGGCCTTTTCCAGGAGCTTCTGTGTCTGCGGCAGATCCAGCTGCAGGCCGAGCGCCAGTTGGATGACTGTGCTCTTGGTCGGCTGATAGTCCGGATTGTTCAAGATTTTGCTGAACAGCTGTTTGCTTACCTCCGCCCGCTTATACACTTCCGAGTCTTTCCCCTTCCGCTCTTTAAGCAGATCCAGCAGATATTCAGAGAAGGTCTTTTCGTGCTGGCGCAGGATGTCTTCCAGGGAAGCGGCGGATGCCCTGGATTCTTCAGGAATTGCCGGCTGCGGCAGGGCGACACCGACAGCACCGTCCCCGTCGATACTCTCACGTTCCTTCCTGCGGCGGCGCTGTATCATCCCTGCCCGTTCCCTGCGGGAAAGATTGGCTTGGGGGTACGCATCGGACAGGTACTCTTCTTCGCTTCTTTCGGCAACATAATTGTCGTCGATGTAGCTCTTCAGATCGTCAAATATTGAGCCGGCGATTCCGAAAGCCCTGGCGTTGAACAGCACCAGATAGATTTGCATCTCGTGGTCCAGCAGAAAATCGGTAAATGCCCGGATGGCTGCAGACAGCGCCAGATCGTGCGGGAAGCCGTAAGTCCCGGCTGCCATCAAAGGGAAAGCAATCGACGTGCATTCCAGCTTTTCCGCTAACTGCAGCGCAGCGTCATAGGCCTTGCGGAGCAGTTCCTCTTCCCGATGCTTTCCATCAATCCAGGCGGGGCTGACAGTATGCAGTACATATTTTGCGGAAAGCTGAAAAGCTGGAGTCGCGACAGACTGACCAGTATGGATCTCGCCGATTTTCTTCCTTGCCTCCAGCAGTTCCGGACCGGCGGCCTTGTGGATGGCATAATCCGTGCCGCCTCCTATAACCGGTTTTGGATTGGCGGTGTTTACGATTGCGTCAGCGGCAACCTCCGTGATATCATTTCGTATGATTGTAAATGGCATACCAGGACCGACCTCCCCTTTTGCTCTTCATATCCGAATATAACATAGGGAAATGCGGCAGCAGGATCTGCTGAAGCTATCTGAGCTCTTCCCTTGCCCTGCCGAGCGCCGCGGCGATGACCTGGTCCATGTCGTAGTACTTGTATTCGCCGAGCCGTCCGCCGAAGACGACCTTCTCTTCCTTCTCTGCCAGCGCCCTGTACTGCTGATACAGCGCTCCGTTCTTCCCGTCGTTCACTGGATAATAGGGCTCGTCACCCGGCTTCCATTCCGCGGAATATTCCCGTGAAATCACGGTCTTCGGGAGATCGTTTCCGTTCTCATCCTTGCCGAAGGTGAACCACTTGTGCTCGATGATCCTCGTCCAGGGCGTCTCCCGGTCGGTGTAGTTGACCGCGGCGTTCCCCTGGAAGTTCGGCTGATCCAGCAGTTCCGTCTCAAACCGGACGCTGCGGTATTCCAGCGTCCCCAGCCGGAATCCGAAGAAGGCGTCGATCGGTCCGGTGTACACCACCCGCTCCGCCAGCGCGTCGAGCGTCTCCCTGTTCTCCAGATAGTCGCAGTTGAGCCGGACTTCGATCCCGTCCAGCAGGCGCTCCACAAGCCTGGTGTAGCCCTCGGTCGGGATTCCCTGATACAGGGCGTTGAAATAATTGTTGTCGAAGGTCAGGCGCACCGGAAGCCGCCGGATGATGAAGGCCGGCAGATCCTTGCAGTCGCGGCCCCACTGCTTCTCCGTATAGCCCTTGACCAGCTTTTCAAAGATATCCCGGCCGACCAGAGAGATGGCCTGCTCCTCAAGATTTTGCGGTTCTCCGCTGATCTCCTTCCGCTGTTCGGCGATCTTCGCCTCGGCTTCTTCCGGCGTGACAACCCCCCACATCCTGTTGAAGGTATACATGTTGAAGGGCAGGCTGAAAAGCTCCCCTTTGTAGTTTGCCACCGGGGAGTTGGTAAAACGGTTGAAGGTGGCATACCGGTTCACATAGTCCCAGACTTCTTTGTTGTTGGTATGGAAAATATGGGCCCCATAGACATGGACCTTGATTCCCTCCACATCCTCGGTATAGACATTGCCCGCGATGTTCGGCCGTTTGTCGATCACCAGGACCTTTTTGCCGGCATTCACGGCCTCCCTGGCAAACACGGCGCCGTACAGTCCCGCGCCGACGATCAGATAATCATACATTCCTGTTCCCTCCGTAGTTCATACATGATCGAACACAGTTCATATTCTTGTTTCAGTATAAATCAAGCGGGCAGAAATGGCAAGCTTTTCCCATATCATCACGCGCTTCTGGATATGAACGGCGTATGAACCTTTCCGCGGCTTCGGAGGCTTTTTCTTGACAGGCGCCGGCCCGGGTCGTATACTTTCAGCGCAGGAATGTCCTGACTCTCCCTTTTCTGGAGTTGTTTTCCCATGGTTTTTGAAGATCAGACGCTCGCCCCCTATCATGGCAGCGAGCCTTATATATTTGTCAGTTATTCCCACCGCAATTCCGCCCGTGCCGCCGAGATTATCAGTCGTCTGAACCGCTCCGGCTTCCGGGTCTGGTACGATCAGGGGCTGATTCCCGGTCGCGAATGGGACGAAAACATCGCCCGCATTATCATGGGCTGCAGCTACTTCATTGCGCTGCTGACGGAGGAATACCTCGCCTCATCCAACTGCCGGGACGAGCTGAACTTTGCCCGGGACAAGGACAAGCCCCTTCTCATGATCTACCTGGATGAAGTCGCCCTGCCCGCGGGGATGGAGCTGCGCCTGGGCCGGCTTTTCGCCGTCCACAGGGCTCAGTATTCCTCGGATGAGGCCTTCTATGCCAAGGTTTTCTCTGCTGACGGCCTTGTCCTCTGCAACAGGCGGTACAATCCCTCCGAAGCCCGTCGCGCTTCTTCCGCATCCTCTGTCCGCACCTCTGCGTCAGGCCGCTCCGCTTCTTCCCGTCCGATGCCAAAGAAGGCTCCGGAACCGGAACCCGCCGGATCCTCCGGCTGCCTCTTTAAAGTCCTTGGCGCAATCCTGCTCCTGGCTGTGCTTGCGGGAACCATCTGGTACCTTTACAGCAATTATTCAACGCCGGCCGCCCCGCAGGCAACGCCGGCGCCTGTCCAGACCGTCGCTCCCGCCGTGGATCACGAGGCGGAACTCGACATTGAAACCACACCGACCCCGGCCGCTGAATCGACACCGGTCCCGGAAGTGACGCCGGATGAATCCCTGCTTTCCTCTCCGATACCCACGCTTCCTCCGGACGAGGCTTTTGATCCGACGCCGTCCCCCACGCTGATGCCGACGCCAACGCCGACTCTCACGCCGGCCCCCACTTTGACACCGACGCCTCTGCCCGCGGAGGAGACGGTCCAGGTCGTCGATCCGACGCCGACACCCACACCGACGGAAAGCGTTGTCATTGTCGAGTCTTCCTCTGACTCTGACACCGGCACCGTCACAGTGATTTCCGATACTGCCAGACAGGACACAGCGCCATGAGCGCTGTGTCCTGTCTTTTCCTGTGCCTTACTCTTTTATCCCGGAATGAAGGCCTCTTTCTGCTCCTTCGCCCGGTCGATCAGCTCCGCCACGCTGTATTCCCGATAGCTTCCCGGATACAGCTGCAGATCTCCGGTCCGCAGTGCCTGTTCCCTGTTGATGCTGGTAACCAGCAGCTCGCCCCGGTCCTCCAGGTGCGCCAGGACGGACTCGGCGTAATATACGGCGGTCTCGCCGTCGGAATTCAGCATCACTGCGTTCATGACGCCTCCGCAGTACAGGTACAGTCTGGAATCCGTAAACTCATACCGGAACGCTTTTCCGTCGATCACATCCATGCTCAGGTCGAAGGACAGCGGCAGTGTCCGAATTACCTTCCCGTTTTCATAGATTACAAGGCTGCTGTCCGGGAAGACGCAGTACAGCCTGCCGCGGTTCCAGGCAAATGACACCGCGTTGTCCCCCGTGAACATCACGGTGTTCTGCAGGCTTCCGTCCAGGGAACAGACATAGATGCACATGGCTCCGGCATAGATGACACCGTTGTCCGTGAAAACCACCGAGCTGAGATCGTCCGGGGTTCCCGGCAGTGCTGTGATGCTTCCGTCGTCAATCCGGACCAGTATTGCCCCCCTGCTGCCGTCCCGCCGGTCTGTGAACGCCGTGAACAGCGTCTTCCCGTCCGGCGAAACGGTAAGGGGTGAGGGAAGCAGGAAGGAATCGTTCTCATAGAGAAGCTGCCGCTCCGTCCCCAGCGCTTCCGTCAGATCCAGCGTCTCCGTGCTCCCGTCTGCCAGACTCCAGATCTGAATCCGGTTGCAGTCGTTCTGATCGTGGAGATACACACGGTCCCCCTGCACGGTAACCGGCGCGCCGCCTGCATAGAAGCTGTTGAACCACATCGCCGTCTCCCGCGGGAAGGGGCCCTCCAGCAGCCGGTTCTGCACGAAGAAATCATAGCCGGCGAGCCTGTCTTCCCGCAGCCTCTCTCCCGTCGTCATGTCCAGCGTGAGGATGCTGAACGCGCCGTCTTTGCCGCTGATGCGAAGAAGGTATGCCTTCCCCTCCCGCTCGGCCAGCAGGTGCCATGCGTCCGTCCGTTCCAGCGTCATGGAGCCATCCTGGACCCGTGCGTTCAAATCATAGAACCGGAGCGTCCTGTCGGTCATGATCAGAAGTCTGTCTCCGCTTCGAAGATATTCATCCGGGGCAGACGGTGCCCCCTCTCCGTCAAAGAAGCGGATGTTGTCGTCACTGACGCTCTCAAACATGCAGAGATTTCCGTTCCACAGGACAATGTAACCGGCATCCGCTCCCTCCGGGGTCCGGATGGACGTGATGCGATCCAGTCCCGAAGGAAAATACCTTGTCGTCAGGCTGCTGCCGCTCTCCGGGTCCGCCACGCACCATGCCCCGTTCCGTGTCACGCAGTTGATCAGGGTACCCTCAGGCGGTTCCAGGGCGAGAATGCTCTCCCGCACATCTGCTGCGGTGACTTCCTCTCCCTCTCCGTCATAGACTCTCACAACGCTTCCCAATGCGAGATAAAGCTGCTTTTGCGGTGTCTCCCGGATCTGCAGCTCTGCGGTATCCGCCGCTGCCGTCTCACGGATCGTCCGGCTCCAGGCCATCACACCGTCCTGAAAAGCCGCCAGCTCATATTCCGACGGGATTCTGGTGGTTGTCGCCCCCTCTGAACGGGATTCCCCGATCCGGCCGATTCCCAGCAGGTAAAGTGCGTTTTCTTCGTCGAAGCGAAAGAGCGCGATCCCCGGATAGCACGGTTCCAGAAGTGTAAATGCCGATGTCTCCACGTCGAAGATCCCGATCTGCTGCATGGAGCTTTCCGGGATTCTGAGCTTCACGGCGATCCGGCTGTCATCCGGCGACCAGCAGAGCCCCACGATATAGCCTTCGCATGCTTCCGGCAGGGGGAGACTGAGTCTGGGTTCCCCCGCCGCCGTGAGGACCTGGACGGCGTAGGCGTCCTCTGCCGCGACAAGCGCGCCGTCATGGCTCAGATGGACGCCGCCGATGCTCTGATACTTGAGCGGCAGGCGCCAGTTCTCCTCCCCGGTCCTGTAGTCCACCGACAGAACCTCGCCGCTGTCATAACACAGCAGTTCTCCGTTCTCTCCCTCGATCGGCGTCACCGGAACGGTGTTTTCCGTCACCCGGAAGGCGCAGATTTCCCGGTGCCCGGCAAGGTCAAAGCTGCGGAAGTATCCCGTCCTGTCCATACAGACCAGGACCTGCCGATCCCGGCTGACGAAATAATCCGTGATATCGTTGGCATCGTCAATGCGCCAGGTCTCCAGCCAGTGATACGGGGTGAAATAGGCATAGCTCGCCTGGGCCACGGCATACTGTGCCTCATCCGTGACCGGCCTGTCATTTTCGCCGTCGGTGAGCGCCTGCAGCGCGGTCGTCAGCGCCGCAAGGCGGTCTTCCGTGTCAAACGCGTCCAGCGACTTCATGGCCAGCAGCCTCGACTCGCTGATGAGCGACTGCCGGTAATTCCGGCTGATCTGCGCATTGCTCCAGAGCAGCCAGGCAATGGCCGCCGCCGCAAGAACCGACGCCGCGGAAAAGACTGCCGCCAGGCGTCTGCGGCGGTACCGCTCGCGGCGCATGACAAGCTCATCGTATCCGCAGCCCAGCAGCACAGCCGCAAGTCTCGGCAGCTCTGTCTTTCTGGCCGCTTTGAAGCTGCCGCGGTAATCGCAGGCCAGCGGCTCCACCTGGACGTCGACCGTGACGGCAGTTCCGTCTTCTGCCGTGACCGTTTCGCTGCTGTGCAGCAGGATTTCCGGGAACACACCGGGCGGCTCTCCCTCTGACAGTACACAGAGGACACGATCCCTGCCCCGAAGCTGAATGAAAGTCTCCAGCTCATGCAGGCACCAGCGGGACTCGCTGTACCCCGGTGAACAGATGACGATCAGGAACTCCGAGGCGCGCAGCGCGTCCTCAATCCGTCTGGACAGATTGCTGGTGATCTCCAGTTCCTCCTGGTCGCGGAAGATCCGGTCAATACGCTCCTTCCCGGACGCCGTCCGGATCCCGCGCGGCACGCGGAAGTGCTCCAGGCTCTGCTGGACCTCCTTTGCCACCGCGGTGTCCCGCGCCGTCCGCCGATAGGAAATAAAGGCGTTGTATTTCTGTTCACTCATCTGGTCACCGCCTCTGGCTTTTTTCGAAACAGCAGATCCCGGAATCGCTCTGTTCCGGGGTCTGCTGTTATGTTCTTCTTACACTCTTTCGATATTCAGTTTGCCGCCAGGTCTTTCTCGGAGTCTCTTGTGACGAAAGTAAAGCCTGTCTTCGGCCTGAAGTCCAGATGGATGTTGCCGGCCGCTTCTCCGCGATAGGCTGCATACATTCTGCCGAGTTCATAGATCTGTATGAGAGATTCCTGCTCCGCCCTGCTGGTCTCGATTGTCAGGCAGACCACCGTGAAAACCGTACAGTCTTCATTGGCCGTGATGGAATCGAAGTTCGGGAAATACGGAGATGCGCACATCTCATCCAGCTTTGCCTGGATATCGTCGTGCACCTCCGCCAGCAGCTGTTCATGCTCCTCTTCTGTCAGACGGTATGTCGCCGAGTCATCCGCGTTCCACGTGACATCTCCCATCCGGTAACGCGTGTCTGCGTACCGTGCCGGGACGGTAATCTCGATCGTGCCATCCGCGTTTTTCAGCCCCGGCACCGGTGCCGGTTCGGGCTGCGGCTCCTGGTCCGTGTCCGTTTCCGTCGCTGTCGCTGTCGCCTCCGGCCCCTCTGCGGCCGCCGTCTCCTCCGCCGCTTCTGTCAGCGCCGGACTTTCCGCCGTATTCTCTTCCCCGGCCTGATTTCCGGCATTCTGCTCCTCCGGAGCGTTTTCCGGTTCTGTACTCTCCCCGGCTTCTGCGTTCGGCACCTCCGCCGCTTCCTCTGTCTTCGGCTCCGGTATTTCCGTCTGGGCGGCATCCTGAACGAATATGGCGCTGTCCTGATTGTCAACCCGTTTCATGCAGCCGCACAGCAGTATCGCCGCCAGCAGCAGGACTGCCATACAGCAGTTTCTTGTCTTTCGTTTCATTCCTGATTCCTCCGCTGTTTCCGGATTCCTGATCAAATTATAGCAGTTGCTTGATCAAAGGTCAATCAAGGAATTCCCGCGGGAAGCGTCCCCTGTTGCTGTTTCCCCCGGACTGTGCTAGAATCTCTTCGACCCCGGTGTTCATGCGGGACTGTAAAGGAGGAACCGATCTATGAAAATCGTCGAGACGCTGTTTAAAGGCAGACCACAGGAATCCCGTACCGAGCGTGAGGACCGCTGCTATGATCTTCTGGATTCCCTGTCGGTCGAGTATTTCCGTGTGGATCACGAGCACGCGGACACCATCCCGGACTGCGAGCTGGTGGAGGGGCTTCTGGGCTGCCGGATCTGCAAGAACCTCTTCCTGACCAACCGCCAGCAGACCGATTTCTATCTGCTGATCATGCCGGGGGAAAAGCCCTTCAAGACGAAGCTGCTGTCGAAGCAGATCGGCACCGCGCGTCTGAGCTTCGGCACGCCGGAACAGATGGAAGCGCATCTGGATACCGCTCCCGGTTCGGCCAGCGTTCTCGGCCTCATGAACGATCCCGGCAACACGGTCCGCCTGCTGGTCGACCGGGATCTGCTGAGCGAAGAAAACTTCGGCTGCCACCCCTGCCGCAATACCAGCAGCCTGCGCTTTTGCACTTCTGACCTGTTTGAGAAGATTCTCCCCGCCGTGCACCACGAACCGACCTTTGTCGATCTCCCCTGGGAAGTAGATTAAACCCGCGGTTTCACCCGAAACCGCGGGTTTTCATTCCGTCGGGCTATTTTGCTACAGCCCCTTTTGATACTGAAAGATTCTGCAATGGGATGCCCTCAGCTCGTTATTCTCCCTCCATGTAGCGGACCATGGCTTCGGCAGCCCGCTTTGCACCCTCGACCGCATGAACGACGGTCTTGGCACCGGTCACCACATCGCCTGCACCGAACACACCGGGCCGGGTCGTCATGCAGTTCTCGTCAACGGGCAGAAGACCATTCGCCCCAATCTCCAGACCTTCGGTTGTCCGGGCAAGCTTGGCCCGGGGAACCTGGCTGATTGAGATGATGGTAGAGTCTGCTTCCACCTGAATGAGCTCATCCTCATAACCGATGACCCGGTTGTTCTCATCGAAAATGCTGCGCTTGAAGACTGGACCGATCTCAGTGATCTTCTCGATCTGCATACCATAGGCAAACTCTGCGCCGTCCAGCTCCGCATACTGCAGCTCGTGAGAACTGGCGGTGACGTGCTTGCTTCGCGCGTAGAGTGTTACATGACGGGCGCCGTTTCGCAGTGCGGTGCGGGCCACGTCCATGGCGGCGTTGCCCATACCGATGATGGCCACACGGTCGCCCAGCTTGTGCCCTTTGGGATTGGCCAGATAATTGAGACCGAAGAGTACGTTGCCAAAGCTCTCACCCTCAATGCCGAGGCTCCGGGGTTTTTCCGCACCGGTACCGATGAAGATACTGGCGTATCCGTCACGGAAGAGCTCGTCAATCATCAGGACGGATCCTATGGTGGTGTTGGTGCGGATCGTGATACCCATCTCTTCCATGCGTGCCTGATACCGGTCGAGAATGCTTTTGGGCAGGCGGAATTCGGGAATGCCATACTGCAGAAGTCCGCCGATCTTGCCCTTCCATTCAAACACCGTGACGGGGTATCCCTGCTGTGCCAGCGTTATGGCCACGGTCATGCCCGCAGGGCCGCATCCGATGACGGCGACCTTCTTGTTCTTTTTCTCCGGCCGGGTGACTTCCATACGATCAAGAAACATCTCAGAGATGTAGTTCTCAATACTGGAGAAATGGACCGGCATATCTTTCCTGCCGCGGATACAGTGACCGGCGCACTGCATCTCGTGGTTGCAGACAATGGAACAGACCGCGGACATGGGGTTATTGCGAAACAGCATGTCACCGGCTTCCAACAGGCGGTTCTCCTTGAAGAGCTGAATGACTGTCGGAATCGGTGTATGGACGGGACAGCCCTGTTGGCACATGGGCTTTTTGCAGTTGAGACAGCGGTTGGCTTCGTCGATGATATGCAGAGCCATGGAAGAATCCTCCTGCTATATTATATATTACGGGTAAAGCTTGGTTTGGGAGTTCAGACGATCAAAAATACCGGGGTGTCATGTACTTTCGCGTTCCACCAGCGTTGTGGCGAAGGTCAGGTGCCGTCGGCCTGGCTTGTGCTTGGAATCGGCTTCGATATCATCGATGATCATCTTGGCAGCGGATCTGCCCATTTCGAATGCAGGCATCTCCATGGAGGTCATCGTGGTCTCCAGCATTCTCCCGACACGGTGACCGGTAAGGCTGATAACCTTGATATCCTCCGGAATACGCAGGCCGCGTTCCGTAGCGGCGCGGATCGCCCCCAGGCCCTGTACATCAACCGAAGCCATAATGGCATCCAGGTCGGGATTCTCATCGAGAAGCTGGTTGGCACAGTCGTAGCCATAGCGAAAGCTGTTGACTTCACGATTTGACTCGCTCGTAATTTCCTCCAGGCCAAGCTCCGAGACACCCCTCCTGTATCCGTCATAGCGTCCTTTATACGGTGCCAGATGCAGGTCCCCGGTGATCAGGCCAATCTCTTTGCATCCTTTCCCGTGCAGGTAGGTTACTGCATCATGCCCGCAGGCTTCGTAGTCGGCGACCACACTGCTGAGCTCCAGCTCCTGCCGCCGGACCAGCTGAGTCACGGCAATACCGCTGGCCTGGATATCTTTCAAAAGCCTTCCGTTTCTTCCGGTGGCCGCAATGATGATGCCGTCGACAAAGCCGCTGCGCAGGCGGTTCAGACATTCCTTCTCAGTCTTCGGATTGTCGTTGGTCGTACAGATGAGGGTGCCATAGCCGAGCTCTCCGGCCTGCTGCTCGATCCCCTGCAGAATCTCCGAGAAAATCGCCATGTGAAGTCTTGGAACGACTACCCCGATGGTATGGCGCTTTCCCTGGCGCAGTGCCTGCGCCATAACATTCGGATGGTAACCGAGTTCTTTGGCGGCGGCATAGATTCGCTCCTTGGTGTCCGGATGAACATAAGAAGTGTTGTTCAGAGCGCGGGAAACCGTGCTCACATCTACATTGGCCAGCTTCGCTACGTCTTTAAGAGTTGCCATATGATACACCTTCTTGCGCAAACGTTTGTAGACGACTGCATTATAAATGAAATGCAGACCAATTTCAAGATGCTTTTGCCCGTTTTCCTGCTCGTCAAAAAGCACAAAAAACGAGGCCGCAAATTGTGCAGGATTCAAAATTATACAAGTATTTGCAGGCCTTGTGCAAGAAATTGCAGACAGGGCCTGTTTTGTTGACACGTGAAAAATGAAATGCTATGATGCACCCGTAAGCAACAAACGTTTGCGCAGCTCTTGAACCGAGACCAGCGCGCGATGGTCTCCGGGACACAGAGATGCGGACAGGAAAACAGTTTATATTAACAATTAATCTAAAGGAGAAAAAATCATGGCTAAAGTTAAGACCTTCAAGACGATTTTCCCGGCAGTTTCCGTCCCTCTGAATGATGACTTCACCATCAACGAAGAAGAGTTCCGCGTTTACCTCCGCTGGATCAAGAGCTTCTACGGCAAGGGAATCGAAGGCCTTGTCTGCAATGGCCACCCTGACCCGTGCCGAGCGCAAGAGAGTGACCGAGATCTGCGCAGAAGAGTGCGGCGATGTGATGACCATCATCTCCGGCGTCAACTGCGAGAATACCATTGAGTCCATTGAGATGGCCAAGGAGGCCAAAGAAGCCGGTGCTGACGGCATCCTGCTTATGCCCCCGCACATGTGGCTTCGCTTCGGCATGCATCCGGATGCTCCCTTCGAATACGTCAAGGACGTTGCTGAAGGCGCTGACATCGACATCATTATCCACCTTTATCCCGCAACCTCGAAAGCCTTCTATCCGGTCGAGACACTGATCAAGATGTGCAAAGAAATTGAGCATGTCAAGTGCATCAAGGTCGGTACCCGCGTGACTTCCATCTACGAGCATGACGTCCGTCTGCTCCGCCAGGAGTGCCCGGACATCTCCCTCATCACCTGCCACGACGAGACC
>CADBWQ010000042.1 GCA_902798545.1 Oscillospiraceae bacterium
CCATAACCGGGGGAATGTAAAATCATCGTAAAGTGTTCCGTTTGTTTTTTGAGTCCATTATACTCGATGGTCATAATCATTTGAACCGTTTTGTAATGCAAATAAGGACTTTCAGCGCCTTATGGTGGACACGGAGATCTGCGTGGATCGGATCGTTGCCATGCGGGTGCATGATATGAATGTCGTTCTTGCGGAAGCACGTAAAACCGTCATGGAAAAGCACAACTCCGGCGAGAACGATCTGTATATTCCTTTTCATCCATCGGTTCTTAATCTGTCGCTTTCCGCAAATAATCCTTTACATCGCCGTATAGTACCAAGTCTGCTTAAGCAATTGAGTCATTATAGACCAAATAATCCAAAGCTGCCCTTTGCTTGACAGTATATGCCACTTCATACTCTACCTCTGTACAGTCGATTGAGATCAACATCCCATCTGTGTACTGAAGTTCAACTCAGGCTGTGTCCATGTTGAACTCGCAGGAAATCAACTTCTTCATCATTGATACCTCCATATCAATTTATTTTCTTTTTTTCTTCTTTCTCGATCCTCTTGGCTTGGAATCGGGACGACGGAGTGCACCATTGGAGAAATACTGATTTCTGTAGAAAACACAAAATCCGAACCCGTCTCCCATAGGGAAGATCTGGTTCGGATTTTGTTGGTTTGGTGCCGGTGGTGGGACTCGAACCCACACGGGGGATTAGCCCAACGGATTTTGAGTCCGTCACGTCTACCATTCCATCACACCGGCTTTTAGCTGGATGCGAGATTCGAACTCGCGACCTCATGATTACGAATCAGGCGCTCTACCGGCTGAGCTAATCCAGCACTTCCTCAGAAAGCGCAGTTATATTACCACAAGCCCGGCTTTTCGTCAACTGTTTTCTTTGCTCCCGTGTGGTTTCAAAGCTGCTCCGTGCCGCATCGCGAAGAAAGAAACAACATTGCTGCATAACTGGATTTAGAAGCAAATTCAATGGCTTTTTTCACGAACAGGTTACATAATAGTCGGTATAGAACAAGTATGAAAAAAAGTTATTGACACTTTAGACAGAGTTTTCGACAAGTCTTCTATATAAATTCATCCAAAATGTCGGATGAATTATGAGAGATGGAATCAAGGAGAGAAAACAGGTTACAAATTTGCGTCATTTTTAAGTTTCCATAACTCTGAATCCGGTCGGAGTGCTGATTACAATTATAAATCACACATGATTCGGATTGATAGACAGCACAGCCTGAATATGGGTTTGTGAATTCTTCATTTTTTAGTTGAAAAAATGTCCACTTTACTATAATATTATATATAAGTCTTTTAAAGTGCCCTGACCGGAACGGAAAAAGAAAGCAGGAAGAAGCAATTCTGTAATTGAATGTACATGTGAGGGGAATGAATATGGCAAAAGCAAAAGTATATTTCAGTAAGGAAATCAGCCCGGAGCGCGTTGTGAAGATGTATGAGCAGCTTGGCATCAGGCTTCCCGGAAAAGTAGCGGTGAAAGTTCACTCCGGTGAAAAGGGAAACCAGAATTTCCTGCGTCCCGATTTCTGGAAACCGATGGTAGAAAAGGTCAACGGAACGGTTGTCGAGTGCAACACAGCGTATGGCACCAAGTTCAATAACGGTGTGCGCGACTATACCGAGTCCCACCGGCAGCTGATCGAATATCACGGATGGAATAAATACTTTGATGTTGATCTGATGGATGCCGAAGGACCGGACCTCGTTTGGGAGATCCCGAACGGCAAGATTCTGAAGGAGAATCATCTGGGAAAGAACATTGAAAACTACGATTCCATGCTGGTACTGGCTCATTTCAAAGGGCATCCGATGGGCGGGTACGGTGGAGCGCTGAAGCAGCTGTCCATCGGCTGTGCGAGCCGGGCGGGGAAGGCTCTGATCCATTCCGGCGGGAAGACCGACAGCAATCTGGATGCGTGGGATGTTCATGCCGATCATACGGTGTTCCCGGAGGCGATGGCAGACGCGGCATCATCCGTCGTGAAACACTTTGAGGGGAAGATTGCTTTCATCAACGTGATGAAGAACCTCTCAGTAGACTGTGACTGTGTCAATGTTGCGGAGCCCCCCTGTATGAAAGATATCGGTATCCTTGCCTCTCTTGATCCGGTGGCGATTGATCAGGCCTGCATTGATCTGATCTGGAAGTCTGAAGATCCCGGACGTGATCACTTTGTGGAACGTGTAGAGACCCGTAACGGCCGCCATACCATCGAAGCAGCAGAGGAACTGGGATTCGGCAGCAGAGACTATGAGCTGATTGAAATCTGAGTCTCTTTCATCATCTGAGATCTCAAAACAAAAGGAAAAATTGAACATGGGGCAGGGTATACCGGTTTCGGATACCCTGCTTCTTCTATTTTACGCAGAAAAGGGCTAATTATCGACGGGTTTATTGACGCTGAAGCTGGTATACTCTCTTTGCATCGGTGGACGATTGCGGACAGGAGAGAGAGGGAACGATTCTTTCTTGACTGCGCCGGAGAGAATGATATAATGATAAATTGAGAGAGTATAAACAAACATGATCGAACGACAGATCTGCAGACAATACGTACGTATGGGAGGAGCTTCGGTGAGAATCTTTTCTGATCATAACAGACAGAATCACAAGCAAAGGCAGAACAGAAGAAACGGATGCCGCAGGGTGGCTGGGCTTCTGCTTGGCGCAATGCTGCTCTCTCTCATCTCGGGGGGGAGTCTGGGCGTAACCGGATTTGCGGCGAAGCAGACAGTTCGGATTCTGGACTGCAGCTATGAACCCGGACAGGGCGAAGAATGTGCTGGTTTCTGTGTGCATGAACATACCGAGGATTGCTTTGACGAATCCGGTAGGCTGATCTGCCCACTGCCGGAGATTCCGTATCATATTCATGACAGCGGCTGCTACCGTATTGAGGAAAAACTGATCTGTGGTAAAGAGGAAAAAAGCGGACACGTTCATACTGGCGCCTGCTATGAAATCCGCCGCATTCTAACCTGCGAACAGAAGGAAACGATACTTCACAGGCACGATGACAACTGCTACTCGACAGATGAAAACGGGAAGAGAATTCTTACCTGTGGCATGCTGGAGCTGGAGGAACATGTTCATAACGACACGTGCTTCCGCCTGGCGGAAGTGCTGGAAGACGGACGCATTCCACTGAGTGCGCCAGAAGAGGAAAACGAGGGAGAAGAACCAGACGTAGAAGAGCCAATGGATAATGAGCCTTCGGAAGCGGAAACTGATGGAGAAGAGTCCGTGGGAGAAGAGACCACGGAAAAAGAGCCTGACGCAGAGGAGCAAGTGGATGATGAACATTCGGAAGAGATAAATGAGGAAGAAGCGTCAGAGAAAGAATCTGCCGCTGAGGGCGAAACGGAGACAACTCCCGAATTCGCGGCAGGAGTGACTCATGATGATGCGGATGCACCGGAAGGCATACTGGCAGACGGAGGTCAGCCGGCGCCCCTGCCCGGGCAGGAGAATTCCGCCAGCGGAGAGACGGTGACACAGACGGAATCGGAGACAGTCCAGAACGGAACCCGGCCGCAGTCTATTGCCGAAGCTGACACGTCGACAGAGCAGAACAATCCTCCCGAAACGGAACAGGACAACGGATTTGTCTTTCTATTCCCAGAGGAAGAAACGGAAGAGACTCAGACTGTGGAAGGGGAAGAGACCCAGACTGTGGAAGGGGAAGAGACAGAAGGGGGAAGCTTTGTTTTCCTCTTTGATGATCCTGAGGAATCTTCCACCCCTGTGGAAGGAGAGGTGACGACCGCGGAACCCGAGTCCGAGCTGGAAGTCGGCGGAGAAGTTGCTGAGGAAACGGAGCTGACGCCCGGAGAAGAGACTGCGGTCGAAACATCATTAAGCGAAGAGATGGAGAACGAAGCGGAAGATACTGAAGAAACGGACGA
The DNA here is from genome assembly GCA_902798545.1 of Oscillospiraceae bacterium. Classification (GTDB taxonomy): domain Bacteria; phylum Bacillota; class Clostridia; order Oscillospirales; family Oscillospiraceae; genus Limivicinus. The sequence continues at coordinate 3,933 of CADBWQ010000042.1, forward strand.
AGAGGAGAAGCCGGAAGATACGGAAGTGGTGGAGAACGCAGAGACTCCGGATGCTTCAGAGAACGCCGAAGACGAAAAAACCGAAACAGTGCCGGATGAACAGCAGGAAACGCCGGAAGCGGCAATGGCCTTTGAGGAGACTGTCGGATCCCTGCAAGTTCGGATCCAGGCGCCGGACGGCGCGTTCCCGGAGGGAACCACGGTCCGCGTGACAGCAATTGAGGACGAAGACGTTCTCAGCCTGGTGACCAGGCCGGTGGAGGGGGAAATCCTTCAGGTTATGGCTGTGGACATCAGCTTCTTTGACGCAGAGGGGAACGAGATCGAACCGGCACTGCCGATTCAGGTCGAGATGATTCCGGTTGAAAATCCGGAAAATACCGAACCTACTGCCAGCGCACCGGAGCAGGCCCAGATCCAGACCGTTGTACACCTGGATGGGGAAGGAAACACCACTGTAGTGGAACAGAAAGAGGCCGAGCCGACCGAGACAGGCGCGGCCGATTTCTCCGCGGACAGCTTTTCGGTCTATGCACTGATTTACTCTGTGATAGAAAAAACGGTTCTCGCCTCGGACGGAGGAACCTACCGTATCACGGTGAATTATACGGCAGAGGCGGAGATCCCGCAGGACGCTTATCTGGCAGTGGAAGAAATCCTGGAAGAGGACGAGCGCTATGAAGCGCATGTGCTGGAGACGGCAGAGGCTGTGGGCAGTACGCCGGAGTGGCTTACCCATGTGCGGATGTTTGACATCCAGATTCTGAATTCCGCAGGAGAAAAGGTGGAACCCGCCGTTCCTGTTCAAGTTCATATTACCTATGTGGACCCGGTGGAAATCAACAGCGAGCAGCCGATCCAGGTGGTCCATTTCGGCGAGGAGGGAACGGAAGTTCTCGAACCGGAGACCAACCGGAGTGAGGATGGCTCGGTGGATGAATTCCGTTTTGAGACGGGATCCTTCTCCATCTATACCATTGTCTCCTTTGGCGCTACGGGGGATCTGGACGGAAAAACCTACGCGCTGGTCAGCTGGCTCGGCGGGAGGGAAATTGGCGCCGGACTGATCGGCCAGGCACATGAAAAGCAGGCAGGGAGATTGAAGGCGACGAGTGTCGTTCTGACTACGCTGGTCAATACGTATCTCTCTGCGGACGAAGATCTGACCTTCTGGACATTTACCGAGACCGCACCGGGCAAATATACCCTCCGAGACGAGGAAGGCGGGTATCTGAACATTGATGAAAAGCAGATCTCGGTGTCGGAGAATCCGCAGGAGCTGGTTCTGGAGACCAGGGCCGGGTTCCCCGATCAGATTCACCTGAGCGACGGGAAAAAGCGCTCCCTGAACCTGTATAACTGGAAAATCGCGGACGGGTTCGGCGTCTGGCAGGATTACGGGGCAAACGAATGGTTTACGCTGTATGAGCTGGGACAGCTCGACCTCAGCGAGAAAAAGACCGCGGAGAAGATCAGTGTGCAGGACCTGGAGGACGCTGATTCTGTGATCGTCTATCTGCGGAAATGGAACGAAACCACCGAGGAATACGACCTGTACGCCATTGACGGCAATGGAGACCTGGTTTACCTGTTTGAGAAAGGTGACACCTTTACCTGGCGCAGCAGCGTCTCGCTGGACTGGAAGGTAATTATGCACCGCGACGCCGCGACCTATGAGCTGAATGGATACTATGATTTTTATAATGAAGAGACCGGAAAGTTTCTTGCACCCCAGAGTACGGGGATCCTGGCGGACAACCGTCTGGGCGTGACGCTCAGCGGACGCAGCCAGGGGCAGTATTCCAGCCCAATCGAGGGATGGGATGATGGCGCGTATGCCTGGTATGGTTACCAGGTGGCGGACCGGATACTTCTCCCAGGGATAGGGGAGGAGTCGGCGGCTTTCTCCTTTGGCCGGAACATCCGTATGGAACCCGGTGAGCTGCATGGGGTAGAGACCGTTGACAGCGCCGCCGCAGGCATCCGGATCGGTATGTATAACTTTGCCAGCCGTGACCAGATGGCCGCCGTCATAGGAAATAACGACTATACCAAAGGAAACGTCAACCATCTGGTGGAGAACCGACTGGGGGCGGATGGCTTCCCGCAGGCGAAAAACGGCAGGAGCCTCGGCGCGCTGTTCAAGGAAGAAAACTTCATCGGAAACGGGAATCATCTGTTCCTGAAGAGCGTCTTTGATGCCACGGGCTATTACGAATACAACTGCTTCGATAATTTCGCATATTATAATAAGGAAGACGGAAGCTTCTCTGTGTACCGCGAACTGGGGACCCCGAGCAATGAGAACCAGTTTTACTATAAACGCGGCAACTTCTTTCCCTATAACCACCTGGATCTGACCAGACCCGCGACCAACTACAATCAGTACAAGGGGAGCGGAACAGAACTGACAGAACTGGATCCGGCAAAGGGGGAACAGCTGTATCTGTTCCAGGAGGCAAACGACTTCTTCTTCGGCATGACGGTGGAAGCCAATTTCCTGCAGGCCAGGGGTGGGAGAAGCCCTGACGGCAGCCCGATCATATACGAATTCAACGGCGATGATGATCTGTGGATTTTCATCGACAATACACTTGTGCTGGATATTGGCGGAATCCACGACGCGATCCCCGGCACCATCAATTTCGCCACCGGAGAGGTCAACTCGGGCAATTCCTCCACAACGATCCGGAAGATGTTTGAAGCCGCCGGGCAGAGCACGGATGACTTCAGAGGGGAAACCTTTGCCGACTATTCCAGCCACACCATGAAGATGTTTTATATGGAACGCGGGGCCGGTGCCTCCAATCTGGAGATCCGGTTTAACCTTCCGGTGGTAGAGAAGGGAACCTTCGCGGTAGAGAAGCAGCTCAAGGGTACGAACCAGCAGGACTATTCCAGTGTGCGCTTCGCCTATCAGGCCTTTTTGATCGATCCGGACGCTCCGGAGGACAGAACAAGGGATATCCCGCTGCGCGGAGATGTGCCGCAGGCGGAGATAACGGGAACCGCACCGCAGGTGGGAATGGTTCTGTACGAAGGGACGGACGCCGCGGTCGCGTTCCATGACGGCGTGCGCATCGGCGAGGGAATCTACAACAATGTGTTCTACCTGCGGCCGGGCCAGGCAGCGGTGTTCCATGGCATCCGGGAGGATATGGAATACTATGTACAGGAGATCAACGTCAGCGGTGACTACTATGATACGGTTCTCATCAACGACGCAGGCCTTGGCGCAGATCATGACGAGGCACTGAAGCAGGGCGGTGCAATCACGGCCACCAGCAGTGCTAAAACCATCATTCAGCGACAGCGGGTCCTGTTTGAGAATCAGTGCTCACCGAAAAATATTCGAAGCCTGAAGATCACCAAGCATGTGGACAATCCGGATCCCGGCGACCCGACCTTCGAGTTCCGCGTCAGCCTGGAGAAGGCGGACGGCACGCTTGGGCCCTATGAAAAGGGCAACTATTACGTGATGGACGCTGATGGGAACTACTATTATTATGCCGACGGCACCCTGACCTCCAACGGAAGCGGAGAGGAGAACAAGGTCGTCTGCAGTAAGTCCGGATACAACGGCTCCATCGCCGGAATTCCGGACGGATTCACCGTGGTGATTGAAGGCCTTCTGGCGGGGACGGACTTCCTGGTGGAAGAGATCCGTATTCCGGACGGATTTGAGATGACGGGCAAAGAACTGACCGCCGGAACCTTTGACGGAGCGGAAACTCCGGGCGCGGACGGACAGATTCGCTTGGGTGTCGATGCCGAAGTGCGGATCATCAACCATCATTACAGCTATATCAAAGCGGTCAAGGAATGGGAACACGGAGACTACCCGGTGGATAAGCACGGCGACATTCGCCTGGCGCTTTATACGGTGGACGGGAACGGGGAGAACCTCGTCGAGGGTAGTGTCCGCACGATTGCCTGGCCTTCAGTGAGCACGATCTGGAACATCGACCTGGAGCCGGGAGAGAGCCTGTCCAACTATTCGGTATATGAAGTGATAGAGGATGAAAACGGGGTGACGCCGCTAACGGAGCCTTATACGCCAATCAGGGTTGCGGAAGAGCGTATGAGCGGACAGAATGTGGCTGACACGGTAAATACGTATCTGTTTGCCGGCTGTGTCGCCGGAGAGGAGCGCACGGTTCTCAGCAATGGCACCCTGTATATCCAGACCAGGGAGGACAGCGTTCGGAATGTGATGCCGAGTCTGACCGTGAACAAGAACGATTCGGATGAAAGTGCACTTGCCGGGGCGGAGTTTCGACTTCTGCGGGCAACCGACGGGGGTGATATGGCCGTCGCCGGTTATGAGACCATTATCTCCACCGGGGAGAAATCGGGAAATCTCCTGAAGAACATCCGACTGCCGGACGGAATTTATTATCTGGAGGAAACAAAGGCGCCGGAGGGGTATCAGATAATGGCAAAACGGATTCGCATTTCAGTAGGCGCCGGAGAGATTGAAGCCGCCTTTGAAGATGGAAGCGCCCTGAAAGATGAGACCCCAAAGGACCCGACGAACGCCACCTACAGCCTCACAAACTACAGAGGGGTTGAAATGCCGGAAACCGGCGGGCATGGAACAAACTTCCACGTTATTCTCGGGCTTCTCTTCTGCCTGGCGGCGGGCGCGGTTCTTCTCCTTCGCCGGTCGGGTGAAATACGGCTATGATACATTGCTGCACTCTGCCGTTTTCTGCCCTGCTCTCTTCAGAGCAGGGCAGAAAGCGACGGAACGGGGCGCGGTTTTCAGCAGAGTAAAACAGAGGGGAGAAGCCCCCTGACGCGGAGAAGAGGATTCACCTGCCCTCAATACCGAAACAGCTCGCAGATTCCTGCCGGTGGAGGCCTTCTGCAAATTCCTGAAAAATTCAGTTGACAAATGAGTTTTTTTTTGCTATTATATCCCGGCGGCTGGATGATGGCTGTTGACCTGAGAGATGCTGGTGTAGCTCAGTCGGTAGAGCAGCTGATTTGTAATCAGCAGGTCGGGGGTTCGAGTCCGTCCACCAGCTCCAACTGAACATGGGGGAATTCCCGAGTGGCCAAAGGGGACAGACTGTAAATCTGCTGGCGATGCCTTCGGTGGTTCGAATCCACCTTCCCCCACCAGGCGCTGCTTTTAAGCAGCGCCTTTTTGTTTTATACCGTGATTTTCGCATTCATTTCTATGACAGGAGGAGAGGACGCTGACAATTCAGGGAGGGTATCGAAAATACCGGGAAGTATCATTCCTGCGCGGTTTTGCTATTACGACAGTTGTTCTCATGCACCTCGTCCAGGTCTACTGGAACGGAGGCGATATTCCTATGTGGCTTCGATTTGCCTCGTCTCTGGGAGGAACCGGTGGCCATGTCTTCATCTTCTGTTCAGGCTTCGGCCTCTATCTCAGCTATCTCCATAAGCCGATCGGCTTTGGTGAATTCATCAGGAAACGCTTTATCAAAATCTATTTGCCGTATCTGCTCTTTGTTCTGATTCATTTTATGCTTCCACACTGGGGCGTGAGCGAAGAACTTCGAAGACAGCAGCTGCTGAGTAATATATTCCTTTATAAAATGTTCTTTGAGAAATACATGTGCTCTTTTGGTCTGCAGCTCTGGTTCATCTCCACAATCATAGAATTATATCTGCTGTTTATTCCACTTTGCAGATTAGAACAAAAGATTGGGATGAAAGCACTGTTTCTTGGGACTCTCGCGATCAGCGCAGCGTGGTGGACTGCGATATATCTCTCGGAATTGGACTCAAAGCGAATCTGGAACAGCTTCTGCTTTCAGTTCCTGTGGGAATTTGTCCTCGGTATGGCTGCAGCGGAGTACTTGTATCACAACGATGAAGTTCGTCTGCCCGGATGGCTGTTGCCGGTGGTCGCTGTCGGTGGACTTGGTCTGCAGGCACTGATGACGCTGTGCGGGGGGATTGCGGCGGCGTTCAATGATGTGCCTGCACTGCTGGGGTATACTTCTGCGGTCCTGATCTTCTATCAGGCTGGAAAACATGTGCTGCAACCGGTGTTCCTATGGATTGATACAATCTCGTATGAGTGGTTTCTCGTCCATGTTGACGCAATCATGTGGGGATATTATTATTCAAGACAGATGACAGAGAACGAGTTCCTCCGGGCGTTCGCAGCAACCGCCTTCAGCCTCGCAGCAGCCTGGCTGTTTGCCAGATTGGTGAAGCTGACCATGAAGCTGACATGCCTGAATGGCAGCCTTTCGGCCGCTTCTCAGTGAAGCGCATTGAAACATACAAACTGCACAAAAAGTCAAGCGAATTTTCTACGTTTTGCACGAAATTTTTGCTTGACTTTTTGTTATGTGCCTGTTATAGTATGTGAGCGTGTGTGAAGAGCATACGTATGCGTTGAAGCGGGAGATTGCTCGCGTAGCGAGGTAACTTCCGTGGAGTATGTCCGGTACCGGTTCGCCGGTACACAATCGGGCGGCTGAAGTCTTTCGTTCCACGCGTATATCGCGCGGACGGGGAGCAGACCGGCTGGAATGCCGGTTTGTTTTTCGGACACGGCCTGATACGCACGGATGTGTGTACGAACTGACTTCATCCGTACGCATCCTTTAATGCAGCGGTGCCCAATGCCGCTGAAAGAACGTACGAAAAGGAGAACCCAAATGGCAAGCAACAGCAAAAACATGATCCGCATTCGCCTCAAAGCCTATGATCACCAGCTGATCGACAAAGCTGCGGAAACCATCGTTGAGGCAGCCAAGCGCACAGACGCAAAGGTCTCCGGACCTATCCCTCTGCCCACCAAGACCGAGATCGTCACGATTCTGCGTGCCGTTCACAAGTACAAGGACAGCCGCGAGCAGTTCGAGCGCCGCACTCATAAACGTCTCATCGACATCATGAGTCCTACCCAGAAGACGGTGGAAGCACTGATGAGCGTTGAAGTTCCCGCCGGCGTCGAGATCGAGATTAAGCTCTGATCCGGCCTGAAGCGAATACCCCCAGCACAAGCAAACCCGCTGTCCGCTGCTGACGCATGCGGACGGGTTAAGTTGCCAGCCTCCGGACGGGGCAGTTCCCGGACCATGCGAGGCAACCAATAACCGATAGGAGGAAAAACATGAAGAAAGCCATCATTGGCAAGAAGGTCGGCATGACGCAGATCTTCGACGAGATGGGAAAGGTTATTCCCGTCACCGTCATCGAAGCAGGCCCCTGCGTGGTCGTGCAGAAGATGACAAAGGAAAAGGAAGGCTACAACGCTGTTCAGCTCGGCTATGAAGAAGTCGGCGAAAAGAAGCTTTCCAAGCCGGAACAGGGCCATCTGAAGAAAGCTGGCGTCAATCCGGTCAAGCATCTGAAGGAATTCCGTCTTGAGGATGACAGCAAGCTGGAAGTCGGCGATGTCGTCAAAGCTGACCTCTTTGCAGAGGGCGACAAGGTTGACGTCACCGGTACCAGCAAGGGCCACGGCTACGCCGGCGTTGTGAAACGCTTTGGCCAGGGCCGTACCCCGACCAGCCACGGCGGCGGTCCGGTTCACCGGCATGCCGGTTCCATGGGCTCCAGCACTGACCCCTCCCGTATTTTCCCGGGAAAGAAGCAGGCCGGACACATGGGCGTGGATCAGGTCACTGTCCAGAATCTCGACATTGTTAAGGTCGACGCAGAGCTGAACCTCATTGCGATCCGCGGCGCCGTTCCCGGCCCCAAGGGCAGCATCGTTTATCTCAAGGATACCGTCAAGACCCAGCCCGTCAAGAAGGGTGCGGCCGCCGGTGTCAGCGTCAACCCGCAGAAGGCTTCTGCCCGTGTCAACCCGCAGAAGGCTTCCGCCCGTACAAAGTAAGGAAAGGAGAGCAGCATAAATGCCTAAAGCAAATGTTTTTAACATGGCAGGCGAGAAGGCAGGCGAGAAGATCGGCGAGATCGAGCTCTCCGAAGCCATCTTCGGCATTCAGCCGAATGAGAGCGTGCTGCATGATTCCATAAAGAATCACCTGGCCAACTGCCGTCAGGGTACGCAGAGCGCACTGACCAAGGGTGAGGTGTCCTACACCACGAAGAAGCCCTGGCGCCAGAAGGGTACCGGCCGCGCCCGCGCCGGCTACGCCGGATCCCCCGTGTGGTATCACGGCGGTGTGGCCTTTGCGCCGAAGCCCCGCGATTACAGCTACACGCTGAACAAGAAGGTCAAGCGCCTGGCACTCAAGAGCGCACTCAGCGCAAAAGCTGCAGAGAATGAGATCGTTGTGATCGACGGCCTGGCCGTCAATGAGATCAAGACCAAGCCCTTCAAGAGCTTCCTCACAAAGGTCGGCGCAGAGGGCAAGGCTCTGGTCGTGACTGAGAATGTTGATGAGAAGGTCGTCAAGTCCGCCCGCAATCTGCCCGGCGTGACCACCACCACCGCGACGATCCTCAGCCCCTATATGATTCTCACCAGCGGCAAGCTTGTTCTGGACAAAGCAGCTCTTGCCAAGATTGAGGAGGTGTTCGCCTGATGAAAACCGCATATGATGTGATCATTCGCCCGATTATCACCGAACAGTCCATGGAAGATCTTGACATTAAGAAGTATGCCTTTGAAGTCGCTGAAGCGCAACGGTGCTTATCCGATGGGCCGTCAGGCTTCCTGGAAGAAAGCGGTTGTTAAGCTCAGCGCAGACTCGAAGAACATTGAGCTCTTCGAAGGCATGGCATAAGGGGGTACAGACATGTCGATTAAAACCTACAGACCTACTACCCCGGCCAGGAGACAGATGACTGTTTCCGGATTCGACGGCGTTGACAAGCATGCAAAGCCCGAGAAATCCCTGCTTGAGGTACTGAAGAAACACTCCGGCCGCAACAGCTACGGCCGCATCACCGTCCGCCACCAGGGCGGCGGAAATCGCCAGAAGTACCGCGTGATTGACTTCAAGCGCAACAAGCTCGATGTCAGCGCAAAGGTGCTTCGCCTTGAGTATGACCCGAACCGCAGCGCATTTATCGCGCTCTGTGAGTATGAAGACGGCGAGCGCCGTTACATCCTCGCTCCGGTTGGGCTGAACCCCGGCGACACCATCGTGTCCTCTGCAACAGCAGATATCAAGGCCGGCAATACACTGCCTCTGGCAAATATCCCGGTGGGTACCATTATCCACAACATTGAACTCTATCCTGGAAAAGGCGCACAGCTCGTCCGCAGCGCCGGCGTCGCAGCGCAGCTGATGGCTAAGGAAGGCGGCATGGCAACGGTTCGTCTCCCTTCCGGCGAGATGCGCAAGGTTCGCCTTGAATGCATGGCGACCATCGGCCAGGTGGGCAACATTGACCACGCTAATGTCCACATCGGCAAGGCCGGACGCAAACGTCACATGGGCGTTCGCCCGACGGTCCGCGGCTCTGTCATGAACCCGGTTGATCACCCCCACGGCGGTGGTGAAGGCAAGTCCCCGGTTGGCCGTCCCGGCCCTGTAACTCCGTGGGGCAAACCCGCACTGGGCTACAAGACCCGCAAGACGAAGAACCGCACGGATAAGTTCATCGTCAAGCGCCGCAACGCGAAGTAAGGAGGGAAAACGAAATGAGCAGAAGTATCAAGAAAGGCCCCTTCGCCGCTCCCGAGCTCCTGAAGAAGGTCGACCAGATGAATCAGAGCGGAAACAAGCAGGTCATCAAGACCTGGTCCCGCGCCTCTACCATTTTCCCGTCTTTCGTTGGACACACGATCGCCGTTCACGACGGCCGCCGTCATGTTCCCGTGTATGTCACGGAGGATATGGTCGGACACAAGCTCGGTGAGTTCGCCCCGACCCGCACCTTCCGCGGCCATGCCGGAAGCAAGACCGGTAAGTAAGGAGGAGAAGCAATGGACGAGAAAAAGATTGCCCGTGCGGAGCACAAATACGCACGCATTTCTCCCCGTAAGGTCGAGATCGTCTGCAACATG
>CADBWQ010000043.1 GCA_902798545.1 Oscillospiraceae bacterium
GATGATAAAGGTCTTGCCGATTTGCCGCGCGCCGTCGATAATCAGCACTTTGTTGGAGTCTGACTTCAAGTAGCTTTCAATATACGGCTGGATCTTCCGGTATAGCATAGCGCACCCCCGCACTTTTCAGCAGAATCAACATGCAGAAATTTACACATTTCAATATACTGACCATTGCAAAAATCACACATTTCAATATTTATTATACTCAGAATAACGCACAAGGTCAAATGAAATTTGAAGTTCTTGTACCAGTCAAGAAAAGTAGACACGAAAAATAATTCTTTTCAGATTTCTTTTTCAAAAGTGGACACAGGCCACATTTTTACGGAATATGTATTTTCAAAAGTAGACACAACAGGCATTATTCAGCTGTTTTCGTTTTCAGAAGTGGACACAGTCTCGGAATGCGCCTTTTCACGGCGCTTTTGCACGAACTTGGGCTTCTCGGAGAGTGTACGCGAGGCAAAAGTATTTTTCCGTTCCAATTCACCCTTATAATAACGCTTGCGGTAATTGGCCGGTGTATCATATCCGATGGCATAGCAGGGGCGCTGTTCGTTGTAGTATCGAACATAGCGCTCAATCGCGTCTTTGAATCCATCACGCGTCCGGCACTGTTCAAGCTTGAAGTCGATGAAGAGTTCTTCTTTAATCCAGCCATTCAGCGCTTCGTTGACCGGATTATCCGTCGGCTTACCGGCCCTGGACATTGATCGTACAATGTTGGTGTCCTTGATTAGTTCGTTGTAGGCCAAAGAAGCATACACACTGCCCTGATCTGTGTGAATAATGGTCGGTTCTTTGCAGCCTTTCAACATGTCGACTACATCGACGAGACCGCCGATGTACTGCTCCCTGGCGCCTCTGCGTTCGGCCACACGCCAACTGAGGATTTCTTTCGTGAAGACGTCAGAGTAAAAGGTCACTTCAAAGTAGAAGATCCAGTATTTGAAAGCGGTCATATCCGAAACAATGACCTGCCTCGGCCGATCTACTGTCTCCCAGGTTGAAAAGATCAGGTTTGGGTATTTATCCCGTTCTTTCCGTGGTCTGCTGCGTTCCTTTTTTATGATAGCATCAAATCGCAGATCTTTCTTATGCCTAAAGCGCGACCGTCGACTTCTGAAAACATTTAATAAAGATCTCCCGAAAGGGCAGAATCTGTGTTATAATGCTTTCAAAATCATCGGGAGGTGGCGCGAATGGATCGTTATGAAAAGGCTCTTGCTCTTTGGCGGCGCAAACAGGTGAAAACAGATGCTGAGCTGGCCGAGGCGCTGAACGGGCACAGCATTTCCTTTGCTTATCATTCCGGTCATCTGGAAAACGAGCGCATCACCTACAACGACACGCGTGAGATCTTCGATCATGATGGTGTGACCTCTTATACCGGCGATCTGCGGACGCTGTTCGAGATCCGTAACGCAAAAGACGCAAATGAACTGTTTCTGCAATCCTTCGGTAACAGGCGTCCGCTGGATGAAAGCCTTGTAAAAGAGTTTCAGAAGTGCCTTACACTGAACACCTATGACACGCGTCGCTATCAGTTGGGAGAGCGTCCCGGCACATACAAGCACCACGACTATGTGACGGGCAAAAATGAAATCGGAGCTGCGCCTGAGGATGTAGCCGATGAAATGAACGAGCTGCTCGGCGAACTGCATGACATTCCCGCCGACAAGCTGTTGCGCGCCGCAGCCTATTATCACGTCAAGTTTGAGAACATCCATCCCTTCGCTGACGGAAATGGCAGAACCGGACGCCTGACCATGAATTATTTTCTGGTCATGAACGGACACCCGCCAATCACAATCCATCAAGAGGATCGCAAGGAGTATTATGCTGCTCTGGAGGCTTGGGACGAACGACAGGAGCTCGCTCCGATGGAGTCTTTCCTGCGCGCACAAACGGTGAAGACCTGGGCAAAGCAAATCGAACGCTGTGAACGCTCTGCCCAACATGATAACCTGATGCTCTAAAGCTCCTGTTCATTTTTCATATGCCTTTCTTCATACTCCGGCCCTTGTAGCCGGAGTTTTTTCAATATTGGCCTTGACGGTCTGCAGCTCCTTTTCGCGTTTCTGGCACTCACGGTAGTCTCTATAGGCTTATACTGTTGCCCTTCATAAATGAATAATACTTTTCAGGTGGGTTGAAATCTGCTATAATGACATGGCGATATTCCAAATAGGGCGAAAGAAAAATGAGCTTCACTTTTCCGAACTCTTCATCCTTACTTTCTTCAGGCCCTAAACAAAGAAAAACCACTCGAAATCACACGATCTCAAGTGGTTTACCTGGCAGCGGGAGAAGGATTCGAACCCTCACATACGGAGTCAGAGTCCGCTGTGCTACCTTTACACAATCCCGCTAAACGCAAAAAGTATTATACAGACTTTTTGCAATTTGTCAAGTATTCGGAGGAAATAATTTTTATGAATCACGTAGAAGAATTCTTCGCCAGATATGAGTCGGATCCAGCGCTTCAAGCGAAGGTCGAAGAATCTCTCGCCTGTTACCCTGGCAGCCTGGAATTGCGGGAATCCGTGGTCGAGCATGTTCTTCTCCCTATCGCGGCAGATCTCGGTCTGTCCTTCACCGTGGATGAGCTCCGCGCCTATGAAACGCGCAAGAAGCTTCAAAACATGAGGCCGGATGTTCCTGTCGAAGAGGGTGAGCCTGTGGAGGATCCCCCTGCCTACTGGCTGCTGGAGAGCGGCTGGGAATGGGATGATGAACCAATCCGTAAGAAGGAAGCACTTCTCCGGGACATTGCCGGCTATTAATTCACGAAAGGAGAAACTGATATGACCTACGATCTCTCCCGTTTTCTGAACGCACAGAAGCGCGATTATGCCCAAGCCCTGTATGAGATTCGGTCCGGGCGCAAGCGCAGCCACTGGATGTGGTACATTTTCCCACAGATTCAGGGACTTGGCGTCTCCAGCACGGCGCAGTTTTACGCCATTCAGGATCTGGATGAGGCGAAAGATTATCTCGCCCATCCCGTGCTTGGTGCGCGGCTGAAGGAGATCTCTTCTGCTCTGCTGGAGCTGGAAGGACTCAGCGCAAGTGATATCTTTGGGTATCCCGATGACCTGAAACTGTGCAGCAGCATGACGCTCTTCCGTCTTGCAGATCTCGAATGCAAGATCTTTCAGAACGTGATCGACAAATACTATGACGGCAGGCCTGACAGCCGGACCGTGGACATTGTCCGCAGTCTGGCGCGCTGACAGGTCCGGCTTGCAGGTAATTAACAACAATTGGAAACAGGACCGCATCTGCCCGTTATCCCGGGTGAATGCGATCCTGTTTCGTTTTTGTGTTGTCATCCCTCTCAGTATCCCAGCAGCGGGATCGATCCGTCGTCCTTTGATTTCTTGATTGAGCGGATCTCTGCTACGTAACTGTAGTTCTCATTCACCTGCACGGTGAAGCGGTCCCCGACTTTTTTCCCAAGTACCTGCTTACCAAAAGGCGATTCACGGCTGATCAGACCTTTGCGAGGATCAGTACGCACCGTCGAGACCACGCGGATGATCTCCGTATCGTCATCCTCCGGCATGTAGATCTCTACCTCATCGAAGAGACCTACGCTTTCCTCGTCAGAGGTATCCACGATGATCTTCGCCGTCTTGATCATACCTTCCAGATAGCGGATGCGGCTTCGGTTTTTATTCTGCGCCTGCTTGGCAGCCTTATATTCAAAGTTCTCGCTCAAATCCCCGAAGGCGCGGGTGCGTTTGACCTCTTCGATCAAGCCCGGCATCAACTCCAGCCGACGGTAATCCAGTTCTTCTTTCATCTTGCGGATATCTTCCCGCGTCAGTTCATCATGCATCGATTTCTCCTCCTGTGGTTCTGAGGGTGCATTATACGCTCAGATGCCGAAAAAATCCAGTCTTTCCGGCGAAATAATGCTTGTCATATACGTCTTTTTACGATATACTACGAATTTGCAGTTTAGTTTTTGGAGTGAACTATGGACAACAGACCCATCGGAGTTTTCGATTCCGGGCTCGGTGGATTAAACGGCCTGCTTGCGCTGCGCCGCTTTCTGCCGGATGAAAACATCGTCTATTTTGCTGACAGCGGACGTCTCCCCTACGGGGCGAAAGCCCGCGGTCAGCTTCGTGAGATGGCAAAGCAGGATCTGTCTTTTCTCTCCTCCTTCGGTGTCAAGGCAATCCTGATTGCCTGTGGAACACTGTCATCCAATGCGGGGGACATTCTCGACACATGGTCGATCCCGACAGTTGGCGTACTCCGCTCTTCAGCGAACTGGATGCGTCGCCTCGAAGGTTCCGGTCCCATTGCTGTCATCGCCACAGAGGCCAGCATTCGCAGTGGCAGCTATCAGCGTATACTGCATGATTCCTGCCCGGATCGCGAGGTCATTGCGGTTCCCTGCCCGGACTTTGTTCCTATGATTGAGAGCGGGCACTGCTCCCCGGAAGATCCACTGGTTCAAAACGCCGTCAGTCGCTATCTGCAACCTGTCCGCGAAATCGGTGCAGAGGCCCTGCTGCTTGGCTGCACGCATTATGACATCATCCGCGAGGCGATCTCCCGTTTCCTCGGTCCCGATATCACCCTCGTCAGTGCTGCGGAGAGCGGTGCTGTTGCTCTCTGCTCCCTGCTGCTGAAAGCGGGGAAAACCGGCGGCCGCGGCGAAACCAGGTATTTTACCAGCGGCGACTGTGAATGTTTTTCCCGTTCCGCTTCACTGTTTCTCGGCTGCGATGCAAGCGATGTTCCGGCTTCGTCCGTTCCTCCGCAGCCGCTCCCAAACCTGTAAAATCACACCCTCATGTACAGGAGGAATAGAACATGATGAAAGATGTATGGATCTCCATTTCCAACCGCCAGAACGACGGTCAACAGGAAGAAGACACGATGCTCTTCGATACTGCCGGTTCCTATTATTTCAACGACGGGGTCGGTGTTCTGAGCTATCAGGAGTCCGAACTTACTGGCCTTGAGGGAACACGCACCAGTGTTATGGTAATGCCGAATCAGGTCGTCGTTGACCGGGACGGCATGCTCACAGGTCGTATGATCTTCCGTGAGGGCACAAAGGATTCCTACCCATACAACACCCCCTATGGGCAGATGATGCTGGGCATCGACACACGGAAGATTCGCCACAACTTCAATGAGAACGGCGGCGATGTGGAGATTGACTATATTACGGATCTCGCCCACACATTTGTCAGCAGAAACAAATTCCGTATATCGGTTAAAGAGATGGAGAAGGCAAATGGCTAATCTGATTGAACTTGCAAAGAAGAACGCAGACGCTTTGCTGCGTAACGCTTATACTGCGGCCGTTGCCGCTGAGGCACTCCCAGCGGGCGCTGAGCTCACCGGCACTGTCGAGATCCCGAAGGATATCTCCAACGGTGACTATGCCGCTAACCACGCCATGGTCTGCGCCCGTGCGCTTCATATGGCACCGCGCAAAATTGCAGATACACTGTTGGAATACAGCACACTGGAAGGAAGCTATTTCTCCTCTGTCTCTGTCGCTGGCCCCGGCTTTATCAACTTCCGGCTTTCTGAGCGCTGGTACAGCGAAGTCCTCCGCTCCATTCGTGAAGAGGGCACAGCTTACGGTCACATCAATGACGGCGAGGGCAAGCGGATCAATGTGGAGTTTGTTTCCGCAAATCCCACCGGCCCCATGCATCTTGGGAATGCCCGCGGCGGTGTGCTGGGCGATGCGCTTGCCTCCGTGCTGAGCTTTGCCGGTTATGAAGTCAGTCGTGAGTTCTATGTCAACGACGCCGGCAATCAGATTGAGAAGTTTGCCGCCTCCATCGACGCACGCTATCAGGAGCTTCTTCTGGGCGATCAGGCTCCGGCATTTCCCGAAGATGGCTATCATGGCGAAGATATTATCGTTCTGGCAAAAGCGTTTCTCGAAGAAGAGGGTGATTCCTGGCTGCAGAAGCCGGTCGACGAGCGCCACGCCGCCATGGCGAAGTTCGGCCTCGCCCGCAACATTCCCAAAATGAAGGAAGACCTTCTTCGCTACGGCGTGAAATATGACCGCTGGTTTCTGGAGTCTGAACTCCATGAAAGCGGTTTTGTGAAGGCGACTGTTGACCGTCTGACAGAGATGGGCTTCACCTATGAAAAGGACGGTGCCCTTTGGCTGCGCACGGCAGAGATTCTCAGCAGCAAGATGCTCGCCGAGGGCAAGTCCGAAGAGGCCATTGCCAAGCTCGACCTGAAGGATGACGTTCTGCGCCGCAGCAATGGGTTCTACACCTACTTTGCCGCGGACATCGCCTACCATCGCAATAAACTGGAGATCCGCGGTTTTGATAAGGCCATCAATATCTGGGGTGCCGACCACCACGGACACATCGCCCGTCTGAAAGGCGCCATGGATGCGCTGGATCTCGACGGTGAGCACCGCCTTGATATTGTGCTCATGCAGTTGGTGAAGCTCATGCGCGACGGCAAGCCCGAAAGAATGTCCAAGCGCACAGGAAAAGCCATCTCCCTGACTGATCTCCTCGATGAAGTCCCGGTAGATGCCGCCCGCTATTTCTTCAACACCCGCCCGGAGTCCCCGGTGGAATTCGACCTCGATCTCGCCGTCCGTCAGGACAGTGAAAACCCGGTCTATTATGTGCAATATGCCCATGCGCGCATTTGTACTCTGATCGCCGCTCTTGCTGCCCAGGGTCACAGTCTGGAGGCCGCCGAAGAGGCTGACACTTCCCTCCTGGGCACCCCCGAAGAGCAGGAGCTTATCAAGCAGCTTGCCGCGCTTCCCGAGGAGATCCGCCTTGCCGCACGGGACTATGACCCCAGCCACATCAACAAGTTCGTCACGGAACTCGCCACCCGCTTCCACAAGTTCTATACTGTCTGCCGCATCAAGGATGCAGAGGCGGGAATACTGGAAGCCCGCCTGCTTCTCTGCTTTGCCGTGCGTCAGGTCATCGAGATTGCCCTCACAATTATCGGCGTCTCCGCACCCGAGCACATGTGAGTTTTCTTCACATTTCTCCGAAAAAACCGCACCGCGCTTTTACGGTTTGTAAGGCGCGGTGCTTTATTATTGGGACTCTGTTATATCCAAAGAATCATATCATTTGTTCATATAGGTATTCGCCAGGAAATGTCAAAAAGCACAATCAATCTATATTTTTCTTTTCATTTTTAGTCATTTTGCCCGGAGTGTAATTGACAAGTCTTTGACGGACAATTATAATTGGTTTTGCAAAAGTGGGGGTACGGCATTCGTTTGCACCCCTCGATCGTTCTTGCAGAAGGATTTTTCTGTGTCTTCTGCCCGCAAATACTAATATGGAGGGTTAACTGTGAGAGATCTCAAACACCTGATCTACTTTGAGAATCTGCTTCAGGACGCCAACAACGATCTTGTCAAGCAGGCAAAAGCCGATGGCAAGCGTGCGATTGGCTACACCTGCTACTTCATGCCTGAAGTACTTCTCGACCTGCCCGGTTGCTTTTCGGTCCGTCTGAGAGCGCCCCGCTGCACTTCCCCGGACATTGCGACCTACTACATGTCCTCCCGTGTCTGTCACTTCGCCAGGAGTTTGATGGAGCGTGCCCTGGAGGGGGGCTACAACTTCCTCGACGCTCAGATGGCCACGGAAACCTGCACAGCTACCTGCCGCTTCCAGGAGCACCTTGAGCAGAAGCACCTTGACTCCGTCAAGGATATGCGCATCATCGATAACGACGACTTCTTCTGTTCGTTCAGTGACGTTCCCTTCAAGAACAACCAAATCTCTTATGAGCACTTCCGGGATCAGCTCCGCGCCCATGTGCTCGACGAACTGAGTGCCCACTTCGGCATTGATACCTCTGACGAAGCGATCCGTGCCGCTGTGGAACAGCACAATGAGGTCTGCCGTCTCATCAATGAGATTGGCGACTATCGCAAACTGGACAACCCGACGATTACCGGCTATGAATTTCATGTGATCCAGCTGGTCTCTCTGGTATGTCCCAAGTATCTGATTCTCCCCTATCTGCGTGAGACCGCAGAGGAGATGAAGACCCGTAAGCCCGACCGGAAAAAGGAGTTCCGTTGCAAGGTTGTTCTGGCCGGTTCCGAGAATGACGATCCCGACTTCACCAAACTGATTGAGAGCTGCGGTGCCCGTGTTGTCTGTGACCGCTACTGCTATGGTGCGGTCGAGTCCCGCCAGCCGATTGAGTTGAAGGAGGATGAGGATCCCCTCTTCACCATTGCCAGGCACTATCTCAGCACTTCCAACTGCCCGCGCTTCATGCCGCAGGATGAGATGCGTGCCAGAAAGCAGCGCATAGCAGATCTTGCAAAAGAATACCACGCTGACGGCGTAATCATCGCCTCCAACAAGTTCTGCGAGTACTGGAGCTATGAGCGCGTCATCGACACCGTCATACTCAAGCGCGACTTTGGTCTGCCTGTCTGCTCCATTGAGAAGGAATACATCAACTCCGCCTCCGGCCAGCTGCGCACCCGTTTCCAGGCCTTTGTGGAGAGCGTTGAGATCAAGCACATCCAGGAGGGCAAGTAAAATGGCGAAGAATATCAGGAAAGCACTCAAAGACTTCTGG
Organism: Oscillospiraceae bacterium; assembly: GCA_902798545.1. Classification (GTDB taxonomy): domain Bacteria; phylum Bacillota; class Clostridia; order Oscillospirales; family Oscillospiraceae; genus Limivicinus. The sequence continues at coordinate 8,596 of CADBWQ010000043.1, forward strand.
TACGGCAAGCCCCACACTGCCGCAGAAGGCGGCCGCCGCCTCGGCGATCTGCACGAGGATAAGACGAACCTCTACAAACACAGAGAGTGGCGCGGTGTCAGGGACACCATGTACTACTTCTACATGATCTGGCTGTACAACTACATCTTCATGGTCAAGGATGTGATGGTCATGGGGGGCCTGATCAACTTCGCCAAAGGCGTATGGCGCTATCGCTGGGTCGGCCAGACCTATCTGCCGGTTCTGCACTGGTTTGACCGCGGCCTCGAGGGTATGCGCGGCGAGGCTATGAAGGCCTCCGCCTGGCACTATCGCGCAATGGTCTCCACGACTATCCGCCAGTTCCAGCGCATGTTCGCTGCAGACACCCGTCTGCACGGCGGCAAGCAGAATGATCTCTACAAGCACACCATTGCACATAACGAGACCGTCTGGGGCGGTGTGTTTTATCCCTGGGACGGCGAGATCACCAATGTTCCGCTTGAGATGATCCCATACTTTGTCACCTGCCACGTGAACAGCCACACGGTTCTCAACTACATCGACGCAGTCCAGTCCATTGGCCTGCCCGGCGACCCCTGCCCGATGTGCCAGGCAGAATCCGGAATCTTCGTTCTTGATGATGTGCCCGACTACGCTCCCGCGGTCATCACCTGCAATGAAGCCTGTGACGCTTCCGTCTCTACCTCTACACTGCAGGACTGGTTCTTTGACAAGCCGCTGTTTTCCCTGCCGATGCCGATGCAGTTCGACGATCCTCTGGTCAAGAAATACTGCGCCAGAGAGATTGAAGAGCTCTGGAAGTTCGTCGAAGAACAGTATGGCATCCCCTTCAGCTGGGAGAAGCTGGTCCATAAACTCGAGCTGCAGAATGAGCTGCAACGTTTCGAGTGGGAAAAGTGGGAAGTCGCCGGCAAGACCGACTACTACCCGGTCAACGGTGTCGCCCAGGCCCTTTACCGCATTTATCAGACCCAGTATGGCGATTGGGAAATCTGGCATGTCACCGACAGAAAGGTCCGCAAGATTCTTGAAAAGTGCGTACGCAAGAAAATCAATTCCTTCCCGCAGACCCGTCACCGCGTTATCGCCTGGTCCTGTGCACCGCTGTATTATTCCAACTGGTGCACCTGGGCTTACAACTGCTGGGGGCTGAATAACATCATCAACATGGATTCTCTCATGTTTGACATGGAGATCCGCACCGATTCCTACGAGCACACCCTCGAGGACATGGCCCAGTATCATCTCTGGGCTCCAATGCGCCGCATGGCCGTCGGTGGCATGAAGCACATGTTCGAACTCTGGGAGTACATGGAGAAGTTCAACTGCGACATGGTCGCCATGTACGACCAGTTGCAGTGCAAGGGCGTCCAGGGTCTGCACGGTCTGTTCGAAGACGAGTTTCGTGACAGGAATATCAAGGCTTTCTGGATTCCGCACGCCCTGCCTGATTCCCGTACCGTCTCCCGTGCCGAGATCCGCCGTCTCATCAATGACTACATGACCACGGTCATGCACGAAGAACCTCTGGATCCGTCCCTGCTCGACTTTGACGATTCCATGACGTGGTAAGAGGAGGACAACATCGATGAAATGCAAATTTGGTAAATTCCTGTTAAAGCTTCTGGGCGTCGGCCTGGTGCTGAATGTCGGTCTGTTCTGTGTATTTTTCTTCGATCTCGACGGCAAGCTTCTGTTTCATGTCGTTGAGCCGTTTCTGAAGAATCACTATGACAACATGGAGCGCAAGGACACCCTGAAGGCTCCGTATGAGATTGACAAGTTCCCCAAGTACAGCTATGATTCTTAATAATAATACGATCAGGAGAGAGCATCCATGAAATATTTCGGTGGCTGTGATGTAGGCTCTACCTACACCAAGGCGGTTATTCTGGACGAAAACGGCAAAATGGTTGCCGATACTACGATTAAGAGCAAAATCAATTCCGAGCAG
>CADBWQ010000044.1 GCA_902798545.1 Oscillospiraceae bacterium
ATCAGTATTAAGACGTTAGACTCTGCCAGAAATAATGGGTTGGTTTCTTTTGTTCAATACTGTGAGAACGGCAGCGTTTACTTCACTGAACATAGTCTCCAGGAATATGTTGCCAGATCTACACATAGAGCGATCCCCAAAGAAATCAACAAGGGAACAACATACAGAAATCCCAGAAACACCGTGCGAAGGTGACATCCTTGAGAGAAACAAATCGTTCTGAGAAAATTTAAAGCGAACAAGCAAGGAGGTCACAGGAATGCCAAGGAAAAGAATACCGAACTTTAACTACAGTGAAGTAACGATCAATGGCCATAAGTACTTCAAAGCTTATGTTATGAATGCCGATCACAAACTGATCATTGTATATGGAAAAACACTGGACGAGCTTTGTCAGAAATATGATGAAGCAGAACAACGCAGCGAAAACGATGCCTTTAACAGGAGATCTCCGACTGTGAAAGAGTATTGTGAGAAATGGCTGCTAATGCAGTCGGCGCACATCAGAGAAACTACATTGATTGATTATACCTCAAAGGTGAAACGACATATCATTGCACCTCTTGGGCATATGAAGATCGCAGAAGTCACAGCTGATGATATTAAGATGGCGCTGGTCCCAGTATCCAAGAAATCTGCTTCTGTTTTCAAGTCAGTAAACATCCTGTATAAGTGCATTTTTAATTCAGCGGAAGACAGCAAAATCATTACGTATAATCCTACACGGTTTCTCTCGGCTAAGGGCGGTGGGGTTCCCCAAAAAGACAGGGAATCTCTGACCGATGAGCAGGTGGAGCGACTTCTTGATACGATAAGAGACCTGCCACCTTATGTGTTCGTAATGATCGGCCTGTATGCCGGGCTTCGACGAGAGGAGATCCTGGCATTGAAATGGGAATGTGTCTTTCTGGATACAGAAGCGCCATATATCGCAGTTCGCAGAGCATGGCATACCGAGAACAACAGACCGGTGATTATGACGCAGTTAAAGACAAAAGCTGCCCGAAGAGATGTTGCTATTCCGGATCAGCTCGCTGAGTGTCTTAGAGAAGCCAGGAAAAACTCTTCTTCAGAGTATGTTGTAGCAAATAATGACGGAGAACCGCTGTCCTATACTCAGTTTAAGCTGCTGTGGAGATATATAAAAGTCAGGACTGCAGTTCCAAGACCGGCGAAGAAGAAGGTTGGCGGAAAGTATGTGAAGTATACTCTATATCCGCAGCTTGGAGAGAAGGCAAGAAACAATGGAAATGTAGTCTATTCGCTCGATTTCGAAGTAACTCCTCACCAACTGAGACACACCTATATCACCAATCTGATCGCTGCTGGTGTTGATCCGAAGACGGTTCAATATCTGGCTGGTCACGAAAACAGCAAGATTACTATGGATATATACGCCAAAGTCAAATACAACAAGCCCGAAGAAGTTGTAAAGGCACTTGAAGGAGCTTTTGCTATGTGGGAAGGTCAATCTGGCACTAAATAGGAAGAGCAAGGCGAGGGGTTGTAACAGGCAGCTTCCTCGCTTTTTTCATATACATACAGGTGACATCCTCGATTTATTTGAGGTTTATTGAGAAGATGATGTCAACACACATACAGGAGGTAACCAACGTGGCTAAGAAAAAAACAGAAAACACAGAACTGCCTGCATACAGCCGGGTAAAGCGAAGGGATAACTATTATCTCAGGGCGAGAATATATGACGCAGATGGAAAAAGGATCGATATTTATGGCAAAGACGAGCAGGAGCTTACCGCAAAAGTACTCTCTGCACAGCGAGAAATCGAAAAAACGAAGGTGGCTCGATTTAATCCCAAGGTTGAAGAATACTGTGAGAAATGGCTGGAGATGCAGGCCTCAAGCATCAGTCCGAGTACACTCAAGGGCTACACACTGGCAGTAAGAAAATATATTGAAGAGCCTCTTGGTGATTTATACATGACTGAAGTGACAGCAGATGACCTCCGCCTGGCAATGGTCCCGGTCTCTAAGATGTCCGTCAGCGTGTATAACAAGGTCAACATGCTGCTCAAGAGCATTTTCTACTCAGCAGAGTACAGCAAGATCATTACTGATAATCCTGCCAAGGCAATTAATGCAAAAGGCGGGGTTCCGCAAAAAGAAAAACAGGCATTGACCGATGAACAGGTTTCTCAGCTTCTGGAGACCATTAAAGGTCTGCCTCCCTACGTCTTTGTAATGATCGGAATATTTGCAGGCCTTCGCCGGGAAGAAATTCTGGCACTGAGGTGGGACTGTGTTCACCTGGATAGCGAACCACCGTTTATTTCCGTAAGAAGGGCATGGCATTCAGAAAAGAACAGGCCGGTCATTACTACGAAACTGAAGACACCGGCTGCCAAGAGAGATATACCTATTCCGGACAATCTGGCGAATTGCTTGCGAATAGAAAAAGAAAAATCCATTTCTGATTATGTGATTGCTGACAAAGATGGGCAGCCGCTTTCTTATTCTCAGTTTGCTCGGATATGGAACTATATCAAGATCCGTAGCACGAAGGAAAGAACGATCTATAAGTATGTGAATGGGCAGGCAATAAAGAAAAAGTTCAAGCCTGAACCTGGACAGCGGTGTGTAAATCGGGAGGACATCATTTATTCCCTGGATTTTACCGTGACCGCTCACCAGCTGCGGCATACGTATATCACGAACCTGATCCATGCCGGAGTGGATCCCAAAACGGTCCAATATCTTGCCGGTCACGAGAACAGTAAAGTAACTATGGACATCTATGCAAAAGCCAAATATAATAAGCCTGAAGAGCTTTCTGCAGTCGTAAATGGCGCATTGAAAATGGATGATTAAGCTATGAAGAGTAAGAAGCAGAAGGGCAAGTAGAAAAAAAGACAGTAGTTAAGTGGTGGGGCACCAAATTTCGAAAAGCTCGCAAAGCCAGTAATATCAAGGGTTTCCGAGTGCGATTTTCGCGCAGTACGGTCTCAAGGCCGCGAGACGCGCTCCGCAGTTCTCAAAGAGATAATTCTGATAACATCAGGAAAGTCCTGCAGCTATGTGTTTTGCCGCATACCTGCAGGACTTTCTTTGTGAATTCAAACAGCAGATTTCGTTGGAGGAGAAACGATGCGTATCAGAAGAGCAGAGGAAAAAGACATTCCGCGGCTGCATGAACTGCTGGGGCAGGTATTGCAGATCCATGCGGACATCCGGCCGGATATTTTTATTCCGGGAACGACAAAGTACACGGACGAAGAGCTTCGGAACATGATTCACGACGATCAGAACCCGATTTATATCGCGGCTGATGAGCAGGACATCTGCGAAGGGTACGCGTTCTGCCAGCTCCGGCAGCAGCCTTTTTCCAACAATATGGTACCGTTCCTGTCGCTTTTTATCGACGATTTATGTGTTGATCAGAAGACCAGAGGACAGCATGTCGGCGAGAGCCTGTTCGAGTTTGTCAAGCAGGAGGCGAAGAGGCTTGGCTGCTATGAGGTGCAGCTAAATGTGTGGGATGGCAACACATCAGCTGAAAAGTTCTACGAAAAGATGGGGATGAAGACCAAGGAGCGGCGCCTGGAGTATATTCTGGTATGAGTGTTGCCAAATATATGACATTTTTCAAAAAACCTTTGAACTTCGGCCAAAACTGGATTATAAATAAATTACAACGAGTTGCACAACTGCGTAAATCCAGTTGAAGCAACTCGTTTTTTTAGCAGTACACAATAGTCCTGTCAGAGACTGTCCGGACTGTAAAAATGAATAACACATGAAAAACAGCGTGTAGCCATTGGCATAAATCCAGCCGATGACTACACGCTGTTTTTTAGGAAAGTGAGGGTAAAATGGAAGAAACAAACAGCCGGTTTTTAGGGGAGGCACCTGTTGGAAGCTTAATGCAAAGGTACGCAATCCCCTGCATCATCTCGCTCCTGGTAGGGGCCCTGTACAACATTGTCGACCAGATATTTATCGCAAATGCCACGTATTTGGGATCTTATGGAAACGCTGCCAATATGGTCGTATTTCCTCTTACGGTCATTGCACTGGCTGTTGCGGTAATGATCGGTGACGGCTGCTGTGCTTATGTCAGCCTGAGCCTTGGAAGAAAAGAGCCTGCCACAGCGAAAAGAAGTGTTGGCAATGAATCATTATGGTTGTTGTCAGCAGCCTGATCCTGACAGGTATTTATCTGAATTTTATGGATCAGATTCTTGCTATGTTCGGAGGAACAGTAAATGCGGAGACCTTCCGGTATTCCAGAGAATACTTTTACTACATAGCATCGGGAATTCCGTTCTATATGTTCGGACAGGCTCTGAATCCGATCATACGATCCGATGGGAGTCCGAAATTTGCCATGGCTTCCACTCTAGCAGGAGCAGTGCTGAATATTATCCTGGATCCTGTCTTCATCTTCGTTTTTAAATGGGGCATGATGGGAGCCGCAGTTGCGACGGTCATCGGACAGATTGTGACAGCAGTTCTTGCAGTTTGGTATATTCTGCACATGAAGCTTGTAAAGCCTTCAAAAAAGGATTTCAAATTAAGCGGAAAAATCTGCAGAAGAACATTACTGCTCGGTATTACAAGTTTCCTTTCCCAGATATCTCTGGTTGCGGCAATGGCTGCGATCAATAACATGATCCGAAAGTACGGAGCTATGGATGCAGTGTTTGGCCAGGAACAGTATGCCCAGATCCCTATGGCTGTCGTCGGAATCGTTATGAAATTTTTCCAGATTGTTATCTCAATCGTTGTAGGCATGGCAGCAGGCTGCATCCCTATCGTTGGATATAACATGGGGGCTGGAATGAAACAGAGGGTTCGAAAACTGTTTACAAAATTACTGATTTCAGAAGCTGTTGTCGGCGGTGTGTCACTTATCATTGTTGAAGTATTCCCTCATCAGCTGATCGGAATCTTCGGAGCGGCCAATGAGAGCTCTTATTACACCGATTTCGCGCTGAAGGTCTTCCGAATCTATCTGTGCATGATGGTTCTTGCATGCGTGAATAAGGCTTGCTTCATTTTTCTTCAGGCAATGGGAAAAGCGATGGAGTCTACAATGCTTTCTATGGTTCGTGAGATTGTGTTTGGCGTGGGTTTTGCCCTGCTTCTCCCGCTTTTCTTCGGATTGGACGGTGTACTGTATTCCATGCCGTTGTCAGATATTCTGACTTTCATTATTGCACTGATTCTGATCACTGCAACGTATCGTGAATTAAAACAGGAGGTTTCAATAAATGGCTAACAGAGTGATTACGATCAGCCGTGAGTTCGGCAGCGGCGGACGAACTATCGGCAGGAAGGTTGCCGAAAGACTTGGCATTTCGTGCTATGACGCAGAACTCATTCAGAAAATCGCAGACGAAAGCGGCTATTCAACAGAATTTATTCAGCAGGAGGGAGAAGATCCTTCTTGGGGATAAAGCCGACTGTCTGAATGTTTTTATACATGCAAGCATGGAGAAACGGGCTGAACGCATTGTTCGGGAATATGGAGAGAGCGTGAAGACACCGGAACAAAGGATTAGAGAAAAAGACAAGCGCAGGGCTGCTTACCATCGTTTTTACACAGATATGAAGTGGGGACATGCGCAGAACTATCATGTTTGTCTGGACAGCGGAGAACTTGGAATCGATAAATGCGTAAATATTATCGTGAGTCTTTACTGATGATATGATGATGTACAGGGAAGTTGTGTTTCAGTTCCCGTCATTCTTACGAAACAGGGATCGCCGGAGAAGGCGATCCCTGTTTCAATTGCAGCAGACTATTTCACCGGAGTGTTCTGCAAACCGGAATGAAGATCTCCAATTCAGCACCGGAACACCCTCAGTTCCTCCTCCTTGATACTATCTGAAAAATAATTCGTGGATCACAAAAAGTATGAAAAAAGTTCATACTTATCTTTCCTGTACCCATTGTTTATGATGGAATCACAGGAAAGGAGTTCACGATGAATAAAAAGAAAAGCGCATGGGATAAAGTACCAAAAGCTGTTTGGCTCCTGCTTTCGCTTGGCGTTGCCATCGCTCTCTGGCTGTTCGCGGCTTATCGTTGGCCGATTGTTTTTGCCAGTCCGAAAAAGGTGCTGGATGCCTTTATCTCCAAAGGAATTGATTCACCGATCCTATGGGAACACATCTGGGGTTCCCTGTCCAGAGTGCTGTCAGGCTTCGGCATTGCGTTTGTTCTGGCAATTCCGACTGCGTTTCTGATGGCCTGGTACGAACCGTTCTGCAGGATCGTCGAGCCATGGATACAGTTTGTCAGAAACATTCCGCCTCTCGCGTATGTTTTCCTGATTACGGCGGCACTTGGCGTCGGCAATATCGGCAAAGTCACGGTAATCGTGATCGCGTCTTTCCTCGTACAGGTTGTTACCGTGTATCAGGGCGTCAAAGGTGTTGACGCGACGCTGATCAAGGCGGCGAGAGTGCTCGGCGCCGGCAACCGGGATATCTTCTTCAAGATCATCATTCCGGCATCGACACCGTACATTCTGGTAGCTGCAAGGTTAGGCCTTTCAACTTCTCTGACAACGCTGATGGCATCGGAAATCGTCGGCGGCGACAGAGGCCTCGGTATGATGATCCAGAAAGCCAGCGGTTATTATCAGATGGACGTCGTGCTCCTTGGCATTATTATTCTCGGCATTATCGGTATCTCGTTTGAAAAGATTGTTAAATTCCTTGAAAGGAGGTTTACAGGATGGCAGGAAACAGTCCAGTAAAGGTCCAAATCGACCATGTCGTCAAGAAATTTAACGGCCGCAACGGCGAGATGACCGCCCTGAACGGTGTCGATCTGAATATCCATGAAAACGAATTTGTCTGCGTCGTCGGACCATCCGGCTGCGGCAAGTCAACGCTCCTCAACATCATCGGTGGCCTGGATAAGCCAACGGACGGACATGTCTATGTAGACGGCAAAGAGGTCGACGGGCCGAGTCCGGAAAGAGGCATTGTTTTCCAGCAATACGCACTCTTTCCCTGGCTGACCGTGGAGAAGAACGTCATGTTTGGCCTGTTGCAGCAGGGCGTTAACCGCAGCGAGGCGCTCGAAACCGCACATAAGTACCTGAAGATGGTAGATCTAGAAGAGTTCGCGAAAGCGTATCCGAAGGAGCTTTCCGGCGGTATGAAGCAGAGAGTTGCGATCGCGAGAGCTTACGCGGTGAATCCGAAAGTCCTTCTGATGGACGAACCGTTCGGTGCGCTGGACGCGCAGACCAGAACGCAGCTGCAGACCGAACTTCTGGAGACCTGGGAGAAGGAGCAGAAGACCTGTTTCTTCATCACGCATGACGTGGAAGAGGCGATCATTCTCGCACAGAGAGTCGTCATCATGCACGCGCGCCCCGGCAGAGTAAAAGAAATCGTTGATATTGATATTCCTTATCCGAGAGATCAGGCGACCAAGATGTCTCCGAGGTTCCTTGAGCTCAAGAATCATATCTGGAAACAGGTATATGAGGAATATCTGGCAGTCCGCAAATAACACTCTGAAATATCCACAAAGGTGGATCAGATAAAACAAGCACAACAGGAGGAATCATTATGAAGAGAAGAGCACTGGCAGTTCTCCTTACAGCTTCCATGGCTGCGATGCTTGCAGCCTGCGGCGGCAATTCCGGAGCAGCATCGTCCAAGGCGGATACGGCGGCAACGACAGCGGCGACAGAAGTCGCAGCGGCGGCAACAGAAGCGAAAACAGACAGCGCCGAAGCGTCAACGGACACAGCAGCGGCAGAACCCGCGAAGGAATATGAGCCTGTTACGGTCAGAGTCGCATATATGCCGAACATGGGCTCCGCAGCTTCCTTATTTGTCGGCATTGATCAGGGCTATTTCGAAGAATATGGCATCACTGTAGAGCCTGCCGAGTTCCAGGGCGGCCCTGCGGAGATTACGGCGATGGCTTCGGGCGACATTGATATTTCCCAGATCGGACACGGCGCGCACGCGCTCTGTATCGAAGGACAGGCGAAGATTTTCCAGATGGATACAACGACGTCTCTTGCGGATGAAGTAGTTGCGAACAAGTCTCATGGAATCGAAAAGCCGGAAGATCTGAAAGGAAAGACAATTGCGGTCGCATCCGGTACTTCTTCAGAAATCATCCTGCAGCAGGTACTCGCGAAAGCCGGCCTGACAGAGAACGATGTCAAGCTCGTAGAGATGGCAGTCGACGGCATGACCACTGCGATGGTAGCGGATCAGATTGATGCCTGCGCCACCTGGAGTCCGAACACGGTAACGCTGCAGAACGCTCTGAAAGACAATTATGTATCGCTTGGCAGTAACAAGGACTTCCTCGATCAGGCGATTTTCCCGTCCAGCTATATCACGACCGAGAAGTACGCGAATGAGAACCACGACGTGCTGGTGCGTTTCGCTGCAGCGCTCGATAAGGCACATGATTATCGCGCGGCACATACCGAAGAAGTTGCGAAGTCTCTCGCGAAACACCTTGACGCTCCTGAAGAAACCATGATCGCTTCGATTAAGGAAGGCGACTGGGATACCATCACAAAGATCGCGGGAAATACGGACGAGCTCCAGAAAGTTTATGAGACCCAGCAGAATGTGTTCATCGCGAACGGCCGGATCAAGGAGAAGGTTGATACGGATTCCTATGTTTTGTACGATGTGATGAAGGAAGGATACGATCTGTATAACACTTCCAAATAACGGATGGCCGCACGAGAAACGAAGCATTGAAACAGCATGAAGGAAACCGTTCTCTGCAGCCGTAAAGCTTCAATGAGGGAGGCCGGGTGCTCTGATAGAGGGCCCGGTCTTTAAGGTGTCAGATGCATGTTGATTTTAATGCTGGCTTTATCAGCTCTTATCTTCTTACTGATCGGAATTCTCAAAAAGAGTGACCGCTCCTTTTCACTACTGCTTCTTAGCGCTGCCGAGACGATCATGTTCGGCGGCATCATCATCTACATCGCGATGATGGGCGGCACGGCCGCGAAGGAGGTAAGACTACTGTTTGTCTCCTCGGACATTCAGCACTGGCTGCGGGCGCTGCCGATTCATCTGGACCGGCTCGGATACATTGTCGCTGTATGCAGACTGCTGTTCCCGTGGCTTTATCTGCGGGTATCGCTGGAATTCTGCAATACCGCCATAATCCGCAGGCGCGCGAGGCTGGTCCGGATGCTGACGCTCCTGCCGACGGCTCTGTTTCTGGTTTATTATTATCCGCCGGTTTTCCGGTGGTTCGCGGAGCTGCATTTTGAAATGCAGGTAGTCATGATGAAGCTCGTCTTTGCATGGATACTGCTGGTCATGACAGCTTCCTTCGCTCTGCTGATTCTCGAATATGCACGAACGACGATCCCGATGTTCCGCAGGGACTTTTTCTATATCCTGCTGTATCTTTCGGCGGCGGCTGTTTTGTACCTGCTGTACGCGACGAAGGATCCGTCGCAGATCTACAACATGTTCATCTCCGAGTATATCCAGCTGGGCATCAGCAATTACATCAGTTCCGCTCTTTCCTCCCGCGGCTGGAGCGTGATCTTCATCATCACGCTGCTATCCACGGCTGCAGGAACCTACGGCGTGTTCCGGTATGTGCAGGTGGAATATTCCGAGAACCGGGAAGATCTGCGCCTGGAACGCCAGTTTGATCTGGCGGGCATGGGACTTTTCTATGTCCGCAGAATTGTGCGCAAACATTTCGGCCATCTGAAAGCGGTTTCCGAAGAAGGCAAGGGCAGCACTTTTCTTCTGATGCTGCCGAGGTACGGAGATGAAGAAGGAGGGAAACATCATTCTTCCCGGATAGTGTAAAGCCGTTTATGAAAAACGGCAGGCCAAAATAAAAGGCCTTTTGGGCCTTGAAAACTGCAGATATTTAGATTCCCAATGGGTAATTAGG
>CADBWQ010000045.1 GCA_902798545.1 Oscillospiraceae bacterium
GGAGAAACACCTGAGTTTAAGGAATTTGAAGAAAAGGATAAAAACCGAACAAAGACTGATGAGCAAAGGATGATGGCTAACTTCATGAGGATTTTTGAAAAGTTCGGAAGGATGAAGGAAATGAATCCGGCATCAGTAGAAGTGCAGGAGCAGGTGAAAAAGCTACAGAGTTTTATTAGTGATCATTTTTATAAGTGTTCTAATGAAATGCTTTTTGGACTTGGCAAGATGTATGATGGTGGGGGAGATTTTACCAATAATATCGATAAGATGGGTGGTGAAGGAACTGCTGAGTTTATATTCAGAGCAATAAAAATCTATTGTGGGAGATAGCAGTTATCTCGGAATATAATATTGATTTCTTTATTCAAAGGAAAAGAATAAATTCCAGTTTATGGGGATAGAACTATAAATAAGTTCAAAACAGAAAACTACTACAGGGAGCTTAACAAAGACAGTCTGTGTTCCTGTGATTACTGCAGAAACTATTATAAAGAGGTCAAAGCAGCATATTCGGAATTATCAGATCATCTGGCAGGAATGGGAGTCGACATTGAGAAGCCATTCGAAACAATAGAGATCGGACGGAGGTACGCCATCATGCAGAAAGGTGTGCAGCCGCAGTATCTCCTGCCTGTGAAGTTCCTCGGCGGTGGCACACTCTACGACGCCTTTGCTCCGAGGGAGAGTATCCGGATCAAGATGAAGGGCGGCGGCCTGAACTTCGTACACGGCGGCATCAGTTTGCAGGAGATGGTGGTGCCAGTAATTGAGTACCACTTCCTGCGGAATCAGTCGAAAGAATATAAGAAGAACAAGAGCAAGTACGACACGAAGCCTGTGGAGATCAGCCTGCTCTCTGCCAACCGGAAGATCAGCAACATGATCTTCTCCCTGAACTTCTATCAGAAGGATGCCGTGGGCGGCAACCGGGAGGCAGCGACCTATCAGCTGTACTTCACGGATAGCAGCGGAAAACCCATCAGCGATGTCCAGAAGATTATTGCGGACAAGACTAGCGACAACGGTCAGGAGCGTACCTTCCGGTGCAGCTTCAATCTGAAATCGCTGAAGTACAGCAATACGGAAACCTACTACCTCGTCATCGCTGATGAGAACGGACTGCAGGTGCAGCGTGAAGAGTTCCAGATTGATATCGCTTTTGCGGTGGATGACTTTAATTTTTAATACCGATTGGAGGTGAATAGCAATGCATGGAGGTTTGGCAGAGTCGCTTATATTTGTGGCATTTCTCAAGCATTGGGAGAAGGAAGACAAAAAAGAGCAGCAGCGGTTAAAAACAAGAAAGTTCTATCAAAATCTGTATGAGCAGATCACGGATGAGAGCGAAAAAACCACAGGATTGATAGTGGACATCGTGACAAAAGCAGCTACGGTCTATATACCGCAGGAGCTGGAAACAGGCGTCCTGTATTTTCCGTTCTTTTGCTTTGGCAAGGTTCTGGCGGCCCAGGGACGTATTACATCTGAGCAGCAGAAGCTTCTTGGCTTTTATTTTGACAACCTCAAGCTACCGTTCTCACGGAGCGAGTATATTGCTGCAGCGACCAAGGGCAGTATCATTGGAAATTTCCAATCACTGATGGCGATGACAAAGACGGAGCTTGGAACATTCTGGGTTGACCTGTTTCGTGCATTTTACAAGTCAGGAACCCAAGATGGTTTTCAGCAGATCGTTGACTCCGTCACCCATAATATCATGCGGTTTTCACTGCTCGGAAATCCTGATAGCCAGCTGTCACTTGGTATTTGTATGGAGTTCGTGGATTGCGCCAACTACCAGATTAAGAATTGCCTTGATCTTCCGGTAGAAGGCGTCGACTGGCTCGGCATTGTCCCAATCAAAGACCACATTGATGAAATGAGAAGGATCTATCGGGGGCTAATCAGGGATAGCGATATTCTGGATACAATGAGCGATATCGACGCTTTATATGCTTTTTTTGACATGATGTTCCTCCATGTGATCTGCGATATTGTCATGATGACAAAAAAGCCGAACTCGGTTAAGCTGGAGATGATCAACTACGGGTTAGAACTTGTGGAAGTAAAGCCAATTATGCCTCCAGCCAAGTATATTAGAGAAATCGCAACAGGGACTCCGTCCGGTATGCTGTATAAGCTGCAGTATGCATGTGAAGATCAACCTGGGCAATTTTGGAGTATGTTACTCGTGCTTGGAGACAAAACGGGTCGACACGATGATACGATGAAATTCTTGTATGGCTTAATATCCGTCTTGGTACAGGTCGAAAACAAGTTCGTGGAACGTTATCAGTTCCTTGGTAACGATCGAATCGTGCTGAAGTATTCCACACACATTATGACATCACTGCTTGCATCTGCAAATGCAGGAGGTAAATAAATGGATGACGTAACAAGAGAAATTGCGCAGGGCTATGCCTCGTTTGCGGCGACTGACGTCCAAGACACAGAAGTTGTAGTGCCGGCGTCAAGAACCGAAGACAATGTGACGAGTGAAATTGCTCAGGGTTACGCTGCGTTCGCAGGATCTGAGGCGGAGACATCTACATTGGCCTCACCGACTCCAGATACATACGGTGCGGGTGGTCCGGCGCATGAAGATCGCTCTGCCATGAGTATGAATAGTAAGCTTACTGCGACTTTTCAGGGAAAGATCGTTCGCAAAGACCTCACAAAGAAAATCAAGGAAGGTGCCAATGTGCCTGTCTACGTCCTTGAGTTCCTGCTGGGGCAATATTGCAGCTCTGATGATGAAGACGTCATCGAAAAAGGCGTCGAGAACGTGAAGCGGATTCTGGCGGATAACTTTGTGCGTCCGGATGAAGCACAGAAGATCCTCTCCGTGCTCCGTGCCCGTGGCAGTTATACCGTCATTGACAAGATCACGGTCAGCCTGAATATCAAGCGTGATGTCTACGAGGCCGAGTTCTCCAATCTCGGTCTGAGGACCGTGCCCATCGCCGATGAGTATCCGGAGAAATTTGACCGGCTGCTCTGCGGCGGCATCTGGTGCATTGTGCAGCTGGACTACGAGTTCATCGAGGAGGACAAGAAGAACGGCAATCCGGTGCAGATCAGGAAACTGACGCCGATTCAGATGCCCCACGTGGATATCAACGAGCTGAAGCAGGGCCGAAAGGCGTTCACCAAGGAAGAGTGGATGGATGTCCTGCTGCGCTCCATCGGCATGGAACCGGATACTCTGACCGAGCGTGAGAAGTGGCTCCTGCTGGCGCGTATGATCCCGCTGGTAGAGAATAACTTCAATCTTTGTGAAC
The DNA here is from genome assembly GCA_902798545.1 of Oscillospiraceae bacterium. Lineage (GTDB taxonomy): Bacteria > Bacillota > Clostridia > Oscillospirales > Oscillospiraceae > Limivicinus. The sequence goes on from CADBWQ010000045.1 coordinate 3,285, forward strand.
TTGGTCCCCGGAGCACGGGTAAAAGCCATCTGTACAAGGAAATCTCGCCCAACAGCATCCTTGTTTCCGGAGGCCAGACGACGGTGGCAAACCTGTTCTACAACATGGCCCGGAAAACGGTCGGTTTGGTCGGTCTGTGGGACTGCGTGGCTTTTGACGAGGTCGCCGGGATCAACTTCAAAGATAAAGACGGCATCCAGATCATGAAGGACTATACATACAACAAAAACATGCTAATAGAGATACAATTCCGTACACATTTACAGCATGTTTGGGCAACTGCTGTTGAGACGATGGGAATATTCACTAATGAAGCGATAAAAGCTGGGCAAGGGTCAGAAGATGTAAATCGTTTCTTTGCGTTGACATCTTCTTTATTTGCCATTCGTGAAGGTCAACCCATTGTACCCGGCACCATAGATGACATCGATGAGCTTGTTCATGAAATTGAAAGTATTGATGCCAGAAATAATTATTTGGAATTTCTTCAAGGAATAAACATTGCCGTAGAGGCACAAAAAAGAAACCAGTTCAGAAAAGACACAGCGTATTTTATATTGGTCTTGGATTACGATAAACACAGGCTGATAATCAGTCCCTTTATGGCAAGTGAATTTGAAAAAGCTAATGAAAAGTATAATTCTATTGAAGCTTCCCGCGAAGAAGCAAAAATAGATGCGGTATTAGTTAGAGTATCTTCATTTGATGCGCTCAAGAGGGCATACCCGAATTACTTTTCGGATATAAAAGAGTTTGTTGACATAGTAAAATCATATCTGAAATAAGGCGAGGTGTCATACCATGTCCTACGACTATTCCGAAAACATTCTGGTCCAGGAGGCGGCCGGGAACCTGCTGCATGACGAGCTGGGCTGGGATGTGGTCTATGCGTACAACCGGGAAGTGCTGGGGGAAAACGGCACGCTGGGGCGGACAAGCTACAAAGAGATCCTGCTGAAACGGGATCTGAGCGCCGCGCTGCGGAAATTCAACCCCTGGATCACGCCCGCCCAGATCAGCGAGGCTATCGGAATACTTGAGCAGCGGCTCTCCACCGCGTCGCTTTTGCAGGTCAACGAGGAGAAATACTTTCTCCTGCGCGACGGCGTCCCCGTCACCGTCCGCCGCCCGGACGGGCGCACGGAGCAGCGCCGCGCCATGGTGATCGACTTCCAGAACCCGGCGGAAAACCGCTTCCTCGCGGTGAAGGAGATGAAGATCCACGGCGACCTCTACCGCAGACGGACGGATATCGTCGGCTTTGTCAACGGCCTGCCGCTGTTGTTCGTGGAACTGAAAAACACCACGGTGGACGTACAGAACGCCTACACCGACAACTACACGGACTATCTGGACACCATCCCGCATCTGTTCTACTATAACGCCTTTCTGATCCTCTCCAACGGGGTGGAGGCCAAAGTGGGCACCCTCGGCAGCAAGTACGAGTTCTTCCACGAGTGGAAGCGCCTCAATGAGCAGGAGGCCGGCAGCGTCGCGCTGGAGACCATGCTGCGCGGCATCTGCCGGAAAGAGAACTTCCTCGACCTGTTTGAAAGCTTCATCCTCTACGACCACTCCGGCGGCAGCACCGCCAAGATCCTGGCCCGCAACCATCAGTACCTGGGCGTCAACGAGGCGGTCAAGGCCTACGCGGCCCGGAAGCTGAATAACGGCAAGCTGGGCGTGTTCTGGCACACTCAGGGCAGCGGCAAGAGCTATTCCATGCTCTTCCTCTCCCAGAAGATCCGCCGGAAGTTTGCCGGTTCTCCCACCATTGTGATCCTTACTGACCGGGACGAGCTGAACAAACAGATCAGCGACACCTTTGAAAACTGCGGGCTGCTGGGCAAGGGGACGAAGGCCTCCCAGTACATCGCCTCCAGCGGCGCCGATCTGGAGGCGAAGCTGCGCGGCAACCCCAGCTTCATCTTCACGCTGATCCACAAATTCAACCGCCCGGACGCGGAGCCCATCTATCCCGACCACGACATCATCCTCATGTCGGACGAGGCCCACCGGACGCAGAACGGCGTCTTTGCCGAAAACATGATGCGCATGCTGCCCACAGCCTCCCGCATCGGCTTCACCGGCACGCCGCTTTTATCCAACGACAACATCACCGCCCGCACCTTCGGCGGCTACATATCCATCTACGACTTCAAGCGCGCCGTGGACGACGGCGCCACCGTGCCGCTCTACTACGAGAACCGGGGCGAGAAGATCCTCGACCTGCACAACCCCGAGATCACCGACCGCATCCTGGACGCCATCGAGGCGGCCGATCTGGACGTGGACAAGCAGGACAAGCTGGAGGCGGAGTTTGCCAAGGAGATCCATCTGCTCACCGCCGAGCCGCGTCTGCGCTCCATCGCGCGAGATTTTGCCGGGCACTACTCCGACCTCTGGACCAGCGGCAAGGCCATGTTCGTCTGCCTCAACAAGGTCACCTGCGTGCGTATGTACAACTTCGTGCAGCAGTACTGGCAGGCGGAGATCGAGGCGCTGGAGATCCGGCAGAAGCACGCCTCCCAGCAGGAGGCGCAGGAGCTGGAGCGCAAGATCCAGTGGATGAAACAAACAGAAATGGCCGTGGTCATTTCCCAGGATCAGAACGAGATCCAGACCTTCAAGAAGTGGGGGCTGGACATTCTGCCCCACCGCGCCAAGATGGAGAAGCGGGAGCTGGACAAGGAGTTCAAGGATCGGGACAACCCGCTGCGGGTCGTGTTCGTCTGCGCCATGTGGCTGACGGGCTTCGACGTCAAGTGCCTGTCTTGCCTGTATCTGGACAAGCCCCTCAAGGCGCACACGCTGATGCAGACCATCGCCCGCGCCAACCGCGTGGCGGAGGGCAAATCCAACGGCCTCATCATCGACTACATCGGCATCGTCAAGGCGCTGCGGAAAGCGCTGGCGGACTACACCGCCAACACCGGCGGCAGCTCGGTCGACCCGACGGTGGACAAGGAGCATCTGCTTGAGCGCATCCGGCTGATCACCGAAAAGGCCCGGAACTTCCTGGAGGAACAGGGCTTTGACCTGCAGACGCTGATCGACGCGACGGATTTCCAGAAAACCGCCCTGCTGCTCGATGCCTGCGACGCCGTGTGTGAAAGCATCGAGACCAAGAAGACCTTCACCACCATGGCCTCTGAGCTGGTGCGGCTTTACAAGTACACCGACCGGGACGATCTGACCGGGGACGAGAAGAAGCAGTTCGATGCCATCACCGCGATCTATGCCATGCTGCAGAAAAAGCGCAAGCATGTGGACACCACCGATTTGTTGGTGGAGATCAACGGCATCATCAACGACTATGTGCAGATCGAGCCCGCCGAGCAGGGCGTCACACCCTCGCGCCAGTTCGATATCAGCGGCATCGACTTCGATCTACTGCGCCGGGAGTTTGCTAAAGCGAAGCGGAAGAATCTGGTGATCCGGGATCTGGATCTGGTGATCCAGCAGCGCATCGCCGCCCTGCTGTTCAACAACCCCAACCGCATCAACTATTACGAGCAGTATCAGAAGATCATCGAGGCCTACAACAGCGAACAGGATCGGGCCACGATCGAAAAGACCTTTGCGGAGCTGATGAAGCTGGCCCAGAGCATGACACAGGAGCAGCAGCGCTACGTGCGCGAGGGCTTCACCAGCGACGAGGAGCTGTCGCTCTACGACATGCTGTTCCGGGACGATCTCTCCAAGGCGGATATCAAAAAGATCAAGGAGGTCGCCGTGTCCCTGCTGGCCAAGGTTAAGGAGAAGATCTCCCAGCTCGACCACTGGACGGACAAGCAGGAGACCAAGGCGGTTGTGGATACGCTGATCCGCGACACGCTCTGGAACGAGCTGCCCGAGTGCTATGACGATCTCAGCATTTCTCACTACCGCCAGCAGATTTATGAGTATGTCTATACCCGGTACCCGGACGTGGCGTAAATGACGACTTATTTTATGAGAGAGTATTCTTCATGAAATACTACATCACCGCCGATATTCACGGCTTTTATACGGAATTTCATAAGGCGCTGGAGGAAGCGGGGTATTTCACCGATCCTGAGCCGCACAAGCTGATCATCCTGGGCGATATCTTCGACCGCGGGCAGGAAGCCGTGGAAATGCAGCAGTTCGTCCTGCAGCTCTTGGAGCAGGGCGATGTGATCCTGGTCCGCGGGAATCATGAAGATCTCTACGAGGAAATGATCACGATCGACGAGGGCTTTCCGGTCCGGCATCACAAGAGTAACGGGACCTACGGAACGGCCCTGCAGCTGACGGGCTATGACCCCGGGCTGGCCCTCATCCGCAATTTCGATTTCGCCGAGGCGGCGCAGAACACAGCCTATTATTGACAAATCATTCCGGCGATGGTAGACTATTATGAGACCGCGCATTATGTTTTCGTGCACGGCTGGATTCCCTGCATTCAGGAACGCGACGGCAACTACAGCCATCGCTCCGACTGGCGTGAGGCCACACCCGAGGAGTGGCGCCGTGCGCGGTGGATCAATGGGATGGACGCGGCGCAGGCCTGCACGGAAGAAAAGACGATCCTCTGTGGCCACTGGCATTGTTCCTACGGCCATGCGCGGTATGAAAACAAAGGTTCCGAGTTCGGGCCGGACGCGGATTTCAGTCCCTACTACGGCCCCGGCGTGATCGCGCTGGACGCCTGCACCGCGTACAGCGGAAAGATCAATATCCTGACGCTTGAAGATTAACGTACCCATGAGAAGTACGGAATGGGAGGAGTTGCTGATATGAGCATGCGTTTGACAGCTCCGGCGCAGGCACCTTCGACACCATCTCTATCCCGACAGGCGGAGCTTTCTCCGGCGACTACACCTTCTCTGACAGTGATGTCGCTCAGGTGAATTTGCCTGAGGATCTGGAGTCTCTGGGTCAGGGCGCCTTCGCCAACTGCCGCAATATTGATTCCCTGACGCTTCCCTCCACCCTGCGGGAACTGGGCAAGA
>CADBWQ010000046.1 GCA_902798545.1 Oscillospiraceae bacterium
GGGGCAAAATTCGATCACTGGCAGTGCAGCGACAAGAGCGTCACTGCCACGACGCCCGGTGTGGCATTCAAGGTTACAGGCGACGTCAGCTTCGAGGCCATGTGGAAGTAAGCCTGAGTTGAACCCTTAACACATTCGAGAGCGCTTCTTCATATTGAAGAAGCGCTCGTTTTTCTGCCTGTATGCGCAATCGTGTGCTCGTTTGATCGTATAAAATCAGCTCCAGCATTACATATGTTTGAGATTTCCGGAAATGCGCTTGCCGTTGACCGTGAATAGTTGGAAAGCATAAAATGACGTTAATGAATTAGCCAGGTCGGCAAGTCAATGATCCTGATCCCTTCATAGTCAGTTTCTTCGTGATGCGTGCGTGCAAGTATTATTTTGGGATAGGCATCATTGATTTTCATCAGTGGTTCGGTCTCGCGCTGAAAAGTCCTGGGATCCTGAATATTATCACTGACTTGTATATACAGCTTCTCGCTCCCTCGAAGCGCAACAAAGTCCACTTCTTTTTCATAGAGTTTTCCGACATATACTTCATACCCACGTCGCAAGAGGTCAATTGCAACGATGTTTTCATACATGCGACCAAAATCCATGTTCCTTGTACCAAGCTGTGCAAAGCGGATACCGGTATCACAGAGATAATATTTATCGGAGGTTTCCAGATACTTTTTCCCGCGTATGTCATATCGTTTGACGTCATAGAAAACGAAGGCATTGCACAAATATCTGATGTAACGTCCGACAGTAACATGGCTTGTTGCCACTTCATTTGCATTGAGCGTATTGCTGATGCGGTTCGGAGAGTTCAGGTTGCTTACATTGTCCATGAGATAATCTGCCAGATGGCCCAAAACCTGCGCGTCATTCAGACGATACTTCTGCACAAGATCTCTGTTGATAATAGTTCCGTATACATCCTGAATATAGGCGATCCGGTCCCGTTCATTCCTATAGGGATAAGAGCCGGGTAAACCTCCTTTTCTGACATAATCATCGAACTGCAAATCGATATCATTTTCGCCAAAGTAATCTCTGAACTCCCGAAAACTGAACGGGAATACATGGATTTCCAGAAACCGCCCGGTGAACAGAGTTGCCAGATCGTTGCTCAGCAGAAAGGCATTGGACCCGGTGAGATAGATGTCGTATCGGCCACTCGCATGGAGGCTGTTTACTGCCAGTTCAAACCCAGGGCACATTTGCACTTCATCAATAAAAAGAATATTATCTTTGCCGCTGATGGTATGGTCTTCAATATAGCGGTAAAGCATATGATATTCTTTCAGATTTTCGAAGGCCAGATTAACATAGTCGATGACAATAATATTGACATCCGGCTCTACAGTGCGAATTCGATCAATATAATCTTTCATCAGTTGGGATTTCCCGGAACGACGTATTCCGGTAATGATCTTGATATCCGGAGTCCCTCTGAGATCGCTGAGACGATCAAGCAGTGCAGGGCGTTCAATCAGTTTCAAATCAGCATCCTCACTTTCGAAACTTTAAAAATTTTCGATTTTTGAAACCGGCAATAGTATATCGCAAGGCTGTGGATCGGTCAAGCAAAATCAGGAAGGATTGGAACAGGATATTTTCGCCGAGCGATCCCGCGATCCGAAACACAGCGGGGCGACCATATTCTCCGGGAAGATCCGCTGCGGTTGCTGTGGCGGTTGGTACGGCTCGAAGGTCTGGCACAGCAACGACAAATACCGCCGGGTTATCTGGCAGTGCAATCACAAGTTCAAAGACAAGACCCGCTGCAAGACATCGCACCTGACCGAGGATGAGATCAAGGCCGCTTTCGCGCCTGCGGGGAAGCGAGTCGATACGCAATCCGCGACGACGCGATGACGGTTCACAGCAAGGACCGGATCGTGTTCCGGCTGACGTGCGACGCAGAGCTAGTCCTTTAGGGCGGCGACGGCCTGGGCATAAAGGAGATTGAGGCATAATCACAGAAAACAAGGCACTTTATTTCTGCGGAAACAAATCCATTTCAGCAGTTGAAACGCTTTGATCATAATCAACTTGCTCCTTAACTTGCTCTTTGATATAATGCGAAAGTAAGTTAAGGAGTAAGTCTATAAAAGACTGACCAACACGTTGCGGACTGTTGTGATTGAAATGCTGAGATCCGGGGAAGTAGTTTATCTCTACCCCGACAAACCAAACAGTCGGAATCAGAAGTTATGCATTACAAAATAACACTTCTGCATGCAGCAGACGCTAAGTGACATCGTAAATGTTACTTAGGATGTCACTTAGAAAAGGGGAAAAGGCCATGACGGATGATGAATTATACCGGCAGTATCTTGCCGGTGAGAAGTCCGCTTTTGATAAGTTGATGCTGCGCTATGGTGACGTCCTCACGCTGTATCTGAGCGCCGTCCTCCACGACTGGCATGACGCCGAGGACATAATGATCGAGGCTTTTGCCCGAATCATGGTGAAGCGCCCGGCGATCCGCGACGGCGGCTTCAAAGCCTATCTGTTCAAGACCGGGCGAAACCTGGCTGCCCGCTTTGCATCAAAGCGGGGCCGGATACAGACCTTCGCTCTGGAAGAGCTTGAAGCGGACGTTGCCTCCCCGGAGCGGACCGAGGTCCAATATCTGAATGAGGAACGAAAGCAGGCGCTGTACCGCTGTCTGAATCGGATCGCCCCGGCATACCGGGAGGCGCTGTGGCTGGTATACATGGAGGATCTGAGCTACCGGCAGGCGTCGGAAGTTTTGAATGTCAGCGAAAAGAAGATCGACCATCTGCTGCAGCGAGGCAAACAGGCCCTGCGGCAGGAACTGGAGAAAGAGGGTGTGACCGATGCGCACGAATGAGGAACGGATCGCCGCCATGCATGCGCGGGCGGCCGAGCTCCAGCGTGAAAAGAGGAAAAGGCTGACCCGGCTGACGGGCGGCATCAGCATCGTTCTGTGTCTTGCGCTGGTTGTTGCGCTCGCTGTCTGGATGCCGCAGCTGTCCGTAGCGCTACCAGGTACTCCCGAAGGTATGAGTGCCAGCATATTCTCAGCAAGCGGGACGCTCGGCTATATCGTCGTGGCGCTGCTGGCCTTCCTTCTGGGTGTGAGCGTGACGGTGTTCTGTCTGCGCCTGAAGAAGTGGCGGGAAGACCAGGATAAAGAGGATCATATATGATTGAGAGCACAGTTAATGCTTTTCAGCTTGGTACGACTGGCTTTTGTACCTGCTGGTCGCTTGTTAGCGCACTGAAAAGCGGCAAGCGCCCCTGGCTGCTGCTGGCGCTCGCGTCTGGAGTGTTTTTCCTGGGTGACCTGTACTGGCAGCTCTATCTGCTGTTCTACGGCATGACGCCGCCTTATTCCTATATCCCTTACCTGAGTTGGAACGCCTCCTATGTTTTCCTTTTCCTTCTCATACAGGATGTGCGCGGATTGCGGAGCCGTGTCCCGTACAGCCGGGTTCTGTGGCTGGCTCCGCTTTTCAGCGCCGGTATGTTCGTCTTTTACATGCAGCGGGGCGACTGGATCGGCAATATCGTTTCTTCCATACTGATGTGCCTGCTTCTCTGGTACGCAGGGGATTGCCTGTTTCTCTGGAGAAATCCGAACAAGAGAGGAAAACGCCCTCTCGCATGGATACTCCTCGGCTTTTGCCTTATCGAATATGCCGTCTGGACAAGCTCCTGGTTCTGGGTGGACGACACACTCCGCAATCCATATTTCTGGTTTGACGCGCTGCTGTCCGTCAGCTTTCTGCTGTTCCCCTTTGCCCTGCGGAAGGCGGTGGACGCATGAACTACATCGAAAACGTCTTTATCTGTCTGATCGCTCCGCTGCTCGTTGCGATCCTGTGCTTCGGCGGGCGGGAGCGCCGGAATCTGCTGTTTCTGCTCTGGGGCATGACTGCCTGTCTGCTGTCCTCCTACATCAGCACTTTCCTCGCCGCCGTGCAGGGTGCAGACCTGAAGTCCGCCTCTATGGAGATCGCACCGCTGGTCGAAGAGTGTCTGAAGCTCTTCCCAATACTGTTTTGGCTCCTGATTTTTGAGCCGGACAGGAACGACGTTTCTGGCTGTGTGCTGATGCTGGCCCTAGGCTTTGCAACCTTTGAAAATGTCTGTTACCTGACGCAGAACGGAGCGGAAAGTCTGCTGCTTCTGCTGATTCGCGGCTTCAGTGCCGGAGCGATGCATGTGGTTTGCGGCGCAATCCTCGCCATCGGTATGCTGCTCCTCTGGGATCGCCTGTGGCTGCGTGTGGCCGGGACGGCTGGGCTGCTGGCCGTGGCCGTCACCTATCATGGGATCTATAATATCCTCGTCTCCCAGCCCCGCGCAGCGGCACTTGTGGGCTATCTGATCCCGATCGTGACCGCGGCTGTACTCTGGTTCTTTGGGCGAAAGCTGCTGCGCATGGCAGTATGAAAACAACACATTCTTTTGTGCTGCTCCGTTTGGGGCAGCTTTTTTAATGTGCTGCCGCAGTGCAAATATGAACTTTTTGTAAATAAGGAGAAAAAGTCGGGGAGATTTCTGATTTCATGTATCTATACTTATGAAAGGATTTTTCTGACTCGGGAGGTGAACGCACATGGGAACGGAGCAGGAGCGGCTTGCCCGGATGCACCGGCGGGCCGGAGAACTGCAGCGGAAGCGGGATCTTTCCATCCTGCACCTCTGGGGCAGTGTATCCACGGCGCTGTTTCTTTGTCTCCTGATGCTTTCCGCAGCATTTCCCGCGGGACACGGTCTTACAGACAGTACTTCCACCGCGTCTTCGCTGTTATCCGACAGCGTGGGCGGCTATGTGCTCATCGGGGTGCTGGCCTTTATGCTGGGCGTAGTCATCACTGTGGCGCTCCTGCGGAGACGATTCAAAGAACAAAACGACAAAAGAATGTGAGGGATGAAGATGAAAACATGCAAAACCGCGCTCGCACTGTTCCTGGTGCTCTGCCTGCTCCTCTCTCTCAGCGTCTCTGCGTTTGCGATGGAAGGAGGAGAGCCGGAGAGCGATTCTACGCCTGCGGCCGCTTCTTCAGATGCACCTGTCGCGGTAGCATCAGCACCGGCTCCTCCAGAAGCGGCCAGGCCCGGCGGCGTAGATGCCGGCAGTTCCGGCAGTGGAGAAGCTGCACCTGTAGCGGAGGCGGTTCAGGAAGTATCTGTGGTGGTGTCTACCCCTGTTGCGGCGGCTCCGGCAGAAGCACCTGCAGCAGCCCCGGTTCTTGGGGCAGCCCCTGCAGCATCGGAGTCCACTTCTCCGATGCGCTCTGCTCCGGCGGCAGCATTGGGCAGCGGAGCGGCCGTTGAGAATGAGTACAACACCGGTGCTGTGCTGGCAGCAAATACGGACAGTGGAAGCTCAGCTCCCGCGGCGACGGATGGCGAGCCAGCAAACGTGGAACAGCAGTCCGGGGAGGAGCCGAAGAATGTCACCGCAGAATGGGCGGGACGGAACGAAAATACGCCCGCTTCCTTGTATCCTGTCGTCCCAGAGAACCTTTTCTTGCAACAGGTCTTTTCCGGAGAGGAAGTCGACGTCAATAACGGCTACATTTTTATAAACGGCGGAACAGTCGCCGAAAACAACGGTGTGGTGCAGGGTGTCGGCCTTGGATGGAGCTCAACGTTTGTGAATACCAATCAGGAATTGGCGGATCCTCTGATCTCTCCCAATATCTCTCCCAATAATGATGAACTAATTTTTACTACAAGTTACGGCACCGTCGTGACAAATAACGGTTTAATCGGTAATTACCAGACGAGCACAGATGGGAACACCATGACCCTGGGGCAGGCGGCCTCGATCTATACACAAAGAACAGGCTGGGAGATGGAGTACGGGAATACGCTCCTCGTTGTGACCGACGATGGCATCCACACGGCGCATAAAGAGGAGGATGAAAGGACCGGGAAATACTATACAGTCATTGACGGACTGTTCAACGCGGATGAGAGTGAGACCGTCCTGGTTAAGGAACGTTCCCCGCTTTATCAGGGGGGCTCGATCGTATACGACGAAAGCGGGAATCCCGTTCCGGACCCGAATAACGGAAATATTCAGATCGTCGTTACAAATACGCCTGGCGGCGTCATCTCCAGCAACGGAATCGGTTTTTTAGAACCGGGTGGTGCGGCTGGTGCGACTGGTGTATTATTCAAGCCATTTGCCGTTGCTTTACCCGGCTATGTTATCACCAATGAGGGAACAATACTCAGGAACGCTTACGGAGAATATCACAGCAATAATTCTGACATTGAAGGTGGCGCCATTGTCGTTACCAACGCGGCCACCGGCACGATCGACGTCAACGAGGGCATCGTCGGCGCGCATGCGGTCGACCAGAACCGAAACCCCCTGTATGATGAGGACGGCAAGCTAATCCCGGGGAATACCGATGTTGCCATCATAAGGGGATGTAATCAGGATGGAGAGATGATCTTATACGTGCGAGGGGACGACGGCCTTCTTACGAAGCTTGACCCCTCCGACCTGATGAGCCATGCGGTATATGACGTCACCGCTGACGCCACCGGCAACTTTGGCACAATCGGGGTCAACACGGAGACCGGCATCGTCATCCTCAACCAGGAGGGCGGCGTGATCGGCACAAACAGCGGTACGGTATATGCAAACAACGGCGAGATAACGGAGAACGCCGGCACCGTGGGCAAAAATCTCGAAGGCGGTACCGTGGACAACGCCGGCGAGGTGAAGGAGAACGCCGGTGACGTGACGAACAAGGACGGCGGTGTGGTCGAGGAGAATGCCGGCGAAGTCAACAATGAAAACGGCGGTACCGTGGAGAAGAACAGCGGCACTGTGGATAACGAGGGTACGGTGAAGGAGAACACCGAAAGCGGCGTCGTGGACAACCGCGAGGGCGGCC
>CADBWQ010000047.1 GCA_902798545.1 Oscillospiraceae bacterium
CATGCTGATGGCGGATTCGATGTCGGTGCAGTTGAGGTCGGGCATCTTCTGCTCGGCGATCTTGCGGACATCTTCCTTGCTGATGGTGGCAACCTTATCCCGCTGGGGGACACCGGAGCCGAACTCAATACCGCAGGCCTTCTTAATCAGCAGGGCAGCGGGAGGAGTCTTGGTGACGAAGGTAAAGCTGCGGTCAGAGTAAACCGTGATGACGACCGGGATCATAAGACCCATGTCATTCTTGGTGCGCTCATTGAAGTCTTTGGTAAACTGACCGATATTCACGCCGTACTGGCCAAGGGCCGGGCCGACAGGGGGAGCCGGAGTCGCTTTTCCGGCAGGAACCTGGAATCTGACGTATCCTACTACTTTCTGTGCCATGAACAAGCACCTCTTTCTTATTAATCTTTAAGTACTTCGACCTGGTCGAGCTCCAGATCCACCGGAGTCTCACGGCCGAACATGGTTTTCGGGCTCAAGCTCTTCCACTGTGCCATTGAATCCGGCAAGTGGCCCGTCGTTGACCCGCACGGTATCTCCCAGATCATAGGCGACCTTGATATCCCGCCGCTCCACGCCGAGGGCAAGAATCTCCTCCTGCGTCAGGGGAATCGCCTTTCCGTCCGCTCCGACAAAACCCGTAGCGCCGCGCACATTATGCACCAGATGCCAGCTGTCATCTGTCAGAATCATCTTCACCAGCACGTAGCCGGGGAAGACTTTCCGCTCTACGGTTTTCTCACCGGAGTCGGTGATCTCCGTCACGGTTTCCAGCGGGATGTTGACCTCCTGAATGAGGTCGGTCATCCGGCGGTTTTCCGCCGCCTTCATCACTGCCGCCGCGACAGCGTTTTCATAGCCGGAGTACGTATGTACTACGTACCACTTTGCCTCTTCCGCCATGGTGTTTATCCCACCAGGGTGAAGAGCGCACGAACCAGCATCTGCGCCAGTTCATCAAAGCCCCAGAGAACAATTGCGGACACGATCATCACACCGACAGAGATCGCAGTGTTCTTTGCAAGAACCTCGGGTGTCGGCCAGATAACCTTTTTCAGTTCGCTCTTCATCTCACGAAACCATTTGCCCGCGCGCTTAAAAAAGCCGGGCTTGGTCTCGTCCTTCTTGACGGCAACAGCCGCCTTGGCAGGAGCTGCGTTGACTTTCTTTTCTTCAGCCATTTTTACACATCCTCCCGTCTTACTTGGTCTCTACGTGCTTTGTGTGCTTTCTGCAGAATGGGCAGTACTTGCTCCGCTCCAAACGATCAGAAGTGTTTTTCTTGTTCTTGACCGTGTTGTAGTTTCTCTGCTTGCATTCTTCGCATCTGAGTGTAATTTTAACTCTTGCGCCTGCAGCCATAGTTCGGCACCTCCTATTTTATTTACCCGCATTTCAGCAGGCATTGCCTCCCTGTATAGGACAAAGAGCGCACAAAAAGAAAGCCTCTCGTCCGACAGGTAAGTGTGACTATACCATAGTTCGGTCGAAAGGTCAAGTATTCTTTTGTCCGTAAAAAACATAAATTTCAGGATTTTACTCTTTCCGGATCGTTCCGTCTTGTCCCATGAGCTTCATACGATTATAATAGTGGCAAATACCTGAACAGGAGGAACCCATGAGTACTCATATTCTGGAAAATGATATTCTGAAGATCAGCGTCGCGGATGCCGGTGCGGAACTATGCAGCGTGCTGGACAAGGAACTGGACACGGAGCGCATCTGGACTGGCGACCCCACAATATGGAACCGACACTCCCCGATTCTCTTTCCCTTCGTCGGTCGCGTTACCGGCGGGAAGTACCGCATCGGGAACCGCGAGTACAGCATGAAGACCCAGCATGGCTTCGCGCGGGACATGGTGTTCACGTGTGTGGGAGAATCCGCAGGGTCTGTCTCTCACCTGCTCCTCCCCACCGAGGCCACGAAGGAGATCTATCCCTTTGACTTCCGCCTTCTGGTGCGGCATTCCCTTGACCTGGAGAATCCGCGGAAGATTCTCGTTGAGTGGCAGGTGGAGAACACCGGTGCAGACAGGATGTATTATTCCATCGGCGGGCATCCCGGCTTCCTCATGCCCGAGGGTGTGCGGAAGGAAGACTGCTTCGTATGCTTCCCCGGTCGGGACCGGCTCACCTGTTTCGGTGCCAACGGAGCCGGCTTCGCTCTGCCCGGACAGACAAAAACGCTGACCCTGGCCGAGGGCTTCGCGCCCTATCGGACGGATATCCCCGACACCTGGATCTTCTCCGGCGAAGAGATCAAAACCGTCGGAATCGCAGCCCCGGACCGCAGGCCATGGGTCACAATGCAGTGCGGCGAGTTCCCGATGCTCGCCGTGTGGGCGAATCCCGCCGGTCCCTTCATCTGTCTCGAACCCTGGTTTGGCCGGACAGACGATGATGGCTTCACCGGAACCCTGGCAGAGAAGCCGGGCATGGAGACGCTGGATCCCGGCACAGGCCGTCACTTCTCCTATTCCATGGAGTTTCACCGTTGATTTTATTTTTCTCCCATCGTGCAGGGGCAGACCGCTGATTGGTCTGCCCCTGCAGGTTTCATGTTCTGTTTCCGTTCCGCTTTCACTTTGCCGGCGGATACTCATTGCAAAGCAGGCGATAGGGCGGCTCGTCCTCCTCAATGGCAGGGAAGCGGCCGACAGGGGGATTGAAGCGGTTATCCGTATTGTCATCGTTGCACTGGCTCACTTCCCCCAGGAGGACCGGGCCGGTCCCTTTCTCCACCTCGAAGTCGTGGTAGAGGAGCTGCTGGATGTGGATGCTCTCCCCCGGCGTCAGGCGGATCTGGGTTCCCGCAGGGACCGTATAGGTGTGCCCGTCGGTGTGGACGGTCACGTCCGACTTGTAGTCGATGGCCTCATCCGGCAGGCTGTTGTACACCCGGATCAGCACGTTTCCGCCGCCGCGGTTTATGATGTCCTCGGTCTTGTACCAGTGGAAGTGGTTGGGGGAATACTGCCCCTCCTTCAGGTAAAGGAGCTTCTCAGCGTAGACCTTCGGGTACTTCTCCGGCATGGAGCGGTTCCCGTTGCGGATCGTGATGAGAGAGAAGCCGACCCTGTCGAAGTCGCCGAGGCCGTAGTCCGTAATGTCCCAGCCGAGCATGCATTCGCGCACCTCGTCATAGTCATGCCCGATCGTTTGCCACTCTTGCGGGGTAAAATGGCAGAAGGGCGGCAGGTAGCAGCAGTGCTTTTCGCACATGGCTTCCAGTTCCTTCAGCGCGGCATTGATTTCGGAACGCTTCATCGTTTCAATTCTCCTCTCTGCTTCTTGGTATCTTCGATTGGATCTGCTTTTCCCGGCTTCAAGATTCCAGAATCGTCTTTCCGGTCATATGCTCCGGTGTGAGGCAGACTACCATCGTTCTCGCCTCAGAACCTTTGATCTCCTTTTCAATGTACTCCGTATCATCCGTGAACTTGTAGCAGAGCTGTCGCGTAATTTCTATGGCCCTGTCATGATCCTCAACCGTTTCGAGTCTGCCGAAGACAACAACACTCCGGAAGCGCAGGGCCCAGTCACCCTCTTTCTCGGGACGCCCGTCATCGATAACGCAGAACGAAGCCTTGTCATGCCGGCGCATGGCGTCGATCCGGTGGCCCTTCATTCCGCCGTGGAAGTAGATCTTTCCATTCTCTTCACAGTAATAATGGTTTAGAGGAATGCCGTAGGGATAGTCCTCTTCTCCCAGCACCGAAAGCACACCACGCAGCTGCGTCTTCAAGATGTCAATACATTCCTCTTCCGGAATCTGTTCCCGGATTCTTGCCATTGGTCGAAACATGCTGTTTCCTCCTCATCTTGTTTCATTTCTGCTGAACAGTATAGCAGGAATCCCTCAACGGTGCAAGAAGGGTCTTCTCTCTGTTGGTCTTCTCTCTGTCAGGGCGGAATGATTGGCTTCATGGGCGAAAAGGAGACGCTGTCTCAAATCGACTTTTCTGTCGGTTCGAAGCAGCGCCGTTATGCTTCTTGCTTTCTGATATAACAGATAAAACAGAATGATGCGGTTTTATCTGCCTCGACCGCTTTCTCTTCTGCTTCGGGAACATCGGTCACGACAGCAATGGTCTCAACAGTCACTCCGCTGCCCGCCTTCAGCCGGAACCAGTCTGCAGTCTCAGACCAGTCTGTTCAGATACTCCATCGTATAACAGGTATACATCGACACGGCCACCGTCAATGCGTCCTCGTCGATGTCAAAACACGCGTTGTGGTGCGCCACCTGGGTGTTGGGGTTCGCCGGATTGCCCGAGCCGATGTAGGCGTAGCAGCCGGGTACACGGATAATGTATTCGGCGAAGTCGTCTCCGCCGAGATCCGGCTGTCTCCGGGTAATCACATGATCCTGTCCGAAGAGCGAGAACGCCGTTTTCTGGGCTTCAGCCGTGGCAACGGTATCATTGATGAGGGCCGAGGTGTTGTCGTTCCACTCCAGCTCCGCCGTACCGCCGAACATCTCGGCCGTCTGCTTCGCCAGGAATTCCAGCCGGGCTTTCGTATCCCGGCGGATCTCCGGGGAGAAGACGCGGATCGTTCCCTCCAGCTCGGCCTCCTGGGCGACGACGTTGTAGGCCGTCCCGGCAGTGATCTTTCCGATTCCGATGAGCACATTGTCCATGGGACTGGTGCGCCTCGTCACCAGCGCCTGCGCGGAGACGACGATCTGACTTGCGATATACGCCGCGTCCACGCCGCGCTGCGGGACGGACACGTGAGCCCCCAGGCCATGGACCCGGATCCGGAACCAGTCGACGCTGGCGTTGTTCGGTCCCTCCATCAGAACCAGCGAGCCCACCGGGACGTTGGACGCCATGTGCACGCCGAAGGAACGGTCCGCCCCGTCGATGTTACCCTCGTCGATGATCGGGCGGGCACCGTAACCGACCTCTTCCCCCGGCTGCCAGGTAAAGATCACCTTCCCGGAAAACAGATCCCGGTTCCGGCTGAGGATCCTCGCCGCCCCGATCAGGGACGCATTGTGGGCATCGTGCCCGCAGGCGTGCATCTTTCCGGGGCAGAGGCTCTCATAGGGCACACCGTTTGCCTCTGTTACCGGGAGGCCGTCGATGTCGGCGCGCAGGACGATGCAGCGCTTTTCCCCCTCACACGGCTTCGTACCTTCGATTTCGGCATAGACGCCCGTCACCGCGACGCGCCTGTGCGGCACGCCGATGGTGTCCAGTTCCTGCTCGATACGCTCGGCGGTCATGTTCTCTTCTCTGGCCAGTTCCGGGTGCTGATGGAACCAGCGGCGCAGCCCGACGACATAGTCGTGGTCTTCCTGTACCTGGCGATATAACTTCTGTTCCAGTTCGTTCATGGTTTCTGTTCTCTCCTGTACGTTCTTTGTCCTCTCACCTGAAACAGGCGCCCTTGCGGGCGCCTGTGCTGTTTTCTGTGTTCGTGAATCACTTATGCGGCTTCGCCGGCGGCGGCCTTCAGTGCGTCCACGGAGTCAAACTGCTTGGAATACAGGGTCAGGGGGGCCATCAGGGTGTCGAAGATGGTCTCGATCTCATAGCCCTGGGAATTGACTTCGTTGGCAAGATAGGCCTTGTGCTGGAAGGAATTGAGGTCGATGTCGCCGCTGTTGAGGGCCTCATTGGGCAGGTTGTAGGCGTCAAAGACGACCAGGTCGAGATAGATGTTGGCATCATTCTGGTCGAGGACATACTGGGTGGCGTTCCAGTGCTCGTTGGAGGCGCCGCAGACGCCGATCTTCACGACGGTCTTTCCCTTCTTGTCGGTCTTATAGCTGTCGATGAGGTTCAGGAGCTCTTCGTCGGTGTACTCGGTATCTTTATACTCAAAGGCAGGGATGAAAGCCTCGCTGTACTTCGCGATCAGGTACTGACCCACGAGGTCGGACTGGAAGGCTTCCTGAATGGTCTTGTAGAGCTCATTGTCCTTATCCTCGGTGCGGGCGACGACAACATTCACAAACGGGTTTCCGGAGTCTCCGGTGGCATCGGCCTGGCTCTCGATGGCAAGACCGTCACGGGACGGAACAAGCCCGGTGGGGATGGCATAGGTGCCGTTGATGGTGGCGCCGCCGAAGTCGTCCAGCGTAGCGGGCAGGGTGTTGGCCTGGGTCGGGACGATCTCGATGTTGTAGAGATACCCGGTGATATCCTTCAGTTCGGGAACCCAGCCTGCTTCGGGATCGACGGTGATGAGGCCGACGCTCTCCAGGAGCTTGATGGCGCGGCCGCCGTTGGTGGCGTCGTCCGGAATGCCGATCAGGACCGGGGACGCGGCGGATGCGGAGACGGCGCCGGCGACCAGCGCGGCCAGAAGCAGAACAGAAATCAGGGTGATGAGTGTACGTTTCATTTTGTTTTCCTCCATATCGTTTTGATTACTTGATATTCTTATGGAACAGCGCACGGTTGGTGGTGCGCCGCGCCAGGGTGTTGCCGATGGTCTGGAGCAGAGACACAAACACCAGCAGGACCACCACGCAGACATTCACGATGTCCTGGTGATGCAGGTTCTGTCCGTAGTTGATGGCGAAGCTTCCGATGCCGCCGGCGCCGACC
>CADBWQ010000048.1:0-5450 GCA_902798545.1 Oscillospiraceae bacterium
CTACCATCTGTGCAACGGTCAATCCCGATGGCACCGCGATCTGGAAGGGCCTGACGTTCCCGCTGATTGAAAGATGAATACAACTTCCGAACTCTACAAGTCCATATTGGCCGGCAATCATTCCTTCGAGGTCAAGGTGAACATCTCCGCGACGGCCGAAGGCCTAGTGCAGAGCAGCACCGACTACGGCATGGACGTGCTTACGTCGCTTTCAAGCCGCCGGAGTGTCTTTGGCACCGGATCTCCGCGCCTCGGTCTTGCCCCGTCGGGCGAGCTTGCGCTGTCGCTGTACGTGGAATCCGGCGCTGTCCCGCGGATGGCGACGATCCGGCCCTATTTCCGCGTCGTGAACGATACCCAGCAGTCAGAGTGGATCGCCAAAGGCGTCTACTTTGTCGACACCCGCGAAGCGGACACCACCACCGGTCTTCTGTCGCTCCACGCCTACGACTCTATGCTGAAAGGGGAGCAGGCCTACCCGTCCACATCTCATTCGTGGCCCTATTCGGACATCTCCGTCGTCACGGAGATCGCCTCGTTCCTCGGTGTCGCGGTGGACGCGCAGACGATTTCCCTCATGACCGCCGGATTCATGATCCCGCTGCCGGCGCAGTACACCCTGCGTGAGACGCTGCAGTACATCGCCGCCCTCTACGGCGGCAGCTTCGTCCTCACGGATGTCAATACCCTGCGCCTCGTCTGCCTCTGGGACCGGAAGACCGAAGCGGACCTCACCCTCGGCTCCACCCACCGTCTGACCGAGAGTCCGGCCTTCCCGGCCTGCACCGGTGTCCGCTTCCTCCTGGATGATGACAGCGACGGACGAAGTCCTAGTGCCGTAGGCGAGCTCTTCGCCGGGGATGAGACCGGTTATGTCTACGAGATCTCCTGCCCCTTCGCTACCCAGGCGGCTGCCGACCGCCTGCTCACCAAAATGCAGGGCTTCGTCTATCGCCCCTTCGCCGCCGAGGCGGCCGTCCTGGACCCGGCCTGCGAGCTTGGGGATACGCTCTCGATCCCAGACGGCAGCGGCGGTAGCTTTCTCTCCGGACTCTTTTCTTCCAATCTTGTCTTCGACTCGCTCTGCGCCGCCTCGGTCTCCGCGCCGGAGGATGAGGAGCTGGACCACGAGTATCCCTACATCCCCGCCTCCGAGCGCAGCTTCACCCGCCGCATCCAGAATGTCCAGTCCGAGCTCACTCTCCAGGCGCAGCAGATCGCGGCCAAGGTCTCCCGCAGCGGCGGGGATCCGTCCAGCTTCGGCTGGTACCTCGACGCCGACAAGTTCGAGCTTCGCTCCGACGGCTCCGTAGTGATGCTGGTGAACGCGTCCGGCCTCACCGTCCATGGCGTCGTTGACGCCACGTCCGGAACGATTGGGGGCTGCACGATCGAGGACGGCGTCCTCAAGATCTACAACGCGAACATCGAGAACCTGAACGCCTCGAAGATCACGGCGGGCACGCTGAATACCAACCGCATCGCGGACTATTCCCTCGGCTCCACGAAGATCGATGACGGTGCCGCCGTCAACCGCGTGATCGGATCATCGGCGGTCTCCTACGGCAAGACCAGCTTCCAGGGCACCCTGGACCAGGTGGGGACGAACAAGGCGAACATCGACACGCTCTACGGCTACTTCGAGGGCAGCGCCCAGTTCTCATCTCTGCTCGCCGGATCCATCGCCCTGAATTATCACTACCTCGGCCTCGAGACCATCACGGTCGGGGGCGTGAATCGCAAACTCGTAACCTGGTCATAAAGGAGGACGTATGCTTACACTTGAAACCGCGCAGGGAACCACGCTTCCCCTGAACTGGATCGGGATCTCCGAGCTGGACGGAAGCCTCCGCTTCGAGACACCCGAAACAGATCTCGCCACGCTCTTCGGCATCTTCAACGATCCGGAGCATACCCGCAGCCTGACCCGCGTCTTCGATGAAGACCGCAAGACCTTCGAGGGATTCACCGTCTTCAAAGGGATTGAGAAAATGGCAACCGGAAACACGGTAATCCGACTCTTCCATGAATGAGAATCGAGGAACCCATATGTCTAATACTATGCTCATCTATAACAAATTACGAACCTCCGGTGCCTCCCATGCCGGAGCCCTCGGCCTGATGGGGAACTGGATGGCCGAGTCCGGTCTGGAGCCCTGGCGGCTGCAGAACGACTTCACCGCCGGACGCACACTGTCCCACGCCTATACCGCCGATGTCATGGCCGGGCGGATCAGCCGCACGCAGTTTGCCCGGGATCAGAAGGGCTACGGCCTGGCCCAGTGGACCTACTTCAATTTCTCCACCGGGCAGGGGAGAAAGCTGGATCTCTACGACTTCTGGAAGAAGTCCGGCAAGGCCCTGGACGATGCATCCATGCAGGTGGCCTTCGCCATGCATGAGCTGCAGACCGAAGGGCAGTATTCAGGTCTCTGGAGGATTCTCCAAACTACGGATGATATCTGGACCGCCACGGACAAGGTCTGCCGCCTGTACGAGCAGCCGTACTACTGCAACGTGGACGCCCGCTTCCGCTACGCCCTGTCTCTGGCCCAGGAGATCGGCGCAGCATCCGCCCCTCCGGCAGGGGACAAAATATCCACGCAGTCCGCTGAAGTAAAAGCACCGGAAAAGGAGAAACCGGCTGACGCCGGTTTCTGGCCACCCCGCATGGTGGACAAGTCCATGTCCGGCAAGGATGTCACCGTGCTCCAGGCCATCCTGGACGCACGCGGCTATAAAACCGAGACCGACGGTGTGATCGGGGAGATAACGGATCAGGCGATCCGCCAATTCCAGCGCGAGCATGACCTCGACCCCGACGGCGTCGTCGGCCCCCTGACCTGGCGCAAAATCTTATCTTTGGAGGACTGAAAAATGAAAGAATTCTGGAATGTGATCAAAGTGGCTCTCGCCGCCGTCGGTGCATGGCTCGGCTACTTCCTGGGCGGGAGTGACGGTCTGCTCTACGCGCTGCTGGTCTTCGTGATTGTGGATTACCTCACCGGCGTCATGTGCGCGATTGAGGACCGGACGCTCAGCTCCGCCGTCGGCTTCCGAGGACTCTGCCGGAAGGTGCTGACCTTCCTGCTGGTGGGCATTGCCCAGGTCCTGGATGTGCACGTCCTGAACCAGCCGGGCGTCCTGCGTACCGCCGTCATCTTCTGGGCGGTGGCGAACAACGGCCTCTCCATCCTGGAGAACGCCGCCCACCTCGGCCTGCCGGTTCCCGAACAGCTGAAACAAGTACTCGAACAGCTTCATAACCGTCAGGAAAAAAGCGGCGAGCCCGAAACCGTGATCGGCGAGGACATCGACGAATAACGTACAGAAGTGCAGCCCGCAGCGAGGAAAACTTCCCGCTGCGGGGCTGCTGCTTTCCGTAGTCTCTGACCCCCCGCACCCACCAGAAACCCCGACGAACTGGTTATATGCGTCAGCTCGTCGGGGTTTCTTCCGTCTCTTTGCTCTTATAGTATTCTACGATGGTCGGCTTATATAGTTATTCTTCGGCTGTCATAGGTTTTTGATTGTCTTAGACTTTGATTGATGTTGCGCAGATAAGCATTGTTTGTTATAATTTATTATAATAATAAGAATCAGAAGCTGAGTCTGATATGCCGCTGAAGAAGATTCCGCCACTCATGTGAAAGGAGAACAACTATGGATTATACTCCTGAAATTGTACAGGTTATTCCACATGAAGATTACACCGTATCTGTTTACTTTGTTGATGGGAAAATAGTCCGATACGATGTGAAACCAAAATTGGGAAGAGGCGTGTTCAAAGCACTTGAGAATATTGAAGTTTTTATGGATCGCTGCACAATTATGAATGATACACTGGCGTGGGACATTGACGGCACAAATAATCCTGCCTCTTGTATTGATATCGATCCGGATATGCTCTATTCGTTGGAGCATGTGGAGGAATTAAAAGCTGGATAACCTGTTCTGCTATTCGATACCACGCACCGCCCTGGGGAACCCAGGGAGCGCTGTAAAAACAACTGCGGCAGTCTGAGGATCTCTCCTGTAGAAATGAATCCGTTTCGGGACGCCGCTTCTTCTTGCAAACTCAGGCATTCTGTGCAATAATTATATATCGTTCTAAAGGTAATCTTATGGTACCCATTTCGTTAAATATGACCGCGATTTCGATGACATGTTCGGCTGGGACGATTGAGAAAAAGCAATAATCTGACTAAGGTCAGTTGATATATAGAACAATAAGTGACCAAACACATGAACAGGCCCAAAGCGAGGAAAGTGATCCTCACTGTGGGCCAATGCATATGTCAGAATCAGAAACGCCGAGGAAAACGACCAGCATTATCTTATAATCCCAGCAGATACAGGAATCCGCTGATTCCGACCGCGGTGTAGACAAGCTTTGTCAGTTTCGGCTTGTCGATCTTCCCAACGATCTTTCCTGCCAGCCAAAACCCGATCAGCACACCGGTCAGGCCAGGAATCAGATATGGGATATGCTCTGTGGTGAGAAGACCGTTTCGGATCCTCATAAACAATGTCGGCGCGGCATTGATGACAAAAATCATCTGTGTATCTGCCAGGTACTCCTCGGTTCTGTCCGTATGGCCCAGGAAGTACAGTACCATCAGCGGCCCGCCCACCGCGAACAGTCCGCTGCCGAGTCCGGAGATGATGAACGCCATGGCTGAGAGTGCCGGAGTCCAGTTCGTTGGCTGTTTTCCCGACAATGTAAAATGGTAGATGCTAAGCGCAAGGAGAAAGCCCCCGAAGATGTGCTTGAGCATTTTTGCGTCCAGATTCATCGAGACCCGGATGATCAAAATGGAGGTAACCGTATAGACCAGAAACGGAATCACAATCTTCCGCATGGTCAGGTGCTTTCGGTATCGCAGCATCGTCGGAAATGTGACTCCGAAGTTGATGACCGATGTCACTGCCGCCGCCTGGTTGACGGGCAGAACAGATGAAAATCCCAGCATGGCCAGAATTCCGCAGCCGAAGCCACAGGTGCCCTGTATCAGTCCGCCCGCCATTGAAGCAGCAGAGAGCAGAAGTATTTGTCCGATCATTTTCTGCCTTTCTCCTTCCGTGATTACCGATCGGAGACCCCGGGTCGTCTGACCCGGGGTCTCCTTGTATTTCTTTTGACTCAGGCAAAGAGCTTCATGATACCGGGGATGATGGTCTTCTGGAATGCAGAGACCGTCATGATCAGCACGAAGACATAGCTGATCGTCATGCAGATGCGCAGGGCCGTGGGGGCCTTGTAGCCCTCGTTGACGTCCTTGCGCCAGATGAGCAGCAGGACGAACAGTCCACCGACCGGGGTTGCAATGGAGGTGGCAATATTCGCAATGAGGATCAGCTGGGTGGGAGATCCATTGAAGCTGTAGCAGATAACCATTGCAAATGCAAGGCAGGCCAGGCAGCCGTAACGGATGAACTTGCTCTCGAGA
>CADBWQ010000048.1:5457-6055 GCA_902798545.1 Oscillospiraceae bacterium
GACCGGGCCCATGATGGGCTCGAGCATCTGGGCCAGCTGGGCCGGAGCCTTGATGGAGAGGCCCTGCGGATGCAGGACGATGGCACCGACAAGGATAATAGCACCGGAGATGAGCACCACACTGATCATGTGGACCAGTGCATCGGTCAGCATGACACCGTTAAACAGGTCGTCCTGTTTCCACTTCTTCTCCTTACCGAGATAGGTGTTGTAGATACCGGTGGTGATGGCGGCGTTGGTAGAGATGAATGCCAGCGCGGTACCGAGGCTTCCCTCAGGAACCTTGAATCCGAAGAGACCGCCAGCAAATTCCTTTCCGTTGGGGCCACCCACGCCGACAAGGGTGATATAGAATGCCAGAATCATTATGATGATGCAGGCGGTGATGAGCTTTTCAACCTTGTTATAGACGTTCTTTGCAAAATAGGTATAGATAACGACGGCAATCATGATGGCCGAACCGATTTTCCAGTTGATGCCGAAGATCAGATTCATGCCCGCGCCGGTGCCGGAGATGTTGCCCATAGTGAAGAACAGGCAGGCCAGGAACAGTGCGATGCCGACAATGGTGGCACCGGCCTTGCCGTAATACTTGCGG
>CADBWQ010000049.1 GCA_902798545.1 Oscillospiraceae bacterium
GACCTTATCACCCTTCATCAGTGTAAGTATTTGATGTTTCCCGCGTTTTCGCAGATAAACAAAAGCCTCAGCGATACTCTTTCTTGGGAACAGCGTAAGCTGGGCGAAGTGGGTAAAGCCCGCTCTGGTGTAGGCTTCCCGGATACAGAACAGGGGGGCTCTTCAGGAACACCTTTCTTTAAAGTTTCTGACATGAATAATGACGGCAATGAGAACGAGATGAACGTGGCGAATAACTATGTGACAGACGCCCAAATAGCTGCTCGCAGGTGGTCACCGATAGAAGAAGTGCCAGCCATTTTCTTTGCGAAGGTGGGCGCTGCTGTAATGCTGAATCGCAAGCGTTTATGCCGTTTTCCTTTCCTTCTGGACAATAATACGATGGCCTATTCTCTTAGCAAAGATCAGTGGGATGCGGACTTTGCGAAGGCACTCTTTGAAACGGTGGATTTGACGACGTTAGTCCAGGTGGGGGCGTTGCCTTCGTATAATGCCGGCGATGTTGAAGCAATGGAAATAATGCTTCCGGAAATCCCAGAACAGCGCCAGATTGGAGCATACTTCCGACAACTCGATAACCTTATCACCCTTCATCAGTGTTAGTGCAAACATGAGAATTGCTTGAAAATAACACGAATACGTCTGACCCTCACCATTGATTTTATTCGCCTTTTCGTTCAAGCATCTACTAGGACATCGCGATTCATGAAATGGAGCAACGATATGCAGTATATATCGATCAAACAGACTGCTGAGAAGTGGGGTATTTCAACGAGACGCATTCAGATCCTTTGTAAAGAGGACCGTATTCCGGGTGCGTTTCATGTTGGTAATTCATGGGCAATCCCAGAGAACGCTGAGAAGCCAAAGGATGCGCGGATCAAATCTGGGAAATATATCAAGACCAGAAAAGAGTCTATATAAAGAGGACTGCAGTTATGGATCAAGATTCAAAGCTTCGCCCGTTTTATCTGGCAAAGATTCTTTACGAACGCACAGACGAGGATCATTATCTGACTACTGCTGAGCTTATGGAGATCCTCGAAAAGGAATATGGCTTCAAAGTCCACCGGCAGACGATTCCTGCCGATGTCGCTGCACTGCGCTCTTTTGGCATGGAGATCCAGGAAGTGATGTCCTCCCAGAAGCGCTATAACCTGATCGCTGATCGATGCGGTGGAATCCTCCAAGTTCATCACCAAGAAAAAAAGTGAGGAGCTGGTGGCCAAGCTCTCTAAGATGGCTGGCTGGAACCAGGCAGAGAATCTGAGGCGGAACATCGCTGCAGAGGATCGTATCAAATACGATAACGAAAGCATTTACCTGATCATTGACGGCATCAATGAAGCCATCAATGCCGGAAAGCAGATATCCTTCCTGTATTTCAAGTATGATGTCCGGAAGGAGCCAAAGTTGCGCAACGACGGTAAGCCGTGGATATTTAGCCCTCATAAGCTTGTCTGGAACGGCGATTTCTATTACATGGTCGGCGTGTTCGATAACGGCAAGAGGGTCGGCACTTTCCGCGTGGACCGGATAATGAGGCGTCCGGATATTCTGGAGACCGATGCGCTGCCCTTCCCGGCAGACTTTGATTTCGACAAATACCTGCAGACCAGCTTCCGGATGTACGGGACGAAGTTTACGACGGTGGATCTAATCTGCAAAAATGATGTCATGGATGCGATTCTGGATAAGTTCGGCAAGGATGTCACCACCTATGCATATGACATGGAGAATTTCCGCGCCGAGGTGGATGTCGTGCCCAGCAGCGTATTCTACTCCTGGGTATTTGGCTTTGGCGGCGATGTCGTGATCAACGGACCGGCCAATGTTAAAGAGGAGTATAAGCAGCTGGTGCAGAAAGTCTCTGAGAAGCTGGGGCTATTAGATACGCAGGTTGAGGGGGCTAAATCATGACAAAGAAAATCATCAAAATCGAATATGATCCCTATGGAAACTATATAGGGTTTGCTGTATCGCTTGATGCTGGTAATTCATGGCAGGATTTGGCCGACACATCAGAGTTGTTGAAGTATCAGAACCAGGAGTGTGTGTTTTCGAATTGTGTTGAAGATATTGTGAGTTATATCAACCAATATCAGAACAGCAATGCGGAGGGATTGTGTATTCAGTTTATTGGAACTGATGAAGATTTCTCTATTCTTAAGTCTGTTGCCGACAAGGAGAACCAGAAAACAACAAAGAAGGGGAAAATACAAATTGATAGAGTAGGTGTTTATAAATCTGCTGATGAAGCTATTGCCATCATTCGCAATGCCTATCAAAGAATAGCAACAGAGTTTGATGATTATCTTCCGGATGCATCATGATGAAGAAAAGCGGGTTGATTTAAGCCCCGTCAAGGAAGCCGTTAGCGGTACGACCTTAGTAGATGAGACAACGCGTGGAAAAGCCTCGTACATTCAGCGAATGCATCCGTAAGATCACTGAGGCGAAGCACTGCCGGGAGCTTGGAGCATACCAATGCCAGGGCTATGACACCTTTGGCCCCTTCAAGCTCGTGGGCGGCATCGCAAAGGGGCATCCCAGCGAGGAAGAGATCAAAGGCGCCGTTGAGTTTTATCAGGCACTGTGAGTAAGCGGAAAACCCAATAAAGAGGCATACGTGAACTGGGGCGAGCTATGAACTGGATCAATACATTCGAGATCATGAGCCCGATCTACTGGGGCACATACGCACCGGAGATGGAAACCGCACTGCAGGGGCTGGATTTCACCGGGAAGACTGTCCGAGTCATCAGCACCCACGAGGGCTCCGGGCTTGGCTGCATGGTCTCTGACGTAAAAAAACTCTGCAAAGGCGCGGATGTTCAGAGCAACGGGCTGGCAATCAAAGGCTCAAAAGCAAAAGAATCGAAAAAAACGGTATCCGACTGGCTGTGAGAAGGAGGCAGCATATGTGGCTGATATTTGCAATTCTATCATCGGTCTTTGCGGCACTGACATCCATACTGGCAAAGGTCGGCATTGAAGGCGTCAATTCCAATCTCGCCACTGCCATCCGCACGGCAGTCGTGTTAGTCATGTCATGGGGTATGGTGTTCCTGACGAATGCGCAGAAGGGCTTGGGGGAGATTTCACAGAAAAGCTGGCTTTTCCTGATTCTGTCCGGGCTTGCCACTGGAGCCTCCTGGCTGTGCTACTACAAGGCTCTCCAAATGGGCGAGGCATCTAAAGTTGTCCCCATCGACAAACTGAGCGTTGTGATCACGCTGGTGTTGGCGTTTGTATTTCTGCACGAGCAGTTTACGACAAAATCTCTTATCGGCTGCTGCCTGATCGGCGCAGGCACACTGCTGATGGTGCTGTGATCCGGGAGTAAATGCAAAGGAGCTAAGAAGATGACGTACGAAAGCCTGGTCAATCTCATATTGTTGTTCTTTACATACGCTTTTCTTGGCTGGTGTATTGAGGTTACGCTGAAGTATTTCCAGTTCCATCGGTTCATCAATCGCGGTTTCCTTACGGGACCGTGGCTGCCGATCTATGGCTCCGGCGCTGCGTTGATTACGATTGCGGTGAAAGCGCTGTCCGCGCTGGAATCCTCTGTTGGGACAACCTTCGTTATCTCGTTTATCCTTTGCGGCGTCATAGAGTATTTGACCAGCTATTTCCTGGAAAAACGATTCCATGCCCGCTGGTGGGATTACAGCCAGAAGCCCATGAACCTGCATGGCCGTGTCTGGATTGGGAATCTGATCCTCTTCGGACTGGGCGGCGTCTTGATCGTGGAGGTATTGAATCCCGTGCTGGCGCTCATTGCCGGACACATGAGCCTGCGGCTGCGGGAAGTCCTGGCGATTTCTCTGTCAGTGCTCTTTGCTGCTGACTATGTGATGTCCCATTTTGTGCTGAAACTGGTCAAGACCGGTGTCGAGAGCAGTGAAGCGGATGACACGGAAACGATCAACAAAGAGATCCATCTGCTGCTGAGCGACCGTTCCTTCTTCCACCGCCGTTTTGCGGAAGCCTATCCGGAGGTCATTTTCAGGACCGAACGTATTGCCGCCCGTCTTGAAGAAATCCGAACCGAGACAGAGCGGCTTCGTATGGAGGCCGAGCAGCGCGTAGCCGAAGTGAAGCACGAAGTCAGGGAAAACCTTGAGCCTACGGCCAGTGTGAAAAACACGATCATCGAGAAGCAGGATGCGTTGATCGATCTGCTTTATCAGGAAGAGACCGCCAGCGAGGTAATGAAGGAACTGAAACAGGAAGTAGACGCAAAAAAGGCCGTGCTGGAAAAGCGTCGTGCACTGTTGCCAAAGCTGTAACAAGGGCTAATTCGTGAATCCAATTATCCGGTGAAAAATCGCAGCGAATTATATATAGAAAGTTCACAAATTCTTCACAGAAGAATTGGCACTCGCTCTTGACGAGTGCTAACAATAGTGGTATAACATACTCGCAAGAGGGAAAGTGATCCGGAACTCAGGTTCCGGGTCTCCTCATCTCCCCTTGCGGCATATACCACAGAAACAGCCCTGAACAGCATCCAGGACCGAAAATAAAAGGAGGTTTGACTTATGTTGTACATGCCTGGTATTTTTGGTGAGGATCTGATGGATCGTTGGT
>CADBWQ010000050.1 GCA_902798545.1 Oscillospiraceae bacterium
CCTCGGCAGCGATACAGAATCTGCGGGTTCCACGGCACCGCAGTGCCGTGCATCTCTTTTATTTATTTTGCTTGTCTACCTTGACAGGGGCTGATCAAAAAGGGGCGGCTGTCGGCTTCATTATTAACTTGTGTTTCATTACGTAGCCTGAAATACTCATATTGTTTATTTGATACCTGGATTGACGGAAGAAACGAGAAGTTTTATAATGAAGTTAGTTGAGACAATTGCGCGGCAGAATCATTGAATTGAGGGAGCAATAATGGATACAGAGTCGAAGCGGGAATACGAGAAGAAAATTGTTTCCGAAATGATTGCCCTCTATTGCCGCCGTAATCACAATATGAAGCAGGGAAAAATGTGTGAAAAGTGCGATGAACTGAATCGGTATGCCAGAACCAGAAGCGATAACTGTCCTTTTATGGAGACAAAGTCTTTTTGTTCAAACTGCAGAGTTCATTGCTACAAACCGGATATGCGTCAAATGATTCGTACTGTCATGCGGTTTTCCGGCCCACGGATGTTTTTTTATCATCCGGTTATGGCGATAAGGCATTTGATAGAGAGCCGGAAGGAGAAGCACAGGCTGGATAAAACGATGGGACGCGAAGAACGTTAAAGAAGTGAAGCCAATGAGAATTCTGATTTTCGGCGCTGGCGTGATCGGCAGTTTGTACGGTGCACTGTTTGCGGAAGCAGGATAGCTGTAGTTTAAAAGCATGGAAAAGGGGCTGTCTCAAAAAGACAGCCCCTTTTTATCAGGTGCGCCTCTTAGGGCGCAGTCTGTTTCTGCTTTCAGATCCGGCCTGCCGGAAAAGTGTTCGCGGTCAGGCGATTCCGGAAGTGCGCGGGGGGATCAATAACCGAAGTAGAAGCGGAAGAAGTCTTCCATCGGATTGTCGCTCCAGCCCTGGATGCCCTGCTCGGGCTGCTGGGGAGCCTGCTCTTCTTCAGCTGCTTCGGCTTCTTCCTCATCCTTCAGCGCGGATTCGGTCTTGGAGCCGATCTCGACGTCCAGCGTGATCTCCTGGCCCTGGCGGTAGATGGAGAAGGTCAGCACGTCACCCGGATTAGACTTGGAGATGACCTGAACCAGATCGTTGGAGTCATTGATGTCGGTATCGCCGACCTTGACGATGACGTCATGGTTCTTGAGTCCGGCCTTGTCGGCGGGAGCGTCTGCCGTGACATCCTGGACCACCGCACCGGCCTTGATGCCGATGATTTTCGCGGTCTCTTCAGACAGCGGAGACACCGAGATGCCGATGTAGGGCTTCAGGACATAGCCGTTTTCAATGATGCTGGTGACGATGCGCTTGACGCTGTTGATGGGGATGGCGAAACCGATGTTGTCAATTTCTGCCTCGCTGCTCATGCCGGAAGAAGAGTACTTGGCATTGGTGATGCCGATCACCTCGCCGCGGGTGTTGAAGAGGGCGCCGCCGGAGTTGCCGGAGTTGATGGCGCAGTCGGTCTGGATGAGGCTCATGGAGGTGCCGGCCTCGGTCTGAACATTACGGCTCAGGGCACTGACAATACCGCCGGTCAGGGAGAAGGTCAGCTCGCCGAGGGGGTTGCCGATGGCGTAGACACTCTCGCCGACGCGCAGCGTGTCGGAATCGCCCAGTCGGAATCGCCCAGCGTAACGGGCTTCAGATTCTCCGCGTCAATCTTGATGACGGCGATGTCGTTGCTGGCATCATAGCCAATGACCTTGGCATCGTAGGTGTTGTGATCGTAGGTCGCGACCGTGACGGTCTTGGAACCGTTGATGACGTGGTAGTTGGTCAGGATATAACCGTCGCTGGTGATGATGAAGCCCGAGCCGGAGGCCTGGTAGGTGTAACCGTAACCGTAGCGGCTGGAGGTCTCACCGCTGATGGTGATGCCGACGGTGGAGTTGACGTTCTGCTCATAGAGATCCGCGGGAGAGAGATCCGCGGCCTCGGCGAAGGCGGTCTGGTTTCCGCCGCCGATGGCGACACAGCCCGCGATCAGGCAGGCGAGAAGGACAAGACACAGGGTCTTCTGGAGAAACGGATGCGAAGAAATCGTGAATGCTTTCATAGATCGGAAACCTCTTTTCGTTTGTTATTAAAAAAAGATATCTTTTTGCTTCAGGTCTTTGTTTTCCTGTTGTGACTATTGAACCATAAAAAAATGACAAAATATGTACAGAAATTTGAATAATTTAACAAACAAATTTGAACTGTTTTTGTCATGCCAAAGCTGCATGAATCATGATTTATCCTGCTTAATGGAACTGATTGCCCCGGTGATGGATATCTCCCCGCCTCCGGCGGGGAGATATCCGGGTACTGCATTTCGCTAAGCGGTATAGCAGAACACAGAGAAGAAGCGGCGCGAACAGGACGTCGGCGCCGCTTCCCGAAAAGCAGATATCAAGAGATTACAGCAGCTCGATCAGCCGGTCGACCTCTTCCTCGGTGGTGGCCCAGCTGGTGACAAAGCGCATGGTGGTGTGTTCCGCGTCCGGCTTGTCCCAGAAGCTCATCTCGACCTTTTCGGAGAGAGAAGCGAGCGCCGCGTCGTCCAGCAGGACGAAGATCTGGTTGGTCGGGGCGTCAAAAGCGAGGGTATAGCCCTTGCTGCGCAGCGCCTGACGGATGCGCTCGGCCGCGGCGATGGCGGTGCGTCCGATCTCACCGTAGAGATTGTCGGTAAAGAGGGTGTCGAACTGCAGCCCCGCCACAAAACCCTTTGCGAGGACGGCGCCGTGCTGCTTGATGATGGAGAAGAAATCGGGCACCGTGTCATGCTTCGGAAACACCAGCGCTTCCCCCAGCAGGGAGCCGCACTTAGTCCCGCCGATGTAGAATACGTCGCAGAGACGGGCAAGGTCCGGCAGGGTCACGTCGTTCTCCGGGCAGGCGAGGGAATAGGCCAGGCGCGCCCCGTCCACATAGAGGCAGAGGCCCTTCTCCCGGCAGACGGAACTGATGGCCTCCAGCTCGGCGAGAGAATACAGCGTGCCGACCTCGGTGGGGAGGGAGAGATACACCGCGCCGGGTTTTACGACATGGCTGCGGTTGCCGTCGCCGTACCAGGTGTCCCAGCAGGCACGGATGTCAGCGGCGCTGATCTTGCCGGCCTTCCCGGGGAGGGCAAGAACCTTGTGGCCGCCGCGCTCGATGGCGCCGGCCTCGTGAATGCAGATGTGGCCCGTATCCGCCGAGATCACGCCCTCAAAGGGACGCAGCACCGAGTCCAGCACCGCGGCGTTGGTCTGGGTCCCGCCGACGAGAAACCAGACATCCGCCTCCGGCGCCCGGCAGGCGGTACGGATTTTTGCCCGGGCGGATTCAGAAAAAGCGTCGTCACCGTAGACACCGGACTTTACCAGATTGTTTTCCAGCATGCGCTGCAGGATGGCGGGATGTGCGCCCTGGTTATAGTCGCAGGCAAAATTCAGTCGTTCATTCATAGGGAGGTCTCCTCTCAGATGGTTTGGGCTGCGGGCAAATGGATGATAATTCTGTACATATTATATCTATTTTTCTCCAAAGTACAACCGTTATTTCCGGCGCGGTCCGCAGCAGGACCGGTGCTGCCAGCTCCTTTCGCAG